>JBPOFU010000018.1:0-43988 GCA_051252075.1 Oceanococcus sp. | reverse complement strand
CGTCAAAGCCCATTTCGGCAAAGCGTGACACTTCATTCAAATAGATCGCAGGCCCCGCCTCATCTGCACTGAGGTTCAGCGAAACTTCTGGATATTCAACGCAATCTTCCGCTGCTAACAATTCGAATAATTCTGCCTCGCCTGCATCGCTACTGAGACCAAAAAGTTCAGCATCCAGATGCAGATTCAAACCGGTGACATTGGAACGTACAAAGAAACGCTCAGAACCGGGTTCGAATTCGACCAAATCCCACAAGGCCAAATCATTGGCCCGTGTTGATGTCGCCAAGCCCGGCGTGACGTCGCTGTCACCGATTAATCCAGCGCCATCGATCACACCATCCGCAATATCTTGCGCAATACGTTGACTCGCCAATGCTGGATCCACAAAGTAATCCGCGATGTCTGCGATACCACGAACTAGGAAACCGGCTTCAACTGCGAGCTCCCCTAGGTCATCAAGAAATTCACCCAGTGGATCGCTAATCCCTAGCAACTGCTTACTGCCGACCGCACCCTCAGCTCGCTGATAATCGCTGAGCAACAAATATTGGCCTAGGCGGCTAGGTTTCAAGAAAAATGGGGAGGCCGCTTCAATGCTGCCGACCCGGCCATAGTCATCCTCAACGCGACCGACATACACATCATTGGATTTCAATACCCAACACGCATTGGCAACGTTATAAATGTTTTTAGCCTGAGCGTCAGGTGTAGGTGAAACACCCGGTGTGGCGCTTGGCGTTGGCGAGGCCATCGGTGTTTGTGTAGGCGCCGCTGTAGGTGACGGGTTTGCGGACGGTCCAGCAGTGGGCTGCGGGCTTATTGTCGGCGCGGCGCTAGGCGCTGGCGAGCCCACCGGAGTTTGTGCAGGCGTCGCAGTAGGCGACGGACTGGCTGACGGCGCTGAAGTAGGCTGAGGGTTTACCGTCGTGGTCGGCGAATTGCTCTGCGGCACTTCGTTGCCTCCACAGCCGGCTAAGACTAAGGAAAAAATCCCACTGACTAACACCGGATTCCATACTTTGTTGCTCATACTTTTCTCATCGTTTGAAACGGCACTGCGTTCGAACGTTCATTCGCAGCTCGCCTTAGTTCTGTTACACGCATAATCACCGAGAGACGTTCCTAGCCTTCGCAGCCGAAAGCTAATAGCGCTGCCGTGGAGTAAATACAGGTGCTTGGCGAGCTTGATAAATTCCCTTGAAAAGTTGCTGCCATGTTTTACCGTCGTCCGTCGAGGTCTGCCACAGCTGAATGACGTCTCCAAAACCTGTCGGCGTCCAGGTAATGCGATCAAGTATGGGTTCGCCGCGCTCGTCTCGGCGATGATCACCACGCAAAACCATTTCACCTTGTGCGTTCAAGCCTCCGGCCAGATGTAAAACCATGCCTGCGTTATCAACCCAAGTTTGGCGCCATTGCTGCAACTGCGGGTCATACCAATTCAGACTTTCCCCAGTGTATCCAGATTGGGTGTGGTATCGCTCTTTCAAAGCACAACCCTGAACGATGGGGGTGATGCTATTAAATGCTTTGGGCTTTTCACCCTCAGCTTGCGCTACGTCCCACTCCCCTATCCAAAAATCGAATTGACGGTAAACCGGATCTTGGCAAGGCTTGGCTACAAACCACTGCTGCAAAACGCTGCAACCCGACAATAAACTTAGGCTTACAAACAAAAAGCTAAAACGCACAAACATCAGCATCACAATTCAAATATGTAGAACATCCAAAAATACAACTCAGCGACCAAACACGGCGACCATTGAAGCCAAACATTAACATCGCGAACGGCCAGGCTGCGTAAGCCATATGGCGCAGTACAGACCTCCATCCACGCAAAACTACTCGGCCAACTCTACGACCGGCTCGGCATCACGAAACTGTAACCGTGCTAAACGCGCGTACAAGCCGCCTTGCTTAACCAATTCCTCGTGCGTTCCCATTGCGACCAATTGACCGCCATCCATCACCACAATGCGATCCGCTCTACGCACGGTAGCCAAGCGGTGGGCAATGACCAAACTGGTGCGATTGTGGGTTAATTCATCCAGCGCGCGCTGCACTTCTTGCTCCGACTCCGCATCCAGCGCACTGGTTGCTTCATCCAACAAAACCACCGGCGCATCTTTCAATAGCGCCCTGGCAATGGCCAAACGCTGCTTCTGACCACCCGATAAACGCACACCGCGCTCTCCCAAATAGCTGTTATAGCCCTCTTTCTGCTTGAGGATAAAATCCTCAGCGGCTGCGTGTTTGGCTGCCTTGCGAACCTCTTCATCGCTGGCTTCCAAACGGCCGTAGCGAATATTTTCCATTGCGGTATCCGCAAACAAAACCGGTTCTTGCGGCACGATCGCCAAAGCTTGGCGTAAATCTCCGGGCTCTAGCAATGCGATATCAACGCCATCCAACAAGATGCGTCCGCCCTGCAGATCGTAGTAACGCAGCAGCAATTGGAACACGGTGCTTTTACCCGCCCCTGATGACCCCACAAGCGCCACGGTTTCACCGGCTTCAATCTGCAGTGAAAAATTTTGTAACACCGGCCGCTCGGGGTGCGCGGGATAGGCAAATGTCACCGCTTCGAACCTGATGCTGCCACGCACCTTGACCGGCAGAGTCAGCGGATCATTAGGAATCACCAACGACGACGGCGTATCCAATAACTCGATCAACCGCTCAGTGGCTCCGGCGGCACGCTGCACCTCGCCCCAGCTTTCACTCAATGCGGCCATCGCGCCACCAGTGAACAAGGCATACATCAAGAATTGTCCCAACTCTCCTGCACTCATACGTCCGTCGATTACCGCCTGGGCACCAAACCACAACACCAAAACTATCGCCCCAAACATCAGTAATATGGCCAGTAAGGTCAAAATGGCACGACTACGGATGCGATGCAGTGCGGTGCGAAATGCCGCCTCTACCGCCTTGCTATAGCGTGTTTTCTCGTAACTTTCGCGATGATAGGACTGCACCGTGGTTATCGCAGACAGCACTTCTTGGGCCATAGAACTGGTATCAGCGACACGATCTTGACTGTCTCGGGACAAACGCCTGACTTTGCGCCCAAAGACCAAAATGGGGATCAAGACCAGAGGGATCAGCAAAACAATCATCAGGGTCAATTCGGGGCTGGTCACCATCAACATGGCCAAGCCACCAAAGAACATCAAAATATTGCGCAAGATGATGGAGACGCTAGAGCCCACCACGGTTTGAATCAAGGTGGTATCAGTGGTCAACCGCGACAAAACCTCACCGGTACGCGTGGTTTCGAAAAATTCAGGGCTCATACCCAGTACATGCTGATACACAGCCGCACGAAGATCGGCGACTAAACGCTCGCCTATCCACGTCACCAAGTAGTAGCGCAATGCGGTCGCGAAGGCCATAACGCAGGCTACAAAAAACAGGGCCAGGAACACCCGGTCTATGTGCTCCGCTTGCTGCGGTGAGAACCCAGCGTCAATCATGTGTCGCAGAGCAACCGGCAAGGACAATGTGGCGCCCGCGGCAATCAGCAAAGCTATGCTGGCACCGAACAATTGGCGGCGGTACACCCAAAGAAAAGGCAGTAACCGAATTAACGGGCGCAATCGGCGCGAATTTGGTGTCACAAGCTAGCCAAGAACTGGAAAAAGAATCCCCATTAGAACACCGCCTTAGACCCAGTCCCAAGCGGCTAATGACACTTGCCCTGCCAGTTGATGACAATTTTTTGACGCCACACTGTCAATGATGACCCCAGAAACAGATTTATTGGGGTCCGAACATGATTTTTTCACCGCCTAACAACCGAAGCATCAGCCACTCTCACAGACTGATTTGCGTGCTGTTTTTGCTGAGCATGGGCAGCAGCAACCTATCCCAGGCGAATGATGAGATTGACGCGGCGCCAAGCTTTATCAGTCACATGCAAACCAAAGTGCAAGCAATGCGAGTCAAAAACTCTCAGTCTGCTGCAGGCGTGTTGCTACACAACCGTGCTGAGCTTGTACATGTTTACGACCGCAAGGGATACACCTCGATCTGGTCCGAGCAGGACGGTTGGAATAACAGTGCATTGCGGATGATGGACTATCTGTCTGAGTTGCCGCGTCATGGTTTAGATCCTGACAATTATCACTATGCAGCGCTGACCCAATTACTCAATCAAGTCACTTTGGCTCATCGCATCCATGCCGACTTACTACTCAGCGACGCCTTTATCAGCCTCGCGACCGATCTTTCCCAAGGTGCTACCAGTCGCTACGCGGACAGCGCCAAAGCGCGGCGCTTACTGCTACGTCTGCGCCCCAGCGCTGATCCCAGCCATGAATTCGATGCCCTACTCCCGTCGTCCAGCGACTATTGGGCGCTCACTGCCGCATTGAAACAGCGCCTCAACAACCCAGAAGATTTCAGCGTCAGCCAGCTACCAGGTAACACCCTACTAAAGCCTGGGCTACGCAGCGCCGACGTCACCGCCTTACGTGATCGCCTAGTACACAGCGGTGACCTAAGCATCGACGCCGAAACTGCAGAAGCCATTGATCCGACGCTTTTCAGCCAAGATCTATCCGCCGCGCTCGGCCGTTTTCAACAACGCCATGGTTTGGACAGCGACGGCATGCTGGGTCCGGTAACGCGAGCCGCATTAAACCGCGACAACTTCGAGGCTATCGAGATGATCAGCCTGAATTTGGAGCGCTGGCGCCAACTCAAGCCGCAGTACGCGGACAGCCATGTGCGCGTGAATATCGCAGCACAAGAATTGGCATACATACATCAGGGTCGCAAAGAACTGAGCATGAAAGTGATTGCTGGCCGCACCAGTCGCCCTACACCAACAACCAGCAGTGCCATACGCGAGATTGTGTTCAATCCGTATTGGAATGTACCCACCCGCATTGCAACAGTAGACAAACTGCCGCAGATTCGACAAAACCCGCACTATTTAACGGAGCGCGGCTTCTCAGTGCGTGCCAGCTGGGAAATGGGTGCCGAAGAACTCGACCCCAATAGCATTGATTGGAATCAAGTCACTCGCCGCAATTTCAGCTACTTCCTACGCCAAGACCCAGGACCTCAAAATGCGCTGGGACAAGTGAAATTCCTTTTTCCTAACGACTATTCCGTGTATTTGCACGACACACCTGGGAAAAATTTGTTTGACCGCGGTCAACGTTTGTTTAGCTCTGGCTGCATACGTCTGGATCAGCCTATGGCACTGGCCGAAGCTCTATTACGTAATCACACAGATGAACAACCAGCCAGCCCAGTGCACGCTCAATCCTATGCCAACAACCAGAGCATCAGGTTACTTGAGCCGGTATCCGTTCATTTGGAATACTGGACTGCTTGGGTCGATGATCAAGGGCAACTGCAGTTACGCAACGATGTTTATCAGCGCGACCAACAAGTGCTCACTGCACTGCGTGAGACCGGTGCTTTCCGGACCGCAACACGCTTGGCCGCTTTGAGTCAGCAAGCCGATGTGCAACTGGCGATACTCCAAGCACAATAGAGACAAAGCGGCGCTTACGCCGCTTGACAACCACCTGCCACCAACTCCTTAAGTTCATGCCAGCCACCGGGCATACGTGGATCACAAAAGACCCGTGGCTTTTCCAACTTCGCTTGAATTTTTGGTGCCATAGGGCGTAGTAAGCGGCTTGCTTTGCGAACACGGATCACATTGTTGCTACGAACAACCCGCACAGTAACCATAGATTTTTGTTTGTTCATTGCTCTCTCCTAGAGTGTTTTACTACATATTTGAAGCAAAAATTTTTATGCGAATTAGCTCCGCTTTATAAGGCCATGCCTTTGAATATAACGACGCCACACAAGGTATCGTTTTCCTGAAATTCCATAATGGGTTCAGGCCAATTTGGATTCAGAGGTTTGAGATAACGCTTGGCTTGCGGCGGCTCCCCTTCCTGAATCAGCTGCTTAAAAGTCGCACTTTGATCTTGCTCACGCCGCACCACCACACAGGCTTTATTTTCCGGATGACGCTGCGGATCGACAAAAATCAAATCGCCATCATTAAAACTGATACGCCCCAAGGGGTTGTACATGGACTCACCACGCACTAGCAGTGCAAAAGTATCGCTAGAATGGCGCACCGGACACGGCAGCCATTCTTCCGCATCGTCGCCGCTACCGCTGGGTGTTTCCATACCGTGCCAACTACCCGCAGCAACCCACGACAACATGGGGCATAAGCCTTGTGATCGCGGGGCTTCCAGCTCACGCGCAACGACACTGGATGACGCTTGTTCTTGCTGATCTAGCCAGCCTTTAGGCAGACGGCAATGCTGCTCGATTTGTCGTGCCACTCGATCACCAAAGCTACCAACGCCACGCACCAATTGACCAACATACGAAGGTGATTTTCCGATCATCGACGCAAATTCGGCTTGATGTCCGTCGGCCTGTTGTTGAATCAGGCGAACGAGGTTTTGTTGGCGAAGAGCTTTGTACATGGCCGCAATGTAGCAATTCACTACATGCCTTGCAAGTGTATTTTACTTTTCGCTCTGGGCCACGTGTAGCCCAGCCCTACGCCCTGCCCACAAGCAATCGGCCAGAGACAAGCCTGAGACATAGTGATTTGAGGCAACTCCAACTGCGGCCCGACCCGCAGCAAAGAGACCAGCAATGTTGTCGCCCTGTTCATTCAGCACTGCGCCACTGTCTTCATTAACGCGCAACCCACCCAATGTTATGGCAGGACAAGGGAACAGGGGATTGTCCGAAGAAATATCCAGAGCCGCGAAACTGGGATCATCCATTGCCAGCATTTGCTCGCGATATTTGCCCATAGTGTCGTCTTGCTCACCTCGTGCGGCACGCTGATAGCTGCGTAGATTCACCGCTAGGGTGGGTACATCCATACCCAATTTGGCTGCCAACTTCTCTATCGTCGGCGCACGTCGAGCGATTAGCATGAGGATCAATGCAGGCATACTTTGGAACTTCCATAGCCCTCCAAACAAGGCCTCGCGCACTGCGGTACGGCGAGCTTGTCGATCTAGAATCAACCATGCTTTGCCATGTTGTTCCTCACACATGGCAACGCCAATGCGCGCACCGTATGCGGCTTCATTACAAAAGCGTTGCCCTTGTTGATTGACCACAAATCCCTTGGACCAGGCTTGTGGCGGATTAATAAAGCGCCATGCCGACACTTTATTCATTTGCCCAACGCCCGCTCCTATCGATTGGCCTAGACGTATGCCACTGCCGTCACAGCCAGCGGTGCCCAAACGCATATTGGGCAAGTACGACGGCGCATGCTGCTGCAACATATGTCGATTAAAGATGAACCCGCCTGTTGTAATGACCACTCCCTGACGCGCGCGTATCAATAATTTGCGGCCATGCTGCCGCTCGATTGCAGCCGCTCTTTTTCTCAAACCATCGGCTAGGCCTGGAGCAAAATTGTGTATGGCTTCGGCCCAGCGCGTTAGCCTTCGGAAACGACGCTCCGCAGGGCTGCCGGCCTGTATCTCCAGCGACTCCACCCCCAAAACACGGCCGCTTTCATCACACACGAGACGCCGCGCTGCACTCGGTGCGCGTACCACAGCACCGCTGGCCAAAACAGCTTGATGCAAAACCTGAAACAAGCGGTGGCCGGACAAGCCTTTATCCACAGTGCGATGTCCACGGGGCGCAGCAGCGGCATGCTCCTTAAACCCTGACAAGGTTTCATTGCCGGAGTAATACAAATAAACCCCATCGCGCGGGTACGAAGTTTTGGGTGGATTGGGTGCAGCATCAAACTGCGCACCTAAGGATTCCAACCACTCAATAAGGCCACGACTGTCATTGCAGAAACGGCGCAAAGCCTCATCACTGACCGCGCCGCCCACTTCTCGGCGCAAGTACTCAAACATCGCCTCCGGCGTATCGTCTATACCGGCTTTGCGCTGCTGCGCAGTTCCGCCACCCGCGTAGACCACCCCGCCACTGCGTGCGGTCGCTCCTCCTAAATCAAAGCGATCCAAAATCACCACCTCGCGACCTTGTTCGCGCGCGGACAAACTCGCGGCCGCACCTGCGGCACCAAAGCCGATCACCAGTACATCCGTACTGATTCCCCAGTTCAGTTGATCCGCATCTAACACGCTCAATGCGGGTTCTATATCCAGCGACATATCCCCAGTCAATTGTGGTTTTGCTTGCTTCATAAGGGGCATCCCTCAGGGCGCACGCAAAGACTGGAAACAAACAACAAATTCAGTAATTCGATCATCATGCTAGTTTGTCGCCACTATCTGGGCTTAAAATCACCCGTCCGGATGATCGTTAACGAGCTTAGGCTCGGGAGTTCCTATGCCACTACTATTGCCAGAATCATTTTTGCCGCCGCACAACAGCGCGTGCTAAAGACATAATGCAAACCCTGGCATCCGCACAAGCCTTTCAGGCACGTCGTTCCAGTTTCGACGCCGTTGATTTAAGCGACAAAGAATATCCCTTTGGCCAAGCGGAAATGGATCGCCTACTGGCGGCCATATACGACGGCGTGAATGAATCCCCACCTTGGCGTGATGCGCTGGAACTGATGCGGGAAACCCTGGATGCTGCGCACGTCACCTTAATGTTGCGCCCACCGTCGCAAGAATCTTCCGGCGTGATGATCAATACCGGCGACGTTGACGACACCGCAACCGAATCCTACGAACAGCGCTTTTTCGCACTGGACCCTTTTGTCGGATTACCACCGGGCTCTGTCATTAGCGCCGATGAGCTGATGGGCAAAGATCAATGGCACAAAAGTGCGATGTATCAAGAGTATTTAAAACCCTTGGACATCGGCCATCTGTTAGGTGCCGATATCACGACAAAAGATGGCATTGAATGCCGCCTGCGTGTGACGCGAGCGCAAACATCTGAAAACTTTAACGACCGCGACAAGATGATTTGCCGGGTCCTACTGCCTCATTTAGAACGTGCGATCCGCATACATGCGCGCATGGACACCCTGGAATGCGAACGGCAACTGTATTCCGGAGCGGTTAATCGCTTACTCTTGGGCATGGTTCATTTCAGCCACGAAGGCACCATTATTCATCTGAATGATGAAGCCCAACGCATATTGGCTGAGCGCGATGGAGTCAGTCGCAGTGGCAAGGGCATTGCCGCCTCAAGTCGCAGCGAAAATAGCGAATTGCAGAACCTAATAACCGATGCCATCAGCAATAGCACCGCCGAAGCCGGCCCCGGTTTAGCTGAAGCCATGTCGGTCACCCGGCCATCCGGCCGCGCGCAAATTGGGATTGTGATCCGCGCCATTCCTTATGCGCAATATTCAGAAAGCAAACAAAGACCAGCCGCCGCCGTATACCTGCGCGACCCTGATTCCTCACCGGCACAACCTTCGCAAGAAGTGGTCCGCCGTGTCTTTGGTCTCACCCGCATGGAGGCCAATCTCGCCATCTTGCTAGCGGAAGGCAACACGCTGGACGAAGCCGCTGAAAAACTCAATGTACGGCGCAATACCGCACGCACCCATCTGCGCTCTATTTTTGGCAAGACCGGTGTAACTCGCCAAACCATGCTGGTACGCATGCTGCTCAACAGCGTCGTTTCGCTCGCTTAATCTCTGCAAATGGATGGCTACGCGCTGTCCCTCCCAGGCAGGTATTTTGGCAAGCAACGCGTTGTACACCGATAATGGGCAGACTCGCCTGCGGGCAACGCACATTTTGGGGACCAAGAACAGATGAGCACCAAGCGAATGATTATCATGCTGCTTGCCTGCCTCGCCGTATTCGGTGGGGTATTCGGCATGAAGTACATGGGCGGCAAAGCCATGAGCAGCTACTTCGACAACATGCCCTCTCCAGCGGTCACTGTTTTGAGCAGTAAGGTTCAAAGCATGCGCTGGACGCAAAGCATACCCACGGTTGGCAACTTGGTTCCGCACAATGGCACCAACTTGACCACTCAAGTTGCGGGAATTGTAGATGGCATACATTTCGTTCCTGGCAGCCAAGCCAAGCAAGGTGAATTGCTGGTGAGTTTGGACGCCCGCATTGAAAAAGCCGAACTGAAACAACTCAAAGCGCAGGCTGAGATTGCACGCAGCAACCAACGCCGCGCTGATGACTTGTACCGGCGAAAAGTTCTCTCGCAAGCAGAATATGATCGCACCCGCGCCGAAGCCGCAGCAGCCGATGCCGCAGTCGACGCGCAACAAGCCCGCGTTGAACACAAGGACATACGCGCGCCTTTCGATGGCGTATTGGGCATCCGTCAGATTAACGTCGGCGAATACCTAACACCGGGCACAGCCTTGGTCAGCCTGCAGGCTTTGGACCCCATGGAAGTGGAGTTCGCCTTGCCCGAAAACCAACAGTCACAAGTGTCCGTGGGCTTGCCGGTCAAAATTAGCGTCGATGCCTGGCCAGACAGTGCATTCGAAGGCAGGATTCAAGTCATAGAACCCGCTATCGATCTCAGCACTCGCAACATGATCTTGCGTGCACAAATTCCTAACCCAAACGCTAAATTGCGCGCCGGCATGTTCGCCAAAGTCCGTATCGAAAAGGGCACGTCCATCGATGTTTTGGCCATTCCACGTACCGCGCTGAAATACGACTCTTATGGCACTTCCGTTTTTGTTATTGCTGCCTCGGAAGATGACCCAGAAAAGCTGGTTGCTACCAATCGCTTTATTCGCATTGGTCAAGTACGCGGCGATTTCGTCGAGGTTCTAGAAGGCCTGCAAACGGGTGATGAAGTCGCTGCTGGCGGCCTGCTCAAACTCCGCAACGGTTCCAGCGTCATCATCGACAATTCGGTGAGCATCAAGCCTAGCCTGAATCCCTCTGTGGCAGATAGCTAATGAAATTCACCGACATTTTCATTCATAGGCCGGTTCTCGCCACCGTTGTTAGTTTGGTCATATTGCTGCTGGGTATTCGCGCCGGTGCCGAATTGACCGTGCGCGAGTTCCCAGAATTACAAAACGCACAAATCAACGTCAGCGTGGCCTATCCGGGGGCGGATGCCCAATTGATGGAAGGTTTTGTAACCACACCATTGGAGCGCGAAATCGCCACCGCAGATGGCATCGATTTCCTCACTTCCAGCACCGGCCAAGGTGTTTCAACGATCACGGCCAATCTGCGTTTGGACAAAGAACCAAACGAGGCACTCACCGAAATTTCCGCCAAAGTTGCTTCCCTGCGTAATCAGATGCCGGAAGGATCTGAAGATGCCGTAGTGGCCATCAACGAAGGTGGCGGTACGGCAGCAATGTACCTGTCGTTTTATTCGCAAGTCCTGAATGAAGCGCAGATCACTGACTACCTGGCCCGCGTTGTTCAGCCACAGTTAGACGCCATTGCTGGCTTGGAAAAGGCACGCATCATTGGCGCTCGCACCTATGCGATGCGGCTATGGCTTAAACCCGATCGGTTAGTGGCGCACAATTTGACTGCTTCCGATGTGGTTACTCGCATCCGTCAACAAAACGTATTGGCAGCAGTTGGGGAATCTAAAGGCAATTACGTACGCGTCGGCTTATCCGCAAACACCGACTTACGCAGCGAACAAGAATTTCGCGAAATGGTGGTCAGTGGTGACGACACGTCTGTTGTGCGACTAAAAGATATTGCACGGGTAGAACTGGGTTCGGAAACTTACGACTATGGTGCTGGCTGGGACGGTGAACCTGCCACTTTCATAGGCATCATCGTACGTCCTGACGCCAATGTACTGGATGTCATCGACCGCGTGAATCAAATCTGGCCCGACATTGTTGCCGCCCTGCCCGAAGGACTGGGTGGCGAAATCGGCTATGACAGCACGCTGTATATCCGCGATGCCATATCGGAAGTCCGCGCCACACTTTTAGAAGCCGTCATCATTGTCGTGGTGGTGATTTTCTTGTTCCTGGGCTCAGTTCGCAGTTCACTGATACCCGCTGTAACCGTACCGTTGTCACTCATCGGTGCGTTATTTTTCATGCTGATGCTGGGCTACACACTCAATCTGCTCACCCTACTCGCCATGGTCTTGGCCATCGGCATGGTGGTGGATGACGCCATCATCGTGCTGGAAAATATACACCGCCATATCGAAGAAGGCCTGACACCCCACGACGCTGCCATCCTCGGCGCGCGCGAGCTGGTAGGGCCGGTGATCGCGATGACGCTGACCTTAATGGCGGTATACGCACCCATTGGCTTCCTTAGCGGCATCACTGGCAAGTTGTTCACCGAATTTGCCTTCACTTTGGCAGGCGCGGTACTGATCTCCGGCGTCGTCGCCCTCACTCTGACGCCCATGATGTGTGCCCGCATACTCAAGCCGACCCATAGCAGTGGATCAGAAGGCGGTTTTGCTCAGTGGTTGGACGAACATTTTGAAACTTGGCGCAACGCCTACAAGCGACGCCTGCATGGCGCTTTGGACACCGTACATGTGATCGCTGTGTTCGGCCTCATCGTATTCGCGTCTTGCTATTTTCTGTTTGTCAGTACACCCGGTGAGCTCGCCCCGGAAGAAGACATAGGCTTTGCCTTTTCCATCAATGAAACCGATGGTTATTCTTCACCGGAATACTTAGCCCAGTATTTTTCCGAAGCGCAAAAAACCGCTCTGGCACAAGACAATGTCGACCACATTTTCACCTTCGCCTCGAATCAAGGCGGCAGCACCAACATCGGCTTTATGGGCCTGATCTTGCCGCCTTGGGCCGAACGTGAACAAACGACCAAGCAAGTGATAGACCAGCTCACACCAGAACTGAACAAAATCGCCGCTATCCGTCCAGCTGTTATTTTGCCCCCATCCCTACCCACGCCAGGACAAGGCTATCCGGTGGAGTTAGTGCTCAAGTCCACCGCCAGCCCCGAGGTGATGTACCAAGTGGGGAACGAATTGATTGGTCGCGCCATGGCGAGCAAAAAGTTCATCTTTTTGGCCCCCAGATTGCGCATAGATCGGCCGGAAGCCGTGATCGACATCGACCGTGACAAAGCCGCACTGCTCGGCGTTGATATGGGTCGCATTGCCGCCGATTTGAGCACCTTGCTGGCCAGCGGACCAGCCAACCGTTTCGCCTATGAAGGTCGCTCATATAAGGTCATACCGCAGTTGCAGCGCGACGCGCGGCTCAACCCAGAACAACTCAAGCTGTATTACACCCGCAGCAACAGCGGTGAATTAATCCCACTGGCATCCCTGGTCACCATCACAGAACGAACCACGCCGCGCAGCATTGAGCATGCACAACAGCTCAATGCCAATATCATTATTGGCGTGCCTAGGCCCGGCATTCAACAAGGTGAAGCGCTGGCCATATTGGAAGAACTAGCCGCGGAAGTCCTGCCAGAAGGATTTCAACTCGACTACGCCGGTTCATCACGCCAGTTCAAGCAAGAAGGCTCCGCCATGTTGGTGACTTTCGCCTTTGCCCTCATCATTATTTACCTGGTCTTGGCGGCGCAGTTCGAATCCTTCCGTGATCCACTGATCATGCTGGTCACTGTACCCATGTCGATCTGCGGCGCGCTCTTGGTGATGAATATTTTAGGCATTAGCAACGGCATGAAGTTGACCGATTTCCCAGGCATGACGCTCAATATTTACACCCAAGTGGGCCTCATCACTTTAATTGGGGTGATTACCAAACACGGCATTTTGATCGTCGAGTTCGCTAACAAACTGCAACAGCAAGGTTTGGGTAAGCGTGAAGCAATTGAAGAAGCCGCCTCCATACGTATGCGCCCCATTCTGATGACCACCGCAGCCTTGGTCGTCGCGATGTTCCCGCTGCTCGCTGCCGATGGCCCTGGCGCCGCGGCGCGCTTCTCCATGGGTATGGTTATCGCCTCAGGCATGACCATAGGCACTCTTTTCACTTTGTATGTCGTTCCCGCCATGTATTTGTACATTGGGCGCGACTACTCCGCTATTGCATCTGCAACGGCGCAAACCGCTAGCGTGCAAAGCTAATGCTCCAGTCCATCTCTAACTTTTACTTCCGTTTAACGCTGCAGCGGCGCTGGCTCACGGGCTTGATTCTCTTAAGCATCGCCATCAGTTCGCTGTGGTTTGCCCAGGATTTTCGCTTGGATGCATCGGCCGATTCCTTAATTTTGGAAAACGACGAGGACCTGCGTTACTTCCGTGAGCTTTCCAAGCGCTATGGCACAGCAGAATCCGTGGTCGTTGCGTATACGCCCACAGATAAT
Organism: Oceanococcus sp.; assembly: GCA_051252075.1. Lineage (GTDB taxonomy): Bacteria > Pseudomonadota > Gammaproteobacteria > Nevskiales > Oceanococcaceae > Oceanococcus. Next base: position 29,781 of record JBPOFU010000018.1, on the reverse strand, counting down.
CTGTTCAGCGACGCGGTACTCCAACGCATAGCCGCCTTGAGAGATGACTTGGCGGCCGTTGACAGTGTAGCCAGTGTTACCAGCTTGTTGGATGTGCCCTTGCTCAACAGCCCGCGCATGACGCTTTCACAGGTACAAGACGAAACCCGCACCCTGCTACACCCGAAAACAGACCGTGACTTAGCCCAGCAAGAGTTTTCAACCAGCCCTCTGTACAAAAGCCTACTGACAGATCCAGCTGGCGAAACCACAGCCCTGTTGGTAACCCTGCGTAGCAACGCCGACGCCCAAGGCCTGCTCACGCGGCGCGAAGCATTGCGCGAGCAAGCCGAACAGCGCGACTTGAATGCCACAGAACTTGCGGAGCTCACGCAAGTCTCCAGCGACTATCAGGCCATCAGCAGCGCGCAGCAGCAACGGCAACAACAAACCATACGTGACATCCGTAGCGTCATCGATAAGCATCGCACTGACGCTCAAATCGTGCTCGGCGGCTTACCAATGATTGCCTCCGACATGATTGATTTCGTGCGTGCCGATATTCGTCTGTTCAGCCTATTGGTTGGCGGCTTTCTGGTGCTGCTGCTGGCTGTGGCCTTTCGGCAACTGCGCTGGGTATTGATCCCCGCTGGCATTTGCGCGTCCGTGAGCATCAGCATGGTCGGTCTGCTGGGTCTCATGAACTGGCCGGTTACCGTGGTGTCCTCCAACTTCACCTCCTTAACACTGATCATTACCCTGTCTTTAGTCGTACATTTGGTTGTGCGTTATCGCGAGTTACAAGGCGAACAACCGCAAGCCGATGGCAACAGCTTGGTGCGGCAAACCATACGCAGCAAATTCGCGCCGTCCGTGTTTACCGCAGCCACTACGATGGTGTCCTTTGGCTCGTTGATCATCGCCGACATTCGCCCCGTTATCGATTTTGGGCAAATGATGGTGTGCAGTGTGGTGGCCGCCTTTGCCCTCACATTCTTACTTTTTCCTTGGGTCCTAGGGCTGATACGCCCTAGCGGCGGTGGCGCAGGCGAACAAGACGTGACCGCACGCATCACCCGCAGCTTTGCCGCGACCATCCGTTCTGCTGGCGGCCCGGTGTTATTGATTTACGCACTACTGCTGGGTTTGGCCATCGTAGGCATCAGTCGGCTCGGGGTGGAAAACCGCTTCATCGATTACTTCAAAGATAGCACCGAAATCTACAAAGGCATGGTGCTCATAGACAAAAAACTGGGCGGCACCACGCCCTTGGACGTCATCCTCGATCCGCCATCCGACTTCTTAGAGCAAAGCAATGAGGCCGATAGTGCTTCGACAACAGAAGACGCCTTTGCTGATGACTTCTTAGACGACTTCTCAACTGAAACAGAATCTGATGCTGATTTCGCTGCGGATTTTGAAGATGAATTTGCTCAAGCCGAAAGCACAACCGGCATTTCCGGTGACAGTTATTGGTACAACGTCTTCGCCCTGCAGGATGCCAAGCGCATCCACGACTATCTCGACGGCTTGGATGAAACTGGCAAGGTCCTGTCCATGGCCACTACCATGGATCTCATCACCCTACTGAACAATGACGAAGCGCCTGACAACTTCACCTTGGCGGTGATGTATGGCCGGCTACCGCCTGCCATAAAAGAGCAATTGTTTGATCCGTATATGTCGGAGGACGGCAATCAACTGCGCTTTGCCATACGCGTCATCGATTCCGACAAAAACCTGCGTCGCGATGCTTTGCTCAAAAAGATACGCACCGATTTAGTCGAGCAGTTCAATCTACAGCCCGAACAAGTGCATTTGGCAGGCGCCTTAGTGCTCTACAACAATGTGCTGCAAAGCTTGTTTGAATCACAAATCCTCACTTTGAGCGCGGTCTTTGTCGCCATTGTATTGATGCTATGGGGTCTTTTTGGCTCGCTGCGATTGGCCCTGATCGGCGTGCTGCCAACAGTTTTCGCTGCCAGCATGATCCTAGGCTTAATGGGCTGGCTGGATATCCCGCTGGACATCATGACGATAACAATCGCAGCCATTACTATAGGTATAGGCGTGGACAACACCATCCATTACACCCACCGTTTTCAGGACGAAATAAACAGCGGAAGAGAACGCTGGGATGCCATGGAACACACCCACGGCAGCGTTGGCCGGGCGATCTATCTCACCTCTGTCATCGTCACATTGGGCTTCTCTATCTTGGCCTTGTCCAATTTTGTGCCCATCGTTTTATTCGGTCTGTTTACCGGATTAGCCATGTTGCTGGCCCTGATCGCTAATCTCAGCTTATTGCCTCTGCTGCTGGTTAAACTTGGCCCCAAAGCCTAAGTCAAACCCTGAACACCACTTTTTCACCAACAAGTCACCATGAAAATCAGCCCCGAACTTGCTAGCGCCATAGAACACTTTCAGTTGCCTGAGCCTTTGGGTTTTGGGCGAGTCACTGGGCCGGTCATGTTTGTCGCAGATTTTCGCGATGGTGCATGGCAGGAAGGAGAGCTGCAGGTTTATCAGCCGATCACCTTGAACCCAGCAGCAACCGCGCTGCAGTTCGCGCAACAATGTTTCGAAGGCTTGAAAGCGTTTTGGGTGAATCAAGACGAGCCTGCTTTGTTTCGGCCGGACGCCAATCTGCAGCGTATGAATCACTCGGCAGAACGCTTGTGCATGGCGGCTGTGCCTTCCGAACTGTTTATACAGGGTGTGAAAGCGGTAACCCAGGCGATGAAACCACTCATCCCAAGAGAATCGGGCCAATCCTTGTACTTGCGCCCCATGCTGTATGGCTGTGATACCCAATACCCCTTGGCAGGCTCGGAGAATTTCCGCTTTGCCATCGTCTGCAGTCCGTCTGCAGCCTACTTCGCCAAATCCATTCGCGTCTTGGTCGAGCGCGATGCCTGTCGCGCCGCCGCTGGTGGTACTGGTGATGTCAAAGCCGGCGGCAACTATGCCGCTTCGCTGTTAGCGACTCGCAAATGCATCGCCGCCGGTTTCGATCAGCCGCTGTGGCTGGACCCCACAGAACGCCGTTACGTGGAAGAGTTGTCTGCCATGAATGTCTGCATGATTGTGAATGAGCAACTGCATACCCCGGCCCTCAATGGCAGCATACTGCCGGGCATCACCCGAGACAGTTTGCTCACCATCGCGCAAGACCTCGGGATGACGCGCGAAGAACGCCCCATCGATATCAATGAACTGATTCAAGCGATACAAAGTGGTCAATGCAGTGAAATGTTTGCTTGTGGAACGGCAGCCATCGTGAATCCGATTTCAGCTGTTGCGGATCAGAGCCATGTGAGCAATTTGCAGCAGGAGAACCACGTCGCAGCTCAGCTCAAATCGGCCCTGTTAGATATACAGGAACAACGCAGCGTCGACACACACGGCTGGATGCTGGGCACGAAAAACTAGTGCAACGCACTAAGGCAACAACAAGGCAAAACGCCCGCCACCATCGATACCTTCGTTGTCACAAATGATGCGACCGTGAACCCCTTTGTTGCGATGCAAGTCGGCTACCAAGGAGCAAAAGTACAGGCCTAAGCCGGTGCGCCCCTGTTGAAATTGCAGGGCAGCGGCCGTTTGCCCACTGCGCACGCACATAGCCTCAGGGTAGCCGGGACCGTCATCCCTCAGGGACAGCTCGACGCCTTCGCCTTGCTCATGGACCCAATAACGCGCGCTAATCTCCAAGCGGCTGCGAGAGTATCGAACCGCATTATTAAGCGCGTTATCCAAAACTCCAACAACTAACTCTCTATCAAAAAAGCCAGACAGTTCGGGTTCCGTGTGATCACAGATGCTAATGCCTTGCGCTGCCAGCAAGCCACGATGTTCACTGGCCACGTCTTCTAAAAATTCATCGACAGGCCATTGCTGAATGTTGGGACTGTAGAGATCTTGCTGCAATTTATAGATGCTAAGCATCTGCATCAATTGGCAATTTAGGCGTCGGCTTTGATGACGTAAACCATCCACCTGCCGATTATTTCCGGCACTCAACTGTGTTTCTTGCTGTAGGCCGTCCAGCCCAGCCAAGACGGCGCTGAGACTGTTTTTCATATCGTGAACTGAACTGGCCATCACGGTGGCAAAATCCAATGTAGGCACAGTCTGCTGCGACATCATGCAGCAGCGCTCAATTGCTGTTCCATCTCTTGGCTCAGCTTGATCAGCCCTTGATAGCGCGCTTCGCCGCTGGCGACCCCGCTAATGCCCGCCAGTAAATCTTGCGCTTGACGCAAGATGCGCCAATTGGCACCTTCCGTCTTCATCAACTGCAGTAAACACTGCACCGCATTGAGATTGATGGTGCTGTTTTCCGGCATAGCTTGGGCCGCTTGCAACAACATAGAGACGGCTTGTTTCAGTTCGCCATCACGCACCAATTTCACCGCATCGTTGTTCAATTTGACTACAGCAGTGCGCTCGTCCGCGATCAAAGACGCTCCTTTCTCCGCCATACCGGCTTTGGTAAATAGCGCCTGTGCTTTGTCCAGCATGTCCTGATCTTCATGATTCGCACGCACGACTTTTTGTATCAAACTGCTACCCAACTCGGTATCGCCGTGCGCCATGCAGGTTTCGGCCAAGTTCATTAATTCGTTACGACTCAAACTGTCACCATGCTGACTCATCAAACCGGCGGCTTTACGAGTCGCTTCCTGGCTGGCGACTTCGTCCCCGAGTTGATGTTGCACATCAGCAGTCACCACGGCCATTTGCAGCTGCACGGGCCCATTTGCATGGACGTAATTGTTCTGCATGCGACGCAAGGCTTGGTCCGCCTTCACAGCGTCGCCGCCCTGTATATGCACGCGCGCAAGGCCCGCATAATTCTCAGGACCACCAAAGAGCGAATTTTTACCCTCGCGCACCGCGCTTCGGAATGCTTTTTCCGCTAATTCCAAATTCCCATTGTCCAAGGCAATATCGCCTAGAGCCTGTTGACGGCGCAGGTTTTTCGGCGATAACTCCACCGCCTTGCACAATATCTGTTCACTGGCCTCAACATCTCCCAAGGCTTTTTGCACCAAGGCGAGCAAATCGTAAGCCGCCACGAAATTCTCTTTCATGCTGATCGCGTGCAACAAGACTGAGCGGCACTCCTTGAGCTTTTGCTGGGCATGTAAGGCCTGTGCCAAACCGAGTTGGGCCCAGGGCAATTCGCGTTCCTGCAGCACATTTTTGTACAAAATTTCACAGGCTTGATGATCACCGGCGCGCCGTAAGGCATCGCCTTTAATCCGCAGCAAATCTGGACGATAACGCGGGTGTTCTAAACTGGTTTCATCACAAAGCTGGGCAGCCTTGGTGTATTCGCGCCGCTCAACAGCGCGAGCAATCACCGCAAAATTGGTTTTCTTTTGCTGTAATCGCCGCAATCGGGTTTGCAAAACGTCTCGGGTGAAGGGCTTGGTCAGATAAGCATCAGGCTCAAATTCCACCACGCCCATGACCATGCTTAAGGTGTTTTCTGCGGTGATCAATATAAAAATTGATGAATACGGCAGAAAGTCGTGCTCGCGGGCTTCTTCCAACACCTGCTGGCCGTCTTTGCCCTCGCCTAAGTAGTAATCGCACAAGACGATATCTGGCTTCTGGCGTGACATCGCCTCTATGGCATCTTCGCCATTTTTAACCGATTCAATGAGATCCGCCCCACTGCTCACCAGCATTTCTCGCAACATGGTGCGCATCTGTGGATAGTCATCCACAATGAGTATGTGCTGGCCTTTCAGGCTCCAAAGCGGTGAAGTAATGTTCAATCCTGGGCACCGACGTGTATGCAAAGCCGGTTATGCAGGAATTGTGCCGACGCCCGCCTACTAAGAGCTACAGGACAAGGCGGAACAGCCGGCTTTGTGGCGTGCCCACTCCGGTCTTCGCGCAGCGTAAGCCTCGCGACCAGGCTGTTCGTCATAGGGCTTGGATAAAACGTCCTGCAGGGTTTTCAACTCACTGTTGTCGCCTAGAGCCGCTGCATCAATCGCCTGTTGCGCTAAATAATTACGCGGCACGTATAAGGGGTTAGCTAGATTCATGCCTTTCTGGCGCTGGGCCTTATCCAGAGGGTCCGACAGCAAGGCTTGCCGGTACTGCCCAAACCACTGCTGCCAAGCTTGTCGCACCGGCTCTGCTATTTCGTCACTGTAAAAAGCCGGCGCTAGTACATCCAGCCAAGCCTGCAGTCCGTCACCACTGGGGTCTTGCTGCAAGGGCACATTCGCCAACAGACGAAAAGCCAAACAATAGTCCGTTTCCACTAAACCCAAGCAGCCCATGAAGTCATTCAATAGAGGGGCGTCATGAGCCGAAGCGCTCAAGCCCAATTTGTCTGCAAAGCTCTGCCCGTAGTCCAAGTAAAAGCGTTCAACGTAGCGCTCTAATCCTTGCGATAAAGCTTGAGGATCGTCCAACAGGGTCGCCAGCGCATTGCCAAGTTGGGCCAGGTTCCAATGTGCGATAGCAGGCTGTCGTCCAAAGGCATAGCGCCGCCCTTGGGCATCCGTGGTGTTTGGCGTCCAATCCGGATCAAAGGGTTCTAGCCAACCATAAGGGCCATAGTCGATGGTGAGGCCGTGGATGGACATATTGTCGGTATTCATCACGCCGTGAACAAAGCCCACGCGCATCCAATGCACAATCATCGTCGCGGTTTTTTCGCAGATGTCGGAAAACCAAGCTGGGATATCCAATTTGTCACCGCGTACAAACTCAGGGGCGTGCTGACGAATACTAAACTCCACAAGTTGCCGCAATAGATTGCTGTCGCCACGCGAGGCAGGCAATTGGAAGTTACCAAAGCGTAAAAACGAGGGCGCGACACGACACACCACGGCACCGGGCTCGGGCTGGGCATTGCCGTCGTAAAACATGTCACGAACAACATGCTCACCTGTGCCGACCAAGCTCAGCGCACGCGTTGTGGGTACACCCAGGGCGTGCATCGCTTCGCTACAAAGAAATTCGCGCAAGGAAGATCGCAACACCGCGCGACCATCCGCGGTGCGGGAATACGGCGTTGGTCCTGCGCCTTTTAACTGCAACTCACGCAGTTGGCCTGAGGGCGTCTGCAATTCTCCCAATGCAATTGCGCGACCATCACCCAACTGCCCTGCCCACTGACCAAATTGATGGCCACCGTAAGCCATGGCATAGCTTTGCATACCGGGCAAAGTTTGATTGCCGGCCAGCGCTTGCAAACAAGCATCGGATTGCGACATGCCCAGTTCATCAGCCAAAGGCTGTGACCAGCCCAACCATTGCGGTGAAGACACAGGCGTAGGTGTGACCCAACTAAAGGCGGCACCCTGCACTTGGCGAGGGTGGTTGTCTATGCTCGGATCGGCAGGCAACTCACGGACAAAACGATTATCAAAATGCATGATTCAAGCAACCTCAATCAGCAATGGGCGTAAAACAGCGATCACTGCCCTACCGCGACACGCATTAATTGGCCGCAAACCCACGCCGCATACGTACCGACTGCGTAGCCCAATACGGCGAGCAACACTCCGACAGGGGCGAGCGAAGGATGAAAGGCACTGGCCACCACCGGCGCACTGGCGGCACCGCCAACATTGGCTTGGCTACCCACGGCCAGATAAAAGGTCGGGGCCTTAATCAATTTGGCCACACTGAGAATAATGATGGCGTGCACTGCCATCCAAGTCAGACCCACGCCAAACAAACCAGGGTTGCTGAATATGGTCCGCAAATCCATATGCATGCCTATCGACGCGACCAGCACATACAACATCGCCGATCCAATTTTCGACGCGCCTGCGCCTTCAAATTGACGCCAACGGGTAAAGGACAAAGCCAAACCTATGCTGGTCGCCAAGACGATTAACCAGAAAAAAGAACTGGTTAGAGAAAGTCTATGTGCCCAACTGATACTTTCAAAAGCGCTTGCAATCGGTGTCGCCAAAGCATGTGCCAAAGCCGTTACACCGAAACCAATGCCCATCATATACATCAGGTCATTCAGGCTGGGAATACGCGCATGCTCCGCTTGATAGGCCTCGACGCGCTGGCGCAATGCTACAAGACCCGAAACATCGGCTCCACGTGCCTGGTCCAGCCGATCGGCACGCGCTGCCATCCACAACAGCACCGCCATCCATAAATTCGCAACGATGACGTCCACCGCCACCATCATGCCGAAAAGGTTGCCATCGACGCCGAAAATTTCCTTCATCGAGGCCATATTCGCACCGCCGCCTATCCAGCTCCCTGCCAGTGCGCTCATACCACGCCAGATGACGCCATCTACTGTTTCTGGGCTGAATACTGACCATATCCATAGGGACAAAGGACCACCCAAAACGATGCCCGTAGTACCGGCAAAAAACATAATGATGGCCTTGCCACCAAGGCGGCGAATGCCCGGCAAATCTATGGATAAGGTCAGTAACACCAAAGTGGCGGGCAATAAATAACGCGATGCTACGTAGTAGATGTTGGACGCATTGCCATCAATTAATCCCAAGGTGTTGTAAAGGCCTGGAATGAAATAGCACAACAACAAGGCAGGAACCCAGTTGTAGAAGCGTTTGAACAAGGCCAGCGAGCTGTTAGCGGTGTAAAAAATCAGCGCTAATGTCGCTGCAAGCAAGCCGAAAACAACGGCATCATTTTCTATCAATGGGGTCATGCGATCTCAATTTTTCGTGACAAGACAAGCATTTATGCGTAGACTGCTCGCCGTGTTGCCCGACATCCTCCGGTGATGTCCTGCTCCAGACGACCTCTTGGTCTCGCTTTGTGCAGTATCGGTAGCATTTCCCTTTCCCGCAAATGCGGGTCATCAAAGTCTGCACCGGAATCTGGGTAAATACCCCGATAGACTGTCCAGAGTATCTCTTAAATGTCATTCGAATCCCTGAAGCTGAATTCTCAGCTTCAAAGCGCGATTGCGCGTACCGGCTATACACAGCCAACCCCTATTCAAGCCCAAGCCATCCCTGCCGTATTGACCGGTCGCGATGTATTGGCAGCCGCTCAAACAGGTACCGGTAAAACCGCTGCCTTTACTCTACCGCTGCTAGAAATCCTGTCACGTGACAGCAATGTACCGAAGCGTGCTCGTGTTCTAATCCTCACCCCAACGCGTGAGCTCGCCGCACAAATCGGCGAAAGCGTACAAACCTATGGTCGCGAATTGCCACAACGCCATGTGGTTATTTTTGGTGGCGTTAGCGCCCATGGCCAACTCATTAAGTTGCGTAAACGCCATGACATCATCGTGGCAACACCGGGTCGTTTGCTTGACCTAGCTGGCAGCGGAGATATATCGCTAGACGGCATAGAAACGCTGGTCTTGGACGAAGCCGACCGCATGCTCGACATGGGCTTTATCCACGACATCAAGCGCATCCTGAAAATGTTGCCTCAAAAACGTCAAAACCTGATGTTCTCTGCAACCTTTTCTCCAGAGATTCGCCAGCTCGCCAAAGGCATCGTGCGCGATCCTGTTGAAATCGATGTCGCACCACGCAACTCCGCGGCGCAAACCGTAGAGCAAAAGAAAATACGCGTTTCTAAAGGCCAGAAGCGTGAAGTGCTTTCTTGGTTGATCGGCAAAAACAACTGGAAACAAGTGCTGGTGTTTACTCGCACCAAGCACGGCGCCAATCGCTTATGCACACAGCTGGAACAGGACGGACTGTCTGCTGGTGCTATCCACGGCAATAAAAGCCAAGGAGCCCGCACCAAGGCGCTGGCCAACTTCAAATCTGGTGATTTACGCGTCCTGGTTGCAACCGATATCGCCGCTCGCGGCATTGATATCTCGGAATTACCTCATGTCATCAACTATGAGTTACCCATGGTTGCAGAAGACTATGTCCACCGCATCGGCCGTACCGGTCGCGCAGGCAATGAAGGCGAAGCTTTGTCCATCTATTGCGGCGAAGAACTCAAGCAACTTATCGCTATCGAACGCCTACTGAAACGTGACATCCCGATTCTGGAACTACCCGATTTTCACATCAAAGAAGACAAATCGACACCCGCAGATGCTCCGGTACCCGGACGCGGTGGCCGTGGTCGCAATCAAGGCGGCGGCAAATCTGATGGTCAGCGTAAAGACAACGCAGGAAAACCTCGCCGTCAGGGCCAAAATAAGCCTGGCGCAGGTGGTAGATCCGCTCAAGCTAAGCGTGGTGGACGCCCTGGACAAAGTCGTCGCGCCAGTTAGAAACTGAATACCCCAGCCTTAGCGCGCCTGCAAGCTCCGAAGATGTAAGCTGTCTTACAGCCAAATTTTCGGAGGATTCCACATGCACTATCGCTTTCGCTGGGCCTTACTGGCCGTCAGCTTACTCGCTGTCGGCCCAGTTTGGGCTGAACAACAAGCACGCCGCCAGATTCAAATACAAGGGCAAGCCAGTCGAATGGTTACACCCGATCAGGCCGCACTCCAATTGACCGTCGAAGCCCGTGCCAAACAAGCGGGCGACGCCATGAATGCCGCCGGTTCACAAGCACAAGCAGTAGTAGACACCCTGGCTGCATTTGTCGATAAAAACCAAATTCGTGCCTTGCAGACGCAAGTGCGTGAAGTGGTGAAAGGCACCCAACGCAGTTGGCGCCGCGACAGCGGTGAGCCTGTAGAAATGCTGGCCAGCCGACAGATCCAATTACAGCGACTCGCCATAGAAAAATTACCTGATGTTATGCGCGCCCTAGCTCAACACCCACTCGCACGGGTGGATAACGTCACACCCAGCGTCTCAAATGCCGCCGAAGTTGAAGACGACATACTGATGTTGGCGATAGACGATGGCAAAGCTCGTGCGCTTCGCATTGCCAAGCGCTTAGGGGTCAACCTGGGTTTGCCGATTGCCGTCAATGTGCAACAACACTACGCACCGCAAGCCAAGATGGCGATGCGGGTAATGGCCATAGAAGCAGATGCAGGTGGCGGCTATGAAGCCACGGGCGAAAATGAAATTCGCGCTCAGGTTTCAATCTCGTTTGAGTTAGAGGCCCCATAAACTGCTCATGCGTGACTCAAAAATTCGTTCGCAGAATAACTAAAACCGTATACGATCCCGCTCATGAGCATGGATCCATTAGTCATTTATTTTGTTATCAGCGCCATCGCGGTGCTGTTCAGCGGCATGTTGATGAGGTGGCTGCGCCAGCCCATGATCACCGGCTACATTCTGGCCGGTTTTGCCTTGGGCCCACATGCCTTGGGCTTGGTCTCCAATCAAAGCGTAGTTGAACAGCTGGGTGCTGTCGGCGTGGTCCTACTGCTGTTCTTCATCGGTATGGAAACATCGCCGGTGAAGATGGTGCGTAACTGGCGCGTCGCAATATTTGGCACTTTGTTGCAAGTCTTTGTGTCCATGGGAATCGTGGCCTTACTGGGGCTATGGTTTGATTGGCCTCTGGCCCGCACGGTCTTGATCGGTATGGTAGCCAGCCTCAGCTGCACGGCAATCGTCATTGATCACTTAAGCCGACGTGGGCAGATGGACACGCAAGTGGCGCAGGACACTTTAGGCATCCTGATCGCACAAGATATTTTTGTCATCCCCATGATTATTGTTTTGGGCATGCTCAGCGGGGAATCTATCGACCTGCATGTGCTCGCCTTACAACTCTCGGGAGGCAGCTTGGTGCTGGCATTTGCAGCCTGGGTATTGACCCGAGAAAACTTCGAAATACCGTGGATAACAGGCTTAGCCGATAACGCTGAGATGCAGGTTTTTATCTCATTACTGCTGTGTTTCGGCCTAGCCTTTGTCACTGGGATTTTTCAACTGTCCACAGCCCTAGGGGCTTTCGTGGCCGGAATGATCGTGGCAAAAACCACCAGTTCAGGTTGGATACGCCTGAACTTAGAACCACTGCGCATCGTATTTGTGGCGATCTTCTTTGCCTCTATCGGCATGCTGCTCGACACCAAATTTCTGATCCAGTATTGGCAAGAAGTCTTACTACTAGTGGTTACCGTACTGCTCACCAACACAATTATAAATGCATGCATATTGCGGCTGCTGGGACGCCGCTGGCCTGAATCCTTTTATGCTGGCGCGTTGTTGGCGCACGTGGGGGAGTTCAGTTTTGTGCTTGCGGCGGTGGGCTACAACAGCCAAATCGTCGGTTCTACCGCCTACCAAATTACGGTCGCTGTCATCGCACTGAGTTTGTCTTTGGGGCCGGCCTGGGCGAGCATCATTGAGCGCTGCCTGCCCAAGGGAGCCTTGAGCAAAGCCGAAGATACCGAATAAGCCCATTCGAAATCAGAATGGATTACCGCAGTTCAGCAGCACCACCGTAGCGACGGTACTGTTTTTCCACACGTTTTACGTAAGCTTGGGTTTCTTTAAACGGCGGGATTCCGCTGTAGCGCCGCACCGCCCCTGGACCTGCGTTGTACGCCGCCAATGCCAGATGACGGTCTTGGCCAAAGCTTTTCAACATTTTGCTCAAATACAGCGTGCCGCCACGAATATTGTCTGCAGGATTGAAAACATCGCGTACGCCCAACTCAGCGGCAGTACCCGGCATCAACTGCATCAGGCCTCGAGCCCCAGCGCGCGACACGGCCGTGCGATCCAAACAAGATTCCACTCTCATGACGGCCTCAATAAGCTTACTGTCAACGCTATATTGTTCTGCGTATTGCTGCACCAAGCTGCTGTAGCGATCTCGCCTCGCATTCATCACTTGTGGGCGATATCCAGCGCAGGAGACTTTGTAGGTGGTACGCCCGTAGCGCCCTATATATTTATATCCCTGATCACCGCGCTTTTTTTGGTCGGTATACAAGCGGCTCCCATCGGGCTGCTTATAGATACGAATACCTTCGGCCATTGCAGTGCTGCACAAGCCCAAAAGCACAATCGCCAAACCACTTTTTATCAATTGAGAATCCATTATCTGCGGAAGCTTAGGCAGATTAGCTGCAATATCCAAGCCCAAACGCAGCGGCGCATGCAGCGAATCAGTAAGAATGCGGACATTCGCTCGGGCTAATTCAGTTTATAAGCCCATGCAGGGCTCCATATACTCGCGCAAACGCTTACGTGCCTGGGACAAAAATTCACGCGTCGCACCGGCACTACGCCCAAGCAGTTCGGCAATTTGTGCCGTTTTAAAACCATCCGCCGCGGCCCAAATCACCGCTTGCCCCGCTTCTGGCCAAGCCTCTGAAAATCGGTGCAATTGCCCGTGCACACAGTCTTGATAGTCACTCACACTGGCCACATCCGGACTCTGCGCTGGCTCAACTCCCGCATCAACCCATTGCGGTTGCCGCTGTTGTTTTTTGAATTCATCCAACCATGCGGAACGTGCAACTGTCCAAATCCATGCTCGCCCTTCGCCCCGAGCCTTGAACATATCGGCATTTTTTAGAATCCGAATGAAGGCCTCTTGAACCGCATCCTCTGCCTGTGCGTGATCCATACCGCGACGACACAGCCACGCCATGAAACGATGCGCGTAACGCCGATGCAGAATCAGTGTTGCTTGACGGCGTTGCGCGCTATTGCGCAGGGCCAAAATGAGCGCATCATCATCAGCATCCGCGCTTAATGCCCCGTTCATGGTGTTTGCCTCAATCGCAGCTGCATGGCTTGCCCCACGCTTGGCGTTGTCGACCAGGGGCGCATGCTCAAAGTGAGCAGAGCATCCTCTAAACCCTTGCAGGCGGCTTCCTTATCGCAACGCAGTTGCATCAAGCCATCACCGGCCAATTCGCTCTTCGCAGAAGAGTCCGTTTCCATCTCTATCCGCCAAGCCTCTAAATGTTGACTTGCCAGGGCTAGGTCCTCAACCCATAGTTCCAAAACTTGCTCCCGTTCACGCTTAAGCGGCGGGGACTTGGCGGAGCGGAAAGCAGAGTTGCTCTGACGCGACACAGTCGGTGCTGCCTGATCGGCAAGCTCGACAGAAGAGGACTCCTCCAAAACCGGTTTGGTCATTGCGCCTTGCGCCTGCATCAGCGCCTGTGGAGCCTTGCTTAGACCGATTGACTCTGCTGCAGCCTGAACCTTAGGTGCCGAGGCCAAGGCCTGCACTGGGCGTTCAGGCGCATCCTTCGAACTAAACGGCATACGCCCTTCCTCACGCTGCAATGTAGGCATAAGACTCAATTCCACCAGCAAGCCCAGACACAACACGATGACAGCGACTTGAGCCAAACGCGGCCAAATCATTCGCTTGGTCTGTTGCGGCTCACTTGCGCTGGCCAAGAAACCCTCGCGTTCTAACCTATCCAATAAGCGCCGCTCGGCCAGTTGGTCACGCTGAGCCGCAGCATCGATGTTGGCTGCTTGACGCAAGGCCTGCTGTAAGCGCTGATCTTGTGCATTGGCCGGGCGACAGTGCCCAGCCAATGCATCAAACCACTGTTCATCCTGCTCATTCATCGGCGGGAATACATCTCCGTTCCTGCGGCCTGCCCCAGCTGAGTTTGACTGGCAACTTTCGCTTGACGCGCTAAACCTAGAAATTCACGGCGCAACGCATCATCCCCGAGCAAGGCTTCGCTGCGTTGAATTAGCGCATCATAGCTGGCCTGTGCGCGATGCTCCGAATCACGCAGCAACATTCCCAACTCCGCCACTGCACTGGCCCATTGGATATTTTCTCCCGATGGAGTGCCTCGCGAAATCAGTTGCTGCATTTTCTGACTGGTTTTTTCCTGAGGGAGTTTGTAGCGCAATTTAACCAAGCCCAGCTCCTCATCGTGACCGCGCGTAACTTTGTTTGGTTGATAACGCAGCTGAACAGGATTTGATCCTCCTTGCACCGGCACAATTTCGTACAAGGCGGTGACACTGTGGCCGGCTCCGACATCGCCCGCGTCTTTACGATCATCGGCAAAATCCTCTGCCTGTAGCAAACGGCTTTCATATCCGATTAAGCGATACTGCGACACGGTTTCAGGATTCCATTCAATCTGAATCTTTACGTCTTTGGCCACGGTGTACAAAGTGCCGTTGAGCTTGTCGCGAAATACCCGGTCCGCTTCCCGGTCCGTATCGATGTAATGGTGAGTGCCATTGCCGTGACCGGCGAGTTTTTGCATCTTGGCGTCCTGATAATTGCCAGTGCCAAATCCCAAAATGCTCAAGAACACGCCTTTGTCGCGCTTTTTCTCAATCATGCGCACCAACTCGCCTTCACTATTGGGGCCCACATTGAAGTCACCATCGGTGGCCAAAATCACTCTGTTGTTTGCGCGCGCCTGGAACTGCTGCTCGGCCACCTGATACGCCAACTGTATGCCTTGCGCACCAGCGGTTGAACCACCGGCTTGCAGTCGATTCAGTGCGGCGTAAATGGCTTCTTTATGCTGACCAGAGGTCGCTGGCAATACCAGCCCCGCACTGCCGGCATAGGTCACAATCGCGACGCTGTCCTCGGCGCGCATTTGCTCCACCAAGATTTGAAACGAACGCTTGAGCAAGGGAAGCTTGGCGGCATTGTTCATGGATCCCGAAGTGTCAATCAAAAACACCAAACGATTGGCGGGGCGCTGATCCGCTGCTAAGTCCCGTGCTTGTACTCCAACCATGACCAATTGATGTGCTGGATTCCAGGGCGCATGGCTTAACTCCGTGACCACCGCTAAAGGCGAGTCCGCTTGGGCCGCCGCAAAATCGTAATCAAAATAATTGATCAGTTCTTCAATACGCACCGCATCCACAGGCGGCATTTGCCCTTGCGTTAAAAAACGACGGACATTGCTATAGCTGGCCGTATCCACATCCAGTGAGAATGTCGATAACGGCGACAACTGTGCCTGTTGAAAGCGATTCTCCACCCAATGGGCGTAATCCTCAGCACTTGGAACCTGTTGTTGCCTTGCTGGCTGAACGCCGGAGTACAGTGCCTTTCCAAGCTGACTGCGAAATGCTTCACGCTTAGCCACTGCCACATCCGCCATCGCCAGAGTCGCGACGGGTATTGATTGGACGCTTTCAGGCGCTGCAACTTGTGCCGCCTGCTGCAAGCGCACGGTATCGGCCTCTTGCTCTAAGGCAGGCACGGCCTGAGAAACTGCAGCGACCTCGCTGCGCTCCTTGGCGAGTTCAGTTTGGGCACAGGCGCATAAGAAAATAGCGCCGCAAAAAGTCATAAATTGTTGCTTCATGTCATTCTTCCATTGGGAAACCTGACTACTGAAACGACACAAAAGGCAAAGTGTCAGGGCATTCATAAAACTTTTTTGAGACAGCAGCATGAGCAAAGCGAAATTCGACTGGCACGACTCTTTCGACCTGCGGGGACAACTCAGTGATGAAGAGCGCAGCGTGCAAGATGCCACGCACAACTACTGCCAATCGAAATTAATGCCGCGCATTAAGCAAGCCTTTCGCCATGAAGAGTTTGATCGGGACATTTTTCAGGAGATGGGTGATCTAGGCCTGCTCGGATGCACCCTACCTTCGGAATACGGTGGTTCTGCAAGCAATTACGTGAGCTATGGCTTGATCGCAAGGGAAGTCGAGCGAGTCGATTCTGGCTACCGCTCCTGCATGAGCGTGCAGTCCTCCTTAGTGATGTACCCAATTTTTGCTTACGGCAGCGAAGCGCAGAAGCAGCGCTATTTGCCTCGTTTGGCCAGTGGCCACTGGGTCGGTTGCTTCGGTTTAACCGAAGCGGAATCGGGCTCCGACCCCAGCAGCCTACGCACCCGTGCGGAACGTATAGACGGTGGCTATCGCCTCAATGGTAGCAAGATGTGGATTAGCAATTCACCGGTCGCTGATGTGTTTGTCATCTGGGCCAAGCTGGATGGGAAGATCCGTGGATTCGTTTTGGAGCGCGGCGATGCGGGGTTGAGCACACCGAAAATCGAAGGCAAGTTCTCGCTGCGCGCTTCAATTAGCGGAGAAATCGTCATGCAAAACGTCGATATCCCGGAAGATCGCCTCCTGCAAGTCGAAGGTATAAAAGGCCCGTTCTCCTGCTTGAACAAAGCGCGCTACGGCATTGCTTGGGGCGCTTTAGGTGCGGCTGAATTTTGCTGGCATGCGGCGCGTGACTACACCCTGCAGCGGCATCAATTTGGCCGCCCGCTCGCCGCCAATCAATTGGTTCAACTGAAATTGGCGGATATGCAAACAGAAATCAGCATCGGCCTGCAAAGCTGCCTACAGGCCGGTCGACTGATGGATGAACAACGTTGTGCACCAGAACTGGTATCGCTGATCAAGAGGAATTCCTGCGGCAAAGCCTTGGACATCGCACGCAAAGCCCGTGACATGCACGGCGGCAATGGCATTACTGATGATTACCACGTCATTCGCCATCTGCTGAACTTAGAAACGGTCAACACCTACGAAGGCACTCATGACGTCCATGCACTGATTTTGGGACGCGCTCAAACGGGACTAGCCGCTTTCGCCAACTAGTCGGGTGCGGCACAATGCCGACCACAACATAATTAAGGGAGATCACTTATGCCAGCTTCAATTGCTGTTCTTTTAGCTTTCACCGCGCTGACCTTTGGCTTGGTGGCGATATACGTTAACTATCGTGTTGCCTTGGTTTTTACGTTCAAAGCCCCGGCCAATTCTTGGACTCGAAATGACGGCAAATGGGAAAACCCGGCTTGGGTCACCCGTTTCGAACACGCGCACGCCAATTGCCTGGAAAACCTGCCAATTTACGCCGCCATCGTCTTGGCCGCTTCGCTGCTAGAGCAATTGGCCGTATTGGAAGGTTTGGCCTGGATTTACTTCGGGTTTCGCGTCGGCCAGGTCTTGGTTCATCTGATCAGCACCAATGCACTGTTTGTGTTTATTCGCGCCAATATGCTGGTCGGCCAGTGGGTTTGCATTGGCTACTGGTTGTTAAAATTGTCCGGCTGCATCTAAGCAGCGTAGCGCGACATGCGCAAAATTGTGCATGTCGACATGGATGCATTTTACGCCTCCGTGGAGCAACGCGACCGGCCAGAATTACGCGGCAAGCCGGTTGCGGTTGCTTGGCGCGGACAGCGTTCAGTTGTCTGCGCCGCGTCCTATGAAGCGCGTGAATTCGGCTTACGCTCAGCGATGCCAGCGGTAACCGCTGAACGCTTGTGTCCACAAGTGGTTTTCATCGCACCGGACTTCAAACGCTACAAAGCGGTTTCCAAGCAAGTCCGACAGATTTTTCAACAGTACACCGACCTCATAGAGCCACTGTCTTTGGATGAGGCTTATTTGGATGTGACTAGCAACAAACCACACATAGCCACGGCCAGCGAAGTAGCCAGTCGGATTCGTCAGCAGATTCACCAAGAGCTCAATTTAACCGCATCAGCAGGGATAGCTCCGAATAAATTTCTCGCCAAGATTGCCTCGGATTGGCGTAAACCCAATGGGCAATTCGTCGTCAAACCTCACCAGGTGATGGAATTCCTACGCCCATTACCCGTAGGGCGCATTCCCGGCGTTGGCAAAGTCACAGCGGCCAAGCTGGCAGACATAGGCATAACAACGGTTGGGCAATTAGGGGAGCGCGACAAGGCCGTGCTGATTCGGCGCTTTGGCAACTATGGTCAGCGCCTGCATGAACTGGCGCAAGGGATCGATGAACGCCCGGTGCAAGTTCACCAGCCCGTGCAATCCATTTCGGCGGAAGACACTTTTGCCGAAGACAAGCCCTTGGCTCAACTGGCGCCGACCATCCAGCAATTGGCCGAAAAGGTTTGGACTAGCCAACAAAGAACACAGCGCATCGGTCGCACTGTGGTACTCAAACTGAAAACTCGCGAATTTCGCAGTCTTACTCGCAGCCACACACCGACTGCCCCACCACAATCTGTCGACGAACTCGCACAAATCGCCCTAGCACTTCAACTACGCGTGAATCTGCCACAAACACAGCTGTATCGTTTAGTCGGTGTGGGACTGAGCAATTTCTCTGAGCCCTTACTTGCTACTCAGCAAGCGGATTTGTTTGCCTAGGCAGCGCGATCTTCGTTACCGCGCGTCGCCTTCCACTCTTGCAGATGAGTGATTCGAGCAACTGAACGACGCTCATGCAAACGCTCGACTCGATTCCGACCTGATTCTTTGGCCAGATACAAAGCCTTGTCGGCGCGACCAATAATGGCTCCTGACTGCCCAGCATCCAATCCATGAGCCTGAGTTACACCGATACTGACCGTGACGCGCTGGGGTGTGCCGCGCCCTAAGTCAAATTTGGTCTCGGCAATGGTTTTACGAAGTCGCTCGGCCTGAACCGCAGCGGCCTCCAGATCGTTACCCGATGCAATCACAGCGATTTCTTCACCACCGTAACGGGCGACGACATCGTTGGAGCGAGACAAGCTACTGATCAACTGGCAAACCCGAATCAAAACCTGATCACCCGCTTGATGACCAAAGCTGTCATTGAATTGTTTGAAATGATCGATGTCAATCAACATCAAGGACATAGGCTGCTTTTGCCGACGTGCGCGCTTCTGCTCAGCAAGAACTTGCTGATCGAAGTAGCGACGGTTGAAAATGCCTGTCAATCCGTCCGTCATGCACTGATGCTCCAGACTGGCTAAGCGACGAGCATCGCTAATGCCGCTGGCCGACAACTGGCTGACCATAAAGATAAACCAACTGCCAAACAACAACAGACACGGTATGACTAGTTCTTCAGCGAGAGCCCAGTTGGCCTGGTGCCCCAGAGCATAGCCCACATAGCAGCCGATCATCGTAACCAGCAGCGCCGACAACCAATGCCAACCGCGACGGCTCGCACCATTGGGCAAGTGATTCAATAATCGGCGTACAGGCAGCAAGGTCGCAAACAGCATGAATGCTGCACAAACAATAACTGCTTCCTTGATGAATTCCATGTGTAGCCCCTTTGCCTATTGAACACAACTATGGAGACAGTTATGTCAATAATCCGTGAACAGTGAATTGGGGTTTGCAACTCCTGTGCCACGGGGCTACACACGTAATTTTGACTCGAATCATTCGAGCCATTACGTGCTTTTACACGTTAGTTTCGGTATCCGTTGACCTTAAGCTTGTAGCTCATTGCTGGGCCTGGCGTCGGAGCCGTCTTGGTCTTCAGCTTGTAATTGGGCGTTTCCAATGACAAATCAAGCCGATGAAAAATCCGCGCCATAGACAGCGCAATTTGAACTTCGGCCAGGCTTTTCCCTAAACATGTATGTGGTCCGCGACCGTATACGGAATAGGCGCCAGATTGGCGATGCTCTGCCCGCGGCTTTTCATACCGGTCAACATCAAATTTGTAGGGCTCAGGAAAATACTGTTCTTGGAAATGCGGCACGCAGGTGGCGATGTACATCAGTTCGCCCTCTTTGAACTGACAGCCTTCAAATACAAAATCTTTATTGGCACAACGCATTTGTGCCACTGCAATCGGGTACAGGCGCATGGTTTCCATGATTGCACCATTGAGTACAGGTATGCGCTTCAACAAACCTGCTTCTTCTATATCGCCTTCGGCGAACAAAGCATCGACTTCTTTATGGATGCGCGCCAACACATCAGGGTGCTTCAAGACCGTGTAGGTTATTGCGGCGGTCGTATTCGCTACCGTGTCCAGGCCCGCGACGTAAGGTGCGACCAAGTGCAAGCGTAAGTTTTGATCCGGCATGATGTCCGGACGCTCACGGTTCGCCTGCATGATGTCATCAATGAGATTGCGATTTTCTTCGCTGCGCACATTCGGATTGGCGAGGTATTCCTCTTTCATTTTCATGGCCAAACCAATGACACGTTTTTTGGCTCGTTTGTAGCGCGGATTCAGCAGCAAAAAACGTGGCCGTTGCCGCGTCACCAAGACATTCAGAATATTCAGAATCGTGATGCGTATGTCTTCAACATATTCCAACGGGGCTGCACCCGTCAAAATCGTACCCAGTTGATCGGTAACCATAAATTGCATGGCTTCCAGCACGGGCACTTTCGTTCCGGTTTTCCAATCGCGCTCTATGGAGCCATCGGTGATCTGTACAAGTTCGTTGTAACGCCCTTTGATTGAATCCTTGGAATAACCATGACGCAAAACTTCCCTCAGTTCTTTGTGCTCATCTCCGTCGGAACCTGGCAACGAACGGGTGGCATCAAACTCCTTAATGAGACCCTGCCAAAACTCTTTGGAGCGCAAACAGTCTTTGCCTTCACGCGTGCCCATGAAAATCGCTGCTTCAGCGCCACCCATGACTTTATAGCGCTTACCCAATACGTTAATTTCAAAGACCGATCCATATTTGCTGTAACAATCAACAAAGAACTTTGCCGGGTCTGTAGCCATCCCGTCGATGTTGCCAAGCAAGGGCAAACCAGGTACCCGGGGAATTGGTCTAGTCGGGGCGTCCGCAGTGGTTTCAACTGTAGCGTTCACAAACATTCCTGTTTTTGATACTTGAGGAGATCACCTTAATTAAAAGGCAGCCCCGATATTACACCGGTGCCCCGCCTTCTGACTCCGCCGTTAGGACTAGCCGCGGCGAGGCAAAAGGGGCATAAAAAAAGCCCGCGTCAGTGACGCGGGCTCTAAATACATCTCAAAGCTTAGTGATAAGCACTCAGACCTGGTGCCAAGCCGGGAAAACCAGCCGCGCTGGAATTGGCGCTGGTGCCGGGCAGACATTCCCCACCGATACCTGGAATTTCACCTGGCGCACACGTCGGCAAGCCACCGAATCCGCCATCATCACCGCCACATGCATCCGCATTGTCGTAACTATCATCCACAACATCATTAATCCAAGTGGTCACTAGATCAAAGGCTTGTTGGTGCACCGCACTACGCGCGATAGGCGGCATGCGAGCGGCCAGACTTGTGGCTTCAGGCCCTAAGCGATAAGGCAGGATGGAATCAGGCGCACTGCCTGGAACAATATCGAACTCACGACCGCCACGACCTTCTGTTCCTGCTGCAGTTGGGCCTTTGCAGATACCGAAAGTGTCATTCACCTCACGGAACACATCCAAATAGAAGCCCGTGTTCTGTGCCAAACCGCGTGCATTGTGGCAATGCGCACAGTTCACTTCCAAATAGGATCGCACACGTGCTTCTATGTCCTGCGCACTGTCGGCAGTAAAGCCTGCATCGCCGGGCACGTTGAACTTCGCATTACGCTCTATAGACGTGACGTACTGCGTCGTAGGGTCCGCGACCATGCCATCTGGGCAGTTGGTCATAAAACCGTTCTGGCACCAGTACAAGACTTGGTTCATACCCGCCACTGGATGCTGATCAATACCATGCGCAATCGGTGATTCGCTGGAATATGGGCGGTTCATATTGCGTATTTTCGGCCCAATCGGAGCAGCACCGGTTTCGCTACCATCATTCGCATGACAGCTTTGGCATTGATTTGCATTCGGTAACAAATAGTTGTTGGTGGAACCGGTGTAGCGCTCATCACTAGCGGTATCGGTGTAATCCCAGCTCACCTCGGCCACGCCACCGCCTTGACTCAGCAACGCGACTTTCTGACCATTTTGCTCCTGCCAGATGTACTCCAAACCACTCCAGTACAACATGCCACCAGTGGTTTCCCGCTTGATCAACAATCGAGTTTCTATCGCGTCTTCATTACCACTGTCTTCGTCAGCAAAAGCGAAGGTCTTCGCAATGATGGTGCCGACAGGAAACAAAATGGCGGCATTCTCACTGTCTTCACCATCAAGATAACGGGCTTGTGAGCCTTCTGGAATATAGGCGACCCGGTATTTGGTTGAATAATCCGAGAACAGCTTGCTATTCAATACAAACGGTAAGCCTTGCCCATTCGGCAAACTCATAGGATCTGCCGCATCGGAGAACAGATTGTATTGAGCCAAGTCAGGGCAATTCACTTCAAAAGCCGCCGCGTTGATTTCACCTATGGCTGGAGTCGCATTACACAGTTGATCAATTCGCGCTTGACTCGGCGCCGGATCAAACTCACCGGAACGTTCAAACGGCGGAATCACGACAGGCGGCAATACCTTCATATTTTCGCCATATTCGGCAACGCAATCATGTGGTGTCAGGTCCAAGCTTGAAGGGAAACCCGGAATATCGAAGATACCGGTAACAACGCCTTCTGGATTTGCCTCCAGCAGTGCGAACAAGGATTGCAGTCCGTCGAGACCATGAAAGTTGGCAAATGCCAAGCTGTCGTCTGCAAAATTGTTGGTGCTATCTATGCAGGAATACCACCACTTCGGCAATAATCGGTTGCCTTCGTCATCAAATTTGTAGGCGTTGTAACGACAGTCGGGGTTCGGGTATTGATTGCCCTGAATCGGCTTACCATCTTCATCCTGTGGGATGGGCTGGCCATCTCCGTCCACAGGGTAAGGGCAATCTGGATCATATACGTCGAAATAACCATCCCAAGCGATATGGGCACCGCGGTATTGATCGCCACCAGCCAAGTTTTTCAATGCCAGTAGCGGCGGCAGCACGGAAGTTAACTGGTCACCCTGAGTCGCCAAAATCGTTGCGATGTCAGGTGGCGCAATATCGTTACCGTTATTAATGAATGTATTGTCAAAGATGTGCAAGCCTTCGCTGTACATATCCAATCGACGATCACCCGGATCACCGAACAACTCGTAGCTTGTGTGAATAATTCCTGCTATGCCATTGTTTTCAAACGTATTGTTGAAAATATCTAACTGGTCATAAGCCAAGGTAATCATGCCGGAACCACGCGGCACATTGGAAACCAAACTGCCGGGTTCGGCAAAGTTGTAGGTATTGTTATTTCTGGACGTATTCCCGAACATCCGCGTCTTGCTGCCGTAGCGAGTTAAACCGTCTAGGTCGTAGACCAAAAATCCGCCGGTATTGCACTCAGCTAAGTTATTGGAATATTCACCACCGCGTACATTTTCGATTTCAAAGCCGAACACATTAAACAAGGCTTTGCTGTCACGGATAATTGCGTTGTCGGTTTGCCCCACGTAGATGCCAGCATCAGACGCACCAATCGATTCACTATTTTCGACCAAAATATTCTGTGAGTTGACTGGGTAAATGCCGTAGCGACCGGAAAGGATACTGACGGTGTAATCCGGAGATGTAGAATCACCTGTAAGGGGATTCGCATTCGCTGGATTTTCGGTAGCCGGGTCAGTACATGCAATTTCTGACATAGCTGTAGTGTAATTCTCAGCCGTGATCGACTCTTCATCATCCGTCTTACGGCCACTGGACCAGAACGCTCGAACCCGACTCAAAGTGCCGTGATCAACACCTTGTAGCTTGAACGCATCTCCGGGTGAATCAAGAACAGTTAAATCCTGTACTACGACGCCGTTCACCGTGGTGGCGAGAAAACCTTCCTGCGAAGTGCTGTTCTTAAAGGACAACACGGTCTTGTCCATGCCCTGGCCACGAACCACGATATCTTCAGTGCCAGAAAGCTGCAGGCCAGACGTGAGTTCGAAATAACCTTCGGTGAATTCGATGGTATCGCCGGGCCGCGCTTCAATCATGGCCACCAGCATATTGGTAGTGGCATCTTCACCGGGCTCTATGCAATACAAAATGCCGGGGCGATCGCGAACGCTACAAGCTTCCGCAGTTGGGGGCGTGATTCCACCATCACCACCTACATCGGTGACATCTGAGCTGCTACCACCACAAGCCACGAGGGCGAGGCCAAATGTGGCCATAAAAATCGCAGAAAACTTCATTCCGGGTCTACCTCACAAATTCAGCCGACTATTAAAGCCGGTTAGTGCACTGCACTTCAAGAGCAAATATTAGTTATTGCCTAATAACGTATGAACTCACTCAGATGTTCCATGTTCATTTTTGGGCGGCTGGAGCAATTGCCACAGTAAGCGTGCTGTCACTTTTTCCTCAAGATTCTGCGCTTGATGCAAATTTAACCGCTGCAATTCGGCCCTTCCCTCCTGATCTAAGCCTCCGGCTTTGAGGGCGCGCCAGAGCAACTTCCATTTCGGCAGGCCTGCAACGCTTTGCTTCAATTCGCTTAAGCCTTTGGCCAGACGCTGCTCTTGCGCTGTGAAATCGCAGCCCAAGGGGTAGTCCGGGAAATACCCTGATTGGCGGTACTGGGCCAGCACGCCTTCTAATTTCTGCGGCGTATTTTGTCGGTATTGTTGAGGTATTTCATACACTTCCTCGATTTTTCCAGCGCGCTTCGCTTGCGCGAGCAACTCATCTTGAAAGCGTGAGTCCGCAATATTGATCAATGATTTGGCGATATGAGCATCGGTTTGTGAACGCAAATCCGCGATGCCATATTCGGTTATCACGACATCTCGTAAATGTCTCGGAATGGTGCAATGCGCGTAGTTAAACACCACGTTCGATTGCGCCGGCTTGCCCGGCGTCTCCCGTGCAGCCCGAATCATTAATATGGAACGCCCGGTCAAGAGCTGATGCGCCATGGCCACAAAATTGTATTGCCCACCCACACCAGAGAGCACGCGGGTATCTTCTAGACCGTCAGAAACGACCGCACCGTTCAGAGTCACCATGATGCCGGTGTTGATGAAACGCGCATAAATGCGCTGGGCTTTGTATAAATCGGGATCGTTATCGAGTTGATTGATCTTGAACACCCCGGTCATAAAGAACAAGCGCCGCTCAGACTCGTCCATCGCCCTTAACGTGTCGTAAAAATCTTTAGGCCCGAGGAAAAAACCACCATGCAAAACCACCCCATTGCGCAAACGCGAACCCAAACATTTTTGCTTTAAGCTAGCTCGCGATTCGGGAATGGCCAAGTTCGCCATGATGCGCTCCCCATCCGGCGCAATGATGTGGCCGAGTTCATAGCGACACTCATCTTTGAATAGGCCGTGGTACTGCAATATGTCGAATTCATGAGTGCGTATGACTCGCTCACCCTCAGCCTCCATTAAATCCAGCACTTCTGGGCCGAATTCCTCGCTGATAACTCCCTGGTTGAGCAAGCGCTGCAGATGCTCATCGTCATACACACGACGCTTTAATATTCCGCATTGATACAAATGCATAAAGCCGTCGACAAACATTTCCGTAGCGCCATACAGCCCCTTGATAAACGGCTCTCGCCCACCCACACGATCGATCAAATCAGCGGCCATGGCTTCGCAGCCCATCTGTTGCAAAAGCTGCCTATACAAATCGTTGTCCTGATGCCGCAACTCAGTGGCATATACCACCGCATCCCCCAGCGCGCCTATGCCAATCTGCAGTGTGCCGCCGTCCTTTATCAAACTCGAAGCATGCAAACCGATGGCGTAGTCGGCTGTCGCAACCGGTAGCTTGGGTGTGGAAAATAAGGCGGTGCTATGCGCAGGGTTATCCAAAACCACATCAAAAGTGTCTGCCGTGACTTCCGCATCTTGGTACATATAGGGCAGGTTCTGATTGACCTCCCCAACGACCACATGCTTGCGCCCACTGGCGCGTAACAAAGCAATTAATTCTGGCGACGTATCCGGATTGGCCGACAAGCTATAACGGGTCTCACCTTGCTCCTCGCGCTTACAAATCAATTGAGCCGCGACATTGCAGCCTTGTTCAAAAACGTCGCGCGCGGCGTGGGTATAGTTCGAACTGATGTAATGCTGCTGCGCATGTTGATTATTCAGGCGACTACCCGGCTTGAAAAAGAACTCAAACACTTCAACATTGGCTGGCAATCGATTGGCGGCCAGATCTTCCACATAATCCAAATCGGGACAATCGGCGTATACGCGCTTAACAAACGGCTCTAGAAATGCCTTCTCTACAGCGCTAGATCCTCGCGGCTTCTGCAAGCTCAAAGCGGTCAGTATTCGCAGTTTAATGGTTTCGTCTTCGCGCGCCCTGGCATACAGCGCGTTGATTAACGCCGTCGGCTTGCCCAAGCCTAAAGGCATACCGATAGAAATATCTTTGCCGACGCGGGCAATGATATCGCCCACACAGGCATCCAAGTTTTTGTGCACCGTTGGCATATTCGCGCCCGCTGTAATCAGTCCTTGCATTGCACCATGTTGCAGGCGGAATCACCAGCACAGGAGGCCTAAATGACCTAAGGAGCGACCACATTTGATGTGTTGCCAGCAAATCGCCGGTTTTACCTGAGGCCGCAAAGCCCGTACCCTTCGTGGCCACTTTTCATGTAGTGAACTCTATGAACATTGCACAGGACTGTGTTGTCAGTCTCGACTACACCTTAAAGAACGACGCTGGCGAAACACTGGACAGCTCCACTGGCGGCGAGCCTTTAACCTACCTCCATGGTCACGGCAATCTGATTCGCGGTTTGGAAAAAGCCCTGGACGGCCGCCAAGCTAGCGACAGCTTCGAAGTCAGCATCGCGCCGGAAGATGGCTATGGCATGCCCAACGACCAATTGGTGCAAACCGTGCCACGCAGCGCTTTTGAAGGTATCGACACAATAGAGCCAGGCATGCGCTTTCAAACCGGCAGCGATACCGGACCGATGGTTGTTAGCGTCACCGAAGTGACTGAAGACAGCGTGACGATAGACGGCAATCACGACCTTGCTGGCGAAACCCTGAACTTCAGCGTCACAGTGACTGATGTGCGGACCGCCACAGCGCAAGAGCTTGAGCATGGCCATGTGCATTCCGGTGGTCACGATCACTAAAGCTAAACGGCTGCATTTTTGAGGCCTCTAACGCCTCAATATGAAAATTGACCACAGGTTCGATCAAGCTGCAGCCACCTGACTGTCTCTCTGTTCTGCTGAACAGAGAGACAGTGATTACACCCTCCCCCTATGCGGTGAAAGAGACCTGAGCAGCACTAGCCCGCGATCTTGTAATTCCACTCCAAGGTCAATCGCTGCGTATCCACGGCATAGCCATCGCTGTTGTAGTCCGCATATTTGAACTTGAGCACTTGCCCCTTCGCGCATTTCCATGACAGCAGCAGATCGATTTCCGAACCGAAATCAGCACTGCCCTGATCAGCCGAAAATTGGTGATACATCAGCAAACTCGACCAGCCGCCTTTTGCATAACCGAGTTTCGCATAGCTGTCGCGTAGGCCATCCGCTGGCGTTGATAGAAAAACATCCGCCCAACCATTGAATTTGTGCAAGGTCGCCAATGGAGTTGAAAAACTCTGCTGCCCGTCTCCACCCAGCGTCTCTATGCCCAATGCTGCTTTCCAGCCATCACGACCAGCAGCAATCTCAACATGCAGGTAATCAGCATCCAAGGACGCTGCTTCAGCGTAATCCTGCTGCTTGGCGTAAGCCAAGGAATAGCTCAATGTAGCACCAGACAATGGCCAAGATCCGTTGGCACCGACACCCAAAGTTTGGTTGTCTTGCCCATTTTCGAAATCGAGCAAGTAGGCAAAAGCATAAGGCTTTAAGACATCGGAAGCACTGCTCGCGACGTGTAATGCATGCCCCTGTAGTTCGCGTTGATCAAAGAAAATACGATTCACCTGTGCCAGATATGCGTAGTTGAGTGCCACTGAGTTACCCAACTCCACACTCATCGACAAGGCATCGTACGTCTGCTCGTTTTGCCGCCACCCCACATTGCCAAGAAACCGTGCATTGCCATAGATCAAACGTTGACGCCCCAGCCGTAGTTCGCTGTTGTCTGAGGTTTGCCAATTCAACCAGAATTGATTCAGTTCATCGTTGGTTGGATCAGCAATCACGGTGTAGTTGCTGCGCCCATTTCCACCGGGGCCACTGTTGTACTGCTCTGTTGCCAGTGCATGCACACCTTCCGTTTCCGCAAAAATCTGCACGCCATACCAATCCGGCGTTTTGATGCCGATGCGGTGTCGCAGAGTGAACGCCCTGGCATCTTTCAAAGCATTGCTTTGTTCCGCCGTTTCGAAGCGCAGACGAAGATTTAGACTTGGCGCCATGCCGGAAAATCCGGCCTCGCTCGCAGCTGATGCAAACGGTATGCACATGCCGACGACCAAGGCTGAGTTGAAAACGCCCAGCGCGGCTCGATATTTGTTCATATAAATCCCCCGAATGAAGCGGCTAGTCCATAGCCTTGCAATGTTGCAGTCCGCTGATTGACTTGCTTATTACCGTGCGGTGCTAACAAGTACTGGGTCTGAAGGGGGCGGACCCCAGTCAAGTGGAGCAGCTGCAATAGCGAGGGTTTGAAATCGAGTCGAAAGATATGAGTTGCATTATTTGCAACGCCCATGGGTTTTCTCCGAAGGTAAAAAAATACAGTGCCAGCCCCAGCTAGCTATACGGCCACACAGAAGACCCATTTTCTGATCAAGTGCGCGTCGCTGCCGTGCCTTGAGCAAAGGGCATGCCAACCACACAAGCCATTGATTTACTGCATATTGCCCTTTCTCCGCTGGAGAAAAGTTCACTCCATAGACACAGCATCGTATTAGGTGCATCTATTCTGGTGCATTGCACCAAAATGGATGCACTGCAGCACCTGCTAACCGCCCAGATGGCTTACCGTTGTCGTTGGCACCAGTTTTGCTTTTGAATGCTGCTGTACTGGCTCACTGCTGGCACAGAAACTTGATTTAAAGCAGGACAACGAAGTCCACATGCCCCTAACTTAGGGGTCTGTGGGCTTTTTTTGTGCGCGTCGTTTACCGCGCCAATCATCGATTCAGGAGTTCACATGAAAGCGCATCAACTTAGTTTATTGCTGCCAATCGCACTGCTTGCAGGCAATCCTGCGGCGGCGAGTGGCGCTTGCACGCCACCGTCGCCGGGCCAGCCATTGGAATTGGACGGTTGCATCGCAGGCGACAGCCTCGTACTACGCGACGTGCAGTTTGATACAGACAAGGCCACACTCAAGCCTCATTCCGTAGCTCTATTGCAGCAAGTGTCTAGCGAGCTTAGGCAAAACC
>JBPOFU010000179.1:0-3420 GCA_051252075.1 Oceanococcus sp. | reverse complement strand
AGCCTAATGTGCCGATGCAGGTGAGCATGGCGGATGTGTTCATGGCGGCCCTGCAACCCGGCCTACCCGCTGAGGAGGTTGTGCTTAGTGCCAATCTCATTGGCTTACCCGACAATCCCGTAACAGATCTGCTCGATACTCTGGGTTCTCCTGTGACCGAAGCCGTTTTAGGCGCCGGTTTACCCATCACCGTACCGGGTGCACGTACCGCCGTTCCCGATTACATCGAAACCGTTCATCGTGGTAACAATGATCTCGATCAAATCTATGCGGAACGCTGCCCGGATACCAATGGCGATGGTGTCGGTGATCCCTGCAACTACTTTATTCCGGGCTACGAGCGCCTCAAGGTTGGGCAGTTGGTATTGAACGGCATAAGGATATTCGGCAACTCGGACGCACCTGCCTCTTGGATCGGCGCCGAACAGCTCATCTTCCTGCTCGAAGGTGGCGTGACTCAGATCATGGACATGCCAGACCAAAGTCAATTCCAAATTGAAGGTATGGATCCCAACCAGACCCACTACAGCTGTGGGGCCGATGGTACCGGAGCCAACGAAGGCTACGATCCGGCTAACTTCCCCCGCTGCAATGGCAACGGCAATGGTCCCGATGGTGAGAGAAACACCTCGTCTCTGAATCCTACTTTCCAGACGGATGGATATACGACCGAGTTTTCCGGCGGTTTGCGTACTCTAATTCAGGCGGAATACAACGATGTCTTCTTTGGCATCAACTTGAAGCCTACGATCATCGGCTTTATCGATGTATTTGGTCGCTCACCATTCAGCATTTTTGGCTTCCAGGAGGGGCGCGTTGAACTGCTGATGGGCACAGAATGGTACTGGGGCCAAAATTTGTCCGGACGGATTCTGTATGACTTCCACGCCGGTGACAGCAGCTATCTGTATCGTGACAAGGACAGCTTCTCGCTGGATGTCAGCTACACTTTCTAAGCAGTTGTAAATTAAAAAGAGCCCCGGCCACTTCGCAGTGACCGGGGCTCTTTTTGTTATGTATTTTCGGATTAAGCAGCGGGCTTTTCTGCCAAAGTTTCCGCACGCTCTTTAATTGCCACGCTCATGCCACTAAAACCACGCTCCAGCGCTGGCCGCATGAGACCTCGTATCAAAGGCATCATCCAACCTTGCAGGTGAAAATGAGAGCTGTAATGACTGCGACCGTCACCCAAATCTATAATGCGGTGACTGCGCTGACTGGACAATGCCCCCAAAGGGAATGGTTTCATGCAATAGCTAAAGCCTTTGCCCTCATTCACATCTAAAATAATCTCAACCTGACGCTGCACAGGGCCAAGCAGTTTCACTTTCATATCAATCGGCTCACCGGCTTTTAGGTTGGATTTTGCAGACACTACGAAAGGATTCCATTGTGAGTAGCTGTCGAAATCAGTGATCACAGCCCATACCGAACTCGCCGGTGCATTGATGTCAATTTCGTGGTTAATTTCAAACATTGGTTTTCTCAATTCTTCGGATATAAACGACGTAGTGCTACAAGCTGATTTTGCGTCGTACCGTAACAAGTAGTTTGTTGTCCTGCATCAGCGGGCCGCAGCTAGGCTGCTTGATTGACCAAAGCCAACTCACTGCGAATGACACGTCGCAGAACTTTACCCAATTCGTTGTACGGCAACTCATCACGAAACACGATGCTTTGCGGAACACGGGATGACCGCAACTGGTCTTTCACCAAGGCTTGCAATTCTTCCACGCTCACCTGGCAACCCGCTTCCAAAACAACCGCGGCCGCGATACCTTCGCCCCACTGCTCATCGGCAATGGCGACACAAGCCGCGTCAGCCACCGCGGGATGTGAAATCAACACATCTTCAATTTCGCCGGGAGAGATGTTCTCGCCACCGCGCACGATCACATCGTCCTCACGCCCTTCCAAAAACAAATAGCCTTCGCTGTCCAAATAGCCCAAATCTTTGGTGCAGAACCAACCATCATCGCTTAGCGTGCTGCCCTGCTCTTTGTATTCGCCAGACACTTGGCCACCACGCACAAAGATCATGCCGGGCCGCCCATCCGTGATGACTTTGCCCTGCTCGTCTCGGATTTCCAACTCCACCGCGCCGGTTGGCTTGCCTACAGAGCTAATCCGCTTGCGCACGGCTTCATCGTCGCTAGCCAGTGCCATACGATGATCATCTGGAGTCAATACGGCAACGGTAGAACTGGTTTCAGTCAATCCATAGGCATTGGTGAAATCAACTTGAGGCAGCAACTCCATAGCGCGTTCTATGGTCGCACGCGGCATTTTGCCGCCGCCGTAAGCCAGTGCACGTAAATTCGGCAGTTCTACAGTTTCACGAGCGCCCTGAATCACCTCGATCAAACGCGACATCATGGTTGGCACAACAAAGGCATTGCTAACCAATTCGTCTTGTGCCGCTTTCAGCCAGGCCGAAGCTTCAAAGTTTTCCAATTGCACCATGCGGCGACAGGCATAGGTCGAACTTAAAACCGCTGAGATCCCCGCAATATGGTACGGCGGCACCGTCACCAGTACGGCGTCTTCCTCCATTGCAGCGCCGAATTCCACAGTGCCGACAATATAAGCAATCAGGTTTTCATTGCGTAACAGGGCCGCTTTGGGTTTGCCGGTTGTTCCACTGGTGAACAACTGCACCGCTATGCTTTCTGGGTCGACAAATTCTTCTTCGAAAGCTGCCGGTGGTGCAGCCAAAAATTCATCGGTGCTGATCAACTGCAAACCGTCAATCGCATCCACTTTGTCGCGTAATGCGTCACCAACGACTAAAACCGCAGGATTCACCCGCGCGATCAGGGCATTGATTTCTTCTCGCGTTAGTCGGTAATTCAAGGGCACATACGGAATACCAGCGTAGCCCGCGGCAAAAATAGCCACCGGGCAAACTGGGCCATTGGTGTCCAGCAAAGCCAGATATTCCGCTCCGCTGGCACGCAAGCGTACCGCCGCATTTTGCGCTTTCTGTCGTACCTCTGCATACGTCAGCGATTGCTCGCCACACACCACCGCGGTGCGCTCACCAAATGCGTCCGCCGCCATATCCAGCAACATGGATATATTCATTGCCTTATACCTTTACTGCCCATCCTAGGGCTAACGCTGTCGAAATTGTGCTGGGTTTAGTCCGAAGAAGGCAGCTGTTTCGCCTGCTTCACTTCCACCGTGACACCATCCAAGACCAAAGATCCGGCACCCGCCTTGGTGCACAGCATTTCTATGCTTTCATCGGCATTCACGTAGCGTTTGCCCATTAAAGTGCCAGCAGCGTGAGCTGGATTGAGCTCACCACTCCCCTCTTCTTTGGGACCAATCATTAAGGCACCGCCACATTCCAGGGCGTAATCGCCAGCGGCGGCTTTAATCACCATGACTTGGGTGTCGCACACGGCGCTTTTGAAG
>JBPOFU010000178.1:0-3468 GCA_051252075.1 Oceanococcus sp. | reverse complement strand
GTAATGCGCAGTATCAAAATCTGTTGGCGTAGACGCAGTTCATGCCACGTTGAATTTATTTGTATGTGGGCGGCCGGCTGCGCTGTCGAGCAGGAGTATTTGTAATGAAAGTACATGCCACCAGTCGAGGCGGTGATGTTCAACATCTCGATTTTGAGTCCGGTGAAAGCTTGATGGAAGTCTTAGCACAGGCGGATTTGGTTGAGGCGACTTGTGGGGGAGCCTGTTCGTGTGCGACCTGCCAAGTTTATGTGGATGCAACTTGGCTCAGCAAACTTCCAGAACAAGACACATTCGAAGCGGAGTTGCTGGAAGAGTTGGTTAGCACCAATGAATTGAGCCGCTTGGCTTGTCAGATCGCTCTGACGGAACAGCTGGATGGTTTGCCTGTACAAGTCGCGCCAGCTGAATAGAAATCGTAATAGGAGACAGACATGAGTAACACGCCCGTAGACGTGACCATCGAAGTATTCACCCGTTTTGGCAATAAAGATGTACCCGGCATAGTAGAAATGTTGGCTGACGATGTGCGCATCGAATTTTATGGCCCCGAAGTGATTCCTTATGCAGGAATTTACGACGGTAAGACGGAGGCCGAACGCTTCTTTTCAACGGTGCTGAGTTCCGTCGAGATTCATCAGTTCGAGCCGGAACAGTTTCTAAGTGATGGGCAAATGGTGACTGTCACCGGTCAGCTTCATCTCACCGCACTTTCAACTGGGCGCGATATTAAATCGAATTTCGCCCATGTCATTACTGTTGAAGACGGAAAGTGGAAGCGTTTTCGCGATTTCATGGATACCGCAACTGCCGCCGCAGCATTTTCTGGTTGAGCAAGAGCAAACCTGCACCGCTAAATCAACCCAGGAGACTGAGGCGTTTTATTTGTGCAGGTGCTGCCCTTAATGGGGCAGCCATGTTTTTGGCATTGGCGGGGGCCGATGCCATTTGAGCGCTAGCTTTAGCAGCAGCGCTCTAAGGGGATTTCGGTCGCAACAGAAAGGGGTTTCTGCTGCGAATTGAATATTTACAGCCTGAATAGCGGCAGTAATGGAGGGGACATGAACAAGATCATGATGATCGCAGCGGCTACGGCTGTTGTTTTGACAGCGACGCCGCAACGAGTGATCGCGCAAAGTGATGACGAACTGGCTGATTTATTTGGCGACGACACAACGGTTGTTGAGCAAGAGGGTGCTTCGTCTACTGCTGACACAAGGTCAACAAATAAATCGGTAGAAGAAACCGAAGCTGAAGAAGCAATCGTAGAGTCTGATTTGGACGTAATACCAGTTGGTCAGGCTGAAGATCAGTTGCCTGGCATTGGGCGAGCGCGCAGTCGCATCGTTGAAGAGGTCATCGTCACCGCGCAAAAACGCGAGGAAGATGCGCAGGACGTGCCCATAATGATCAACGCCTTCAGTGGTGAGAAGCTGGACGCGTTTGGTATTGAGTCGACGGCGGACCTACAAAAAATCACTCCTGGGCTCACTTATACCTATACCTATGGTTACAGCGTTATATACATGCGCGGTGTAGGTACTGACGCGTTCTTGCCCAATGCGGACCCCAGCGTGGCAACTTATATTGATGGCATCAATATTGGCCCTAGTCAGGGTAAGCAGGACACCTTAGGCCCGGTCAAGCGCGTTGAAGTCCTGAAGGGGCCGCAAGGCACATTGTTTGGGCGTAATGCCACTGGCGGTGCAATCAATATCGTGACGGAAGATCCTCCGGACGAATTCGTCGCCAACTTGAAGGCCGAATTTGGCAATTTCAATTCCAGGCAATATCAAGCGTATTTGGCCTCGCCGTTTACCGAGTATTTTGGTGCCACATTGGCCTTGTATAAATCCGACCAAGATCTGTTTGGACGCAATGAGATATATGGCGGCCCCGGTCCTATGCAAGACGACTTTTCCGAAGGCGGGCGACTGAAGCTTAAGTTGTATCCCAGCGATGGTTTGAGTTTGACCTTAGTGGGCGCATTGAGTGAGCAATTTAATAGCAACTCGCTGTCTCAGGAAAATACCCGGCCCGCGCCGCTGTTTACCGGTGGAGTGGAAGCCGATGAACCAGATCGGGTCTGGCATAACGATTACCAAGGCGGCAACGAGACGACCAACACCTTGTATGGCGCGACACTGGAGTGGTTAACGGATTATGCCGATATCAAGTTCATTTATTCCGATAACTTAGCAGTGGTCGACGAGGCTCGTTACGACTATGACTCTACGGAAACATCGCAGGCCACTTTCTATAGTAATGACCAGTACAACGATCAGCAGACCTATGAATTGCAGATCTTATCCAATGCCGGTTCAGTCTTTGCCGATCATCTGGAATGGGTTGCAGGTTTGTATCGTCTTGAGGGGGAGGGTGGTTTCGGTAGTCTCTATTTGACCGTCAACGCCTTAGGCTTTGGCGCCAATGCAACCGGCATAACATCCTTGATCGGACGGGTCGGTGAGCTTTTGACATTGAATAATCTCGGTGGCTCCTTGAATGAACTGATCAATTCCACCAACAATATCGTGTTGGGTAACGGCGGCATACTCACGACTGAATCCAACGCAGCCTATTTTCAAACCACCTTATTCCTTACCGATTGGTTAGACCTGACATTGGGCGCGCGTTATCAGGAAGAGGTGCGCGGCATCACGAACAGCTATTTGGATGTGGTGCTGCCCACCGCGGGTCAGCCACCGAATGACTACTATGATCGTGGTGACACCTCGCAAAACGTACGCGCGCAAAATTTCAGCGCCCCTGATTTGAGTGATAAAACCTGGTCGCCAAAAGTCGCCATTCAATTTCATCCCTGGGATGACATTCAAATCTTTGCCTCCGGCCAGCGTGCGTATAAGAGCCCGACTTACAACATTGTAAATTTCTTTACCGATCCTGATGCGGTGGATCGTGAGGAGGCCACTGCATTTGAATTGGGCTTCAAATCGGATCTTTTTGACAACAATCTGCGTTTGAATGCCGCGATTTTCCATACCAAGATTAAGGATCTATTGACTGCCATTGTGTCCATAGGCTCGGGCGGGATCGTCACCTTTAGAAATGCGGGTGAAGCGGAGATCAAAGGGGCAGAAATTGATTTGTTGTGGACCCCAATGGCGGAATTTAATCCTGGCCTTGCCATCGCTGCTGGTGCTACTTGGTTGGATGCGAAGTACACCGATTATCCGGATGGTGCGGGATATGACGATGACAATGGATTGTATTTTGGTGATGACAGCTTGGTTGGCGGTCCCGCGCGGGATTTCACCGGTAACGATATTGTGCGCACGCCCGATCTCAACGCGACATTCTCGCTGAATCAATTTTTGGAATTCGGTGTTTTAGTTGCCCTAGAACTGGGTATTGATTATTACTACATCATGGGCTTTAACACCACACCGCAAAATTCCCCCTTGTACGAGCAGCCTGCCTATGATTTGTGGAGTGGTCGGCTGTCGT
>JBPOFU010000177.1:0-3472 GCA_051252075.1 Oceanococcus sp. | reverse complement strand
CCCTGTAGCTGCACTCGGCCTTGTTGCAAAATCACGACGTGGTCCGCAAACCGAGCGATTTCATCCAAGCTGTGACTCACATACAAAATCGGCACCTCGGCGCGCTCATGCAAGCGCTCCAGATAAGGCATGATTTCACTCTTAAGCGAGGCATCCAGCGCCGCCAAAGGTTCATCCATTAGCAATAATTTAGGCTGTATGAGCAAGGCACGCGCAATGGCGACACGCTGCCGCTCGCCGCCCGACAACTGATGTGGATAACGTTCTAACAAGGCTTCCAAGCCCATCAAAGCAACGATGTCGCTCCAAGTCGATGACTGGGCCGCGGCGCGCTTTTGAGCAAAACGCAAATTTCCAGCTGCCGTCAAATGGGCGAATAGGGAAGCCTCTTGAAACACAAAACCCAATGGCCGTTTGTGGGTCGGCAAACTGTGACGCTGGCTTTGCCATGACTGCCCCAGCACGCTGAGTTCCCCCTTGGCCTGCTGCAAACCCGCGATGCAACGTAATAGGCTGGTTTTTCCAGCGCCAGATGGCCCGTAAATGGCGGTAACCCCACGCCCCGGGATCTGCACTTTTAAATCCAAGGCCGGCGGCGAACTTTTCCCATAGCTCAGATAGAAATTAAGCTCAATTGCAGGCGCTAGCAGGCTCACAAACCCAGCCCCGGACGGCGTGTCCGCAAGCTATAAACCGCGAGCAGAATTAAAAATGAAAAAGCCAGCAAAGCCAAAGACAGACCGTGGGCTTGGGTGTAGTCCAAGGCCTCGACATGGTCGTAAATCTGCACCGAAACAACACGGGTTTGGCCAGGAATGTTGCCGCCAATCATCAACACCACGCCAAATTCACCCACCGTGTGGGCGAATCCCAATATCGCGGCAGTGAGAAACCCAGGTTTCGCCAGCGGCAAAATCACATGGAAAAAGCAATCGATGGGCCCCGCACGCAAAGTTGCGGCCACTTCCAAGGGGCGTTTGCCTATCGCTGCAATTGCGTTCTGTATGGGCTGCACAACAAAGGGCAAGGAATAAATGACCGATCCAATCACCAAGCCCGGGAAACTAAAGGCCAGCAAGCCCAAATTCAGCGACTGAGTGAGTTGCCCCAAACTGCCCTGCGGCCCCATCCACAACAACAAGTAGAACCCCAGCACGGTGGGTGGTAACACCAAAGGCATCGCCACAATCGCGGCAACGACGCCGCGCAAACGGCACCGCGTATTGGCCAACCAATACGCTAAAGGCGTCCCTAAGATAAGCAATATGATGGTAACCGTTGTGGCCAAGCGCAAGGTCAGGCCTATCGCCTGCCAATCCGCTGCCGACAAATTCACAACGCACTCCCCGGCCCAACTGCTGAATACCCGTACCGCTGCATGATCCGCAGCGCTTGTTCACTTTGCAGGTAGCTCAACAAGCTGCGTGCCGCGCCGTTGTGCTGCCCGGCTTTCAGCAATACGGCATCCTGCCGGATTGGTTCATACATGCTTTGCGGCACACGCCAACTAGAGCTTAGCGAGGCGTTTTCTAGCGCCAACCACTGAGATACGGCAATAAATCCCAAGCCTGCGTTGCCGCTGTAAGCAAACTGAAAGGTCTGCGCAATATTCTCGCCGTATACTCGATTTTCTCGCGTCTCTATATCCAAGCCCAATGCTGCCAGCACCTGCACACTGGCACGCCCATAGGGGGCGAGCCGGGGGTTGGCCAAGGCCAAACGCTGGGATTGCAGCTGCTTTCGCACCTCAGCCTGATCTGCAAACAAACCCGGCGTCTTAGACCACAAAACCAAAGCGCCTTGGGCATAACCGATGCGGCTGCCCGGCACTGCCAAACCCTGTTCCAGCAACTTTTCTGGGGTACTTTGATCCGCAGACAAAAAAACATGAAATGGCGCGCCATTGCGAATCTGCGCGTACAACTTCGCCGAAGAACCCGGCGCCAGCCGCACCTCATGACCATGACTACGCTGGTAGGCTAGAACAACATCCTTCATCGCCACCGCAAAATTACTGGCGACTGCCACCGTGACTTGCTCAGCAAACGCGCCTACCGGGCACAGCCACGCGATCAGGCACGCGATAAGCTGAATCGATAGAGCTTGGCGAAACGGCACGGTCATAAACAAGGAGCTAGCGACGGAGCCCCCTAATATAAAAGGTTTAGCTCCTTAGCAGCACCTGACCAAAAAAATGATGACAACCAAACCTAAGGTTTCGCCCGTGATGCGTCGTCAATCCATTCCACACGATACAAATCGCGCCGCCTATCAAGGAAGTTCCTAACCGAACCTTCATTTTGTAATGTTTTGAGTTTGGTGAGATCAAGATCGGCTATTAATGTCATTTCCGTATTCGGTGTTGTTTCCGAAACTACGGCATCGTGGGGGAATGCAAAGTCTGAAGGCGAAAAAACCGCCGTTTGTGCATATTGAATATCGACATTGTCGACCTTCGGTAGATTCCCCACACTGCCCGCGATAGCCACATAGCACTCGTTCTCTATGGCTCTGGCCTGGGCGCAGCGACGCACGCGTAAATAGCCATTTTTCGTGTCCGTCCAAAAAGGAACGAACAGGATCTGCATTTCATGCTCGGACAGTATGCGAGCCAGTTCTGGAAACTCTACGTCGTAGCAAATCAACACCCCAATGCGCCCAAAGTCGGTATCGAAACACTGCAGATCATGACCACCTTGCATAATCCAGTCACGCTTTTCGTGCGGCGTGGGATGCAACTTGTGTTGCGAATCGATGGTTCCATCTCGGCGCAACAAATAGGCGACGTTATAAAGTTCGTCATCCTCGATTACGGGTATTGAGCCGGCAATGACATTGATGTTGTAGGCCACGGCAAGATTCGACATAGCAGTAATGATTTCCTGCGAATAACCGGCGAGATGCCACACTGCGTCCACTGGCTCCTTGCTGGCAGAGAGCCCCATGAGTGGCGCATTAA
This sequence comes from Oceanococcus sp., assembly GCA_051252075.1. Lineage (GTDB taxonomy): Bacteria > Pseudomonadota > Gammaproteobacteria > Nevskiales > Oceanococcaceae > Oceanococcus. The sequence goes on along the minus strand of JBPOFU010000177.1, from coordinate 513 downwards.
AAAACTCTGGGAACAGCGCGACGTCACATTTGTAATCAGACAGCGCATCAATAAAGTATTCGACTTGCTGTAAAAGCTCGCCTACATCTTGGAAGTACCGCATCTGCCACTGCACGCAGCCCACACGCGCGGTGGTTTTTGTAGCGCCTATGAGCGGAGCCTGCTCCGCATCGAACTCAATGTTGTGCCATTGCAGCAGGGTGGCATAGCCGTGCGATGCTTTGTCTTCTGGCAAATACGCTTTTAAAATTTGCGTGACCTCAAACCCATTGGAAATCTGAAAGGTCAAAATGGGGTCAAATAGGTCTTTGGATTTGACCCGCTCAACGTACTCTTTGGGGGTCAAGGTAGCGGCATGCTCTGAATAGTTTGGAATGCGCCCACCCGCAACAATGGCCCGCAGATTTAAATTTCGACACAGCTCCTTGCGCGCTTCATACAGGCGCCGACCTAAGCGAAGCCCACGGTAGTCAGGGTCGACAAAAACGTCGACTCCATAAAGAACATCGCCTT
>JBPOFU010000176.1:0-3612 GCA_051252075.1 Oceanococcus sp. | reverse complement strand
GGCCAAGGTTTGGCGCACTTTGTCCAACTCTTGCTTAAAGTGCGTGTTGCGCTGGGCCAAGCGACGTTGCAGCGTCCGTGCGGAGATATGCATAGCTTGAGAAATCAGCAACATGTCGGGTACTTGGTCCGCCATATGTGTGGTGATGTGCCGATGCAATTGGCCTAGCCAATCGTCATTGTGTAAACCGAATTCGGCAGCCTGTCGCTGCGCTTTGGCCTGCATCAGCGCGCGCAGTTCTGCATCTGCTTGTGGCATGGGCTCATCTAACAGCGCACTGTCGACGGCAATTACAAATTCGTCTGCATCAAAGATGAGAGGGCATCCAAAGAGCCTATGGTATTCACTTAAATCTTCAGGCTGGGGATAGGGGAACTGCAGCGATATCAGATCAATTGTGGTTCCGAATATCCAGCGTGAAAAGCTCAGCGCACCAGAAATATGACATTCCCCGGCAGGACGGCTCATGAGTCCGGGTTCGCTAGGCCAGCTTTGGCGTAGCAGCAGTTGTTGTTGTCGAATTTCATAACGGGATTGCTCGCCTCCGTTCACCAATTGATGCCAGCGAGCATGCTGTTCTATCGCTTGGCGTGGGGTTTCGCAGCTCATCAGGATATAGCCTAGTGCACCATAGTGAGCGGGGCGTATCTGCTCGCCCAGATGCAAGCCGAGAAAGCGATCGCCGGTCAATGTTGAGGCGACATCTAGGGCGCGATTAAACGATTGCCTGGCAATCCGTTTGTCGGCATCCGCTAAAGCGGACTCGCTGATCCCCAAAGCGGCGAGTACCGCGCTGAGCTCATCTCCGCGTTTGCGTAAATAATCCGTCAATAAGCGGCAATTGGCCATGGTGACGGTGGCTGTTGTTGTACTCAAAGGTCAATAGCTTGGTGTTCTGAGGTCAATTCTATCCTGAGACTAAACGACACACTACAGTGGCTAATCTGAAAGAGTGTGGAATTTTGAGTCAACAAGGAATGGTTGCTGATGCCCCAGCACCGTGGCAATTGCGGGGGCGGGCCTATATCACGGTGTTACGACACACTGAGCGCTTATCCGATAAAGCCACTTTTGTACCAGACATCCTGCAGGGCAGCCGTAAGCCATCGGCATACAGCTACATGATGTACGTAGATTATGCCGATTCTCCGGTGGGCCCCTACTACGAATTGTTGTTCATTCCGGGGGCTTATCGCTTTCCTGATGGGAAAAGCTATCTGACCATTAGTCGCATTTATGTTTCCAGCTTGGACAGTGTGGTCAATGGCAATCGCAATTGGGGCATACCCAAACAACTGGCTCAGTTTGAGGTTCAATATGGCGATAGGGGACGTGATTGTGTCCGTTTGTCGCATGAAGATCGATGCTTTGCCCATTTGCAGTACAAATCGTGGCCGCTGCCCATCCCGGTTTTGGGAAGTCTGATGCCCAGTCGCTGGCGCACATTGGCTCAATACGATCATGATCAAAGTTATGTTTACAGCCCATCTGCAACTGGAATAGCGTTGCCTGGGCAGCTTGTTGCGGCCCAGTTCGAGGCGCCGATGTTTCCGGACATCCGTATGAGTGATGCGTTATTCAGTGTGAAACTGCCTTACTTCCGCATGGGGTTTCCCGAGGCGAGTATTCTGTCGCGACCGCAAGCCGAATTTAAAAATGGAGAAGATACATCGTGTTTTTCGCAATAAACGTAGCGCTACAGCGGCTGTTCATGAAGCTGTTGAAACTGTCATCGCCATTGTTGGGTTTACGCCAGCCTGAACTATTGGCTGGCCCCGGCGCGTCCTTGCAATTGGTGGATCGCATAGCGGAACAGGGAATCGCCCGTTTGCTGGTTGTAACCGATGCGGTATTGCTCGAATTGGGCTTGTTGAAAGACATAGAACAGGCCTTGCAGGTACGCGGTGTGGATTACTTCATCTTTGATGGGGTGACACCGGACCCAAGCATTGCTCAAATTGAAGCGGGGCTGGCCATGTTGCAAAAACACCATTGTGAGGCGGTACTAGCGGTGGGCGGTGGCTCGCCCATTGATGCAGGAAAGATGATCGCGGTACGTGCTACCAATCATAAGCCGATTGAAAAGATGAGCGGACTGTTAAAGGTGCGTAAAGCGATGTTGCCTATGTTTGCTGTGCCGACAACCGCGGGTACCGGTTCAGAGACGACTTTTGCCGCAGTGGTTTCCGATCCGGAGAAGGGCATTAAGTTTCCTGTGGCTGATCCCAAACTGGTGCCGAACATCGCGGCATTGGATGGCAATTTGGCCGTCGGCTTGCCCTCAGCAGTGACCGCAGCAACCGGTATGGATGCACTCACGCATTGCGTTGAGGCTTATTTGTCTGACATAGCTGACGATGAAAGTGATGCTTGGGTGCTAAAAGCGATCCAAGCGATTTTTGAACACCTGCCGGCGGCCTGTGAGGATGGCGCTGGCGACGTGCAGCGTCGGCAAGCTTTGGCATTGGCCGCCTTTCAAGCAGGCCAGGCGATTTCGGCTGCTGGTGTAGGTTATATACACGCCATTGCCCACAATGTCGGCGCGCGTTATCACACCCCGCATGGGCTCGCCAACGCCATGATCATGCCGTATGTGCTGGATTTCTCACGACCGGCTTGTGTGCCTCGTTTGGCGCGTTTGGCGGAGGCTGCAGGTTTGGCTCAAACCGGTGACAGCGACGATCAATTAGCAGACAAGTTCATACTCGCCATACGCGAACTGAATCAACGCTTTGGCATTCCGTCGAAACTAGAGAAATTGGTTCCTGCAGACATACCTGGCATAGTCCAGGCGGCATTAAAAGAGGCCAGTTTTACCTATTCGGTGCCACGCTATATGCGTGTTGAAGATTGCACTGCGATCTTGAAAAAGTTGCTGCCGGAATAAAGTTAAAGCGTTATGGCAGCATCAAATTAATGACCTGCTCACATTCTACCTGGCTCATATAACGCGGTACCGCGTAGGTAAAGCGAGCTTCCTCGCGAGCGTTACGTGCTATGAGTGGAATATCTTGCGCTAGTAGTTCGCTGATTTTTTCGGGAATATTGAAGCATGTATTGAGCTCGCGAATGCGCGCAATCAGGGCGTTGGCGGCGGTGTGCTTATCGGCATTTTGTTCCGCAACACCACAAGCTTTCGCCAACTTGGCCATACGTCCGGCGCAGCTTGGTAGCGAATATTCCAACACGTAGGGCATGATCATCGCGTTAGCGAGCCCGTGTGGTGTGTGATAACGCGCACCAATGTTATGGGCAATAGCGTGCACATAGCCGACCCCGACCTGGGTAAATGCTTTGCCGGCCAAATACGATGCTCGGGCCATGTTTTGCCGTGCGACTAAATTGCTACCGTCACTGACCACGGCTTCTATATTGGCCATGATGAGCTGGCAGGCTTCAATCGCCAGTTTGTCTGTGCGTTTCAAAGCGTTTTTTGACAGGAATGCTTCCACAGCGTGGGTCAGCGCATCCATGCCCGTTGCAGCGGTCATCGCGCTGGGTACGCCCAGCATCAAGGAACCGTCCAGTGCCGCCCCGCGGGGCAAAAGTCGCGGGTCCATGATGGGGATCTTGCGCTGTGCTTTGGTATCTGTGACCACCGCACCTATGCTG
>JBPOFU010000175.1:0-3635 GCA_051252075.1 Oceanococcus sp. | reverse complement strand
ACCGTAAGAACCCCGCGGGTCTCAATGAACTTTTGGCGGATAATGCGGTGTTTCTCTCGCCGGTCGTGCACACACCGCAAATCGGCAAGGCCATTACCTCGGCCTACCTCACTGCCGCTTTTGGCGTGTTATTCAACGAAAGCTTTCGTTATGTGCGGGAGATTCAGAGTGAGCGTGATGCCATGCTTGAATTTGAAGTCGAGATCGATGGCATTTTTATGAACGGCGTCGATCTGATTAAGTGGAACGACGAAAACAAGATTACCGAGTTCAAAGTCATGATTCGCCCGCTAAAAGCGGTCAATCTGCTGCATCAAAAAATGGCTGAGATGCTCAAAGCCATAGCCCCAAAATCTTGAAATAGCGGCCCATATCAACGGGCCGCACGAATTTCAGTTTAAAGCAGTCGAGTGCCTTAGGATTTACGAAAAATACTGCCTATTTTGATCATGCCATTGATAGCATTAACCACAGCATCCGGGACTATGATGGGGCGTTTTAGCATGTCGCCCACCATCTTTTTGTATTTGTCGGAATACGGCGGAAACATTAGCTTGGGATCGCCCACAGGAGGGCCATCTTCGACGATGGATCGTGGGTTGGAGCATTCTAAGAAGGTGTACTTACCACCGACTCGCCCCATACCAGAGTCATTAACGCCCCCAAAAGCCAATTGAGGATTGGTGCCAGATTGAATCACATTGTGATTCACCACGGTGCTGCCTGACGTGGTGTGGCTGATGAACCAGTCTATCGCCAGCCGGTCTTTCGCGAACACGTACAGACTCAAAGGCTTAGGGCGACGACGGATAATGGCCTCAGCGTCTTCACGCTGCTGGAACGGCACGATGCAGATGATAGGACCGAACACCTCTTCCTGCATGATCCGCATATCTTCGTTGACGTTAGACAAAATGGTCGGCGAGATGAACAGATCATTCGCATCCGTTTCACCGCCAAATTCAAGTTTTGCGCCTTTATCCAAGGCGTCTTGCAGTAAGCCGGTTATACGTTCGAAATGCCGTGAATTTACGATACGCGGCAAATGATTGGAGGTTTGGAAGCCTTCGCCAGCAGGGTTGTACATTTCTGTGAATGCTTTGCCCATCTTGTCGACGAAAGACGTCACTATGGATTCATGCACCAAGGCGTAATCCGGAGCAACACACACCTGCCCTGCATTCGCAGCGCGAGCCCAAGCAGTCTTAAACGCCGCATCATCGACATCGGCACTGGCATCGATAATGGTTGGGTTTTTACCACCCATTTCTAAGGTCACGGTGGCAAAGTGATCCGCTGCCGCCTTCATAATTAAGCGACCTACCCCATGTCCACCAATGTAGAAAACATGGTTGAAGCGGCACGCCATCAACGCTTGAGCGACATCCGCACCGCCCTCAAAAACTGCGAACTCGTCTGCGGCGAAGGCTTTGGCGACTATGTTGCTAATGACAGCAGCAGATTCCGGAGCCAATTCCGAAGGTTTCAGAATAAACGCATTGCCAGCTGCAATTGCGCCTGCACCCATCACAAATGCTTCTGCTATAGGCGCATTCCAAGTGGAAACATGCAGCACCACACCTTTGGGTTCATAGCGTACATAGCTTTTCTTGCCCAAGGTCATCAGTGAGCCTTGCACCGGCTGCGGCTGCATCCAACTGCCCAAATGCTTGCAGATGAATTCGATTTCGGCTTTGACCATCAACAACTGGCCGTCGATATCGGTTTCATGCACGCGCAATTCTTTTTGCCCAGCGGCGATGATCTCCTCACGCGCCTCCAGCATGGCCTGCAATAACCGCTGAAGCTTGGCAATACGCTCTTCAATCGTGGTTAGCGCCAAGGCTTGCGCCTTCAACGCAATTTGGTCGAATTGTTCGGATATGGTGTTGTTAGGCTGCATTACGGCATTCATCGGCGGGACCTTTAGGCTTTATAAGCCGGGATTTTGAAAGCAGAGCGCATCATTTTTTCTAGCGCGCTATCAGTGAGCAATAAGCGCAATACACCCATAGGTTTTACGTCCTTGCCCAGCAATTCCATCGGTGCCCATTTCTTTTTGGCCAGGATCTTCAGCGTCCCTTGCAATGCTTCTTCAGGTGTGGCGCCTGATTTTTCAACCATGGCTGGCAACACATTCAACACGGTGTTGCCCAGGTGCGGTTCATAAATATCGCGCATCTCCTGCGACTGCATATTCCAAGTTCGCGTAACTTGCTCCTTGGCATTTGCGGTCATGCCAGTGAGCACCCCACCGGGCACGATGGAGGTAACTTGCATACCCAAGGGCGCCAACTCATGTCGCAAGGTTAAGGTCATGCCGTGAATCGCGTGCTTACTCATATTGTAACCACCTGAGCCCACAGGGTTGGCAATAATGGCACCGGAACTGTAGTTCGCAATGCGCGAACCCGGCGCATTTTTTCGCAACATCGGCAAAAAAGCCTGAATCACACGCAGCTGTCCAAAGGCGTTGATTTGGAACAAGCGCTCCAACTGCTGTTCATCTATCGCTTCTATGGCACCAATGGCAATATTAGCGACACCTGCGACATTCATCAGCAGATCCAAGCCACCACCGTCCAGTGCTTTAGCCACGATTTCTGCACTTTGCTTGACTGATTCTGTTGAGGATACGTCCTGCTCTACAACCGTGAGGTTGCCAGCGCTTTCCAGATCAGTTGGTGCCCCGGGTAATACGCCTGCAAATACTCGCCAGCCTTGTGATGATAAGGACTTAGCCAGTAGATTCGCCTGCCCTACATTGGCACCCGTAATGAACGCTGTTTGCATTCCCACACCCTCAGTTTTGATTGAAACAGTGGTCAGTGTGCAAGCAAGTGAAGGTGACTTCCTCATTCAAAAGCGTGAGATGGCCGCATGGATTTGCCAGTAGGTCCTACGTATTTGCCCACCAAATACTGGGTTTCTCTAATAAACTGTCGTTTTTTCGCGCCCGCAAGGACTCACGCTGTGAATGCAAATTCCTCCGTAAAATCGATTTACTTCAGCTTATTCGCTGGTCTACTCGCCCTGTTTCATGGATACGCATCGGCCGAAAGCGCTGCCAGCAATGAACTGCGCGATGTGGTCGTCGTGGGTAATAACTGGGATGGCACAGCAGACATCTTTGATCCGCATACCTATAAAGTCATCAAACGTCTCAATATTGTTCCTGACCGTGACGAACGCATGGCAGAAATTAATGATGGTTTGATTCGCCGGGCGGCCTTTCATTTCATACGCCACGTTATCGGCGAAGGTCATGACCAGATGGTGGACGATATGTTCACCTCCAATGATGGTCGATATTTATTCGTGTCCCGCCCCAGCTTCGCCGACGTCGTATCCATAGACGTGAACACTGGGAAAATTGCCTGGCGCACGCCGGTGGAAGGCTTTCGCGCCGACCACTCTGCCATTTCGCCCGATGGAAAAATATTCTTAGTGTCCGCTTCCATGGCCGGAAAAGTTCACGCCATCGATACCGCGACCGGAAAAATTGTGGGAGGCTTTGAAACCGGTGATCAGCCGCATGAAAGCAACTATTCAGCAGACGGTAAACGCATTTATCACGCCAGCATTGGCCGGGTATTTATCCCCACCTCCGTCAAATGGTTGGATTGGTTGAAGGG
>JBPOFU010000174.1:0-3655 GCA_051252075.1 Oceanococcus sp. | reverse complement strand
CGTATAATGAGCGCATGAGTGAATTCAAAGGCATCCCGGTGGTGAGCAGCGGGCAGAAATACCAAGCCCCTCAGGGTTTCAATGCGATTAAAGATGGCATTAAACAGAACGACAAAGCGGCGCCGGTCGCGCGTGGGCAAAAGCCCAAGTGGCTGCGCATGCAACTGCCCTCGGATCCGCGTTACTACGAAACACTGAATAACGTAAAGACCCATAAACTCGCCACAGTTTGCGAAGAGTCCAAGTGCCCAAATATTGGCGAATGCTGGTCACACGGAACCGCCACCATCATGCTCATGGGCGCAGTATGCACCCGTGCATGTCGATTTTGTTCAGTCGATACCGGTAACCCCGGCGGCTGGTTGGATCCAGAAGAGCCACAAAACGCGGCGAATTCTGTTCGTCTGATGAATCTCAAATACATTGTGCTCACCTCCGTTGATCGTGACGATCTCAGTGATGGCGGTGCGCAACACTATGCCGACTGCATACGCGCTATTCGCGCTATGAATCCGCAAACCAATGTGGAAGCCTTGACCCCTGATTTTCAAGGTCGCTTATCGGACGTTGAAATCGTGGTTGATTCAGGATTGCAGGTGTTCGCGCAAAACCTAGAAACGGTTCGCCGCCTGACACATCCGGTTCGTGACCCTAGAGCCTCTTACGATCAAACCCTGAGCGTCTTACGCCATGCCAAAAAACATCGGCCAGAGGTACTGACTAAAACCAGTCTCATGCTGGGCTTAGGTGAATCGGAAGATGAGATTCAACAAGCCTTAGATGATATGCGCGAGGTTGGGCTGGATATCGTGACCTTTGGTCAATACCTGCAACCCACGCGCAACCACCTTGCCGTAGAGCGCTACGTCACACCCGATGAGTTTGCGATGTATCGTGAGTGGGGATTGCAGCGTGGCTTTATGGAAGTGGTTTCCGGGCCCTTGGTGCGCTCTAGCTATCGCGCCGATAAAGTATTTGCCAAAAACAACGTCGGTTTGTAATGCCTGTATTGAACATGCAGAAACGACTTTAAAGCACGAAAAAGGAACGAAAACCCGAATTCTGGCGTTTACACATGGGTTGATCAAAAGGAATTGAGTTGATGCTAAGTGCACCATTGCCCGTCATACGCCGCCAACATATCTGTGGTGCTCTAGTCGCACTTAGCCTTACGGCCTGTGGTTCCAGTAGTAGCGCTCCGACTGATCCAGATGCGGTAACGCCGGCTCCTTCAGCCTCAGCAGCCAACAGCACGCCAACGCCATCAGCTACCCCGCAAGCCACAGCTTCGCCGCAGGCGACGGCAGCAAATCCATCTCCTAGTTCTTCGCCGACAGCTTCGCCAACACCGAATACAAGTGCAGCACCCTCGCCTGCGCCATCTGCCAATCCGGGTAATCCGCGCGAATTTGGGGAGGCCAATGACAATCAAATTCGTCCTGGTGTGGAAATTAGCAGCACCGATGGCAGCTGCACTTCCAATTTCATATATCACGACGCATTGGGCAATTTGTACATAGGTGCCGCGGCACATTGTTTTAGCCCAGATACCAATTCCGGTGTGGATTCGTGCCAAGCGCAAAATCAAGTGATGGGCTCACCCATCGATATAGAAAACGCGACAACGCCAGGCGAACTGTTTTACAGCAGTTGGCAGGCCATGAAGGACAACAGTGAAAGTCCGGGTTCGGAAATTTGCCAGGCCAACGATTTTGCCTTGGTAAAAATTGATGCTGCTGATGTGGACAATGTCCACCCTTCCGCTTTTGTGTTTGGCGGCCCAACGGCACTATTGCAGGGCAATGCTCAAGTCGGTGATCAGGTGTATTCCTATGGTCAATCGCCCTTTCACGCAGGTCTAAGCACTTTGCAAACCAAGCAAGGGCAAATCACTGCGCAATCGGCAGGCGGTTGGAATTATTCCGTTCAGACCGACAATCCCGGCTTGTCCGGCGATAGCGGCAGTGCTGTTTTGCACGAATCCGGCCAAGCTTTGGGAGTCTTGGTTACGGTTGGCGTGGGCTTTCCCGGTCCGGTCGTTAACGGCGTCTGTAATCTGGACTTGGCATTAGCCTATGCCAACAGCGCTCTTGATATGAACTTGCAACTCACTACCGCTGATACTTTCTCACCGTAAGCTTGTACAGCACGTATTCGATAGATTGAATTTCTGCGTTTTTACGCCAGCAACATTTTGAGTCCCAACAATATGAGCAAGGCCGCGAAGGCCTTCTTTAGTATTTTCTCCGGCAAGCGGTGCGCCAGATAAGCTCCAAAAGGCGCGCAAAGCACGCTGAAACTCACGATACCCAGGGCGGCAGGCCAATAGACATAACCTGTTGCTGCAGCAGGCAGCCCCACCTCCCCCCAACCCCAAACCACGTAGCTCAAGCTGCCCGACACTGCGATGGGTAAGCCGCACGCGGCAGAAGTCGCTACGGCGCGATTCATGAGCAAGCCACCACGCAATAAATACGGCACCGTTAAAGTGCCACCACCAATCCCCGCTAAGGCGGAAATCACACCTATGACACCACCCACCGCACTGCTGTTCTGCCAATTCCAATTGGTTTCCGGCGCGGCACGCTCAGCAGCAGGTCGTTTAAACCATAGATAAATGCCCAGCGCGCATTCTGCGATACCAAAGCCCACTCTTAAGCCTTCGCTATTGCTGACATCGGCTAGCCCAGCGCCCAACCAGGTCCCCAACACGATGCCTGGCGCCAATCTGATAAACAGGTCCCAGCGCACCGACCCACGCCGATGATGCGACCAGGTAGAAGATGCGGAGGTCGCAATGATGGTGGTTAACGACGTGCCCAGCGCAAGTTGCATGACAAAACCGCTGCCTAAACTCTGCCAAGTAAAGACGCTGACCAACACCGGCACAATGACCAGTCCGCCACCAACACCAAACAAGCCCGCCAGCACCCCAGCGACCGCGCCACACACGCCATAGATCAAAAATTCCATGTGGCGAATTGTAGGGGGGTTTGAAGCAATACAGTCAGATCAGTACACTGCGCGCCTTTCCACGTGCGGGCATGCGCCCGTATTCATGCGACCTTTCGTGGGGGTCGCCACTGAACAGAGAACAATATGCCCAGCATTTCACTACCCGACGGTTCGGTACGCGAGTTCGACGGTCCCGTTAGTGTTGCCGACGTCGCAAATGACATTGGCCCAGGTCTTGCCAAAGCAGCAATAGCCGGTCGTGTAAACGGCCAACTGGTCGATACCTCTTACCTGATTGAAGATGATGTTGAACTCGGCATCGTGACGCAACGCGACGAAGAGGGCCTGGAAGTTATACGGCACTCCACAGCGCATCTTTTGGCGCACGCGGTTAAACAGCTGTACCCAGAAGCGCAAGTCACCATAGGCCCGGTCATCGATGACGGCTTTTATTATGATTTTGCCTACGAGCGCGCATTTACGCCTGATGACTTAGAAAAAATCGAAAAGCGCATGAAGGAACTGGCCAAAGCCGGCCTGCAAGTGCAGCGCGAAGTCATGCCGCGGGATGCCGCCGTGAAATATTTCAGCGACATGGGCGAAGCTTACAAAGCGGAAATCATCAGCGCGATTCCTAGCGATCAAGAGATCAGCCTGTATCGTCAGGATGATTTTGTTGATCTGTGTCGCGGCCCACACG
>JBPOFU010000173.1:0-3793 GCA_051252075.1 Oceanococcus sp. | reverse complement strand
GGCGGTTCCATGGCGAACATGGTGGCACATACGGTTGCCCGCAATGTCATGGCTGGAATTGACGTGCGTGCGGACGGAATTATGGCAATGCCTCAACCGTTGCGGTTCTACGCATCGGACCAGGTGCATAGCTGCCATCAAAAAGCGCTTGAATCATTGGGATTGGGCGCAAGGTCTCTGGCGGAGATCCCAAGTGACGACCATCAGAAAATGGACATTGCGGCCCTTGAAAAGGCAATTCTTGAAGACATTGCTGCGGGCATCAAGCCTGCCTGCGTCATTGGCACTGCCGGTACAACGAATACCGGCGCGCTTGATGACCTCAAAGCGATTGCCGAAATATGTCAACGACATGCGATCTGGTTTCATGTCGACGGGTGTATTGGTGCGCTTTTGCGGATCGCGCCCAAGCACAAGGCGCTCGTTGATGGAATGGAGTTGGCAGATTCAATTGCGCTTGATCCACACAAGTGGCTGCATACTCCGTTTGAGGCCGGGTGCGTGCTTTTGCGCGATGCCAAACAGCATTATGAAACGTTTGAAATGCATGGCGAATATCTTCAGTTGCAGACCCGAGGCGTCATAGCCGGCAAGTTTTTGGGGGATTATGGGTTTGAGCTTAGTCGTGGCTTCAAGGCACTTAAAATCTGGATGTCACTCAAAGAAAACGGTGTGGAGAAATTTGGCCGCCTGATCGATCAGAATATCGAGCAGGCGCAGTATCTGGAGCAACTTGTTCGCAGCCAACCGAAACTGGAAATCGTCGCTCCTGTCGGGCTCAACATCGTTTGTTTCCGATACGCAAACAATACCACCAATGAAGCCGTGCTGAGAGAAATTAATACAGAAATAATGCTGAGATTACAGGAGTCTGGCTTGGCTGTTCCCTCTGATACGACGATCGCAGGAAAGCACTGCCTGCGGGTGGCAATCAACAACCATCGCACCAAACGGGAAGATCTGGATTTTTTCATCGACAAGGTTCTGGCGTGTGGCGAAACCCTGGAACTTCAGGCTGCAAATGGGTCTTAGACGGAACGCTGTGGAGACCTGCACAATAATGAGGGATGCCCGTCGCGCCCCTCATTTGGTAATGGCTCAGCCAAGTGATCCCTGAGCCAGCCACCGAGCGCAGTCCTGGCCCAGTTCCTGCTCGGCGCGAGATAAATACCGCTCACTCACCTCAGCACCCAGTTCGTCGCGCCAGCGCCCGTTTGTGCCTTTGTGAATGAAGGTCTTTGCACCACCATCCCAAAATGCGCCGCCCAGAGGCACTGATTCAGGCGCATGTTCCTTCATGTAATCGAAGGAACAGTGATGCAGAACTTGTGCCATCGTGTCCGGAGTAATTTCGATGTCCAGAAACGCGGCAATGTCGCGAATTTGGCCGGGCAGGTCACGCTTGAGATCAGCAAAGTGGATCAGTTTGACGTTGGCAAGATCGCGCAATTCCCACCAGCTGCGAACATTTTCCCAAAAGGGCCAGAACGGTGAACCATCATTGTCCAGCCAATGGGTAAAATACTCAGCTCTGCTTTCGGGCGGCTTGCCAATCTCCGGGCCAACGCGCCCTGGCGTCTCATTCAATGCCTGGTACCACATGTCATTCGCATTGGCGTGGTGATTGTGCAATGACCACATGACATCCCGGGCGTCCCGCCCGACATAAAGATATTTTGCTTTATCGGAAAAGACCAGAGCATCGACTGGCAAATGAGTCTTCATGAATCGGCGGTGCTCTTGGCCTGCAATTGATGGAAGCTTGACCTCTTTAGGCGGCACACGAAGATCAACCCAAGGCGACATTTCAGCGACAGGCAAACCTTCCTGCCCCTGAAAAATCAACTGGCTGACAATCTGCTGCATCCAGGACGTGCCGGACTTGGCATAAGTCGCGATAACAATATCGTCGTCACGAAAATCGATATCATTCCAAACCGTACTGTCCATGTGATGATTGTGCATTTCTCGGGTTTTGGCGGGTATCGCGGTCATTTCCTGTCTCCTCGTTTGATTGGGCTACGCATTCAGCATGATCCCGGAAAGGAGCGTTGGGTATCCACGCACTTGCATAATGGCTAGGCATCCGTGCAGACTACCTTCAGGAGTGAAGAGCCAATGCTTGACTGGAACGACATACGCATTTTTCTTGCTGTCGCCAGCGAAGGATCGACACTTGCGGCTTCCAGGAAACTGAACATCAACCAAACGACGGTTGGCAGACGCATGCATGCGCTGGAAACGGCCCTGGGGTTGACGCTGTTTGAACGCGACACGCGCGGATATTCGCTGACGTCTCAAGGCAGCGCACTGATTGAAGTTGCAGCGAATATGGGGGAAGCGGCTGAACAAGTCTCAACACGGGCAAGCCATTTGGCCCGCACTGTAGATGGAAAAATCCGGGTTACCGCTGCACATGCCAGCATGGCCCATTGGGTGCTCCCATTGATATCAGAATTTCGAAAACACAGCCCGGAAATCCATTTCGAGACAAATTCGGCAGAACAGTATGTGTCTTTGGAAAATGGTGAAGCCGATATTGCAATTCGCGCCGCCGACAAGATTGAGGGCGATACTCTGATCGTCAAAAAGCTGCCATCCGTCAGGTGGGGGATATATTGCAGTAAAACCTATCTTGCGGCGAACGGGATGCCACGTTCGATAGATGAGCTGATCAACCATCCGGTTCTGAGCTACCCCGAGGCGATGATTGAAGGCGTAAAGCTCATGAAGTGGCTGGATCAGCATTTTGACAGAACAAAGGTCGTCAGCACGGTGGATTCCATCGTTACCATGTCAGCTTCATTACGGTCCGAAGAGGCCATCGGTGTGCTTCCTTGTGTGGAAGGCGACCAACTTCCCGATCTTGTCATGTGCTTTACAACTGAGGACCTGATCAGTGGGCTCTGGCTTGTCACCTCAAAGGAGTCCTATCAAGAGCCACGCGTGCGAAAGTTCATGAAATTCCTGGGTGAAAATTTTCCGCGCGATGGGAGCGCGGCGAAGTTCTGAGGGGATGAGCCAGACTGCAGAGACTGGCGAGCGTAGGTGGCTGCGGCAGCCACGAAAGCGAGGCAAAGGATGATCCGCTGGACCGTCTTGGTCAGCGCAGGCGAAGTCAGCGCGGGCGAAGAGTCTGGCCCGGAAGCAGACAGAGGGGTATCAAAAGCCAAATCAGACATTGTCTTGTCTCCACTGTTTTGATGTGTGCCTCATGCTGCGACCGGATCGGTCAGGCGAAGCCGTTTCAGCGCAGGCAGAAATCTGTTGTGGCGATCTACCGAGCCGGTTGACGCCATTCCGATGCAGTATTTCGAACAGCTATTGGTTGGATGCAGATGCAGGCTGCGCAGAATTTTGTCTGCGATCCCGTTCCCACGCGCCGATTTGGTTTCGATAATGAACATGTCAGGCTGCACCTTGCGCGCGGTGCCGTTGGCCTGGAACTGAAGGCTGGTGTCGATGGTCATCCGCTCGCCACCTTCCTTGGCCACCAGCGTGATACGCTCGTAGCGCATGGCAATTACCGGACGCAGGGTCTTGCCGAAATCTGCGTCATAGATGTCGCGGTAGTTATCCTCGATGAACGCCAGCCCCTGATTGTTCAGCGGATTGGCTGTGTCAGTGATTTTCAGCCGCTTTTTTACCGTGATCTTGCGCTTGTCCTTCAGCTTGACCTCCATATAGCTGAAGCCTGCATCGACATATTCGCGAACGCGGACCTTGCAGCGTTTCCGGCGCCCCTGATGGTGGTCGTAATAGCCACGCAATTCAGCGTCGTCATAATAATTGG
>JBPOFU010000172.1:0-3805 GCA_051252075.1 Oceanococcus sp. | reverse complement strand
CCGGGACATCCACTGGCTGATGAACAGGGCTACGTATTCGCGCCCAACGTCAATGTGGTGGAAGAAATGGCCAACATGATCTCGGCTTCACGCAGTTATCAGAGCAATCTTGAAGTGGTGAACACCGCCAAGTCGCTGATGATGCGCACACTCAATATGGGACGTTAAGCATGCAAGTTTCTGATGTTACATCCGCCAATTCTTTGGCACCAGTCAGTAAAAACGCTCAGTTGGGGCAAACAGATTTTCTTGAGCTAATGGTGGCTCAATTGCAAAATCAAGATCCCTTCAAACCCATGGAAAACGGTGATTTTCTTGGGCAAATGGCGCAGTTCTCCACGGTGAATGGCCTGCAAGAATTGAACGACAAATTTTCCGGTTTGAGTGCCAGTATCAGTGGTGATCAGGCCTTACAAGCCGCCAGTCTTATTGGGCGGGACGTTTTGGTCGCGCAGGAAAATTTTAGTCTCAACAACTCCGGTGATAGTGCTGGTCTGGCTTTTGTGGCCGACGGTGCGTCCTCGGTGGTTGTGGACATTCATGATGCCGGAGGCCAATTGGTCCGCAGCATCAACGTGCAAGCCCCGAGCGCCGGCGTACAGCGCTTGTCTTGGGACGGACTTGATGCCTCAGGCGATGAAGTCGCTGCAGGCTCTTATCGTGTGTCGGCACGTCAAGCGACAGCGGCTGGAGAGGTGGCTTTGCCTGTCATGGTCGCTGGCCAAATCGACGCGGTGGCATTAGGTGGTACCGATGGCACCCGACTACGCACAGCCCAATTGGGCGAAATCAACATGAACGCTGTTCGTGAGCTCTATTAGATCCTCCAGGAGGAATATCAAATGACATTTCGTATTGCATTGAGCGGATTGAATGCCGCATCGGCCGAACTTTCGGTCACCGCCAATAACATCGCTAACGCGAATACCACAGGCTTTAAAGAGTCACGAGCGCAGTTTTCGGACCTCTTTAACTCTGGTGGTATTGGCCTGTCTGACACTCAGATTGGCGGCGGCGCCCGTCTCAGCGGCGTACAGCAGCAGTTTACCCAGGGCAACATCAATTTCACCGGCAATGCATTGGATATGAGTATCAATGGCGACGGCTTCTTCACTTTGTCCGATGCTGGCGCAGTGAGTTATAGCCGGGATGGTGCATTCCAAGTGGACCGTGATGGCTTTATGGTGAGTGCCGAAGGCTTGCGTTTGCAAGGCTCCGCACCGACTGCTGGTGGTGGATTCAATACGGCGGCGCTGTCAGATATTCAACTGTCCACGACTAACAGTGCTCCTGCTGCAACTACAGATGTGCAAACTGGGCTTAATCTTCCTGCCGATGCTGCCATTCCTGCGGTAACGCCTTTTGATCCGGCTGATCCTGACACCTTTAATCAGTCCAGTGCTGTCACAGTGTTCGATTCCCTAGGTGATGCGCACACCTTAACCAGCTTCTACGTGAAGACGGCAAATCCCAATGAATGGGATTTGTATACCGCTTTGGACGGCGCGCAAATCGGTGGTGCCAATCCCATCGTGTTTGACAATACCGGTCAACTCACCACCCCTGCCAACGGTGAATTCACGCTGCCGTCGACTGCATTGACCAACGGAGCAGCCAATTTAGACATGACCTTTGATATCAGTGGCGCTAGTCAATACGGCGATACGTTTGCGGTCAATAGCGTCAGTCAAGATGGTTTCGCTACAGGCCGTCTAGTCGGTGTGGAGATAGCGGAGAACGGTGTCGTTCAGGCCCGCTTTACCAATGGGCAAACCACCGCTTTGGCTCAGTTAGCGATGACGAAATTTGCCAATCCAGAAGGCTTACAGTCCTTAGGTGATACGTCGTGGGCGGAAACTTTCGATTCAGGATCGGCACAGCGCGGGGTCGCGGGAACGGGTGGCCTGGGTTCGATTCAGTCAGGTGCTTTGGAGTCATCCAACGTGGATTTGACCGCGCAGCTGGTCAATATGATCACCGCGCAACGTAATTTCCAAGCCAATGCACAGATGATCACCACGGCGGATCAGGTGACTCAAGCAGCCCTGAATATCCGTTAATAAAAGGCGGCCACAGTGGATAAATCACTTTATGTAGCTATGAGCGGTGCCAGCCAAGCGTGGCAGGCACTCGCTTCAGTAAGCCATAACATCGCCAATGCATCGACGGTGGGCTTCAAAGCGGCGTTATTAAACGCGGAATCAAAGCCAGTCGAAGGTGACGGCTTTCAAACCCGCGTACATGCGCAAGCAAAAGAAGCTGGTTTTGATTCAAGCAGTGGCAGCTTAATGCACACCGATAGAGCCTTGGATGTGGCCTTGCGCGAAGACCATTGGTTGGCTGTGCTGGGCACCGATGGGGAACAGGCTTTCACCCGTGCCGGTGATTTGCAGGTGAATGCTCTGGGGCAGTTGACCAGTGCATCTGGATTGCCGGTGATGGGGGAGGGCGGTGCTATCGCATTGCCGCCACATCGTAAAGTCGAAATTGGTGGTGATGGCACGGTGTCCATCGTGCCTCAGGGTGGTACAGCCAATCAGTTGGTTGTTTTGGATCGTTTGGCTGTGAGCCAAATTGAGCCTGGTCAATTGAAACGTGGAGCCGACGGCTTGTTCCGCTTGCAAGGTGATGCGCAGGCCATTCCAGCCCCTGGAAAAGTATTAGTCAGCGGTGCTTTGGAATCTTCCAATGTGAATTTGGCGGAGTCCATGGTGCAGATGATCGAACAGCAGCGACGTTTTGAGTTGCAAGTACAAGCAATGAAAACCGCCGATGAAAATGAACAGCAAGCAACGCAGTTGATGAAGCTGGGCTGATTTTTCAGCTTAGCTCAGGAGTAGACAGATGAGTTCTTCATTATGGGTCGCCAAAACAGGATTAGATGCGCAGCAAACGCGCATGACAGTCATATCCAATAATCTGGCCAATACCAACACCGTCGGTTTCAAGAAAGGGCGTGCTGCGTTCGAAGATTTGCTCTATCAAAACGTGCGCCAGACCGGTGCGCAAACCTCGCAGCAAAGCCAAGCGGCGGTAGGTTTAGAAGTCGGTACCGGCGTGCGTGTTGTTGCCACTGAGCGAAATTTTTCTCAGGGCAATATTTTGCAAACTGAGAACCCATTGGATATGGCGGTCAACGGCCGCGGATTCTTCCAGGTTCTCCTGCCAGATGGCACTCAGGCCTACACCCGCAATGGTGCTTTTCAGCTCAGCTCAGATGGCCAGTTGGTGACCGATTCTGGCTATCAGCTGCAGCCTGGAGTATCGGTGCCTGCTGAAGCTCAGTCTTTGAGCGTGGCAGCCGATGGCACGGTCAGCGTACAGCTGCAAGGACAGCCGCAGCCACAAATTATAGGCACCATACAAATTGCTGACTTTGTGAACCCCGGTGGTTTGCAAGGCTACGGTGAAAATCTATACACCGAAACCGGTGCTAGCGGTTCTCCGCAGACCGGTACGCCCGGTCTTGGCGGTTTGGGCAAGTTACTGCAAGGTTCTTTGGAATCCTCCAACGTCAACGTGGTGGAAGAACTGGTCAATATGATCGAAACCCAACGCGCTTACGAACTGAACTCCAAAGCGATTTCTGCAGCCGACCAAATGTTGGCCTACGTTAACAACAACATGTGATCGCTATGAGATCCGTGTCTACAAAAATGAGTAAGCAATTCCTGGGCTCTTTGTGGCTGCCCATCGCTTTATTGTTGGCCGTTTCATTGTTGAGTGCCTGTGCCAGTTCACCGACGGCACGTGAACCGCTGCCTGAACCCGACTATTCGGCGCGTGAAAAGGCTGACCCCGATGG
>JBPOFU010000171.1:0-3854 GCA_051252075.1 Oceanococcus sp. | reverse complement strand
CGTGTTGGGACTTGGCCAGATCTCTTGGCTCAAGTGCGATCGGCGTACTTGTTGGATGAAACGGAAGGTTGGTCGGAGGCCTTGCATGAACTGCTGGCAGAGCGTTCGAAGGCGTTCTGGCATGCTTCTTATCAGGTGGATCCCCAAGGTGTGGCCCAAGCCGTCGAAGCAGGGTGGCGTCAAATATTATTGTCACAATCTCCCAATGCGACATGGCCTGAATTTGTAGACGACCTTCGGATTGGAGAGCGACTCGCCGATCTGAATCTGCTCAATAGCATTCCGAAGTCGGCTTGGCCAAGTGATCTCGCAACACCCCTACAACTTGAGCAGGGTTTGTTACCGCATCGTCCCATCCGAGTTCATGCAAGCGAGTCCACGTTAGCTCTCAATATTTGGCAAGTTGCCTGTTTGGAGCGATTG
This sequence comes from Oceanococcus sp., assembly GCA_051252075.1. Classification (GTDB taxonomy): domain Bacteria; phylum Pseudomonadota; class Gammaproteobacteria; order Nevskiales; family Oceanococcaceae; genus Oceanococcus. The sequence continues at coordinate 3,431 of JBPOFU010000171.1, read as the reverse complement.
AATGCGGACGCAATTCAAGAGCCCTCAAATTTGCCGCAATTGCTTGGCGAATTTGAAGCCCATGTCGCGTCGCCACGAGCAAAGCTTGGTAGTCGGCTGGATGTTGCTCAGCGTGAACTTTTTTCCGGAACAGGACAGTGGGGTGAGGATGATGACAGTTGCCAGTTCATCACCGTGCGGGATGGCTTAGAGTCCGTTGAGCTTGTCGCTGGATTGATTCAACAGACGATGGAGGACGATGGTGAAAGATGTTTTGCTGATTTTGGGCTCCTTTTGCCGCGTGACTATTCGCACACTCAGGTCCTGGCCAGCGCATTCGCCGATTGGGGGATTCCGCTTTCTAACTTGCCAATAGAAAAGCGCGAGCGGGACTTGGGTCGGGAGTTGGTCAGGTTTGCGTTAATGCGATTCGAAGGACCTATCCCCAGCATGGCTTTAAAGGCTTTGGTCACCAATCCGCTGATGCCATGGGATTCGGGAATTGGCATACAGATGGCCGAATCGCTAGAAAGTTTCGGTTTTGGTTTAGAGCCACCTAAAGATTTGCCAGCGGATCAACGCGAATTGCTGGCGTTGCTAGACGAGCCCAGCGCGCCCGATCAACTGTCGTTGAATCTCAGTAAGTTGATATCTCATCTTGATGCTGCAGACGAACTGGCACTTCACCGACAGCGTGCTATTGATGCTGTGCAGGCAGTGCAACTTGCCCTGCGAGCAGGTGAAGCCGATTGGCGCAAACTGCGTTCGTTATGCTCGCCAGCACGGTTGGAGGTCGAGAGCACTAAGGACGTAAATTTAGAAGGCGTGACCGTAATTCGAGAAGGCGAAATGCCGTGGCGGCCCGTGCATGAGCTTTTTGTGCTCGATTTTTTGGATGGCCACTACCCGCAAAAACACCGTTTTTCGCTGGTGCTGGCACCTGACCAATGGCGACGCTTGGCCTCACAAGGGCTGGCTATTGAATTGCCGCAGCAGGGTATCGATCGCCAGCGAAAGGCTTTTCGTTTAGCGCTCTGCCAAGTGTCTGAACGTGTCCGGTTCATGATTCCACAGCGCAGTCATGCTGGGGAGGTGCTGGCACCCTGCTCCTCATTGATCGACTTTGCCTTGCTCGCTGGACGTGCTGACGAACCAGAAAAGCTGTTGGTTGAATTTGAATCTGAGGGTGATCGCGCAAAGATCAGTAGCTTACCTTTGGCGGCGCCGGTGCAGGCTTCGTCACCTCGGACTTGGGAAGTGGCGGATCTGAATCTTGGGACAAATTTGTTGGCTCGCAGTGAGATGTCAGGAACTTCGCCTAAGCCTCAATCTCCCAGTAGCTTGGATTTTCTATTGATGTGTCCCTTGGCCTGGCTGCTTCGACAGTTAGGGGCAGAACCGTCTAATTGGGACCCCGATGGGTTTTCACCGATGATGAGCGGCACGCTGGCTCACGATGTGTTTGAGCAGGTCTTTGCACAAGGCACGCATCAACCAGATTGGAATGAAATTGGACCAAAGATTAAGCCAGCCTTCGATGTGGCATTACGAAAGACATCACCCTTTCTGACAACCGCAGATTGGGCTGTTGAGCGTCAGAATTTACTTGGCGTAATTGAAAGAGCAGCAAGACAGTGGACTGATCTTCTCTGTGAGCTTGAGGCCACCGTCGTACAGCCTGAAATCTGGTTGCAGGGGCAATTCGATGGTGCTGCTGTGCATGGGCAAGCGGATGCTGTTTTATCGATACCAGACCGTGGTGTCGTTGTTGTGGATTTTAAAAACAGCAGTTCGGCCAAATTCTTAAATCGCATGAATAACCATCTGGATTTACAGGCCTCGCTATATCAGGAAATGTTGAAAACCGGTGGTCCCAAGAAACGAGAAGTTGACGCGGCTGTAGCTTTGAAGGGCTTGCAGTTAACAGGAGTGGTTTACTTCACGCTCAGAGATCAAAAGGCCTCGGCAAATTTTCAGCCATTGGGCGCAGTGGCTGGTTGGCGCTTTGCTGACCATGACGTTTCATCAGAAGGGTTGGGGCTGCTACGCAAGCGTTTTGAAGAGCTTCGGGCGGGGCAGGTGTGCGCTCCGCGCGCGGATGCAATCGACGCGCTTTCGAAAGCAGGCGTACCAGATTACGCCCTAAAGCTATCGCCGCTGACGACTAGGCTGTTAGATGAGTCTAGCGAAGGAGAGAAGGCGTGAGTGCAGATTTGACGCTGATTCCAGCCAGTGCTGGCTCGGGTAAGACATTTAAGCTCACCAAAATGCTTTGCGAAGGTATTTTGGATGACGTTTGGGAAGTCAATGATGAACTGCCTCAAGGCGATCGAAGGTCATTGCAGCGGGCTTTGCGAGCGGAGCGAGTCGTTGCCGTTACGTTTACCGAGGTTGCTGCAGCGGAATTACGCCAGCGCGTTCGAGGCGCGTTGATGGCAGATGGTCGCCTGGAGCAAGCGGCTGCACTTGACGAGGCGTATGTCTCCACGATCCATGGTTTTGGTTTGCGTATTTTACGTGAGGCTGCCTTCGAACTCGGCTTGGCCCTTAATCCACGATTGCTGAAAGAGGAAGAACAACAACAACTCATTCGGCAGGCGCTTGGGGGCAGTGCTCTTATCAGTCCAGTGAGCAAAGACCTAGCGAAATTTGGCTATCGCTACGACTACAACACCGGTGCATCTGCAGAGGATGGTTTTCGTTCACATCTGTTGCAAGTTATTGAGTTTCTGAGAACAATTGGCGACGACGACAACCTAGAGCAGATCATCCAAAATGCCAGAGCCTGGACCGCATCACAATACGGAACATTAGATCCGAATTCTGGGGAAGAGCTCGCAAAAATGTTAAAGCGACGCGTAGCCGCGTTACTCGATACGTATCCAATGTCCCTGGCGGATCAGGTGCAGGGAAATAAGTCTGCTAAAGGCGATTTTCAGAAAGATTACGACGCATTGAAGGCCGCTGTGTCAGGTGACAAGTTGCTCATTGACTGGGACCTTTGGGCGAAATTGTCGCAGTTGCGCCTGTCAGCTCAGAAATTTTCGGTGCCTGATGAATACAAGGCGCTAGCCGAAAGTGTGATCGAGGTAGCCAGCTTGCTGGAGCGTCACCCTGGTCCCTTAGCTTTTGCTCAAGGGCACATCGAAATGATGTTTCGAATTGCCAGTGACGCGATGTGCAAGTTTGATAGTTTCAAACGTGATGCCGGTCTGCTGGATTACAGCGATATGGTCGTTGGAGCCTACCGTGCCCTTTTGGATCCGCAGATCGCTCAACAGCTTCGCGATCGGATTGATTGCGTTGTGGTGGATGAGTTTCAGGATACCAACCCAATGCAATTTGGGCTTCTATGGCAACTGATAAGACAGCAACCACCCCCAGTGATTGTGGGAGATATCAAGCAATCAATCATGGGTTTCCAGGGTGCCGACCCGCGCTTGTTTAACGCG
>JBPOFU010000170.1:0-3917 GCA_051252075.1 Oceanococcus sp. | reverse complement strand
AATCAATTGCATCAACGGCAGAGGCGGCAAATGTTTGTTGACCACAAAGCCCTTCCTCAAGTTCGATGCTCACCACAACAAAGGTGCGAGGCGGGACCAATGTTCCCGCTACCAGAAAATCGGAATTTGGTGGTGATTTCGGTCCATTGCAGACATTTGCCGGAACCTACCGCACCGCGTTGCTGCTCCCACAAAGCGGACATTATTGGGAAGACCAAGCCCGTTTCACAGGTACGGTGCGGTATCGCTTTCTGAATTCCCGCAGAACCATCTCAAGCGTCGCTTCAAAAGCGCTCTGGTCAAACATCATCGATTTTTTCGCCTCGTGGAGATAGCGCCAGTCAATGAAGGCATCTTTGTGCTGAAAAAGAATGTCACGAATACTGTAGTCGATATAGAATGCACTTGGATGAAGTGGAACCACCGATCTCTTAAATTCCTGGTCCAGTTTCTGCTTGCTCTCGGGCAACAAGCCGTTAAACAGCTTAATCAGATCGTGCGATTTGATAACTTCGGGATCGTCGTAGTCGAAAACGAACCACGCTTTGAGTGACAGTTCCATCGAAAGCGCCAATAGCATCGGTTCAACCCCAACATGTTCGCGTTCGCTCCAGCCTTCATCCTTGTCAAAACGTTGATCCGGAAACCTTTGTGTCTTCCTCAAAATCGCATTGGCTGCATCGCAGATCTTGATAGCTGTCGATAAACGAGCGCTCATCGTAAACTCCTATTTTGATCTAATCCCAAGTTGGAAACCAAACAAAAAATACTGCGAGACAATAACTATATGGTGCCGGCAGCCCTTTCTTGATATTGCCCAAAGTTTTTGCTCATCGCGTAGCCAATCTCTAAGCGACCATTAGACTCGAAAAGTTTGGAAGGCGCTTTATTTAACATTCCTACTCTTGTTACAGCTGAAACTGTCCATTTTCTTGCAATGTAATCAGAAGCAGCAGGGGCTGTAACAAACTCAGCGGGTATTAAACGCTGGAAGGCGTAACTCCTCTTTATTCCCTGGAAAATTCTGCTACCGTCGTGATTGTACAACAATCTGTCTCTTTGACTCAAATTTCAAAAATCATTTGTCTGATCTCAATTGAATAATATACAATTTCGTCAAAAATCAATTTAATGAGCTTCGAATGAAAATGCGCCTTTTTAGTTGTTTTTTGTCTTTTTTCTTATCTATTGGGTTAGCAATGGCTGGCGGTGAACCTGAGCCAGACAAGCGAGTCGTGAAAGACTTTGTCGATGGTTTTAAAGAGAAACCTGCGATTTGTTACCCAAATGCACAATCGACTAAAAAACCTGGTTTAAATTGGGTGAAGCAAAAGGGTAGCTTGGACGTCTGGCAAGCAACTGTGAGTTGCGAACCGTTTACCGCTGAAATGGTGTCGCGTCCCGACGGTTTTACCAAAGAATATCTCGCAGTCAGTGGTGACGTCGCGTGGGAGGTAAAGTGGCATGAAGCACTACGAAATGGGCATGCGAGGAAAATTGACATGCAGTTCATAGGGTCGAGCTTTTCGCTCGGTTCTCCACCATCAACAACCATGCGGTGTCAAATCCAACTTGATACAAGTATTCAACCGATCAATGTAGCTCCTGATGGGGTCGGATGTGTCGTTATGTGCTGCGCTTTTGACAAATTACAAGTTGGCGGCGAATAGTTAGAAACACAAATTTTACGCACTGCAATTGTAGCCAAATAGGCAGTAGTTGCGCTGGTAAATGATTGCGCAATTTCGGCCCACACTGGACGTTCGGAGGAGGCCGATTGCTGGATAGCAGCTTGGCCAAAGCGGGCATTGGTCGATCTTGCGGCACCTGACGTGCAGCCGTCCATTCACGACATTCTATGCAAATGCACAATCATGGTTCCAAGCCCGACCGTTTTCAGTTTACAAGGCTTTATCCTCAAGTTGGGCAATCGTATTGAAAACGAGAGCTCGACATAACTTTGCATAGTGAAGATTAATGCCGATGAAGCTTGATGCCGATTACTTCGTGTGTGCAGTGGAACATATCACTGCCTATGGGGATACTGATATCTTCCCTTATCCATTTGAACTCAAGTTCCTAAAAGATCGCAAAGCTGAAGTGGCAACGGAACTTGGTTCGTTAGACCTGAACCAATACCACCCCATGAGTTTGGTAGAAACTCTCGTTCCTAAGTCGAAATTCGGCTTCAGAACTGCGCATCAGCCTTTCCCGATTGATACGGCTATATACACAGCTCTTGTCTTGAGAATTTTTGACGCAGTTGAAGAAGGTCGCGACCCAAAAGAAAACGACAGGGCGTTTTCATACCGGAAAACACCTGGGCTGGACCCCTCACTCTTTTATAAAGATCGAACATATAGAAATTGGCTCAGTGTAATTAGGGCAAAAGAATTCTCAGATGAATATAGCCATGTAATCCGAACCGACATTTCTGACTATTACTCCAGAATCTATCGCCATCGATTAGAAAATATTCTTGAGAGTCTTTCCGGCGAGTCGAAAATTGTTAAGAAGATTGAGAATTTCATATCCGACTGGCGGAGTCGTCAGTCATTTGGTTTACCTGTTGGTAGCAATGCCTCGAGGCTCCTTGCTGAAGCCGCCCTGAACGACACTGACATGGGGTTAATCTCTGAGGGGTACGAGCACACGCGGTACGTAGATGACATGGTTATTTTCGTTAAGAAAGGTCAAGATCCATACGCCGCGTTAGGATATCTTGCAAAACAGCTTACGGAAAACGAAGGCCTCAGCTTAAACATCCAGAAGACTAGGATTCTCACATGGGATGAGTTCACAGCATCTAAAGGTGTGCCTGAGGCTGGTGACGACGATGCCAAGGAAGAATTTGCGACCGAAAAACTTTTTTGGGCGGCTTACGGTAAAGACGAATTCGATCAAGAAGCATTAGATGCGCTCATGCTGAGAGACCTTCGTAAAGAGCTCGAAGACCTTTTGAATGAACCGTATTGGGATATGGGCCAGATCAGGATCGTCTTGCACGCAATGCGTTTAGTTAAGAACGCAGATGTTGCACACTACATTCGCAACAACCTTGCTGAACTTATTCCGTTTGCTAAAGACGTGTGTCTGCTAATTGAGGAGTTCATCCAAACAGGTGTTGGTGGATTCGAGAATATGAGCGCAGAGGTCACGGAGCTTCTGTTGTCCCCTCGAATGCAGCCATTGGACTGCGCAAGAGCTTGGTTTTTGGAACTGGGAGTGCGCAAGCACATAGCTTTTAATGCCGAACAAATTCGTAAACTAGATGCACTATCTGGCACGCTTGATCTGAGACAGTTGCACCTAATTCGTTGGCGAGCCAAAGAACAAAATTTCTTTAGGTCTCGGAAAACCCGTTTTCATGAAATCCAACCTTGGGCACAGCCAAGCTTCATTTTTGGGGCTAGTTGCTTACCTAAAAACGAGTATGCACACTGGCTACGGAGCATTAAGAGCCGGGTCCAATTTCCCTTGGGAAAGGACTTCGTTGATTGGTGCAGCACAGTCCAAGAAACCCAACCAATAGGCTAAGTTGCAGGAATTCTTGAATTGATCTGAACAACGCGCATTACTTTGTTTGAGCCGGCAATTGTCCGCCTTGGCATTCGGATCATCATCATTTTGCTTGCGAAACGGACTTCCGCTTCCCGCCCATTTCACCGACAACGCAAACAATCACTCCGCTGGCTGCGGGGCATTGCTCTCGCCATCGATTTTCAAAGGCGGAGTTTCGTCCGCAATGGCTGGCACACTGCGCAGAACGATACCCAGCAAAGGTGGCACGGTCAGCAAGGTCAGCAATGCAGACGTTGCCAGACCGCCGACGACGACAGACCCAAGGCCGCGATAGAGTTCTGAACCTTCGCCCGGGAACAGCACCAGCGGCAACATGCCGAAGACGCTGGTCAGTG
>JBPOFU010000017.1:0-46354 GCA_051252075.1 Oceanococcus sp. | reverse complement strand
GGATGAGCGAATCCACCGCATTCTGGCTGGTTCTTCCGAAATAATGAAAGAGATCATTGCCCGCGAAATTTTGGATTAAGGCCTGGCTACCCTTTGTTTGCTAGTGCTTGGGGCGCTTGCCCACAAACGCAGTGCGCGGGCTCAAAATAGACCGCGAATGTCCATAAAAAAAGGGCCCTCACCAGCAGGTGCTGGTGAGGGCCCTTTTGGTTTTCTACTTGAAACTAACTGCCGTCTTGATCGAGGTATCGTTCGGCATCCAGCGCGGCCATACAGCCGGTTCCGGCCGAAGTGATCGCTTGGCGATAGATATGGTCCATCACATCGCCAGCCGCGAACACGCCCGCTTTTGAGGTCGCAGTGGCGTCGCCCATGCTGCCGCTTTTCACCGTGATGTAGCCGTCAACCATATCCAGCTGGCCGTCGAAAATGCCGGTATTCGGTTTGTGGCCAATGGCGATGAATACACCGTGTACTTCAAGATCGGTGATTTCTTTGCTCTGGTTGTTGCGTATGCGTGCGCCGGTCACACCCATCTTGTCACCCAGCACTTCATCCAACTCGTTGAACACGTGCAGGGTGATTTTGCCTTCCTCAACCCGCGCCATCAATTTATCGACGAGGATTTTCTCGGCACGAAATTGATCGCGGCGATGAACCAAATCTACATGCGAGGCGATATTGGCCAGATAAAGAGCTTCTTCAACGGCCGTGTTGCCACCGCCAATGACTGCAACGGGTTTGTTGCGATAAAAGAAACCGTCACAGGTGGCGCAGGCGGAAACGCCTTTGCCTTTGAATGCTTCTTCGGAATCCATGCCCAAGTATTGGGCCGACGCTCCGGTGGCAATAATCAGCGCGTCACAGGTGTATTCGCCTGAATCGCCGCTAAGGCGATATGGTTTTTGACTCAAATCAGTCTTGCTTATGTGATCAAAAATCATTTTTGTATCAAAGCGTTCTGCATGCTTTTGCATGCGAACCATGAGGTCTGGTCCCTGCAGGCCTTCGACATCGCCCGGCCAGTTATCCACGTCGGTCGTGGTGGTCAATTGGCCGCCTTGTTCTAAGCCAGTGATCATAACTGGATTCAGATTGGCACGCGCGGCATAAATGGCCGCGGTGTAACCCGCAGGGCCTGAGCCGAGAATGATGAGGCGGTGGTGTTGAATTTCGCTCATGGTTTTATGTATTCGTTAAAGGGTGGTGGCGTGAATCGCCACCACCAGATGGTCTTCGTTGTACTGCTTTACAGATTGTCTGCGTTGCCAGCTAGGTATTCCGCTACACCATCGCTGGTGGGCTTCATGCCAGATTGGCCTTTCTGCCAGCCAGCGGGGCAAACTTCGCCGTGCTGTTCGGTGAACTGCAGCGCATCTACCAGACGCAGCATTTCGTCAACTTCACGGCCTAAAGGCAGGTTGTTAACGACTTGGTGTTGTACAACACCGTCTTTGTCGATCAAGAATGATGCGCGCAGAGCGACACCGGCTTCTGGATGGGCAATACCGTAATTGGTCACGATGTCGTGGTTTACGTCGGCTACCAGCGGGAATTTAACCGGGCCAATGCCGCCTTTTTCAACTGGAGTGTTACGCCAAGCGTGGTGGGTGAACTGAGAATCAATGGAAACGCCAATGACTTGTACACCGCGTTCTTCGAAAGCGGCAACACGGTGGTCGTGCGCGATGATTTCCGAAGGACAAACGAAAGTGAAATCCAATGGATAGAAGAAGATAACAACATATTTGCCTTTGTAATCAGACAGTTTGAAATCTTCAACGATACTGCCGTCGCCTAATACAGCTGCGGCGGTGAAATCGGGGGCGGGGCGTCCTACAAGTACGCTCATGATGATGCTCCTGTGAGTTAAGTAACGGGATTGCGATCTGATTGGGGGTTGCACCGCATCGACTCGTGCGCTGGGTGCTATCCACAGCAGGGACGCAGTCTAATGGGGTGGTGTTCATAGCTCAAGACAAGTTTATTTATCGTCTATATAGCGAAAATCAATGAGCTAATCTCAAAAGCCAACTGTTTATAGCGAGCATGAATTGATTCGGCACCGTACACTGGCGCTTCCCTATCGGCAATGTAAACAAATGGCTGAAAAAAAATCTTTGCTGCGGCGCCTATTTGGCCTGGTCGGCGGCATATTGGACTTCGTCCGCAAAGCGGTCTTTATCGTCTTTTTGCTCATTAGTTTAGGCGTGACGTGGATCATTTATAAGGGTGGGCCACCGATTAAGGTGGACGACGGTATCGCCTTGGTTCTGGTGCCTTTTGGGCAGATTGTTGATCAAGACGAAACCGACCCGAGAGCGCGACTGGCCGATGAATTCTTGGGTGAAGATCCATCTGTGACCGTGCTCGGGAATTTGCTGACTGCGATTGACTCAGCAGCAACGGATAAACGGATAAAGGCTCTTTTTTTAAAGCTTGATACTGGGTTTTACGCAGGGCAAGCGCAAATGGAAGAACTGGTTGCTGCGATTCAGCGCTTTAAGCTAAGCGATAAACCGGTGTATGCCTACGCTCCGGACTATGGTCAGCAAGCCTATTTTTTGGCCGCCGCTGCTGATGAGATTTTCGTCGATCCCTTAGGGTTGGTGTTCTTTCAGGGCTACGAAAATTATCCGCTTTACTATCGGGAGGCCTTAGATCGGCTTGGCGTAACCGTCAATGTATTCCGTGTCGGTGAATTTAAGTCCGCAGTCGAGCCTTTTTTGCGAGATTCCATGTCTGACGCCGCAAAGCGCAACGCGCAAGGTTGGTTAGACGACTTATGGATGGGTTGGCGTGAGCAAGTTGCACAGGCGCGAGGCCTCAGTGCGCAGGACTTGCAAACCTATAGCGATAATTTTGCACAATTGCTCCAGCAGCAAGAAGGCGATACCGCGCTGACGGCGAAAGCTGCCAACTTGGTGGATCACGTCATGGATTTGCACGAGTTGCGTGAATACGTTGGTGAATTGGTGGGCATGGATGAAGAGCACGGAAGTTTCCGGCAAATCGATCATGCGCGGTATTTGCGTGCGGTTAAAAATCAGCCCAAGGCTGACCTAAAGATTGCTGAAAAACCAAGGTCGGATCCGGCCTTTGTATCGGTGGTCACGGTGCAAGGCAATATTGTGGTGGGCGAGAGCGCGCCAGGTTATGCCGGTGGTGATTCGATTCGTCGTTTGATTGATGATGCGCGACGCGATGAGTCCTCTAAAGCATTGGTTTTGCGCGTCGATTCACCTGGAGGCAGCGTTTTCGCCTCTGAACAGATGCGCCGTGCGGTGCTGCGTTATCAAGCCTCTGGGCGACCGGTGGTCGTGTCCATGGCGTCTGTTGCAGCGTCCGGTGGTTATTGGATTTCCATGGATGCGGATAGCATCCTGGCTCACGCCACAACCATCACCGGCTCTATCGGTGTATTTGGCATGGTGCCAACCTTCGAAAAGAGCTTGGACAAATTGGGCATTTCCAGTGATGGCGTCGGGACTACGCGTTGGTCGGGTGGTTTAACGCCGCTGCGTCCCTTGTCCAAGTCGGCGCGCGAAGGCCTGCAAAGTGTTGTAGAGAAAGATTACCGCCTCTTTATCGGTTCGGTTGCCAAGGCGCGTGATCTCAGTTTAGAGACCACAGACAGTATTGCCCAAGGGCAGGTTTGGAGTGGCCAGCATGCCTTGGACATTGGTTTGGTTGATGAGCTGGGTGACTTCGATGCGGCAATTACAAAAGCTGCGAGTTTGGCTGGAATAGAAGATTTTGAAGTTCAGCCTATGCGTCCGCCCATGGATTTGCGTATGCAGTTTCTTGATCGCTTTTCCAGTATTGCAATGCCCAGCGGCTTAAGCCGTTGGATAGGGCAATGGTTGCAGCAAATCGACAGTGGCTTGCGTCGTTGGTCAGATCCGCGTGCTGTGTATGCAGACTGTTTGTGTGATCCGCGTCACTGATGGCAAGCACGTGTATTCGTGGCTTGGAGTTGCATTATCACGATATACCAGCGAGCAGCGGGCAGGGCGAAGTGGCCGTGCTGCTGCACGGCTTGGGCAACAGCGGCCAGGATTGGGAATTTCAATGGGCCGCGCTGAGTGCAGCCGGCTATCGTCTGATTTGTCCTGATTTTATTGGTTTCGGGCAGTCGGCCACGCTGACGTCACAACCCGCCGCATCGAAAGAGCGTTTGGGGCCGGAGCCCTTTGCCGAAGATGTTTGGCGTTTGCTGCAGCAGTTAAATATCGAGTCCTGCCACTTGGTCGGTTACTCCATGGGCGGTGCGGTCGCATATCAAATGGCGGTGCAGCGACCACAGGCTATACGTAGCTTGGGGATCGTCTGCAGCGTGCCCTGTTTTGTACCGCAGCGCTTACAAGATCATTGGCAATTTTGGCTACGCCACACCTTGAGCCGGTTTATGGGCATGGATGCTATGGCGGAGAAGGTGGTCAATGGTTTATTTGAAGGCCAGCCAGAGTTGATTGCCAAAATGCGTCCGCGCTACGCCAACAATGATCCGGCTGTTTATGCGTTGCTATTGTCGGCATTGTCGCAATGGGACGTACGCGAACAATTGTCTGCAATCCAATGTCCTGTCCACGTGATGGCGGCCGCACGCGACTATTTTCGCTTGTCTGATGTGCAAGAGAGTTTGAGCTACCTGCCGCAAGCCAGCCTGCAGGTGGTGCCGGGCGCTAGTCATGGATTGCCCCTGCAAATGCCTGAGGTGGTCAATCAGGCGTTAGTAGAGCTCTTTTCTCGATCTAAATCGCTTTGCAGTGCGAGCGCGTGATTGCTGAATAAGTGAGTTGCCCCTTGATTCAGGCAATACCGCAGGCATTGCCGCGTAGCGGGGAACCCCAATCCACACCACTGCCCATTGCTGACGTGGTGGCTAATTGCTGGGCGACGCAATAGCGCATAGTGTCCTGCCATGCCGGCGCAGTTGGCCGCTATGGCGTATGCGCCCAGCTGAGCGACATTGTGCCTAGCGATGGGGACACAGGCCTGAGGCCAGACTTGTCCCAACCAAGTGAGCGTTGGTATGTCCAGGGCCATCAAATGGAAATCCGTTTGTGCCTGAATGGGGTTTAGGGCCTCGCGTACGGTGTTCAGCTGGGCTTGAGGGTCGGGCCTATGCTCCGCTTTGAATTCCAACATAAAGTGCAATTTCCCCGCATAGCGCTGAACCAGCTCCTTGAGTGTGGGGATTTGCGGAAATCGAAGCCGCAGTTCATGGCTGTCTAAATCGCATAGGCGTTCGCGGCAAGAAAAGATGCGCAACAAATCCGCATCATGGAAAACCATGGCGACACCATCGCGACTAAACCGGATATCGCACTCCAGGGCCCAAACATGGCCAACCAGCGGATCGAAAGCGGTCAGTGTATTTTCGATAATGTCGCGATGTGGTCGTTCGCCGCGGTGAGAAATGATTCGGGCAGCTTGGAGTTGTTCAGCGGTCGGGCGGGCCCTTGGCCAGTAGTTATGGAAGGCGTCGACCGCAGCCAGTAAATAGGGATCCAGTTTGCTCATGCAGGAAGTGTAGCGCTCAAATTTTTTCAGAGGTTTTCAGTTTGCGCCCATGCTGTCAAAGTGTGCCTATGAAAACATCAGACAGAAAGAAAACCGGCGCCGCTGAAACTGTGCTCCGCCACGCGGGGACTTTGCCTGCAGGGCAGCGAGGCGCGGTGAATCCGCCATTGGTACGCGCCTCCACTGTCTTGTTTGAGAACTTAGCATCGCTTAAGCAGGCCAGCGCACAGCCATTCAATGGGTTTTACTATGGCCGCTTTGGCACCCCCACCCATGCGGCACTGGAAGATGCGCTATGTGCCCTGTCGGGGGCAAACGGCGGCGTGTTTTATCCGTCGGGGTTGGCGGCAACAGCGGGCGTACTGTGTAGTTTATTGAGCGCGGGTGACGAATTGCTATTGGCCGATTGCGTGTATGGGCCAACGCGAAACTTCTGTATTCGAGAGCTGACACGTTTTGGCATTTCGGTACGGGTGTTCCCGGCTATCGCAGGCAAAGATATAGAGGGCTATATCGGTGCCACTACTCGTGCAATTTACTGTGAGTCACCCGGTTCGCTCACCATGGAGATGCAGGATTTGCCTGCCCTATGTGCAGTCGCGCGAGCGCGCGATATTCCGGTTTTGGTGGACAATACTTGGGCAACCCCGCTGCATGGGAAAGTATTGGCTATGGGGGCGAGTGTGGATATACAGGCCGGTACCAAATATCTTGGTGGGCACGCCGATGTGATGTTGGGTGCAGCATTGTGTGATGCGGCCGTGTTGCCCAAAATTCGTCAGCGTTCGCAATCTTTTGGCTATTGCGTGAGTCCGGATGATGCGTGGTTGGTTTTACGCGGCTTGCGCAGCTTGGATATTCGCATGCGCCAACATGCGCACAACGCCAGCGTGCTGAAGGAATGGCTGAAACAGCAGCCAGAAGTGCGGCGTGTGCTTGATCCTGCCGATGATACGCATCCACAACATGTCCTATGGAAGCGTGATTACACAGGTGGTAACGGACTTTTCTCCGTCGAAATCGACCCCTTGAATGATACCGCTCTGAGTGCGTTGGTCGATAGCTTGCAACTATTCGGCTTAGGCTACTCTTGGGGAGGCTTCGAAAGCTTGTGCATTCCGTTTGATGTGTCCAAAGAGCGTGATGACCAGCAGTGGAATAAGTCGTCGACTTATCTACGGTTTCATGCCGGCTTAGAAGCGGCAGATGATTTGGTGGCTGATTTGCAGACGGGATTCACGGCATTGCGTGAATCAATCAACACGCAGGGATAAATCGACTGCAGTGACGTTTTTGGTCAGGCCGCCAATGGAGATTCGGTCCACACCGGTATCAGCAATTTCACGTACGTTTTGTAAGGTAATACCGCCAGAGGCCTCGAGCAAGGTTTGACCACGGTTATAGCGCCGCTGTGTGCGCCCCATATTGGCCGCACGCGCGAGCAGGTGCGTTGCGAAGTTATCCAGCAGCAACACGTCGACAGAGCGCTCTAGTGCTTCTTCTGCCTGGGTTAAGTCTTCAGCTTCAACAATGATGGGCAGGTTCTTGGGGTTGTTTTGCCGCGCGATATCAACTGCCGCACTGATCGAGCCGGCCACAGTAATATGGTTTTCCTTGATCATAAAAGCATCATACAAACCCATGCGATGCGGCTGTCCGCCGCCACAAGCAACGGCGTATTTTTGTCCTGCACGCAAACCGGGCACTGTTTTACGCGTATCCAATATACGCGCCTTAGTGCCTTTGACTCTTTCCACATAGCGTCGAGTTTGAGTGGCGACGCCGGAAAACAATTGTAGGAAATTCAGCGCGGTGCGCTCACCGGTAAGTATGTTTCTGGCGGAGCCAGTGATCTCACACAGCGGTTTATTCGGGGCTACGTAACTGGCTTCCTCGGTCAGCCAGTTCACCTGAATGCTGTCATCAAGCTGACGAAAGCTTTCGTTAAACCAAGCTTGGCCGCAGATCACCGCCGATTCTCGAGCAATCAAGGTGGCTTTGATTTGTGCATCTGCCGGTAACAGGGCAGCACTGACGTCGCCAGTGGCGACGTCTTCGCGTAGCGCCAGAGCGACATTCATTTGAATGGTCTTTTCCGGAGCTTTGATTTTTACAGCCATAGTATTTGCCGCTTATGCGCAGTGATGCATTGTAGGACTCGTGGAGATTACTTGCCGAGCAGTTCCAGCATCAGCGTCTTTTGAGCGTGTAAGCGGTTCTCCGCTTCAGCCCAGACTATGCTTTGTGGACCATCAATCACCTCTGCGCTAACTTCCTCGCCACGATGGGCGGGCAGGCAATGCATAAACAGGGCATCAGATTGAGCCTGCTGCATCAAGTTGGCATTAACTTCAAAGCCAGCAAAGGCCTGTTCGCGCGCCGCTTGGTCGTCTTCTTGGCCCATGCTGGCCCACACGTCGGTCACCACCAAATCCGCCTTCTCACAGGCGGCTTTAGGGTCGTTGCTAAGCTGCACATGCGCTTGTGTTTGTTGGAGTAGATCGCTATCGGGCTCGTAACCAGTAGGGCAGGCAAGCTGCAGTTCAAAGTTAAACTGCTGCGCTGCGGCCATCCAAGAATGGCAGACATTGTTGCCATCGCCGACCCATGCAACGCGCGCACCTTGGATGCTGCCGCGCGCTTCCTGGAATGTCATGACATCGGCCAGTAGCTGGCATGGGTGGCTGGTGTCACTCAGTGCATTGATAACCGGCACGCTGGAGTGTACGGAAAATAAGGCTTGATCGCGCTGTGAATCATTTCGGATCATGACGATGTCGACCATGCTCGAGATGACCTTGGCGGTATCCGCAATGGGTTCGCCGCGTCCCAGCTGGGTGTCGCGAGAGCTCAAAAACAAGGCATGTCCACCCAGTTGAGCCATACCGGCCTCAAAGGACACTCGGGTCCGGGTGGAGCTTTTCTCAAAAATCATAGCCAGGGTCTTGCCCGCCAAAACGGGTTGGCTGGCGCCTTTGAGGTAGCTTTGCTTTTCTTCAATCGCACGGGCGATTAAGGCTTGCAATTCTGCGCTGTTGAAGTCAAACAGCGTTAGGAAGTCACGTTTATTCATGGCAAAAAAAAAAGTTCGCCCGGCAGTCCGGACGAACCTGTTTGATTGCAATTGCGGCTAAAAATAGCCGAATTGATTTAGCCCATATTCTGAGCGACGAAATCCCAATTGGCGAGTGCCCAGAAGGATGCTAGGAACTTAGGCCGCGCGTTGCGATGATCTATGTAATACGCGTGTTCCCACACATCTACGGTCAGCAATGGAGTTTGTCCGTCAGTCAAAGGAGTGCCGGCATTGGAGGTGTTTACGATGGCTAAAGAGCCATCCGCATTTTTCACCAGCCAAGTCCAGCCTGCGCCGAAATTGTTTATCGCGGAGTTGGTAAACTGCTCTTTAAAGGCATCGACTGAGCCGAAAGCATTGCTTAGAGCGCTGCTCACAGCCTCTGAAGGTGCGCTACCGCCAGGTGTCAGGCAATTCCAGAAAAAACTGTGATTCCAGATCTGCGCAACGTTATTAAACAAACCGCCGGAGCTGGTTTTAATCAGTTCTTCCAAGCTTTTATTTTCATCAGCAGTGCCCGCAATCAGGCCATTTGCTTTATCAACATAGGTTTGATGATGCTTGCCGTAATGGAAATCCAGCGTTTCGCTGGACATATGCGGTTCCAGAGCATCGCGTGCGTAGGGAAGTTCAGGAAGCGTAAAAGCCATATTGATATTCCTTTGGACTGATCCAACAAAAAAACGAGATTTGAACCGGGCAGGTTAACGGAAGTCATACAGGCTTACCAGTGTTTGCGCCCTCCGGATATCAGTGTGGGGTAGTAATATTGGTGAGTTTCGTTATACTCCCGCGCCCTTTAGGCCCCGATGGGTCTAATTGCGCTTTCAGGAGGAGGTACTGATGGACGCTATGGACAGAATTCGAAAGGCTATTGAAGACAATCCCGTGATTATCTTCATGAAAGGGACACCTGATTTTCCACAGTGTGGCTTTTCTGCGCGTACGTCGCAGGCACTAAATCAATGTGGTGCACCCTTTGCTTACGTGAATATTTACGAAGACCAGGATATCTACAAGGCGTTGCCGCAATACGCCAACTGGCCGACTTTTCCACAGCTCTACATTAATGGTGAGTTGATTGGAGGCTGTGATATCACCTTGGATTTGCACAATTCAGGTGAATTGAAGGCGATGGTCGAGGAAGCTGCGGGAAAGCTTGAGCCGAACGAAGGCTGAAGTCACTTCCCGTGCGTGCTGATGCGGGCTCATCGACACTGCAATTTGGTTCAGTGTCGCTGTCCTTGAGCCGCCCTCTGATCATGGGGGTGCTTAATGTCACCCCAGATTCATTTTCTGATGGTGGGCAATACGACCAGCTTGGCCAGGCTTTGGCTCAGGCTGTGCGGATGCAGGCCGAGGGCGCTGATATCATTGATATTGGCGGTGAATCCACACGTCCCGGTGCGGCTGCAGTTGATCTCGAAGAAGAGCGTCGTCGGATAGTTCCATTGTTGCGCAAACTGCGTGAGCATGTGGATTTGCCCATCTCTGTGGATACCAGTAAACCCGAATTGATGTCAGAAGCCATTGCACATGGCGCAGGCATGATTAACGACGTCAATGCATTACGTGCGTCTGGCGCTTTGTCGGTATTGGCGCAGAACCCGCATGTCGCATGCGTGTTGATGCATATGCGCGGAGAACCGCGCACCATGCAGGAAAACCCACAATACGAAGACGTCTTTGTTGAGGTCTGTGATTTTCTGCAATCACGCAAAGAAGCATCGGTAACCGCGGGTTTACGGGCAGGCCAAGTGGTGGTGGACCCAGGGATTGGTTTTGGAAAATCACTGGCGCATAACTTGAAGTTACTGCGAGAAACCCCCGCTTTAGTGCAGCAATTTGGTCTGGTATTGATTGGGGTGTCGAGAAAATCCATGTTCGCTCAACTGCTGGGGGATCGGCCGCCAAATCAGCGTATACAGGCGAGTGTGCAAACGGCAATGTTGGCGGCGCAAGCCGGGGCTGCAATACTGCGCGTTCATGACGTCAAACAAACTTGCGAGGCTCTGCGTTTACTGCAGGCTATCGAAACGGCCTAAAGTGGATTCGGGGGGATCTGATGCGTAAATATTTTGGCACCGATGGGGTGCGCGGGCGGGTGGGGCAAGCGCCCATGACGCCCGACTTTGTTATGCGATTGGGCATGGCGGTGGGGAAAACGCTACGTCAGCACGGTTCCAACCCGTTGGTTGTTATCGGCAAGGACACGCGTCTATCCGGCTATATGCTGGAATCCGCCATGGAGGCGGGTTTGTCAGCGGCGGGCTGTAATGTCTTGCTGCTAGGGCCAATGCCAACGCCGGGCGTGGCCTACCTTGCGAGGACCTTTCGAGCGCAAGCGGGGGTGGTGATTAGCGCTTCACACAACCCGTTTCATGACAACGGCATTAAGTTGTTCGGCGGTGACGGTTACAAATTGTCCGATGCTTTGGAGTTGGAAATCGAAGCGGCTATCGATAGCGATTTGGCTTGCGTAGACCCCGAACAGTTTGGTCGCGCCAAGCGTGTCGACGACGCTGCCGGGCGCTATATCGAATATTGCAAATCTACCTTTCGTGGCAATTCACTTAAGGCACTGCGAATCGTGTTGGATTGCGCTAACGGGGCGTCATATCACGTCACTCCCCACATATTACGAGAGCTCGGTGCCGATGTTGAAGTGATCGGTGGCTCGCCCAACGGTATTAACATCAATACGAATTGTGGCTCCACTCATCCAGCAGCTCTGCAGAAGGCCGTCATTGATCATGCCGCTGATGTTGGCATTGCGCTAGACGGCGATGCGGACCGCTGCATGATGATCGATGAAAACGGCGATATCGTGGATGGCGATGAACTGCTTTACATTATTGCCAAGGCGCGCCAGGCACGGCAACGATTAAAAGGGCCTGTTGTGGGAACCTTGATGAGTAATCTAGGTGTGGAAAACGCACTCAAAGCGCAAGGTATTTCATTCCTGCGTGCGCAAGTCGGCGATCGCTACGTACTTGAAATGATGAAGCAGCACGACAGCGTCGTCGGAGGGGAATCTTCCGGCCATGTGATTTGCTTGGATCGCAGCACCACAGGCGATGGAACCGTGGCGGCTCTACAAGTGTTGGCGGAGATGTCCAGCACGGGTGAATCATTGCGCGACCTGCTGGAAGGCGTTGTGAAATATCCTCAGCAAATGATTAATGTCAGATTGGATGGCAGTCGTCTAGCCTCAGAGATAATGGCGGAGCCAGCGGTAGCGCAAGCGCAAGCAGTGATTGAGGCTGAACTTGGGAGTTCAGGGCGTGTGTTGTTGCGCCCTTCCGGAACTGAGCCTTTGATTCGCGTTATGGCAGAAGGCGAAAGCGCCACTCAAATTGAAAAAGCCGCCGCTGATTTGGCGGCCGTCGTAAAGCAGCAAACTGGGGCAGCTCATGAGTAATCGAAGCTATTTCGTCGCGGGAAATTGGAAAATGCATGGCAGTCTGAGCCGTGCGGAAAAATTAGCTGCGAATGTTGCCGCTGGTGCGCCTACTGGCGTTGAGATTGCGGTGTGTCCCAGTTATGTGCATCTCGCGGTGGCAGCAGCTGCTTTGCAGAATTCTAATGTCGCATTAGGAGCGCAAGATGCCAGCTCCTGGGCGGATCAAGGTGCGTACACCGGACAAATCAGCGCAAGTATGTTGGTAGAAATGGGGTGTCGTTACGTCATTTTGGGTCATTCTGAGCGGCGCGGCTTGTTAGGTGAATCCGATGACATGGTGGCGAAGAAAGTGGAGTGTGCTCAGCAAGCCGGTTTAATTCCCATAATCTGTATGGGCGAGACCTTGGCTCAGCGTGAAGATGCCCAGACCGAAACCGTTGTGGTGACACAACTTTCTGCCGTTTTGGAGCGCTGTGGTGTCGCGGCATTGGAAAATGCTTTGCTCGCTTATGAGCCAGTTTGGGCGATAGGGACAGGCCGCACGGCAACACCAGATCAAGCTCAGCAAGTTCATGAGGTTTTGCGTGGCACGGTGGCGAAAAAAGATGCTAAAATTGCTGATTCACTACGCATTCTTTATGGCGGCAGCGTTAAACCCGACAATGCAGCGGACTTGTTCTCTCAGGCCGACATTGACGGCGGTTTGATTGGCGGTGCTGCTTTGGATGTCGATGCATTTCTGGCAATTTGTCAGGCGGCGGCAGACGCCGCATAAATACTCAGGATTTTTAAAAAAGCTTATGTACACAGTTTTGGTGGTGGTTCAGGTAGTTCTGGCAGTTGGTCTTATCGGACTGATTCTGATCCAGCACGGTAAAGGTGCCGATGCCGGTGCGGCTTTTGGTAGCGGCGCTTCAGGTACAGTTTTTGGCTCACGTGGTTCTGCAAGCTTTTTGAGCCGCAGTACTGGGGTGTTAGCCACTTTGTTTATTATCATTAGCTTGGTGCTCGCGATCTTGGTCGCGCGCGGCACAGCGGAACGTCAGAGTTTGACGGTTGGTATTGAAGCGCCAGCGCCAGGTAGTGCGCCAGATGTTGCCGCTCCAGCGATCAAAGTTCAGTCGCAAGTAGTACCCCCGGCAGAAATTCCGGAATAAAAATCACTCGCCTTCGTGGTGGAATTGGTAGACACGCTATCTTGAGGGGGTAGTGGCGAAAGCCGTATGAGTTCGAGTCTCATCGAAGGCACCATCTAAGGGTTTCAAAGCGCCTAAAAACGCAAATGAAATCAATAAAAGCCCTGCATAGTCGGGGCTTTTTTGTGCTTGTGGTTTGTATGCCGCCACAATGAGGCAGCGGCCTATGTTGGAATCCTGGCGTTGCCAAACTTGGTCTCCGGAGCTTGTACTTAGGCTGGAATGACAAGCCACTAGCATTGGTTCACGTCTCGTTTTGCGGCAGAGCGTTACTGCGATGTTTGGATCGCTTGAGCCCGCTCAGTCAATCGCTGTGCACGTGAATTTTCGCGTGTGCTTGCTGCTGCATTTAAAAATTCTGTTTTGGCAGCTTGGTCCTGACCGAGTTTGAGGTATAGCTTGGCCAGTGATTCTTGAACTTGGCTAAGGTCAGGTTGCGGATTGTTTTTGAAATGCACCTGCAGAATGGCAATTGCGGCCTGGTAGTTTCTAATTGCCGCGGGGGCATCCTCCAGCTTGGCTAAGGTATATGCCAGATTGCGGTGGCTACGATTCAAATCAATATGATCGGACCCTAGCCGCTGGCTAAGTATCTCCAGTGATTCCATAAACAAGGTTTTTGCGAGCGGGTAGTTTTTCTCTTGTAAATAGATATTGGCGATGTTGTGCAGGCTACGACCGACAGACTCGTGGTCTTTAGATAGCGTTTTCCGCCGCATGGTAAGGGCTTGCTGGTGAAATTGCTTGGCTTGATCCAGTTGCCCCAATTCCAGGTGAGCCCCACCCAAATTGTTCAGAGACTGAGCGATTTGTGGATGATCACCTAAGTAGTAATTTTTCGCGATGAGCAAGCTGCGTTGGTACAGCGGCAAGGCGCGCTGTGACTGCCCTTGACGGCGGTAGTAGCCTCCTAAGGCATTCAATGCGATGGCTAAATCTATACTTTCTGCGCCTAGCTGCACTTCGGCTTGGTCGATCAACGGTGATAGCAGCGCTTCGGCCTCGGCATAGCGGCCCAATTCCATCAGGCTGGTGGCTTCCGCTGTACTGGCCGCCAGGGCCAGCTTATTTTCGCCCTGCTGCTGGTAGATTTGTGAGCTCCAACGAAACAAAGCCAAAGCTTTTTCGTGGGCGCCTGCTCTGCGGTAGGCTTGGGCCAGGTTGTACAAGCTAGCGGCGTGTTGCGCGGATTTTGGATTTCGTTGCTTGGTGATGCGTGTGGCTTGCTCACAAATACGCACGGCGTCATCGACGCTCTCGGTTTTTAGTGCCTGCTTGCAATCCTGTGCTGCGTAGCTGGCTTGCGTCAGTATTAGTCCGGCTAGCAATAGCAGGCCCTGGGTGTTATTCATGGTTGCTCAATGCGGTACGCCCACTGACGTTTGCCTGAGCGAACCAAAATAAAATCGCCAGCACTGGAGTGAGATGACAAAAGTTCCGCTTCATCAATACCATCGGGTAGCTGAAGTTGTGCCAATTGGGTGCCGCGTTCGACATCCCACAGTGACACCAGGTCACCTGTTACCGCGGCTAGATAACGCCAGCCTGAAACGAAAATGCATCCCAAGGCAGCAGCTGAGCCACTGTGCGCCTTGGGTTTGTCACCGACGACTTGGGTATCAAAGATCAGCAAGGGGCGTTTGTCGCTTAGATCGATGAGGTGCAGGCGGGAGCCTTGCTGACGGAAGGGGCGGCCACGTGGCAATGTGAATTGCTGGGTGCCAACGACGCCGAGTTCTCCACCCGGTGCTCTGGCATGGCAGCGAATCTTTTCGTGATTGGAGGATTTATCCAGCAGCTCGGCTATAGCGAGTTCCTGCTTGGTCAAAGGCGTTGATGAATTGGAGAATACAGCAGAGGCGGGAGGGTCGACTGGTCCTGTCATAGTCAAGCGCATGCTGCGCGGGCTGGCAGGGTCCATTAGGGTCAGCCCGAAATTTTCCGCTGCTTCGTCGATGGAGCGTTGAGTGGCATTGATAAGCGCCGCAAGTTTGGTCAAACCGTCAGAAG
Organism: Oceanococcus sp.; assembly: GCA_051252075.1. Lineage (GTDB taxonomy): Bacteria > Pseudomonadota > Gammaproteobacteria > Nevskiales > Oceanococcaceae > Oceanococcus. Next base: position 31,143 of record JBPOFU010000017.1, on the reverse strand, counting down.
GCGGTCGACCGGGTACACCCTGTGGTTGACTGCGGATGCTGCTCACTTCAGCTTGACTGTCGACAAAGCGTATGTCGGCATGGGCCGTCGCAGAGAAGTATCCTCCCAGTGCGGGGGAGGTATCGGCGCTTAGATAGGCAACCACCAGACCGTCCAGTTCAACATTGGCTTGACTGGTATTTTCCAAAAAATCCTCGGCGGTTACGAAATAACCTGGATCTTCCAATTTCGTCCAGATCGATTTTAGTTTTTCTGATTCTTCTCGGTCGACAACGGTGATGCCATTGTCTTGCAGAATCAGCTCCAAGCGCGACTGCGCCGCGCGCTGCAATTTTTTTGCGGTGGGATTCTGTGCGTGGACCACCACAGCAACGCGTTTGAATGATGGTTTGGCCTGAGCCATAGGAGGCAGCAGCAACAACAGGCTTGCAGCGATGATGAGCAAGCCTAGACAGTGGTGTGGGTAATCTCGGCTAGCGCACATCAACGAATTTCTTTTCGGTTCGACGTAGCAGTTGTAAGGCCAGCACCTCCAGAGCCATGGTTTGCGATACCGGATTCCAACCACCGATGCCAGAAAATTTGTCAACGAAATTGAGTGATGTCCCCTGGGCTATGGCAAGCCCCACTTCACCTTGATAGCGAAAGTCCTCACCGTTGGGGTTTTTTGCATTGTCGCGTTGATTGACCTCACCATTGCCTAAGGCAATGAGGAGAACCTGCCCTTTGCTGGCACAACTGCGGCTGAGGCATGACATATTGCGTTCCGCATTGGTCGCGGCGGAGACTGAGCGTGCGCCGTGCTCTATAGCCCGTTTACGCAACTCCTGGCAGGCCCGTGGCCAATCTGACCAGCGTTCTTGCAAACGCAAGCCGCACGCTATTTTTACCTCCTGGTCGAATAACAGTGAGCGCCAGGTGGCAAACACGCGTTGTTGCGTGTTGCAATCCAATCCATTAAGAGACGTTTCACTGCGTTCCTGCCATTGCGCATCGGTGGTCTTTCGGGACAACTCTTGCAACAAATCGCGTGCTTCACAGGCAAAGCCGAAATCCTGTGCCAGCTGGCTCCACTGCCAATAGGCTTGTTCTCCGGCAAAGTCACTGCTGGGGCCAAATGCCAGCTCTGGTAGTCGATTGGCGTGAGCCGTGCGGGCACGTGCATAAGCCGAATTTGCTTGTGGACGGTTTTTGGCCAGTATGGCGCGGGCTTCATCGCGCAAATCGCTTAGGTCGTTGAGCGCGGCAGATCCACTCGCTTGCGCTGATGCGTCGCTTGCCAGTTTTGCTTTGATTTCATCCAAACGCAGGCTTAAAGCAGCGCGCGTTGAACCATCAGAAATAAGGGAAAAATCGATCTTGTCGAGTAGGGCGTATGCCTGCGCCAGACTTTCTTTCCTCTGGCCCAATTCACCGATTTCATTCGCCAGCTGCAACCGCGTGCGTAGCATGCCCAGCGCGCTCAAGGCAGTGGCACGCGTCCGATTCTGTTTTACTTTTTCGCGCGGCGCGGCGACTTGCATCCATAAGGTGCAGGATGTGGAGTCGACCCAGCTATCGACGATTTTAATGTCGGCTAGCAGGACTTCACTCACCGCTTCGCTAATAGATTCAAAATCGGATTGTGTTTGCCCTTGTGACGAGGAGGTGTCGGTAATTTGTAAGCGCGAACGCACCAGTACTTCGATGCTGGAGCCAAGGTCTTTGAGTGCGTTTTGTCTGGCCAGCTGGCGTTGCTGAGAAAATGAGATGTCCGCTTTTTCCGCAACACCGGTGCCGGTGTAGAAACCAGGAACCGGTTCCGAGGAGACTAGCCAATCCGGTTCTGGGCGGCCGTCTGCACCCGTGCAGTTTGCCGCTGCAGCTTGCTGGACCAAGCCAATCATGGCTAAGCCCAGGGCAGCAAATTTGCCTGGACTAAGGCAGACCAACGAATTCACGATAGAGCGCATCTTCGCCTGCAGGGTCTAGCGTGACTTCCGCTGCCGATACCAGACCACGGAAGAGTTCGGATGATTCTTCCCGCCCGAGCTGAACCAATGCGCACAGCTGTCGTTGGCCATTGAATTCCAGGTATTCGACCTTGACCGCTCGTGACCCAGCGAGGGATTGCTCGGTGACTTGTTCGCTGCTGGATTCAAACACATCTTCGCTTACGGTCTTGCCGTTTTCACGGCTTGTTTTTGCGTAGACGCTGTCAAGGTTTTTGACCGCAACCGCTAAGTTGCGTGCGAGGTCTGCTCGAGCTCGAGCAATGGCCCATTGTCGGTCCACGCTAATATTGCGGGTATCCGGTGTGCAACCGCTAGCCGCGAAGCCTGCTTCTGCCTCCGGCAGTAAGACCCAGGTAGGCGGATCGTTTGCGTAGGCTAAAGTGCTATGAATGCCAATGAGGCAAATCCAGCATAGGGTTCTAGTCCTCATGGGGTGCTCCCGCTGATAGTCCAGACTGAGTTGTATTATAGGGTTTATTCTTCAGAACGGCAGGCTCCCGTCTGCGCCAATATTTCCAGGCAGCGTGAAGCCTCATTGGCATATAGCCCCAACGGCCAGGTACGCAGATAGTCTTTGTATGCCTTTACCGTGTCGCGGCTACGCACTCGGATCCAGTCGATTTCCTCGAGTGACGAGCGCGTGTTGTTTTTTTCAGGCTTTTGGCTTAGTCCGTAAATAAAGGGTTGCTGTCTGTTTTTCGTGCTCAGTCGGACTTGCTCCGCGGCGGCGACTAACACTTTTTGCAAGGCCTCCACTGAGCCAGTTGGCGCCCATGCTTGTGCGGCCAACGCTTGTGCAAATGGGCTGTTGCCGTCGCCATCGATGGCAGCTTGTCCCGCTAAAGTTGAAAACATCACCACATCTTGACCGCTGGGATTAACTGGAGCTAAACCACGGTCGGCCATGCCATTTGTGTCACCAACGCGATTTTCACGGAATGGATTCGTTCGGCAGGCATCCAGAATCGTTATGCGGGGCGGTTCGCTGCGGTCATGCTGGAGCAGGTTTTTAAGTTTAATTGCTTTGATGCTGCCGTCGCCAACTGCATCGCTGCCGCTGTCTATGGGCAGAAGAAAGTTTTCACCATCAATCTCGATGCCATGACCGGCGAAATACAGCAGTGCGGTATCGCCAGCCTCGGCGGCACGTAAAAAGAAAGTATCTATGGTGTTTTGCAGTGCAGCTTGATCTAGATTGAGATAGATCTCGCTGGCGATACCTGCTTGATCCAATCGTTCCTTAATTAGGCGAACGTCAGCAGCTGGGTTTTGCAGACTGGGCAGGAAGAGGTAGTCCTGATTAGCAATTAACAGCGAACGCAGACGTGTTTGAGCGTAGGAATCGCAGCAGCAAATCAGTGCCACAAACATAATCAGTGCACGCATGAATCAGGGTGACCTTAAGATGGGCTCGCGCTTGATCCTACTAGCTTGCCACAAATATTGTGATTGACCTATAAGCCTTTATTTCGGTTTGAAACAGGCGTAGCTTTGTAAGCGGGTGATTGAAGCGGGATAAGGAGCGCTAGGGGAGCGTGCCGTTGTTTGAGCCCGAAGAGCAAAACGCTATTTTTGAAATTTATATCGGGGGTTAGTTATGAATTACTTTTCCAGAACTATGGTTTTTTCTTTGCTGTTGGCGGTCGTGCCAATGAGTCATGCGGCCATTGAACGCGGTGATATAGAGCTTGGGGTCAACTTGAGCGTGAATTCTCCGGATGCCAGTGGTGCAGACGATTCGCTTTACGTGTCGGCAAATTTCGGGATCAATGTGCTAAGCCAACTGCAAGTCAAAGTAGCAGGCTTAGTGATTGAGTCCGGTGGCACTACCATTGGGTCGGTTGGTGCGGGGGCAGATTATCAGCTCAATTTTGGCCAGGCTGCGGTTCCGTTCGCGGGGCTGTCCTACCAGGCCAATGTTGGTGATATCGACTTGACCGATTTCATTGATCTACATATAGGCTTGAAACAGTTTGTTGGGGAAAGAATGTCGATTCAGTATCAATTGCAGAAGCTAGAACCTGTAGATGATGAATTTGATATTGGGTCAACGATTTTTTCAATCGGACTTAACGTCTACTTCTGATTCTCAACAGCACACAAGACTTGTTAGCAAGTCTGTTTGCTTAAAGTCAACACGTGGCAAGCCTCTGGCTTGATCACGTGTTTTTATTTGCATTGTCGTCCCGTGGCAATAGCCTTAGTTCGTTCCTACATCACGCCATACGCGATCATGGCATCGGCCACTTTGATGAATCCGGCGATGTTGGCGCCTTTCAGATAATTCACGTGACCATCATCGTCCTTGCCGTACTCGACGCAACTGCGATGGATGCCCCCCATAATCGTACGCAGTCGCTCGTTCAGTTCATCCCGACTCCAAGACAAACGCATGCTGTTCTGCGTCATTTCCAGTCCGGAGACGGCAACGCCACCGGCATTGGCGGCTTTGCTGGGTGCGAACATAATGCGGGCGTTTTGGAATATATCGACGCCGTCTTGCTCGGTTGGCATGTTGGCACCTTCTGAGACTGCGATACAGCCATTGTCGATGAGCATTTGCGCTTCGGTGGCATTAATCTCATTTTGCGTCGCACAGGGTAAAGCCAACTCACCCGGCACCAGCCATGGGCGTTTTCCGGCGTGGAATTCACAACCGTATTCTTCGGCATATTCGGAAATACGCCCGCGACGTACTTCTTTAAGATCTTTGAGGTACGCCAATTTTTCCATGTCGATGCCGTCTGGATCATAAATGAAACCAGAGGAGTCAGACATCGTTAGCACTTTGCTTCCAAGGGAGATCAATTTTTCAGCGGTGTACTGGGCGACATTGCCTGAACCTGAGACTAGAGCGGTTTTACCCTCCATGCTTTGCCCCGCATGTTTCAGCATGTCTTCCATCATGTAGACGCAGCCATATCCAGTGGCTTCTACTCGAATTTCACTGCCGCCAAAAGCGAGACCTTTGCCAGTAATCACACCAGTGAATTGATTGCTCAGGCGCTTGTATTGGCCAAACATGTAACTCACCTCACGACCACCTACGCCTATGTCACCTGCGGGTATGTCCGTAAAGGGGCCAATATGGCGCGATAGTTCGGTCATAAAGGATTGGCAAAACCGCATGATTTCGCGGTCTGACTTACCTTTCGGGTTGAAGTCTGCACCACCTTTGCCGCCGCCCATAGGAAGTCCGGTAAGGCTGTTTTTGAAGGTTTGTTCAAAAGCCAAAAACTTCAAAATGGAAAGCGTCACGTTGTGGTGAAAACGAATGCCGCCTTTGTAAGGGCCAATGGCATTGTTGTGCTGCACGCGATAGCCACGGTTAACCCGGATGTTGCCCTCGTCGTCTTCCCAGCCCACACGAAAAATTATGATGCGGTCCGGCTCGGTGAGACGCTCTAAGATATTTGCATCGCGATACAGGGCATTGGCCTGTATGAAAGGCATAATCGATCCGGCAACTTCATAGACGGCTTGGTGGAATTCTGATTCCCCAGGATTACGGCGTCGCAATCCATTCATGAAGCTTTCCAAGGCTGCGTTGGCAGACTCACTCATAACTGACCCCCTTCCGTAGACGTTGTCGCGATAGTAAGCCGTATGGCGGGAAAAGGCGAAATGGACCTTGTTAGGCAGGCAGCTTTGTCTACTGCGCGCCTATGTCGTTCAGTGTTGGGTAGTCGGTGTATCCCTCAGCACCTGCACCATAAAACGTTTTTGGATTGGCTGAATTTAGATCTGTCGCGAGTTGAAAACGCTCCACCAAATCTGGATTGGCGATGTATGCGGTTCCAAAAGCAACGGCGTCGGCTTTGCCTGCTTCGATCACGCTTTGTGCCGCAGACTGGCTGAAACCTTCATTGGCGATCACAGTGCCGCCGAATTCTTGTTTCAACCAAGGCGTCAATGGCGGTTCGGAAAAATTCTCGCGGGTGCAGATGAAGGCGATTTTGCGTCGTCCTAGTTCTCGCGCGACATAGCCAAATGTGGCCTTAGGATCATTGTCGCCCATGTCATAGGCATCGCCTCGGGGGGCAAGATGAACCCCCACTCTAGCGCCGCCCCAAACGGAAATAGCCGCATCCGTTGCGGCGAGCAGTAGCCGTGCCCGATTTTCGATGCTGCCTCCATATTCATCCTTGCGTTGGTTGCTGCCAGATTGCAGAAACTGATCCAAAAGGTAGCCGTTGGCGGCGTGCAGTTCGACGCCATCAAAGCCGGCCATTTGTGCATGCAAAGCCGCACGGCGGTAATCCTCCACTATGGCTGGGATTTCCTCTGTACCGAGTGGGCGTGGCGTTTCGTAGGCTTTTTTTGGCCGCAATAGGCTGACGTGTCCTGCTGGTGCTATCGCGCTGGGAGCGACGGGTTGCTTGCCATCCAAAAAGATCGGGTCGGATATGCGTCCGACATGCCACAGCTGCAGCATAATTTGACCGCCGGCTTGGTGAACGGCGTGGGTAATTTTCGACCAGCCTTGGATTTGCTCGTCAGACCAGATGCCCGGAGTGTTGGGGTAGCCAACGCCCATCTCAGAAATTGAAGTGGCTTCGGTGAGAATTAGGCCGGCGCTGGCGCGTTGACGGTAGTACTCCGTCATGAGCGCATTGGGGATGCGGCCAGCCACAGCGCGGCAGCGCGTCAGTGGGGCCATGATGATTCGATTGCGCAGTGACAAATCGCCCATTTTGATGGGATCAAACAAGCTCGGCATGGTCTTCAATAATGTCGTTAAGGGATGGGTCGTGCACAGCCTTTTACAGATGCAACTCGGTAACTGCTGAGTTTAGCCTGCGACGCGCTTGCATGGTGTTGCTTTGTACAAACCGTCTTGTTCGTTGCTTGCATTAAACGGACTTTCGGCCCTATCGTGCAGCCTGATTCTAGGACAGAACGCCTCCATGAGTTTCTACGAAAAACGGATATTGCCTTATTTGATCGATTTGGCCTGTGGCATAGGCCCGATACACAAGCAGCGAGCCAAAGTTGTGCCTAGGGCACAAGGGCGCGTATTGGAAATTGGCATAGGTACGGGGCTGAACCTGCAGCACTATGATCTCGAGCGTTTGGACGAATTGTGGGGCTTGGACCCCGCTTTAGAGCTCAACGGTTTGGCCAAAAAGCGCATGAAAGTGGCCGGTTTAGAAGTCAATTTGTTGCCATTGCCTGCCGAGGAAATTCCGGCTGCAGACAATCATTTCGATAGCATCGTGTGTACCTACACTTTGTGCACGATCGACGATACGGCCTCGGCTTTGGCAGAAATGAAGCGGGTACTAAAACCGGGAGGAGAGCTGTTGTTCAGCGAACATGGATTGGCACCCGATGCCAATGTGCAGCGTTGGCAAGAGCGTATCAATCCTGTGTGGAAAAGGATGGCTGGAGGTTGCCATTTGAATCGTGATATTCCGCATCTGCTGAGAGAAAGTGGTTTTCAAGCAGAGTCTTTGGATAGTTTGTATTTGCCCGGCCCACGGCCTATGAGTTATCACTACTGGGGCGTGGCCAAAGCCGGTTGATCAGACGGGGATTGGTGCTGAATCACGCAATTTGGCGGCGGTTGCTGTGTCATGAATAACCACCGTATTGCGACCTGCAAGTTTGGCGTCATACAGCGCCGCATCCGCTTGCCGAAACAAGAGTTTCTCTTCAAGTCGCGATGCGGTGGGAATAATGACAGCGCCGATGCTGACGGTTAGAACACCTTGTGGCGCGCTGGGATTATGCATTTGTAAGTCTTCTATGCTTTGACGCAGGCCGTTCATACGTTGCCGTAGAGCGTGTTCGTCGCTTGCTTCGCAAACCGCAATAAGTTCGTCACCGCCCCAGCGTGCAACTGCGCGGGGGTCTACGTCTAAGCGTTCAGTCATTATGTCAGCAACCAATTTTAGGCAATTGTCACCGGTGTCATGCCCGCGGGTGTCATTGAGTTGCTTGAATAAATCGATATCGACCAAGACCAAGGCTTGCTGGGCCGTGCCTTGTAATGCGCTTTGGCGTAGATGTGAGGGCAAATAACGATCAAAAGCGGCGCGTGTTGCTAAGCCTGTGAGTTCGTCAAAGTTCGCGCTAATCGTCATCAGTTGCCGATTGAGGAAGTTTTCCCGTTCAGCATGTTCGGTAAGAAATACTGCAGCCAATCCCATCCATGCCGACAACAGGCAGAAAAATGTCTGCATGCTGAAGCTTTCCGATGGCAGGCCAAAAAACCAGCAACTGAACACGTAAATGAACAGCATTAAGCTAATGCAAATACTACAGCTTCGAAAAAGAAGACCGCTGAAAAAGCAGCAATGAATGATTGAAAGCAGTATGCCTTCATAGCGGTAGGCGTAATGGTTGTAATAGGAAATGATCTCGATGCTGGTTATACCCGCGGCGATACCGAGATAGGCCAAAACCACGGTGGGTGTGCGCCATTTTTCGCTCATAGATGGAATGAGCTTAGCGCTACTAAGCAGAGAAAGAATGATGGCAATACGTATAAACGTGGATGTATTCCACACATTGCCGTCAGCCAACAACCAAGTGACAGCAAGATAGAGGGCGTAAAAACCTGCGCCGATCAGCATGCCGGTGCGGGTATATCGACTTCGCCGTTGCGCGTGATCAAGGCGGTAGGGTATTTCTAACGCGGGCACGAAGCGCAGGCGGCGAAAGCCCTCGTCCAACTGGCGTCGAAAGAGATTTTGCGTTGTTGGAGTGGCTAAGCTCATGGCATCGAAATTCCGCTCTCGCTCCTACATTTTTGCCAGCGCTGAAAGCGGCGCGGCTTTCATCATCGCTTTCATTCCGGCCCAAGGCCAGCGTGGCACACAAGCTTCTGCGGGTTCCGCTTCTATCGCTTTGACCAAGGCGCGACAACCGGTTTTTTCGTCCACCCGAAAAGGTGCGCTCTTAGCATCACGATTGATATCTGTAAGGATATAGCCAGGGAACAAAGTGGTGACTTTAATTGGGGTTTTCATTAACTCAATGCGTATGCCTTCACTTAAGTTGGCCAGTCCAGCCTTGGTTGCCGCGTAAGTGGTAATAGCGCCTTTCAGGCCGCGCCAAGCGCTCATGGAGGACACAGTGACCAAGTGCCCAGCGTTTTGCTCGCGGAAAATCTCCACTGCCGCTTCGCACTGCGCAAGGGCAGCGCAGAAATTCGTTTGTGCCGTAGCGAGGTTGTGCCGGAATCCGCCCTTACCAATGGGGGCACCTTTGCCGATGCCTGCATTAACAATGACGCGGTCCAATTGGCCAAAGATCTGTTGAAACTCGCGAAACACGGCAAACACTTGCTCGTGATCATTAACGTCCAGTCGGCGAACTTCTACGCGGATTTCGCTGTTTATGGCAAGCAGTTCCTCGCGCAAATCTTGCAGAGGTTCCAAACGGCGCGCACACAGCGCAAGGTCGCGCCCCATGGCTGCAAATTCGCGCGCCATGCCTGCGCCTAGGCCAGCGCTCGCGCCAGTAATTAAGGTGGTTTTACGGTTCATGAACAGTTCTAATTGTTATATTTGTCTTGCATGCTAATCGCAAAGTGCGTGCGAATAAAATTCAAGCTGTTACAATCCGCCGCCGCTGGGCCTGCTCAAGCGGCACAGCTTCAATGGTGGACCGTGTCGGTCCTCTCGCGGCAGATTGCTGTAAACCCCGCCAGACCCGGAAGGGAGCAACGGTAGCAGTTATTCTGGGCGCCGGGATGTGGCTGGCACGGGACACCGCCTATTTGCCATGCTCTATCGTGACACGACTGATAAGATGACGGCATGAGCTATCTCGCTTTGGCGCGCAAATGGCGGCCACGCAATTTTTCCGAACTGGTGGGTCAGACCCACGTCCGTACTGCATTGGAAAATGCCTTATCGCAAGGGCGGTTACATCCTGCCTTGCTGTTTTCTGGTACCCGAGGTGTTGGCAAAACCACCTTGGCGCGCATTATTGCGCGCAGCCTGAATTGCGAAACCGGCGTGACTGCCACGCCTTGTGGCCAATGCAGTGCCTGCAAAGAAATTGAGGAAGGGCGTTTTGTTGATCTGATAGAGGTCGATGCTGCATCGCGCACCAAGGTCGACGACACGCGGGAGTTGCTGGACAACGTGCCTTATGCCCCAGCGCGGGGGCGCTACAAGGTGTACTTGATCGACGAAGTGCACATGCTCAGCAAAAGTTCCTTCAATGCCTTGTTAAAAACATTGGAAGAACCTCCCAGCCATGTGCAGTTTTTGTTCGCAACTACCGATCCTCAAAAGCTACCTATCACTGTTTTGTCGCGTTGCTTGCAGTTCAATTTAAAGCGCATTAATCCGCAAGATATCGCCGAGCGCATGCGCTTTATTTTGGGCGAAGAAAAAATAGTCGCTGACGATGAGGGCCTAAGCCGTTTAGCCCGTGCTGCCGATGGCAGTTTGCGTGATGGTCTGAGCTTGTTGGATCAAGCCATTGCCTTTGGTGGCGGTGAAGTCAAAGGCGAAGCGGTCAGCAAAATGCTTGGTAGCATTGAGCGCCGTGATTTATTGCATCTGGTTGCAGCGATATCCCAGCAAGACGCAACCGCCGCTTGGGCCGTCATCGACAACATAGAAGAGCAGGGGCTGGACTTTGCTGAAGTGTTGGATGAACTTTGTCGCTTGTGGCAACGTTTAGCGGTTGGTCAACAAGTTCCACAAGCCTTAGACGAAGTGGAAATGACAGATTTGCAGGATTATCTGCAATCGTTTTCCGCCGCCGATTTACAGGTTTTTTACCAAATCGCGGTCAATGCACGGCGCGATTTGGATTGGGCGCCCGACCCACGCAGTGGCTTTGAAATGGTCGTTTTACGCACTCTGGCCTTCTTGCCAGATAAAGCCGCAGCGAGTTCTCGAGGCGGACCTGTCGGAGGTGGCGCGGTCGTGCCTGTTGCCGGGATTAAGGCGGCGCCACAAAAACCGCAAGCGCGTCAGCAATTGCAAGATACTCAGATCAGTCCTGCTGGATCGGTTCAGCAAAAAAGCGAGAAGCCCGCTAGCGCGGATGTCCTCCCTGCGTGGCCGAAGTTAATCGAGCATCTCAACTTGAGCGGTTCGGTCAACATGGTGGCCAGCGGCTGCAGCCTGATTAGCCAAACGCCGGATCAACTGACCTTGGAAGTCGGCCGACAAGTGCAGGCCCTGTGCACTGGCAGCGTGGAAAAACGCTTAGCTGCCGCACTGAAATCCGTTTTTGGCGATGTTTTCCAACTGAGTTTGCAGCGCGCGCAAGTGCAAGCGCCGGAAGAGGGCGTGGACACGACACCAGAACAACAATTTCTTGAACAAGCGGGAGTGCGCAAAGCCATGGACATGTTCCAGGCTGAACTCCAGCCCGGCAGCTTTCGTCTACACACGGACGACAGTGCCGATCAAAGCTATCACTGATACACATCACTGGATAAAGACATGAAAGGTGCTTTGGGCAATCTGATGCAACAAGCGCAGCAGATGCAGCAAAAAATGCAGGATATGCAGGCCGACATGGCCAAATTGGAAGTCACCGGAGAAGCCGGTGGTGGCATGGTCAAAGTGACCCTGAATGGCAAGCATGAAGGGCGAAAAGTACAAATTGACCCCGACCTTCTAAAAGACGACAAAGACTTGCTGGAAGATTTGATTGCCGCCGCGATCACTGATGCATCGCATAAGTTAGAACGCACGCAGAAGGACAAAATGGCAGAGGTCACCGGTGGTATGAATTTGCCAGCTGGCTTCAATATGCCTTTCGGGCAGTGATTTATCCGCCCGCATTGGAAGGGCTGATTTCAGCTCTGCGTTGCTTGCCAGGTGTTGGCCAAAAATCGGCACAACGTATGGCGTTTCATTTGCTGCAACGTGAGCGTGATGGTGCCCAATCATTGGCCAATGGTTTGCAGCAAGCGCTAAAAGAACTTGGGCATTGCAGTCAATGTCGCATGTTCAGCCAAGGTGATTTGTGCCCGATTTGCGCTTCAGATAAGCGTGATGAGAGCTTGCTCTGTGTGGTGGAAAGCCCCGCCGATGTTGTTGCGATAGAACACAACACCGACTTCCGCGGTCGCTACTTTGTATTGCTGGGACACTTGTCGCCATTGGATGGCATAGGCCCAGACGAATTGGGGCTGGAAAAGCTCACTCAAAGCATGGCGCGGGCTAGCGTGAGTGAAGTCATTATTGCCACCAACCCTACGGTAGAAGGGGAGGCGACGGCACACTACATCGCGGAACTCGCGCGTGCGGCCAATATTGCGGTGAGTCGTATTGCCCACGGCGTGCCCGTAGGCGGTGAATTGGAATATGTAGACGGAGGCACCTTGACGCATGCGCTCAGTGGCCGCCGCCTAGTGGAGAAGGATGTATGAGCGAACGTATAGACATAGAGTTGGATGAGCAGGGTATCGCCACGGTGTGGCTCAATCGCCCGGAGAAGCGCAATGCCATTGATTGGGCCATGCTGCGTGGCTGGATCGACGCACAAAAACAACTCAAGGCGCAGAAGGATCTTAAAGGGGTCATTCTGACCGGGCGAGGTGAATCTTTTTGTGCCGGTTTGGATTTCGCATCCTTTGGCAAAACGCCAGCGCGTATCGCACAAGCGTTTTTACAACCGGGTAGCCGTGATGCCAATCTGTTTCAGCAAGCCTGTATAGGCTGGCGTAGCTTGGCGGTGCCGGTCGCAGCGGCGGTGCAAGGGCATTGCTTCGGTGGCGGTATTCAATTGGCGTTAGGGGCAGATTTTCGCTTTGCTCGGCCGGATGCGGAGTTCTCTGTCATGGAAATCAAATGGGGTTTGATTCCGGATATGAGCGGCATGATGACCTTAAGAGAGCTGATTCCGATTGATTTGGCGAAGCGCTTGGTCATGACCGCCGAAGTGTTTTCCGGTGAGCAAGCCAAACAATGGAACGTGGTGACCGAGCTCAGTGATGAGCCCATCGCAGCCGCACGTGAACTGTTGCTGAAAATTGGCGAGCGTTCACCGGATGCGGTGGCTGCCGCGAAAGGTTTGCTGCAGGACAGCTGGCATGCTTCGGACGATGAGGTTTTGGCCTTAGAGCGCCGTTGGCAGCGTAAGTTGTTGGTGGGTAAGAACCAGCGCATTGCAGTAGCGCGCAATTTGAAAGGTGGCGACAAGCCGTATTTGCCGCGTCGTATACAGCGTGTGTGACTCAGGCCACGCCCAAGCTTTCAGATAACTCAGTAGCGCTGCGTTAAAAGTTGTGCAAGATCAGACTTTGATCGCAGCGTATTGCGTGCAGTGAGCCTCCTTGTGGGCTAAATCCTGCCCAAGCGTAGAGTCCTAGGGCTTCGTGTAAGACGCTGGCAGTTTCCAAGTGGAGTGTGCGGAAGCCTAATCGTCGTGCGCGTTGCAAGGCGTAGCCTAAACAGGCGCGCCCCAAGCCGTTGCCGCGTGTGTCCGCTGCCAAATACATACGACGCAATTCGGCGTCTGTAGCGGATATCGGCAACACCGCAACCGTAGCGACGATGCATGCTTGTGCATCCCTCAGGACATCAAAAAAGCCGCCTTGATAAGTACTCGCAGGCGCCAGAAGATCCTGATCTATGCCATCGTGCTCGGGTTGCATGCCGTATTCCGCGAGCACCCCAAAAATGAAAGTGGACAAGGCTGGGCCATCCTCGTCGCTCACCGCCTGGTGCTGCAGACTAAAGCGGGAAAAGTCACCGCAGTTCAGTTGTTTTTCCACCCAAGTGTGGGGGATTTGATCGAACAAAGTTTCGCCGGGCTCTCTAACCACATAAGCCGCGCGCTGGTAGAACGCTAAGGCGCTGTTACGGGCTTGCGCGATGATGCGATCACAGCCTCGACCGCGTGCCATCTCCTCCAGCTTGAGCAACAAGCTGCGCCCTAGGCCCTTGCCTTGCTGCGTGGGTGCGGCCGCCATATTGCGCAGCCGTGCGACGCCGCCACCCAGCCAGCTGAGCTGGCCACAAGCCACCACCGTGCCATCCACTTCACGGGCAATCCAATGTTCTGCGGCCGTGTGGTCCGCTGTGGCGATTTCAGGGCTGTCATCAGACAAGCAATCTGCCCGCAACATGGCCCAACGAAAGCGTTGATAGTCCTCCCACGCCTGCGCGTTGGTCGGGCGTATCCATGCTATGAGCGGAATGTGTGGCGTCATGTGGGAAATTTGGTCTAGGCTGGAGCTTGCGCAAATCCTATCGGACTTCTGCTATGTGGCGTAACGCGAAACTGATTTTCTTACTGACATTGCTCTCTGCCTGCAGTCAGGGCGGTGAAAGTGTGATGCAGGTTAAGGCGGCCGATCCACAATCGCCGTATGCCCAGCAGTTGGCTCCCTGCACCCGCGAAGGCGGTGATCAGCGCAGCTGCCGTTTGCAACAACTGCCGTTACTGGGAATGCAAATTGAGCAGCCGAGCAAGGCTGATATTATGGCGCGTGTGGCCACCACGCACCTTTGGATGGCACAGCGCTTTTCTGAGCTGTTGGATGCCATGCCGGCTGAGATGTACCAGCTTATGCGCAGCGTCAGCGCCATCATCATCGGGGCGGATGTTCGACCATCCTTTTATTGGCAGCACACCGGTGCGATTTACTTAGACCCGGCGGGGTTGTGGCTGACGGTGGAGGAAAAACGCAGCATCGATCCGGCACCGGATTACCGGCAGAATTTTGGCCAGGCATTGCAGTTCAATGTGATCAGCCGTTACGTGCGTGACAACGCTTATGCTTGGTACGGCTATTCCTTAGAAGACGAATCAGAGCGAGAACTAGACGACATCATTTTGCCTATGGCACGTTTGCTGTTTCATGAATTGGCCCACGCCGGAGATTTCTTCCCACAAAATTCTTTAAGTGGTTTATCCAGCCAGCTCACAGTGGCGCAGGCGGCTGATCAGATAGAGCGGCAACAACAGCAAATTTCGCAGGACTTACAAGCGCGCTTTCCATTGCAATCACAGCTATACGCTGAGCTTGCCGAGGTTCGCTTCCTCGGGCGCGAAGCCCGGCCCAGCGAAGCCAGTCTGAAAGCAGAAGAAGTGGTTGCGGAGTACCGGGATGACGGCAGCAATGATGACTACGCCTATACCAGCCGATTCGAAGATGTAGCCATGTTGTTTGAAGAAACCATGATGGCCATGAGTTTTGCAGTAGAGCGCGATATTGCGATCGCGCCGGTGCCTGCAGCAGGCGAGAACCATATTGTGGAATGGGGCCAGCGGCGCCGCATACGCGCGCCAGAGGTAGAGCAACGTGCCCGTTTTGTCGCTCAGAGCTTGCTTCCGGATGCGGCTGTTGACGCGTTTTTCGTCCAATACTCGGCGGCGCAGTCGCTGCGTTCCGGCGCCAGTTGGAATGACAATCTGGATCCGGATGGAAACGCTGCGAAACGCTTACCGGCTGGTTTGTATCAAAACAATCCACGAGACGAAGTGCGTTAGTCGCGCGAGCTCAAGGCTTACGTCATTGAGATATTCTGCAGCGACTCAGGCGCATCGAAAAGCCAAGCAAAACGGCATACCGCATGCTTAGAATGCAATAATCTCAGCTGGAACTCTTTGCAGCAGATTGCGTGACCAAGCAGCCGTCCAATACACAAGCTTTATGGCCTGTCATGCTCACATTCTTGGCGCTTATGCTGGCCATGACTTTAGCCTTCGATCATCTGTTGGAGCGACGCCGCAATCCCAATCTGTCGCTGGTCAACCAAGATGGGGCAGGCAGTCGCATCGTCCTACAGCGCAATCGCTATGGCAGCTATCTCGCGCCAGGAACAATCAACGGGAAACCGGTGACGTTTCTCATCGACACCGGCGCCAGCACGGTCGCATTGTCCGCAGATGTGGCAAAGCGATTGGGCTTGGAACGTGGGCCTGCGTATGTAGTGAGCACGGCAGCAGGAACAACGCGCGCATTTCATACTTGGATAGACAGTATTGTCATCGGCGGTATTCGCATCGAAAATGTGCGTGGGACTATAACCCCCGCCATGTCTGGCGACGAAGTGCTTTTAGGTATGACGTTTTTGCGCCACGTCGACTTCTCCCAACAAGGCGATCAGCTTGTGATAGTAGCCCTTCCTTCGACGGAGAAATAATGAATTTCCCAACAGCCGAACGCGTGCAGAAAGGTTTTCACGGATGTTGTGGTTTACCAGGCTTATGGTTGTAAGCCGAGACAAAGAGGCGGGGTGCGTCCCTGTTCTTGTTCTGCATAAATTTCAGCCACCAAGATGCCAGCGTCGGGAACCGGTGGCTGGGTAATTAAACTGGCTAAATCATCGATGTCTCGGCTAAAGCTCCAACAAGCCTCTAGTATCTGTAAGTTGCCGGCTGTAGCCAGAAGCGGGCCATCGAGGAAGCGGTCTTGCCCGAAATGGCGAGCTAGAAAGTCTTGTTTAAGCGGGCTGAGTTGATCTTTGTTGCGGTATACGGAGCTTGGGATTTCGACTGCCCCACGGTAGTAACGAGGGTAGAGATCAAGACCACGGGTGCGACGTTCTTGGCGCAGGCCATCAACGCTATGCAAAATTAGGTCGAGGGCGCCATCCGGGAAGTCGATCCTCAAGGTGCTGGGTGAGCAATGCGGGTTGAAGTTTTCTACCGTGGTTGGGAACCCGTCAATCAAGCCAAAATAACGGAAATCTTCCGGCGAAAAACGCTGACCAGCTCTTGGTAAGGTTTCTCCAAGCAGAGCTTCTCCGGTAGCAACAAATTTCCACGCTTGGCTGTCTAATTCCGCCTGATCCTTTTCCCAGTAACCGGTATTGCCTGCTGCGTCTTGGCCTTCGATACGCATCAAGCGGTGGGCCGTGCCTGGTGGCAACTTGCGTAGGCTAAGCCGGTCGGTAATCTGGCCTGGGACGCGAGGGTGTTGTATCCAGCCGGGTCCTGGCAGCTGTAGTACCGGATTTTCAAGATCATCTTGATCGTGCCAGGAGTAATCCAGCAAAAACGTGTTGGCACCGGAGATATCAAACTCATGCAAACGGGTGTAAATGTCACCATCATGTGTGACCACCATCACGGTTGAGCCACTGCCAGCCAGGCCGGCAATTGATACGGTGCCTCGTTCTGGGCCGCAAACCTCACGGCTGTCGTCCATCGGTAGCCAGGGGTCAAGATAAGTAATGTGGCGTTGGTTACCGCGTAGCAAGTAAACCGTCAGAATGCCGGCCAATTTTTGTTCCCGTCCGGCACTGTCTACATAATATTTATCCACCGACGCAAATTCGGAGCTTGCCCAATCACGGACATCTGGGTAGATAAAACCACCTAACTCGGTCCAGAAGAAGGGACCCCAGCGACGCGTCCAAGGGTCTACGCCATAGTCGTGGCGGCTGTAATTGATGGTGTAAATATCGCGTTGTTGGTTCAGTGCGATGAGTACATCGCCATCGGCAGAAATTTCACTGACCTGACCATCGAGGCAGCGGGGCAGCTTCATGGCTCGCCAAGGGCTATTTTCTTGGCTGAGTTCCAGATTGACTTTGGTATAAATGCGACCCTCGCGTACGGCAAAATAGTAGGCGTCGGTGTAACTTTCGAGGCGGCCTTTTAGGTGCACAATCTCCGGTAGCGTGGAGGCAATTTCTGGACTGGCTTCTTCTCCGGAAAATACATCATAGTCGCCAAGGTCGATATCAGTCGGTGGGCGTTGATAGAGGCCAGTGATGCCAGCGTATTCCTCTGCGCATAAAGGGTCGGGTATGGTGCGTACGCCCGGAAAGCGCGAGGCAAGGGTTGTGTCGCCGCTATTGGTGTCTTCGCTGGCAGGGGGATCACTTTGTTCGGCCTGGCGTGCATCGGCGATGCTGCGACCACCTTGGCAGGCGCTAAGCCCCGCATGAAGTATCAACAATAGCGTAACGAGCCGAGTCCGGCTAAGCGTATTCAAAGTCATGGTTAGGTCTGTCTAGTCAGGCTGATGAGGCGATGCCGTGGAGCCCTGCGAAATTGGCATAAGGCCAAGGGCGTATTGCGTGAGCGGCAGCAAGCGCTGCCGTATCATTACTCTATACTAGGAGCGTGAGCTGAAACAGCGGCTACGCCGCTGCCGTATGCTGCAACGACCGCTGAGGCTCATCGTCAATCCTCTACTCGTCACGTAGTGACGACGCGTATGACATTCCCCTTTTTGGAAAGGACAATGCCAAACACAGTGCTTGCGAATAGTGCGGACGATTTTCTTGCTGAGTCGGACTTCCTTGATTTTCGCCATCCGAATGTTCAGCGCTTTGCTCAACAGCATGCGACAGCGGATGGTGCACTCGAGAGTGCGGTGCATTTGTATTACGCGGTTCGGGATGGGTTTCGTTACGACCCCTACCAAATTGAATTGACAGTGCCAGGCCTGCGCGCGAGCAGTGTGCTCGAAAAGGGCTATGGCTGGTGTGTAAGCAAAGCGGTGTTATTGGCGGCTGCGTGTCGTGCTGTGGGTATTCCTGCACGTTTGGGTTATGCGGATGTGCGTAATCATCTGTCCACAGCACGTATGCGCAGCACCTTGAAAACCGACGTGTTTTTCTATCACGGCTATACCGACATCTGGTTGGAAGGACAATGGCGCAAGGCCACGCCGGCATTCAATATTGAGTTGTGTGACAAGTTTGGCTTGCACCCACTGGATTTTGACGGTCGTAGCGATTCGATTTACCACCCCTACGATAAAGCGGGTCAGCGTCACATGGAATATGTCCACTTTCGTGGTGCGTTTGCCGATGTGCCGCTGGCGGCGATGCAAGACACTTTTGATCGCGAATATCCGGGCCTGTTCCAGGCCATGCAAGGGGCTGATTTCGCAGCCGATGTGGGGCAAGAAACCGGAAACTGATCCACTCTAAATGGGGCTGTGACAGCGTCTTTCCACCATCTGCGTCATAGCCTTTCTGAGTTATTTTCAAACTTTATCGGGTCTGGTTTCGTGGGCGCGGGGCCGGCTGCAACAGCAGAACAATTAAGTTATGGGCAAGATCAATATCGCTGCGTTACGGCGCCGCAAAGCACTTTTTTCTCGACGCTTGTTCTTGCATGGCGCGGCCACGATTGGTCTTGCACCGGCAATCACAGCATGTGTCGACAGCTCGTCTGGTAGTTCCTCGCCGACGGGAATTCCCGGTGGGGGTACACAGTTTCTGCACGGGGTCGCCTCGGGTGATCCATATTCAGATTCTGTCGTGCTATGGACACGTGTTACGAGCGAATCTGCAGGCCCCGTGTCAGTGCGCTGGGAAGTGTTTGCGGATGAGGCCTTGAGCGATATGGTGGCTGCAGGGGTGTTCACCACAAGCTCTGCACGGGACTACACCGTCAAAGTCGTGGCGGGCGGCCTCGCGCCGCATCGACACTACTGGTATCGATTCATAGCCGGTGATCAGGTCTCAGGTGTTGGGCGTACGAAAACAGCGCCTAGCGCCAATGCCGAACTTGAGTCTATTCGCTTTGCCACAACCTCTTGTGCGTTATATTCCTTCGGGTACTTCAGCGTGTACGCCGGTGTGGCCCGGCAGGACGATCTGGATGTGGTTTTCGCACTGGGCGACTACATTTACGAGTATGGCGCGAATGAGTTGGAGGGGACTGCACTGCTCCCAGATCGACAGATGGATCCGCCGCATCAAACCAAAACACTGGACGACTATCGGCGTCGATACGCTTTGTACCGTCGTGACGTCGATTTGCAAGCCGCGCATGCCAAGCACCCCTGGATTTGCACCTGGGATGACCATGAAACCGCGAACAATAGCTATGACGATGGCGCGCCTGCACACGATGAGTCAGTAGATGGGGCGTGGCAAGATCGTAAAAGAGCAGGCATACAGGCGTATTTCGAATGGTTGCCCGTGCGCGATGAATTTAATCCCAATCAGGGTGGGGCGCTCTATCGCAGTTTTCAATACGGCGCCTTGATCGAATTCTTCGTGTTGGATACGCGACTGCAAGGGCGTGAGCTTCAACCCGAACGCGGAGAAGCCTCTGGCTCGGATCGCCAAATGATGAGCGTCGAACAAGAAAATTGGTTGATTAATGGCATGAGGGCATCGAATGCCAAATGGAAATTCATACCTCAGCAAACCATGATGGCTCAGCTCGATGTCGTTCCGGGAGAACCATTCTTGCCGGATTCCTGGAGCGGATACACCGCCCAGCGTGACCGCCTGCTGGACGCCTTTGGCGGGGACGATGGCGGAACTGCGATCAACAATGTGGTTGTATTGGCGGGTGATATCCACACCAGCTTTGCCCTTGAGCTGGCTAAGCACTATTTGGATCCCAGCCAATATCTGCCCGGCCTCAGCGGTTCGGTGGGTGTGGAGTTTGTATGTCCATCGGTCACCACACCTTTGTCGGCTCCGATCGTGACCGATCAGGCCTTTCGTGCGGCGCATCCGCATATTCGCTACTCAGAGGGTACGAGCGATGCTGGGCATGGTTATATGGTTTTCGATGTGAATCCCGAACGCCTCACGAATGACTATCACTATCCAATAAGCATACTGGTGCGCACAGACTACGAACGCGTGATCGGACCTTTTAAGGTCTATGACGGCAGTCCCTATATTGATTTGACTTCGGTCATTGAATCGACGCCTTAGTTGAGCCAGCGTCGAGGATGCAAAGATCGATTAAAGTTCATGGCTAAACGGAGTGTCGGATACTGAAGTCACGATGCGACTAGGGACGGGCAGGTAACAGATATCCGACTAGGTGGCCTCATGAGCAAGCCGAAGAGACGCTAGAAGCAGACAAATCCAGCTTGCTCTACGAGATTTTGGTGCGCCGCACGAGAGTTTTGGCTATTTTGAACGAGAAGCCAAAAAGGCCTGCACGGCCTCGTGATGCTCCGAACTCCCGAAACATTGCCGCAGCGTATCGGATTCGCGTTGCCAAACTTTGCTGATGTCGGTTTCGGCAAAATTCTGACGTAGCAGGGATTTGGTCATCATCGCCATACGCGTCGGCACCTTTGCCATCGAACGCGCCATCGCCATCGATTCATTCAACAGATTGCCAGCCTCTGTTACGTGGTTTATTAGCCCCGTGCGCGCTGCTTCTTCTGCATCAATCATTCGGCCGCTCAATGTCCATTCCGATGCCCTTCCCAGGCCAACACGTGCCGCCAGGAAATGACTGGAGCAATATTCGGGCACGATACCAACCTTAGCGAACGGAAAACTAAACACTGCGTTGTCGGCTGCATAGATCACATCAAACGGCAGCAGCATGGTGATCCCACCACCAATGGCGGCGCCCTGCACCGCAGCAACCAAAGGCTTGGACTCGCCGGTCAGTTTGATCCAGTCCTGAATGACACCTAGACCACCAAGACGCTGATCTTCCTCTATATAGTCTTGCTCGCCGCGTACGAACGGCAGGAACCAATCTTCCAAATCAGCCCCTGCACAAAAGGCCTTGCCCTCTCCGGTCACCAAAATCGCGCCAACCTCGGGATCGTCATTGGCGCGTTGAATGGCTGCTTCCCAATCGTTGATCAAGGAGGGAGTAAGTGCATTTAACACTCCGGGACGATTGAGCGTAATAACTGCAACAGCACTTTCAACTCGGTAGAGGATCTGCTCGTTGTTCGACATAATGTTTCCGAATGACCGCAAAAGTGTGAAGGTTAGTCGCATGCCGCTTTTGGCGATTCATGCTTTTGGATCACTGGCACTTATTGAAGAAATAAATCAGATCTACCGCAGTCGAAAGGTCACAACTTGCCCTAAAAACTGGCCATGGAGAGATTCCGGCTAAACCTCAACGCTGCCTTAGCCCACCTAGATATTTCTGCTAAGAAAAGTCCGGGTCGTGCCATAAGCAGTCGTAGCACTATTACCCGGCAAAGTTTCTGACGGGTGCAAAACCAATAATGCAGCACTCTTGTGCTACAGTGGCGTAAGTGCACATGTTAAGGAGACTTATGTCCACCACAACTATCCGGATGCCGGATGACCTGAAGTCACGCATTCACAATGTGGCGCAAGCTCAAGGGCTTTCTGCGCATGCCTTGATCCTTGAAGCGATCGCTGAGAAGGCCGACAGCGGCGAACGACAAGTGGCGTTCCTCAGCTCTGCCAAGTCACGGATGTCTCAGATTGCAGAATCCGGCGAAGCCATCAGCTGGACAGATATGCGGACGTACTTAAAGTCCTGTGTAAACGGCCAGGGCCTTGAGCGGCCAACTCCACGGAAAATAAAGGTTGAGCGTGGCGAGGATTGAGCTTGCCCCTGAAATTATCGAGGATTTTGATCGAATCATCGAGCACCTACTGGAACATCAAGTCGAATCCCCGCAAGAGCGTATTGAAGCGATTACATCCGCTATAGACCTGCTGGAGTCGAGCCCTCTGATTGGCCGAATTTGCCATCGTGAATTGAGAGAACTTGTAATCGGGCGTGGTTCAAAAGGTTACGTGGCGCTATATCAATACGTTGAAGCAATCGACGTTGTATTCGTCCTGGCTATCAGATCGCAACGTGAAGCTGGATATGCCAGGGAAGCTGACGATTTGGACTGGTCATAGGCCATCCTATATATGGCACGTGTCACCGGTTCAATGCCGAACGCTGGTAGTCGGCAATGTTCTGGCAGCGGATGTTATTTGGGTGCGCGATTTTAGTGCGGCTTGTTCAATTAGCGACATCATCAAAAGTAGCTTTACGTTTCTGCAACTTGGCGGTAACCGCTTTGGTTCCACACACCGTAGCTGGCGAACGCGCTGCCAATTGTGTGGCTATGGTTGCTTCATAAGGGGCGTCGTATAGCCCAACATCCGAACGCGTGCAGAGAAGCTTTCATGGATGTTGTTTTCATTGCTTTTACATTGGAAACAAATTAGCAGGCCTCCGCCGAGCATCTATTTTTGTCCGCTTTACGGGGCCTGGCCAATGCTGAACTTTGGTGTTTCCAAAACTGGCGATTGTTCGAGTCTAGTGTTGATGCGGACGTTTTAGAGCGTCTGCATTGATTCCGCGGGAAAATAGATACATACAATTGATATCAAGTCGTTGCTTTTATAAGCTCATTGAGAACCGGGGCCAACTCTCCCCGATTCTGCGTCCAAATGGGTTCGCAGTGCGTACTGATGAAGTCGCGCGCAATTTCGAGCTCCCAAAGGAGTTGATGCTGCATGCTATAGGGGACCGAACATAGACTGAAACTGCTGAACCGGGTGGCGCTCACCTTTTCCAGCCGGTGCAAGACGCCCTGTTCATCGCCAGCCAGCACATGGATCGTTGCTGATCGCATCAGATGATCTGCGCCTTCCAGTTGATCGCGTTCTAGCGGAAAGGCGGCTTCCACCTGGCTGCTTAATGCTAAGGCTTCTTCGGTACGTCCTAACAAGGCCAGAGCCAAGGCCATGGTGCTTTGTCTGGCTGGGCTATCGGATTCTTCCCGCCAGCGCTGAATTTTTTCCAATGCGCTTGTGGCCAGCGTGCGAATTTCCGCGGCTGGAGCTTGTCCCGCCCGTAGTGCCAGTACGGTCGAGATTTCCTTGGGTACTCGCCCATGACCTGAGTCGGTCTTATCGTCCCCCGCATGACTGCGTGCCAACTCACGCACTCTTTGCCAGTCCTGCTGGCGGCGAGCAATTTCCAGATCGGCGTAATACAGCATCCCGCTGTAGGCAGCGCTATTTTCCAATGCTTGCCGAGCAAACTGCACATAGCCGATTTCGCCAGTCAGTTGGTAACCGAATGTGGCGATTTTAATGGGTATATGGCTCTGCGAGCCGAAACGACTGGCAGACTTCTGCAGCAATGCTACGGCTTCGCCGCCTCGCCCGAGAAAGGCCAGCAGTTCGGCTTTGGCTTCCACCGGCAGAAATGCCGAAGGATTCTGCGCAATTACTTGATCAAGAATGGCGAAGGCTTCATCGATGCGACCAACGCGCCGCAGCATGTAGGCGTACAGCAGCGCGGATTCGGCATTGCCTAACAAATGACGCCGAAAGGGGGCCAGAATCTCCAGCCCACCACTGGGGTTGTGGTCTAGATAGTAGCGCCTCATCGCGCGCGCGGTGGCGAGCTTGACCGGGGGCGTATCCAGCCGCTCCAGCGCTGACAGATGCTCGCTGATGCGTGCCTCCGAGATTGCTCGCGTGGTGAAGGAAAACCAGTAATCGCGGGCCGCTTTGAGCAGTGCCAGCAAATGAGCATCGATGAAATTGGGCGCAAGTGCCAACGCTCGATCCAGCTCTGAGGCCAGCTCTTTTTCTTTGCCGTCATAGCCTTGGTTCCAAATCGACAAAGCAGCAAGGTAGGCCTCGTAGGCCTCATTGCTCACGGCTTGAGTTGTAGCCGGTGAAAGATGTGTACCCAGAGCTACGGCTAGAGCCTGGCCGATATCTGCTTGAACCGCGAACAGATTCGTTCGGGTGCCTTGGATGACCTGTCCCCAGATCGTTTCCCCATGCGTCGCATCGATGATCTGCAAGTTGAACCTGAGCTGCTCGCCCAGCTGTTGCACTGACCCTCGTATCAACTGATCGGCATTCAATGCGCGACCAATTTGGGGCGCGGGCGCATCGACCAAATTGAGGGCCGCCAGATTCTGGCCGTGTACCAGCCGAATATCCGCCAAATTTGCCAGATCGGCTATTAACGCGTCCTGCAAACCACCCATGACTGTTTGGGTTTGCTTATCCAAGCCCAGAAACTCAAAATCCAGAATCGCCACGCGCTGGTCCAGTGCTGGAGGTGGTGCGACCACGTGTTTGTCTGAAGGATTGACGACCACCTCGACATTGCGCCACAGCCACAAAGCCGCGAGGACGACAAGCAGCGAAAATAACGCATAACGCAGCTGTTGCCGCGGATAAGCTGGCGCTTTACCTTGCTGGGTATCCGCCCCCGAGCTCGGCTTAGCGCTCGGCTGCCAGGCACGAATGCGCTTGGCCAACTCTTGCATGCTGGCAATGCGCCGAGCAGGCTTGCCGGCACAAGCTTGGGCAATGATGGCACGTAGACTGGGATCGCTGACATCCTCTTCCCAACCCGCTGCCATGGGTTCGTTCAAGTCGCCGATGCTGAGTTGATAGAGCAATATGCCCAGCGCGTAGATGTCAGACTTCTCAGAAAAAACCCCACCTTTTAGCACTTCAGGTGCCATGTAGGCTGGGGTTCCACTGGTCGATGCGTCGGCGTGAATGGTTTGCGTAAAACCCATCACGGTCACGCCAGCTTGATCCAGCCGATCACGGCTTTTTACTGTGCCGCTTCCAAAATCACAGAGCAAAAGCCGAGTGCCTTCGCCTGAATCAGTCAACAGAAAATTACCAGGTTTGATGTCCTTGTGCATGACGCCTAAGGCATGTGCCTGAGCCAAGGCGTCCGCGGCCTCCGCGACGATAGCCAGGCGGCGAGACAGGTCCAGTGCGTTCGGGCCACCTTGAGCATTCAGCCAGTCGTTCAGACTGCCTTGCTCATACCACGGCATCTGTATCCAGGCTGGAGTGGTTTCAAAATGCCATTCCAGCAGCGGTACCAGTGGCGCCTTGTCGCCTAGTTCTGCACGCAAAACTTTGTTTAGCGTGACTTCGCGCTTCAAGGCCTGCTGTGCGCGCTGGTCCAGAGCGAGTTTGAGCACGCGTTGTTGACCGGATTGCGCATGGCGGATACGCCAAAGCTCATTCGCGGGACGCGTTTGCAAGCGTTGCTCTAGTATCCAATGGGGCAAATTCGGCAGACTTTGGCCAGCCTCAAGTTGCAGTCTGGTGCCAGGGCGTTCTCGTCCTTCGATTTCAATCGGCACGTCCAAACGGAATCCGTAGCCGTGAACGGTGCGCAACATGGAGCGATCGGTATCCCCTAGCACCTCGCGTATCCGCCGGATGGATTGGGACAAGACCCCATCAGTCACTACGCGACCCGCCCAGACGCTCTCGAACAGCTCTTCTTTGGTAACCAGTTCGCCTTCGGCTCGCAGTAGACAGCGTAGAACATCCATGGGTTTGGGTTCCAAGGCTACGGCGGCACCATCAACCATCAATTCATGATTACGCTCGTTGTATTCTGCGTTCGCAAATCGCCACCGCACGGCTTCCGATTCACTGCCTTGGGTTTCCATCTCACTTCCACAAGCTGCCAATTCGTCATTGGCCACAGGCTCTAGTGTAGCGAAGCTATTCAACGGCGAGTATGCGAGTTGTTGGACGTCGTCCATGCAGCTGATGTTTTTTACTGAGAGGCCAGCAAAACGGCGATTTCATTTTCATTCCCTATAGATCCCGAATCTGCGACTGATTGGACAGCCTGCTGAGCGGGCAGCACCCCCGCCATTTGCTGACGGATGGATTGTGCAATCGAGCTTGCCGCAGAGCTTTGGATGTTGAGCAAGGCGATGTCGCCCTGCATCGCGATGCTCATTCCCATTGGCCAGTCGTCGGAGCTGGATACTTGTTCTTCAGCATTGGCAGTGGTGCCCATCATGCTACTAAGAGCCAATGTTGCCGCGATCACTTTGATTGAATAACGCATGTTGAAATCTCCTGTTAAACCTTGATCTGAAATTTGCCGACGGCTATGCAAGCTGTCGGTGACTTGTCGCCAGATTGCCGATCTAACGGTTTAAGGGCTTGAGAGATTCCACAAAGATTTCTTAAAGTTTTCTGAATTCCAACCTAAGGAAATTCACAATTAGTCAATATGTCATTGATGTTTAAGGAAAAATATAAAAACCCTTGAGCGGCCGGTTCGATAGGCAGGTAAACGCATCGCCAGCACGTACTCGCGTCAATTAATTGGAAAGCTACTTTGCTCTATTCGGAATTCTTGGCACCAGCGAGCGGTTTTTGATTGAACGCTCTCAAGTAGAGCCCAGCCAATTGATAACCCGGGGCCAAATTGTCGTTGGCGCTTGGCTGCCGCTAACGATGCTCATATGCCCGCCAGGGGCTTCTAACAAGGTACATTGAGCTTGGCTCATTTGTGCGATCAATTGTTTGCTAGCTGCGGGGGTGATGATGGGGTCTTTGTCGCCCACCACAATCAATACCTTGGCGCGCACATCTCGCAGATGGGCATCGCATTGGTGTATCGGCAATTTGCCATGCGCTAAAACGTTGTCAGAAATTAAAAACTGCAGTACATCCTGCATGACCCCGCCAGGGTAGGCGACCATGCCATCCAAGAAAGCTGCGTTGGTTGCATGCGCCGAGACAAACTCTCTGTCATCCATACGTCGCGCTAATTCGACATAGCCGCGTACAGTACCGGCGGGGCTCATCAATTTGAACCCCAAGGCATTGGCCCAGCCCGGCACATGCCAGATTGCGTTAGCGCTCTTATGGACACCCCAACCTGTGCGCTTGTGCAGAGCGCGGAGCTGCTTGGAAATGAGTCGATTTTGCCAAGCATTGGGTCCGGCGGCCAGATAATCGCAAGGTGGCCCCAGCAAGACCATTTTGTCGATGTGCTTATCACCTAGGGCCGCATAGGAATAGCAAAAAATGGCTCCCATGCTCCACCCATGCAGTGACAGAGCTTGTTGACCGCTATGCTGGCGTATTTTTTTGAGCATCGCAGGGATAAACTCGGTCAAATATGTCTTGAAGCGATAATGTGCCTGTTTACGGCTGGGTTTGCCCCAATCGATCAAATACAGAGGGTGTCCAGCATCGCGTAAAGCCGCCACCAGGCTACGCTCTGGGAACAAGTCGTAAATCGACATGTTCACTGCCAGTGGTGGCACGATTACCAGCACCTGTTTATCGCTCGTTTGCCCATCAGTGGGAGGGTAGTAGCGCAATTGCATAATGCCCAGGTCATCAATCACCTGGTAAGGCGTTTGCTGTGATTGATCCAGCGTGCTGGCATGGAATAAGCGGTCGCGGGTATTGCGAATAACGGCAACAGATCGACGACGAAAAGAGACTTTTGGCATAGCGCGTTAGATATTTGGGGTGCAAGGCGTAAGTAGCCGCAAAGCATGCTTCATTCTTTTGAACAGGGCTTGGCTTTAGACGCCAAGTTATCAATCCGAATCGCCATAAAATGTCCCGATATGTTTGGTGCAACAGGAATAGGCTCGGGTGAATACAATCCACTGCGGAATGCCAAGCCCTATGCCGATGGACAGCGCTTGAATCCGTAAATGTGAATTTTCAGGTCTTTCGGCAGAAGGTTGTCAAAGCGGTCCGTTCTTAAGGACAGGACTGGATGAGTTGCAAGGTTTGGCCTCTAGGAATCGAAAGTGCGTATGGGAGATATCTGCGGCGTAGCCCGGTCCTGCTGAATGATTGATGTTGGGCAGAGTGCTGCGGCTCGAACTATGAAGCAGGTGTGTGAGCATGCGATTTATGCACTGCTACATCAATCAGCCACATCATTAAACGTGGCTGCACGCTTCTGCAGCTTGGCGGCAACCGCTTTGCCGAAATTGGGTTTCGCCATAATGGCTTGTTGCAGGCGTGCTTCTTCCAGTAACAGTTGCGTATTTTGTGGCCAACTTTGCAAATACAGTGCTTTGGTGCCACGCACAGCATCTGGCGAACGCGCTGCCATTTGCGCAGCCATGGCCATGGCTGCGACGTAAGGGTCGTCGGCCAGTTCGGTGACTATGCCCAGTGCTTGGGCTTCCTCGCCAGAGAACTTTCGTCCACTTAAGGTCAGCTCCAAAGCGCGGTCATACGGCACAACGGGCGGCAGGGTTTGCGAAATGGCCATGTCGGGAATTAGGCCGTAGTCGATTTCCATAATGCAGAATTTGCTGTCGGGCGCGGCGATGCGAATATCGGCGCTCATGGCCAACTGAAAACCACCGCCAAAGGCCACGCCGTGTATTGCTGCGATGACCGGGACTGGCTGATTGCGCCACACCGTAGCAACACGCTGTGCGTAATTGGCTGGGCTGCCTTCGCCGACAGTGAACGCTATATTGAGGTCTTGGCCGGGTTGCTGAAAGCTGGGAAAGTCCAAGCCGGAACAGAAACTATGGCCCAGCGCAGACAGTACGATGACACGCACATCTTGGCGTTGACTTAAGACTTGGCCAACGTCAAATAGAGTTTTGAGCTGCTCGGCATCGAGCGCGTTGTGGCGGTCGGCGCGGTTAAAGCGTACATCGGCAATGCCGTATTCTATTTGGAAAGTGACACGATCACTCATATGCTTGGTCCTGGGTTGTTTTAGTCGATGTAGCGACGTTTTAAATCGCCGTATGCGTCGATGCGACGATCACGTAAAAAGGGCCAAATTCGGCGTACCGACTCAGCCCGCTTCAAATCGATATCGACGATGAGATTTTGCGCTTGCGTGCCGGTTTGAGCGAGAAACTCTCCTTGCGGTCCACAGACAAAACTGTGACCCCAAAAATCCGCACCGGGTCCGCCGCCAGGGTCGTCTTCATGCCCAACCCGGTTGCAGGCCATCAAGGGCAAACCATTGGCAATGGCGTGGCCGCGCTGCACTGTGATCCAAGCGTCTTTTTGCCGTTGTTGTTCGGCGCTATCGTCTTGTGGGTCCCAACCTATGGCGGTGGGATAAATCAGGACTTCAGCGCCGGCCAAGGCCATGAGGCGAGCCGCTTCGGGAAACCATTGATCCCAACAGACCAAAACGCCCAATTTTCCGACGCTGGTTTGTATGGGGGTGAAGCCGAGATCGCCAGGGGTGAAGTAAAACTTCTCGTAGTAACCTGGATCATCCGGGATATGCATTTTGCGATAGCGCCCAGCAATGCCGCCATCACTATCAAACACCACCGCGGTGTTGTGGGCCAAGCCTGCGCTACGACGCTCGAACAAGGACGCCACCAAAACCACGCCGCACTCACGCGCCACCGCAGACAGTGCATTGCTGCTTGGGCCGGGTATCGGTTCAGCAAGATCAAACAGCGCAGGATCTTCCTGCTGACAAAAATACAGGCTGGTGTGCAGTTCTTGCAGTACAACCAACTGGGCACCTTGCTCAGCCGACTGCCGGATAGCGGCGATGCTTTTGTCCAGATTGTCTTGCCGATTGTGGCTGCAACTGTGTTGCACCAATCCGCTGCGTAATGGTTTGCTCATGCTGGAATATTCATGGTCACACAATGAAGGCTGCCATATTGCCGGATCAGCGCCTGACAATCGATGCCTATCACTGTGCGATCTGGGAATTCTTGCTGCAAAATCGCTATCGCCTGAGCATCTTGTTCAACGCCGTAGCAAGGCATCAGCACTGCGTTGTTGATGATGAGGAAATTGGCATAGCTGGCGGGCAGGGTTTGGCCGTCGCTGTCGTGGTGTAGGCCTGGCCAGGGCAAAGGCAATAGACGAAAAGGCTGCTGGTTTTGGTCGCGCAATGTGGCGAGTTCTGCGGCCATTGCGAGCAAAGCATCACGGTTAATATCGCGTTCATCCCCCGAGGCTTGGTAGACCAAAGTGTTGGTATTAGCGAAGCGGGCGAGGGTGTCGATGTGGCCGTCGGTGTCGTCACCGGCCAAATGGCCGTGATCCAGCCATAAGATGTGCTGCACACCCAAATGTAGTTTGAGCCGATTTTCTATCGCCTCTGAATTGACGCTAGGGTTGCGTTTTTCGCACAGCACACTGGAGCGTGTGGCCAACAGGTAACCCGCGCCGTTGCCTTCTATGGCGCCGCCTTCCAAAGTCAAATCAACGGTTTTTATGGGGCGCGGGTCGAAAGCCCCTTGGGCGTGCAGTGATAGGCTGAGTATGTTGTCGTGTTGCGCAGGATACTTGCCACCCCAGCCATCAAAACGGAAGTCCAAAAGCTGCACTTGTGGCCCTGCATAGACGCCGATGGGGCCGTGGTCGCG
Organism: Oceanococcus sp.; assembly: GCA_051252075.1. Classification (GTDB taxonomy): domain Bacteria; phylum Pseudomonadota; class Gammaproteobacteria; order Nevskiales; family Oceanococcaceae; genus Oceanococcus. The sequence continues at coordinate 411 of JBPOFU010000017.1, read as the reverse complement.
TGCCCAAACATCGTTGCTGTTGGCTGCAAATAACTGCACTGGGTAGGCGAAGGATTGTTTTGCCAGCCATTGCGCAAGGCGTTGATACTCGTCACCGGCGCAGGCCGAAACAATCACTCGTTGAAAGCGCGCAATCGTGCTGAGTATGCTCTCGAAACACAGTCGTGTGGCTTGCCAAGCGGCTGTGTCGGTAGTGAATGCGCCGTCTGGCCGTGGCCAGGTCAGCATCACCGCGTATTGCGGTTCCCATTCGGCGGGGAGTCTTGGTTGCATAGTTTGGCAAGCAAAAGCCGCATGATAATTGACCGACCGCAGTTCGTCTGGTTTGATGCACCTCCTTACTTTTTAGCAGGATATCGCGCATGTTGTTGTACGGATCGAAAATGGCCCCGAATTCAGATCGAGTGGAAC
>JBPOFU010000169.1:0-3942 GCA_051252075.1 Oceanococcus sp. | reverse complement strand
GTCCGTTTTTCGTCAAGATGGCGCAAGTGGCTGCGGCCAATGCGGACGTATTACCTGAAGAAATCGCCAAAGAGCTCGCGGTTTTCCATGAGGATGTGCCGCCCATGAGCCCCGACGAGGTTCTAGCGGCCTTCGATGAGTGCTACGGCACCGGTCCAGAAAATCTTTACATGGACTTTGATCCGGCCAAGCCGATGAAGTCAGGGTCTATCGGTTCGGTATATTTGGCCAAGAAGCCATTTAATATTGACGGTAAAGATGTCTTAGTTCCGGTGGTGGTTAAGGTCGGTCGCCACAACATCGACCGCGAATTTGTCATTGGAAAAATGGTCATAGGTTTGGCCATCATGAGTTCTCAATACTGGGCACCGCATAGCAAGCTCACGCCATTTTTACGCGCATTGAGTGAGCAAGTTGAAGAATTTGTAGAAGGCTTCCAGCAAGAGTTGGATTTTTACGAAGAAGCACGCAATCAAATGCGTTTTTACGAACGCAGTGCGAAAAGCCGTCGCTGGCAAGTTCCGGCAATATACGGAGCGACCCGCCGCATCCTGGAAATGGAATATTTACAGGACACTACCAGCCTAGTGCATGCCTTGGAAAACCATCCGCCCAAGGTTGCACGACGTCTACAAAAGCGCCTGGCACAGAATCTTTTGTATTCCGTTTTGCACCATATATTCCTCTACCAAGAAGTGCACGGTGATTTGCACCCAGGAAATGTGCTGGTTAATTCAGAGGGTGAGCTCTATCTCATCGACTGGGGCAATTGCGTCACCATGGACGGAAAATGGGGCGCGGTTTGGGACTATTTAGTTGGTGCCGTTTTAGCTGATTTAGAAATTCTGACGGATGCTTTGATTGCCATCAGCACGTCTCCCAGCACGAATCTGGCTAGACGCGAAGAAATTCGTGACGCCTTGGAAGAAACGCTGAAGAAAAAGGGTGTAGTGCCGCTAACACGGAAGAATTTTATTCGTGAATTGGGGCAGGGTGGCCTGGCCGGGCTGCACAAGCGTGGGCAAACGATTTTGCATCTTGCTAGCAATACTCAGCAGTTGGGGCTGGTCGTGCGCAGCGACTACCTTCATTTGTCTCGTTCATTATTCGCCGCCGTGGGCTCTTTTGCTGGCTTGTATGCCGATGCTTCGCGCACGACGGTGATCCTCGACATGCTCGGTGGCGTTACCGGCTTCCCTTGGCGCTTGGCGAAAGACAAATTGGATGTGGAAGTTGATCGCGTTCGTGGTCGCTTGCCGCTGTTGCAAAACCGTCGCCTGGAGCGGCGTGAGCGTCTTCGTGCATTAAGTGTGGATATGCCATGAGTTTGTATGCATTAGCCCGTTCGGCCCTGTTTAAACTGGATGCGGAAACGGCCCACGCCGCCACCGTTGCGCTATGGAAGCAGTTTCCGCGTTTGAGTGGCACCATCATGCGCAGCCGGGCGCAACTACCAACGCGCAGTATGGGGCTGTCTTTTCGCAATCCCGTTGGAGTTGCTGCCGGGCTGGACAAAAACGGGGAATGTATCAATGCCTTGGCCGCTATGGGCTTCGGTTTTGTGGAAGTCGGCACGGTCACGCCACAACCTCAAGCCGGTAACCCGCGTCCGCGTATGTTCCGTTTGCCCGAGCATGAGGCGGTCATCAATCGTTTGGGTTTCAATAACAAAGGCGTTGATTATTTGTGTCGCCAAGTTGAGAGCGCGAGGCGTAGCTGCATTTTGGGAATCAACATAGGAAAAAACGCCAGCACGTCTAACGACGATGCAGCGGATGACTATTTAACCTGCTTGCACAAGGTGTACCCCTTAGCGGATTACGTCACGATCAATATTTCCTCGCCCAATACGAAGAATTTGCGTGATTTACAGCAGGCTGACGCTTTACGTGATTTGTTAGACCGCTTAATGCACAAGCGAGACCGTTTAGCCGTGGATCATGGCCGCAAAGTGCCAGTGGTGCTGAAGCTAGCGCCCGACTTAGCAGAAGACAGTCTTGAAGCGACTTGCCAAGCGATCGCGGAAACCGGCGTTGATGGCGTTATAGCCACCAACACCACGATTTCTCGTCCTCAAGTCGCAGGGCACAAATATGCAGAGGAAGCGGGCGGACTGTCCGGGCGCCCTCTGTGTGGCTTGGCGCAACGGCGTTTCGAGCAGCTGCGCCAAGCCTTGCCTGATGCGATTCCTATGATTGGTGTTGGTGGCATTCATAATCAGCAATCCGCTGAAGCTCGGTTTGCAGCTGGAGCCAACCTGGTTCAGGTTTACACCGGTTTCGTATACCGCGGACCAACGCTGATTGATGACTGCGTCGCTGCAGCTAGAAAAGTGGGTTTGGGTTAGACTGCCGACCCTTGTAAATGACGGCATGAGGAGTGAGATTTGAGGGAATTTGGTTATCTGTTTCTTCTCATCCCCAGTAGTGAGGGGCGAGGACGCAAAGTGTTGCAGGGCTGTCAACAAGCTTTGAGTCTGCAAGACCGCGCACTGATTGCGCATCGCTACAGCACGCGCAAAAAAAATGAAAAGTTTGAAGTGCCTCTGTCTGAGGCTGAGTTTGAAGCGCGTCAGGAATACGGTTGCTTCATCCTCGATTGGCAGCACCGTGATGTGAAATTTGGTTTGGGCGTGGAGGTCGATCGATGGTTGGATGGTGGCCTCAATGTATTGGCTGTCGCCTCAGCTGCGTTGGTCGAAACCGCCCGACGTCGGTATCGTCATCACACGCGTGTTGTTTACGCGCCAGGCGGCAAAGATCCATCGGCGTGGCTAGAACGAGTGCGGGTAGCGCGTAACCCCAAGGTCCGTCAACTCGGCTTAGGCTTTGAAGATACGCAAACTATCGTAGGCCCGATAGAAGGATTGCGCTTGTCAGAAGATACCAACAAAGCCATCGATCAATTGAGTGGTTGGATGAAACTTAACTCTCCTCCTGCTTTAGTGGCCGCTTAGCACATGCGAGCCAAAATGAATGCCGCAGAAGAAAAGCCTCGTCGCCGCAAATTGGGTGAGGAGCGCGAACCACTACAAGTCAATCTCAGCGTGGCTGTTCGCTTTGGCAACGATGAAGATGACCGCGTTGTTTTGGTTGACGAACGTGAAATCAAAATGGTGGGTAGTATTTTTCGCTATCGCGACAGAATTGCAAAGTTCATGGTTACGGGGCTTTTGCGGGCGGCGATGTTGCAGCCCAAAGTTGCGGCCAAATTATTTCCAAAATTGAGCGGCTTGCGTCCTAAAGGCTAGAAACCCCCTGTGCAGATATTCAATTTGTTCGTTGCCACCTTGGCCAGCGCTTTGTCGCTTGTTGTTCTGGTCGTCACTCTGATTCATTACCTGTATTTGGACGTTAAGCCCGAATTGATACGCGATATTCCAAGCTTATGGATTACTTCCATTTTATTCGGCGCGGTCGCCACGGCAGCGTGGGTTTGTGTTTGGGCGCGGTTGGCGGATCATCGTTTCAAATTGTGGTTTGAAACCGGTATGGCCTTGTTGGGCGGCGCCAGTATTGCCACTTTGTTGGCTATTTTGAGCTAAATATTATGAACATCCATTTTAGTGATCCACGCAAAGCGCATTGGGAAGGGGTGGTTATTGCCGCCGTTGGACTTCTGATCCTGTTGAACTTAATGAATTGGCATGGCGCGGTAGCCTTGATGATCTTGCCAGGAGCAGCCGGACTTCTCGCTTCTGGGGTGGCCATGCTGTTGTGGAACGGCGATTCGCGATTGGCGCAGTTCGCCGCGTTGTCCGCGTTTTTAAGTGTTTTGGCGCTGCCATTTTTGGCTTTGTCGGGTGAAGCGCTCAGTGCGATCTTTTTCGCCTTGGCCTGTGTGGCGGCCTACCTCTGTGCGGGTCGCGTGAGTTTGTACAGCTATCCGCAAATAGAAGGCGCACCGAGCAAGCCAGAGCATTTAAAAGCAGCTGCATTGATC
>JBPOFU010000168.1:0-3978 GCA_051252075.1 Oceanococcus sp. | reverse complement strand
CACAATGGATAAGCGTGGATTTAAAAACTGGCCGACCGAAACGTATGCCAGCAGAATTCGTCGAAGCCTATAAGGTCACGAGTGCTTAGTTAGAGCTTTAACCAAGCTTGTTAAATACTCAGCGGCAGGCAACATACGTGAGCCATACCAACTGAACATTTCTCCATCTGTCAGTTGGCTGCGTGCCTTGGGTAACAAGACCGCCAATTCCTCGATATGTTTTTGCTCAAATGGGAAAGGCTCGGAACTGAGTAAACAGAGATCAACATCTAATTTTTCCCAATTTGCCGGCTCCAGTTGCGGATACCGACCATCCAACTCAGCGGCCGCGTTCTCAAAGCCAAGACGCTGCAGCACCGTATCAATGTAGGTGTCACGACCGGCGGCCATCCAAGGCTTGCGCCAAATTAAATACAGCACGCGCAAGGGTGGTTTGGCTTGTGGCAGGGTCAACCAAGCTGATTCTATTTCGGAACTAAGATCCTTGGCCCGCTCATCACGTTGAGTCAACTCGCCCAAGCGGCGAATGCTGGCAATGGCTTCCTCCACGCTGCGAATTTCGCAGACATACACCGGCCAGTGCTGGCTCATCGCCTCGACATCCTCGAGCCGGTTTTCTTCCTTCTCGGCGATGATCAGGTCGGGTTGGAGCGCGCCTAATGCATCAAAATCCAGTTTTTTGGTGCCACCAACTTCAGCCACCTGAGATAGCTGATCTTTGGGATGTATGCAGTAACGCGTGCGCCCGACCAGTTGCTGCTGCAAACCGAGCGCCACCAGTGTTTCTGTCAATGAGGGGCACAGGCACACGATACGCTGTGGCGCGCGCGGCACCAGCACCTCTCGACCACAGGCGTCCGTCACCCTATGCGTATCGCTCAATGCGCAGCGCTCGCTTGTCCAAGTTGCAATTCCGACATGAAGCGGCGTGCACCGCGCCGTGCAACAGACGCCACAACCAGCAAGCCCAAAGCGAACAATGACGACCACGCCAGCCAGGATGGGAACGCATGCAAATGCGGTGGCGCCAATTCGATGTCCAAGACCACCCGATTCAACACCAAGCCACAGACTATCGCCAAGCCTCCAGTGGCTACACCAAATGCAGTGGCCGCTTTACGGCCATGCAAACGCGCCAAAACACCGAAGGTCGCTGGATTCGTAGCAGGCCCTGTCAGCAAAAAGGCCAAAGCCGCGCCGGGTGACACACCAGCCAACAACATCACCGCGACTATGGGCGTAGAACCTGTAGCACACACGTACAAAGGTAAACCCAGCAGCGCGAAGGCCACCACTTGGGCCGCTGGTGGAATCTGCTGCAACCAACTGTGTTCTAGCAAAGGTTGCGCTGCTGCCGCGACGATCAAACCAAACAATATCCACGGTGCTGTGGAATCAACGAGATCACCGAAGCCGTAGCGCAAGCCAGCCTTCAAGCGCTGTGGTGCGCCGCCAGAAAATTCCGGCGCATGCTTGTGGCAGCAGGATTCCTGCGATGATTTCACTTGCACCCAACGCCCTACAAACCAGCCCACCAGCAGCGCAACAAAAGCCGCAGCCACTACACGGGCTATTGTCATATCCATACCTAGCAGTGGTATGGAAACCAATATGGCATCCAGGCCAATTTCCGGGGTTGCTATCAAAAAAGCCATCGCCGCTGATGGTGGCGCACCGCGGCGGATCAAACTTTGGTACAAAGGAACCACACCACAACTGCACACCGGTAATGGCATGCCTACCGTCATACCTCGAAAAGCCTGCGACAGGTTGCCGCCACGCGACAACCATACAACCGATGACTCCGGCAAAAAAGCCGCGACCAATCCACCAGCCAGATACGCCAGCAATAGGGCTGGAGCCGCCGCAAGCGACAATTCCAACAAGCGATTCAGGGCGTCTATAGGCGCATGGTCCAAAGCAATTTGGCTAGCCAGCATGACGGCGAAAGCGAGTAAGCCCAACACACTACCCAAACCTTCAGCCTGATCGGGTTTCACTGCAGCATCATTCATGCTGTCATCCAGATGCGGGCGATTAAACACCACGTGCAATATGGAACCAGCCACAAAGGCTTGTAAGGCCGCAAAACCGGCTTCCGCCTCGTGCACCTGCAAGCCACCGCCGAGTAAATAACCAGCGACTGTGCCGCCAGCCATGGCCGCCAGCATGATCAAGGGCATCACAGGCCCCCAACTCGGGCGCAGTAACCACCAAACGGCAAGACTCACGGGTATCCGATGAATGACGATGGCCAAACCCAGCGGTGCGGAACCGCCCTGAGTGAGCGCGGCACCATCAAATACCGTGTGTACAACCAAGCCAACCGCACTGAGCAGCACGGTAATCATGTGAGTCCGATGGGCTGCTCGGCGGAATACTTTTTCCAGCCAACTCGGCCCCCACAATCCCAAGGCCACAATTGGCAACACCCACCAACCGGCGTGCTCGACCACCTCAGGCAAGATTTCCAACATGACGAGGCCGCCAATCGCGACAAAGACAAATCCGTCCAACGCGCGCCCAAACCACGAATGCGGCGCAGCGCGGCTATAGATCAATGGCCCGGCGGCCAAAGCCAATAAACTTCCGATCAATGCAAGCAAAACAATAGTCCTTGATGCTGTTTTGGCATCAGTGTCACTCTGGAGTCAACTCTAGGGTCAAGCTCTATCTGTGGGAAAACTTAATACGGATTGAATGTCCGGCGCGCCCATTAACAAAGCACAAAGACGATCAATACCGAATGCCACGCCTGCACAATCAGGCAAGCCGTGCTGTAAGGCGTCTAGCAGACAGGCGTCCATGGGCGGAGTCGCCTGCCCTTGGGCGCGGCGTAACGTTAAATCATGCTCAAATCGCTGCTGCTGTTCAGTGGCATCACACAATTCATAAAATCCATTGGCCAACTCATGCCCCTGCCAATACAACTCAAAGCGACAAGCCCAATCCTGTCCCAGCTCATCCTTACGCAAACGCGCCAGTGCCGCTTGCTCGGGAGGAAAGTCGTACACAAAGCAGGGCGTGCCCTGGCCTAAACCGGGGCCTATCAGCAAACCCATCGCGGCATCCAGCAAACCATTGCGATCTAAATCAGCGGGCAAGTCACCCAGTATTGCCTGCAAGGCTGCGCGTAAACTCTGGGCATCGCAGTCGTCCCACGGCAGACCCAGTTGCTGCTCTATCAAGTCGACATAGCGAAATCGGGGGAAATTGGCCTTTTGATCCGCCAACTCGGCCCACAGCTCCGCCACTTCGTCCATTAGCTGGTGGTGATCGAAATGGGGTCGATACCACTCCAACATAGTAAACTCGGCATTATGCCAACGGCCCTGCTCTTCACATCGAAAGGCCGTGGCCATTTGATAAATAGGGCCGCTGCCAGCCGCCAGTAGGCGTTTCATGTGAAATTCTGGCGAGGTTTGCAGCCACCACCCCACACCCTCAACAGGCACTTGAAAGCTTTCGATTTGGGGGTCAGTGGCAGCGGCCATCGACAAAGCCGGCGTTGCCACCTCCAGCACCTCGCGCTCATGAAAAAAGCGCCGAATGCGTGCCACTAAATCCGCACGGAAACGCAAAGCCGAAAGTGTCGCCGCCGGCTCCCAAGGCCGGCGATTACTCATGCGCGGGAAACGTACTCACCGTTGCGCGTGTCGACCTTCAAGGTGTCACCGATATTAATGAACAGAGGCACCCGCACCACGGCACCCGTTTCCAAAGTTGCAGGTTTGCCGCCGCCACCCGAAGTATCACCACGAACACCGGGGTCAGTTTCAGTCACTTGCAATTCAACGAAATTGGGCGCGTCCACGGTCAAAGGGGCGCCGTTGTACAAGGTCACCGTGCAGCTATCTTCTTCTTTAATCCATTTCTTGGATTCCGCTACTGCACTTTCATCCGCCGTATACTGTTCAAAGGATGTTGGCTCCATGAAATGCCAAAATTCACCATCGTTGTAGAGGTATTGCAAATCCA
>JBPOFU010000167.1:0-4066 GCA_051252075.1 Oceanococcus sp. | reverse complement strand
GTCATATAACGCATTGAATGGTATGGCGACGGCGTTGGCTTGGGCGGGCAGGGTGATCTCCAAACTCAAACTGGTATCGACCCCTAGATCACTGCTGGCCAAACTGAAATAGGCATTTTGACCACCGCCGCCACCGCTGGGCGCTAAGCGTAGGAAGTTTGCCGCAATTCGTTGCCCACGGTAGATCGCATACGCAGTGATGGCTTCATGATTTTGCCTAGCATCTGAAAATGCAGCTAAATGCCGGTTCGGTACCTGAGCGCGTATTTCAATATTGTCGCGTTGATAGATATCAACCAAGGATTGGCCAGGCGCGACTCGGTCGCCGGGTGCCACATGAGTAGCAACCACGACGGCGTTGAACGGCGCCATAATTTGGGTGCGATTCAAATCCAATTCAGCACGACGGAGTTGTGCTTCCGCACTGCTCATTTGGGCTTGCTTTTGCTGGGTGTTGGCATTGGCCTGAGCTACCACCAAGCGCCGTTGGTCCAGTTGGATCTTTTGCTGTTGTAATTTTTGCTTGGTGGCATCGAGATCAGCTTCAGACAACAGGCCTTTATTGCGTAAATCTACGGCGCGCGCTACGGAGCGCTCCGCGAGGCTTAGCAACTGTTGTTCATGAGACAGCGCAAGCTTGTCATTTTTTTTCTGTTGGATATCCAGTGAAAGTACAGCTTCTGCCTGATACAACTGCGCTTGAGCCTGGCTCACTGCAATTTCTGCTTCTGCTGGGTCAAGCTCAATTAAGGGCTCGCCTAGTGCCACATCATCCCCGGCGAGTGCGGATACGCTTTTGACATCGGCAGACACCGCTGCAGTGAGTCTCGCCTGGCTTGGGGAAACCGCAGTGCCGTATAGGATAAGGCTGGGATGTCTATCCGACGGCGTCACCGTTACCGTGCGCACGGTAAACACCGGTTCCTTAGGTGGATTAACCTGGGCATCCGGTTTTGTGGCCTTAAGCACCATAAACAGCAAGATGGCTACGCCAAGGATAATGGCGCTGGCCATGTTCTTGCTCAAACCGAATGGGAGTCGGGTGCGGGGCATGTCAGATTCCACCTTGAAATGTTGTCTTTAAGCGGCGTAAGCCGGTGATAATTGAGATAGGCCTGCGGCCAATTGTTCTCGTTGCGTTTGCGCACAATGAATACGCATAAGTTCACGTCGCAGATTCTGTGAATTGGGCCACTCTTGCAAATACCAAGTGATGTGCTTGCGCGCGATGCGCACGCCACCTTCGGCTCCGTAAAACGCATGAATGTCAGCAATATGCTCCAGTATTATCTCCCGTTGTTCCTGAAATGACGGAGCAGGGAGATGTTTGCCGTGATCAAGTAGGGCGCGTATTTGGGTAAATAGCCATGGACGCCCTTGTGCGCCACGTCCAATCAATAAGCCATCCGCCGCTGTCGCATGCAGTATGTCTTGAGCTTGTGCTGCGCTGTTTATATCGCCATTGGCCAGTACCGGGATGCTGACCTGCGCCTTCACCGCTCTGACCGTGCTGTGTTCAGCCTCGCCTTTATAGGCGTCCTCACGACTGCGGCCGTGCAGCGCCAAAGCTTGTATACCGCAATCTTGCGCCAGCTGGGCAATACGCAATGCGTTGTTTTGTTCTCTTGTTGGCCCGGTACGAAATTTTAAGGTCACCGGCACGTCTACTGCGTTCACAACCGCTCGAAGCAGCGTCTCTACCAGCGCTTCATCGGCAAGCAAGGCAGAACCAGCCGCTTTTTTACACACTTTTTTTGCCGGGCAGCCCATATTAATGTCGATGACATCAGCACCTCGTCTAACATTGAGCTGAGCCGCATGCGCTAACATTTGCGGGTCGGCGCCAGCAATTTGCACAATCCGCGTGGCGCTCTCTCCATCAAAATCCATACGCAAGCGCGATTTACGGGTATGCCATAAACTCGAATCGCTGGTCAGCATTTCGGCAACAGCAAAACTGGCTCCCCAATGACGGCACAGCTGTCGAAACGGCCGGTCCGTAATTCCGGCCATGGGCGCTAAGGCGACGACGCCAGAATATATGTGAGGAAGAGAGCTCATCGCGACATTTTAACTTGAGCGCAAATACGATGCTCGCAGAAAACTTTCCGAAGCCTGCCGCTGTTCAAGAGAGGCTTCCATCAGTATAATTCCGCCGGTTGCGGGGCCTGTCGGCCCCCTTTTTTTGCCCACGGTATATGTGCGGCCAAGATGGATCGTCCGAATTGAGTCATAAAAACGCTATTCTCGCGCTGGCTGACGGCACAGTGTTTCGCGGTCAAGGCTTTGGAGCCGAAGGTTTTCGAGTTGGTGAGGTGGTTTTTAATACCGCCATGTCGGGTTATCAGGAAATTCTGACTGACCCTTCCTATGCCGGCCAAATCGTGGTGTTGACCTACCCACACATAGGTAATGTTGGCTGCAATGCCGAAGATGCAGAGTCAAATGCACTGCATTTGGCGGGTTTAGTGACCCGCTTGGCACCGCGTAAACCTTCGAATTGGCGCAGCGAGCAGTCACTTGATGCCTATATGCACGAAAATCAACGTCCCGGCATTTGCGACATAGACACGCGCCGGCTGACTCGGATTTTGCGTGATCAAGGTGCACAGAACGCTTGCATTATGGTCGGTGAAGAACTCGACGAAGCTCAGGCCATTGCCAAAGCACGCTCCTTTTCTGGTTTGCAAGGTGCGAATCTTGCCTCGGTGGTGAGTTGCGAACAAAAATACAGTTGGACGGAAGGTGTTTGGAGGCAAGCATCCAACCCTGCACGGTACAAGGTCGTCGTATACGATTTTGGAGTGAAACGAAATATCCTACGTGAACTGGTCCACTTGGGCTGCGAATTGACTGTTGTGCCAGTGTCGACACCGGTGGATGAAGTGCTTGCGATGAAACCCGATGGGGTCATGCTGTCCAACGGTCCCGGCGACCCAGAACCGGTCAGTAACGGGATTGCTGCCGCGAAACGCTTGATGCAAGAAAAGGTGCCGCTATTTGGTATTTGCCTCGGCCACCAAATTTTGGCGTTAGCCAGCGGTGCTCAAACCTTAAAAATGAAGTTTGGCCATCACGGCGCAAACCACCCCGTGCAAGACCTGCAAACAGGGCAAGTTTGGATCAGTTCACAGAACCATGGTTTTGCTGTGGACGAGGCCAGTTTGCCGGAGTACATAACCGCCACCCACCGTTCCCTGTTCGACCAAAGCCTGCAAGGTATTGAACGTACGGATTGCCCTGCATTTAGTTTTCAAGGACACCCCGAAGCCAGCCCTGGGCCGCACGATGTAAGCCCTTTGTTCCAGCGCTTTATTGATTTGATGAATGCCAGCGCCTAACTCTTTACGCGCTCACACAAGCTAAAAATATGCCCAAAAGAACTGATATTCAAAGCGTCCTTATTATTGGCGCTGGTCCCATTGTCATAGGTCAAGCCTGCGAGTTTGATTACTCCGGCACGCAGGCTTGTAAAGCCTTGCAAGAAGAGGGCTACCGAGTCATTTTGGTGAATTCCAATCCGGCAACCATCATGACGGATCCGGATTTGGCGGATGCAACCTACATCGAGCCGATCACTTGGCAGGTGTTGGAACGCATCATCGAAAAAGAAAAGCCAGACGCGATTTTACCAACGATGGGTGGTCAGACCGCCTTGAATTGCGCTTTGGATTTAGCCCGTGAAGGCGTGCTTGAACGTCACGGCGTAGAAATGATTGGCGCTTCCAAAGAAGCTATTGACATGGCTGAGGACCGCGAAAAATTCCGCGAGGCCATGAAAGAAATTGGACTGGAGTCTGCACGCAGCTTGCTTGCGCACACCATAGAGCAGGCTCGTGTCGCACAAAAAGACATTGGCTTCCCAGTGATCATTCGGCCCTCATTCACCATGGGCGGATCGGGCGGCGGGATTGCCTACAATATCGAAGAATTCGAAGAAATCGCTGCACGCGGTTTGGATCTATCACCGACTGATGAGATTCTTTTGGAAGAATCCTTGCTCGGTTGGAAAGAATATGAAATGGAGGTTGTCCGTGATACTAAGGACAACTGCATCATTATATGT
>JBPOFU010000166.1:0-4066 GCA_051252075.1 Oceanococcus sp. | reverse complement strand
GCTTTTGGTGGATCACATGGATTTGATTTTTTTCATCTATTTTGATGAATTTTGGAGCAACAGAACTCATGCGATATCCCTTGTAAATTGAATTCTTAACATCTTGTTTTTTCCTGTTTTTTGCGTCTCTCGGACTCATGGCGGGATACAGCAAGGCGGTAAGCTATGACCATCTTCATTCAAAAAAATAAATTGACATAGTTTTTTTAAGGTGATGTGTTAACGTTAACATGGCAAAGTGTCATGGTAAACACGACAAGCAAAAATAATTATGATCTGGGAGGAAGTTTAAATGAAAAATATATCTTCATTTGTTGCAAAAAGTACGCTTGCATTATGCATGGGTGTGCTTGCATCGACGGTATCTTTTGCCGAAACGATAGAAATGACATATGCCCACTCGGAAAATCCAAGCTCAACCACAGCGGCCATAGCCTTTGAGGCAATGGTAGAAGGTAAGTCGGGCGGGGAAATTCAGGTCAATCGCGTTATTCACGGTGCTCTTGGGAGTGATCGTGATGTTGTGGATCAATTGCGCCTGGGTGAGCTTGAGTTTTATGTCGTGGGTGTCCACGGCCTGAACGGTATCGCGCCGAATTTTCAGCTTTTTGATGCGCCCTTTGTCTTCAAGGATCGCCGTGAATTCTACGGACTGATGCAGGACAAAGAGCTCGTCAGTTTTGTCAATGATTACCTTTTGGAAGCATCAAACAACACAGTTCGGTTCTTTGGTGCTGCAGAAAATTCAGTGCGTAATCTTTACACAAAAGCAGGTCCGATTCGCACACCGGCCGATTTGAAAAACGTGAAACTTCGTGTGCCACCTGGGCCACTCAACATCGCCGTTTGGCAGGGTTTGGGCGTTGGTAGTGTCGTTGGACTGTCAGGTTCAGAGCGAAATCAGGCCCTGCAAACCGGGCTGATCGATGGTGTTGAAGGCAGCCTGTCCGGCGCAGTTGGCAATGGACATCTGGATATCCTGGATCATGTCGCGTTCACCGGTCACAGTTTTTCCTACATGGCTTACCTGGCTAACAATGATTTTTGGAACGGATTGTCAGACCAACATAAAGCGGTGTTGAAGGAAGCAATTGATCTGTCCATCATCGTTCAGAATGGTTCGGCGATGTCTGAAGAATTTGCGGCCATCGAGGAATTGCAGAAAAAAGGGACGACAATCACCGTTCTTTCTGGCGCCGAAAAAGCAGCATGGCAGGAAATCGCTTATCCTGTTGGCCAGAATTTCGTGAAAGAGAATGTTGATCCGGAATTCACAGCAACAGTGATTGGTGCGCTTGAGCGCGTCAGTGCAAATCTGGATTAATGCTTCGGATTAATCAATAATCCTTCATCCCGGGGCCAATGTTTCAGCTCTGGGATGAAGACCTGCCTGAAGGTTGGTCGAATAAAGCTGTAACAGCCGACACCAGCGCGTAGTCTGTGTCCTCATCTTTAAAGGAAATACGATGCTCGTTGCATCCATAATGCTTTTAGCGCTGATCGTGGGCGTCCTGATTGGGCTTCCCATTTTTGCTGCCATGGGTTTGTCAACAATGTCTCATTTCTTTGAGACAGGCCGCGAATCCACTTTGATCATTCTCAATCAGCGCCTGTTTGATGGCGTGACGTCTTTCACATTTCTGGCCGTGCCGATGTTCATCCTGGCCGGGGAAATCATGACGAAAGGCGCATTGATTGATCGCCTGCTGGATGTGGCTCGGGCCTTTGTTGGCCACCTGCAAGGCGGCCTTGCACAGGTCAATATTCTTTCAAGCGTATTTTTCGCCGGCATTTCAGGCTCAGGGCAAGCAGACATTGCGGCCATGGGTTCCACAATGATGCCCGCAATGGAAAAGGAAGGTTACCCGCGTGCCTATGCGGCAACGGTAACTGCACAATCAGCAACACTCTCACCGACCTTGCCTCCAAGCATTGTCATGGTTGTGTATGGGGCCGTCTTTGGGGTTCCGGTCGCAGCTTTGTTCGGGGCGGGCATTACAGTCGGCTTCTTTATGGCGTGCGCCTATATGGTCTGCGCCTATTTCATGACCCTCAAATACAAAATTCCAAAACACCCGCGGGCGTCCTGGAGACAGGTTGTCTCGGCAGTTCGTAAGGGCCTTGTGCCCCTGGGTATGCCATTCATCATTCTATTCGGGATTTTTGGCGGGTTTTTCACCACTGTTGAATCTGCATCGATCGCCGTTCTTTATGCAATGATTACAACAATGCTGGTGTATCGGACTGTGACCATTGCCCAGCTTGGCCCGATATTGATAAGCGCCGCAGTTACATCGGCCGCTGTGGTTATCATATCAGGCGTTGCTCTTTCATTTTCATACATCGTCGCCATTCAGAACATTCCTGAAATTGTGTTGGATGCATTGCTTGGCGTTACGTCCAATCAGTTCGCCATCATATCGATGATAATTGCTGTCTTGCTGATTGCGGGCATGTTTGTCGGGCGAACAGCGAATATTTTGCTGTTTGGCCCGATTATCATTCCCATCTTCTACGAGTTTGGATTTACGCCGGTTCATACCGGCATGATCATCATCATCGTGCTTGGCGTTGGCCATCTGACGCCACCCGTTGGCGGGGCAATTCTGACGGCCTGTCTGATTGGGCGGGTCACGATTGCCGATATTATGAAATATATGTGGCCGGTTATTATTCTGGAAGTTGTGCTTGCCATAATTATTATTTTCTTCCCGGCCATAACCGAATTCCTGCCCAGAATGTTTGAACTGGGAGGGCTGATACCATGACCGTTTCACCAAGGGGATCAGGCACTTTTGCAAGAATTTTTGCACCTTGGGACCGTTTTACAGGGTTTGTGGACGTCGTCAGTCGTTGGTTCATGGGTATGGCTCTTCTCGGCGTTCTTTGCATGCTTCTGCTGCAAATCCTCATACGCTATGTGTTGCCGTTTCCAGCTCCATGGGTTGAAGAAGTTGCGGTTTACCTGTCCGGATATGTGGCCTTGGTCGGCATGTCGGTCTGCCTGCGCGCAAGCTACCATCTTGAGGTGGATCTTCTGGTCCAACTCCTACCCACACGGCTGCGCAAGCTCCACAGAGTCTTCCTGATGGCGGTGGTCGCTATCTTTGCTCTGTATCTGATGAAATACGGCATGAAATTCGTAGAACTTGGTTGGGGTCAGGTAAGCCCATCAAGCTATCTGTATGTCTCGCATGCGCGCTTGTCGGTGCCAATTGGCGGCACGCTCTTGTTGCTACAATCATTGACGATGATGGGACGGGCATTGATCGATTTCCTGGAAGACAAAGACAACAACAACGCCATGCCAAAAGCAGGCGGTCAATTGAGTGACACTTGAAATCCACCACGCTTCCAGAGGTCCCAAATGATTGTCCGATTTGCTGTATTTGAAGGCACTGTGCATGCAGGAAATACGCAGAACTTCAGAAATGCAATTTTGGAGCGTGTGGTGCCGCGATGGAAAGCAATGCCAAATGTTCAAACTGTATCGGTCAATTTTGAGGTGAGCCGTGATGACGGTGCTCCACAATTCCCGATGATTGTGGCGATCAGCTATCCAGATATGGATGCGATGGAGGACGCACTTGCCAGTGTGGAACGCGAACAAACAAAGTTTGAGGCGGACAAGGTGATGGCAGATTTTTTTGTAGGAACACTCCACCACCACGTCATGGAAACGCACAGCTAGAGTCCGTTCCCCGCACACGAAACCATTTGAAGAAACAAATTAATTTGTTCGGCAATACAGGCTGTGGAGCGCCCAATATGCGGCGGAACAAGCTGATCCTGTCAATTGATGCCGTATGAATTGAATGGGATTTGACACGGACCTGACGAGTCCTTGCTGAAAAACGGCCCCGTCTTTTTCCAAGCATTTCTGCCATTTCAGACACTCATTATCTCCAATTCCCAGATTCAGCTTGACTCAATTCTCATATTTGATAATTAAATTCTAAATATTGGGAATTTATGATGTCGAATAGCGTCGAACGAATCATCAGTGTGCTGGAGTGTCTGTCGGACACTTCAAGCGAAGGGTTTTTGACCTCGGAGCTTGTGGCGC
>JBPOFU010000165.1:0-4068 GCA_051252075.1 Oceanococcus sp. | reverse complement strand
GGGGGCTGGGCAAAGGAAAAGTAAAATTCCGAGCGAAAACAGCCCCTTTTTCCCCCGTCATCTCGTAGAATGAGACGATAATTTCATACAAATCGGAAATTCCATGAGTGGGGACCTCATTCGAAAATTCTTGGCCAGCACACCACTATCGGGTGTGAGTTCCGGATACGTCGAAGCGGTATATGAGGAATTCTTAAAGAACCCGGATGCTGTGGACGAAAGTTGGCGCAATTTCTTCCGTGGTTTGGCCGAGCAAGATCCGAATTCTGCGGCAGAAGTCGCACACCGCCCTATCCGCAATTCCTTTGTCCAGATGGCCAAAGAGCGCGCACGGCGCGCGCGGCGCGGCGAAGCTATGAATCCGGAGGCTGCAGAGAAGCAAGCAGCCGTCCTCCGGCTGATTAACTATTACCGCGTCCGTGGCCATCAAGCTGCCAATCTTGACCCCTTGGGTCTAACAGAAAAGCCAAATGTTCCGGATCTAGAGCCTGCATTCCACGGTCTCGGTGAGCAAGATATGGATACGGTGTTTAACACCGGCTCCTTGGCGACCGAAGATCGCATGACTTTGCGTGACATTCTCGACTTGGTGCAGACGGTGTACACCGGTTCCATAGGCGCGGAATACATGTACATTACGGAAACCAACGAAAAGCGTTGGATTCAACGCCGACTGGAAGGTCATGCGTATGAGCCCTGGCTAACCGCTCAAGAGAAGAAACATGTGTTGATGCAGCTCACTGCTGCAGAAGGCATCGAACGCTACCTGCATACCAAATATGTCGGTCAAAAGCGCTTTTCTTTGGAAGGCGGCGATAGTCTTATTCCTGCTCTGGATGAGTTGCTAAGACGTAGCTGCACGCAAGATGTGGAAGAAGTCATCATCGGCATGGCTCACCGTGGGCGCCTCAACGTTTTGGTGAATACCTTAGGCAAATCCCCCGCGGAATTGTTTGCCGAATTTGAAGGTAAGAACATCGAGGCTGACCCTCGCGCGTCGGGCGATGTGAAATATCACATGGGGTTCTCTACCGATGTCGATGTCGACGGTCGACGCTGTCATTTGGTGCTCGCGTTCAATCCAAGCCATCTCGAAATCGTCAATCCTGTTGTACAAGGCTCAGTGAAAGCGCGCCAAGAACGTCGCGGCGACACTTCAGGCAGAGCCGTTATGCCGGTACTCATCCA
Organism: Oceanococcus sp.; assembly: GCA_051252075.1. Lineage (GTDB taxonomy): Bacteria > Pseudomonadota > Gammaproteobacteria > Nevskiales > Oceanococcaceae > Oceanococcus. The sequence continues at coordinate 2,880 of JBPOFU010000165.1, read as the reverse complement.
TGGCGATGCCGCGTTTGCCGGACAAGGCGTGGTCATGGAAACGCTACAGTTGTCTCAAGCGCTGGGGTACTCAACCGGCGGAACGATCCATCTGATCGTTAACAATCAAATTGGTTTCACCACGCCCAACCCGATTGAATCCAGCGCTAGGCGCGATTCACGCACCTCGTTGTATTGCACGGATATCGCGAAAATGCTGGAAGCCCCTGTGCTCCACGTCAACGCGGATGATCCAGAAGCCGTTGTATTTGTCACTCGAATGGCTGCTGATTATCGCGCTGAATTCGGTAAGGATGTGATCATTGACCTGGTTTGTTATCGCCGTCACGGCCATAACGAGGCCGATGAACCGGCAGTCACCCAGCCGCAGATGTATCAAAAGATTCGCAAATACCCAACCACCCGCGCGCTGTTTGCTGAGCGTTTGGTTGAACAACAAGTTGTGGATAGCGAAGAACCGGCAAACATGCTCGCCGAGTATCGCGCTGGCCTGGATCGCGGCGAAAATATTGCACGCAAAACGCTGGGCATGATTGGCAATGAACACACGGTTGATTGGAGTGTGTATCAAGGAAAGGATCACAGCGAAAATACGAAGACCGCGATCAGTTTGAAGAAAGTTCGCGATTTGAGCGAAAAGCTGTTGCAACTGCCTGATGGTTTTACCTTGCATGATCGGGTCGCTCGCATCATGAAAGATCGTGGTCGCATGGCAGCGGGTGCGGCTTCTGTGGATTGGGGCTTTGCGGAGACGATGGCTTACGCCAGCTTGGTGGGCGAGGGCTATCACGTACGCCTGACAGGACAAGATGTCGGTCGTGGCACCTTCTTCCATCGCCATGTGCGACTACACAATCAACTTGAGACGCGCAGCTATACACCGGTCGCCAATCTGGATGCCGGGAAGTTCGAAGTGCTGGATAGTTTGCTTTCCGAAGAAGGTGTGCTTGGTTTCGAATATGGCTACGCCACGGCCGACCCTTCAACCATGGTGGTTTGGGAAGCTCAATTTGGAGACTTCGCTAACGGTGCTCAGGTGTTGATGGACCAATTCATCGCCTCTGGCTATGCAAAATGGGGGCGGCTGTGTGGTTTAACGATGCTGCTCCCGCATGGCTACGAAGGGCAGGGGCCAGAGCATTCTTCTGCCCGACTGGAGCGGTATCTGCAGCTGTGCGCTGAGCACAATATGCAAGTTTGCGTACCCTCGACGCCGGCACAAATGTTCCATATGCTAAGGCGGCAACAAGTGCGCAGCTTACGTAGCCCATTAATTGTAATGACACCGAAAAGCCTACTGCGACACCCGATGTCAGTGTCGCAATTGGAAGACCTCACCAAGGGTGAATTCCAATACGTTATCGATGAAATCGATGATTTGGATAAGAAAAAGGTTAAGCGGGTCGTATTCTGCAGCGGCAAAGTCTTTTTCGACTTACATAAAGCCCGCAGTGAGGCTGATTTGAATAGCGTTGCCCTTGTTCGCATTGAGCAGCTCTACCCATTCCCGGCAGAGCAATATGCGGCTATTTTGGCGAACTATCCCAATGCGAAAGAGATCGTGTGGTGTCAAGAAGAACCCGAAAACCAAGGTGCTTGGTACCAAATCAAGCATCGCTTGCAGCATTTGTTAAGCAACAAACACCAAATGATGTACGCCACTCGGCCTGGTGCAGCGTCAACCGCAACCGGCTACAACAAGGTGCACGTCATTCAACAACAAATGCTTATGCAAGCAGCACTGATTGAAGGCGAAGTTCTAGTTGGTGCTTAGTCTGCTTGCAAAAACAAACAAACGAAAAATCAGGAATCCACGTGGGAGCCAAAATGAGTATCGAGATCAAGGTACCGGCATTGCCGGAGTCTGTCACAGAAGCCACTGTTGCCGAATGGCATAAAGCCGAAGGCGAGGCCGTGACGCGAGATGACAATCTAGCCGACCTTGAAACAGACAAGGTTGTTCTGGAGGTCCCAGCAATAGAATCTGGAACCCTGCTTAAAATTGTCGCAAAAGCAGGTGCCTCGGTGGTCGCTGGTGATGTATTAGCGATTTTGGAAGCCGGCGAAACTAAGCAAACCGCCACAGCGAAAACTGCAGCTGCGGCACCGGCAACGGCAGAGCCAGCACAAGACGTGCAGCAAAGCCCAGCGGTTCGCCGCTTGCTGGAAGAGCACGGTCTAAGTGCACAAGGCATACCGGCCAGTGGCAAAGGTGGGCGCTTAACCAAAGCCGATGTGGAAGCCTCACTGAAGCAACAGGAAGCACCTGCAGCAAAAGCTGCCGCTAGCGCGGCGCCTGCAGCGACTGAGCCGGCCGTTAGTCCTATGGTCCCTACGGTTGCAGGAAACGAGCGTATAGAACAACGCGTACCTATGACGCGTATTCGTGCACGCATTGCCGAACGCCTCATTGAAGCGCAACAAAACGCAGCCATGCTTACCACCTTCAATGAAGTGGATCTGTATGCCGTCGATAAATTACGCAAGCAGTATCGCGATGTGTTTGAAAAGAACCACAAAGTACGCTTGGGTTACATGAGCTTCTTCGTACGCGCGGTCATTGAAGCACTCAAACGCTTCCCCATAGTGAATGCTTCAGTCGATGGCCAAGATATTGTTTATCACGGCTATTACGACATAGGCATAGCAGTCAGTTCACCACGCGGATTGGTAGTGCCAATTCTGCGAGATGCCGACAAGCTCAGCTTTTCTGAAGTCGAATCATCCATTGGCGAATTTGGCGCTAGAGCCAAGGCTAACAAGCTCACCATGGATGATTTATTAGGTGGGACCTTTTCTATCACTAACGGTGGTGTTTTTGGTTCCATGCTGTCGACACCTATTTTGAATCCACCGCAAAGTGCAATTCTTGGCATGCAC
>JBPOFU010000164.1:0-4078 GCA_051252075.1 Oceanococcus sp. | reverse complement strand
AATCAATGTCGCCATCAAAGAGGCCGGTGACGATAGTTTCAGGCCAAGTGCGTATTTCACCGGGGGCGGGTTCGAAGATCGGGCTGTCGGCAGCGTCGCTGAGGCTGACCGCCAGTGCGCCGGCCTCAATCAACCAGTTTTCTATCGGTTCAGGAGCGCGGCTGGCGACATGGATTTGTGCCCAGCGCGCCGCTTCACTCACTCCGAGTCCATTCGTTTAGGCGTGATTCCAAGTGGTGGATATGAGCGCCGCCGGCGACAAATTCTGGGTCGTTCAAAATGCGTTGATGCAGGTTGCGGTTGGTTTTGACGCCTTCCACCACCAATTCCGAAAGCGCGGTGCGCATACGCGCCATAGCGCTCTCACGGTCTTCACCGTGCACGATTAACTTGCCGATCATGGAGTCGTAGTGTGGGGGTACGTGATAACCACGGTAAACATGTGAATCTACACGAACACCGGGTCCACCTGGCACATGATATTTGGTCACTTCACCCGGTGAGGGGGTAAAGCGCAGGGCATCTTCGGCGTTGATGCGGCACTCCAGTGCGTGACCTCTCAGAGTGATGTCGGACTGTTTGTAGCGCAGCGGCTGACCGGCTGCGATTAGCAATTGCTCCTTGACCAAATCGACGCCAGTAATCAATTCAGTGACCGGATGCTCCACCTGAATACGGGTATTCATTTCAATGAAGTGAAAGGCATCGTTTTCATACAGAAATTCAAATGTGCCAGCACCGACATAGCCCACATCTTCGCAGGCCTTCACGCACAAAGCACCGATGCGCGCGCGAGCTTCTTCGCTGATGCCGGGGGCGGGGGCTTCTTCCATCACCTTTTGATTGCGCCGCTGCATGGAGCAATCGCGTTCGCCCAAATGTATCGCGTGGCCATGTTCGTCAGCCAGCACTTGGATTTCAATGTGGCGCGGGGTTTCCAAATACTTTTCTAGGAAAACTGCGTTGTTGCCAAAGGCAGCTGCGGCCTCCTGGCTGGCTAGTTGAATATTGCGTTCCAGTTCGGTGCTGGAGCGGATGACGTGCATGCCGCGACCACCGCCACCGGCGGCCGCCTTGACCAATACCGGATAGCCGATGCGTTCGGCTATTGGATGCCATTCACTGGGTACATCACTGAGTACGCCATTGGAGCCGGGCACGCAGGGAACGCCAGCGGCTTGCATTGCTTCAATGGCGGATGTCTTGTCGCCCATTAAGCGTATGGTTTCAGCCTTAGGGCCGATAAAACAAAAGCCGCTGCGGACCACGCTTTCAGCGAAGTCTGCATTTTCTGACATAAAGCCATAGCCGGGGTGGATGGCATTGGCGCCAGTCACTTCGGCAGCCGCAATGATGGCGGCCATATTGAGATAGCTTTTGCTCGCGGGCGGTGGGCCGATGCATACCGATTCGTCGGCCAAAAGAACGTGCTTTTGCTCGCGGTCGGCACTGGAGTAAACCGCGACAGTGCTTATGCCCAGTTCACGACAGGCCCGTTGTATGCGCAGTGCAATTTCGCCGCGGTTGGCGATCAGCACCTTTTCAAAGGGTGGTTTCATGCCGCTACTCGATGACAAACAGAGGTTGGTCGTATTCCACTGAGTCTTCGTTTTGCACCAGCACTTCAGCGATGGTTCCGCTGTGTGGTGCTTCGATTTGGTTGAGCATCTTCATCGCTTCGATGATGCACACGGTTTGCCCCGCACTCACCGTTTGACCGACTTCCACGAAGGAAGGAGAGCCAGGTGACGACGAGGCATAGAACGTTCCCACCATCGGCGAGCGAAGCAGCTTGGTTTCATCGCGCGATGCCGGTGCGGCGGCGCTTTCTGTGGAAGCCGGGGGCGGTGCTGCAACTGGCGCTGAGGTGGCGATTGGCGTGCTGGCTACGGGAGCAGCATGTTTGCTGAAGCGGGAAATGCGTATTGCTTCATCCCCGGCCTTAATTTCAATCTCGGCTACATCGGAGCTTTCTACCAGCTCGATGAGTTTCTTAACTTTGCGAATGTCCATCAGGCGTCCTGTTCTGATTCGATGAGGCGCAGCGCCGCATCCAGCGCCAGCTCATAACCGTGTGCGCCCAAGCCGCTAATGACGCCTTGAGCTATGTCTGAAAAATAAGAGTGTTGGCGAAATGTCTCGCGGGCGTAGACATTGCTCAGGTGTATTTCAATAAATGGCAACGCCACCGCCAACAACGCATCGCGTAAAGCGACGCTGGTGTGGGTAAATGCGGCCGGGTTGATCAATACAAAGTGGCAACCGTTATCGCCAGCAGCATGCACGCGCTCGATCAGCGCTGTTTCGGCATTGCTTTGGAAACAATCCAAGTGATGGCCGCGCTCGTTTGCGAGATCGCGCAAGCGTTGCTCAATATCGGCCAGCGTTTGCTTGCCATATTTCTCGGGTTCGCGAGTGCCAAGCCGATTGAGGTTGGGGCCGTTAAGTAGGAGCAGTTTGCCCACTGCGTATGATCCTGAATAGGTTTTGCACTATTCTGGAGCAGAAAATTCGATTTGTACAGTTCTTTGCAAGATCGCGACTAAATCGCGTCTTATGTCGGCATGATCGTAACTAAAGGTGTTCTGAGATATAGCTGTCTAGGATATCTTGCGAGAGCTCGCCCCAGTGACGTTCCAAAATTTTGCCATCACGGCCAATGAGCACGGTAAAAGGCAGTGCGCCTAGCGTATCGCCAAAGGCATCCATGAGCTGAAACAAGGTCTGATCACCGACCGCTACAGGGTAGCTCATTGTGTGCGCTGCAACAAAATTGCTCACTTCGGCGGTGTCATCCAATGCTGGAGCTAAAACGCTAAAGCCTTGATCGGCATAGCGCTCATAGGCGGCTTGCAAGCGCGGGATTTCTTTTAAGCAGGGGGCGCACCACGTAGCCCAAAAGTTTACCAGCAGTAGTCGGTCTTGATAGCGTGCCAAATCGTGAACTTCCCCGTTCAGATCTATCACGCTAAAAGCAGGGGCTTGTGTCGGAGCGTGCTGCTGATGGCGTAAGCCGCCTAGGACAAAACCTATGCCCAGCGCAGCGACTGCCACGACCACGTAAACGACGTACTTCATGGGCAATCCGGTAATTGCAGGGTCAATTCACGCGATTTCGGGGGATAACACAAACCCGCTTCCGCGCAGCCCTGCCAAGAGACTTTTAAATTGATTTCGCGCTCTGAGCCGCTGACATTGATCGGGAATTCGAGTATTTCATGATAAATCTCGACCTCGCCAAAATGCTCATCCTGATAATTTTCGCCAGCCGGTGCCTGCCAGCTGATGCGATCAGGGCTGTGGCTCTCGATATCGAGGCGATGACGATAAAGATAGTGACCCGGCTCGATCATCCAGCGCACTTGTACCGTGTTGTGATCGATAGCGAGTGCTTCAAATTCAAATGCCTGCTCTGCTGTTAAAAACTCAGATTGATCATTGTTCTTGTCGAAAAAACCGGCTTGGGACAGGCCCGGAATTAGGCTAACGAGCAGCGTTAAAAATAGGCGGATAGGCAGGAGGTTCACGGGGCGGTTCCACTTTGGTCTATTACCCATTGTAGGTAGCTGGGCAAGGTTTTCTCACCGGATAGACTAACGATTTCCGGCACTTGGTAAGGGTGTTGGGCTGCTAGCCAGGTGAAAAGTTCCTCCTGATCCGGCCAGGCGGTTTTAATCATCAGCAAGGCTTCTTCATCGTGTTGTAGCTCTCCCTGCCACTGATAAACCGATTGCAGCTGCGGAATGATGTTGACACAGGCGGCGCGGCCGCTGGAAACCAACTGTTGCGCCAAGGCTTGGGCCTGAGCGGGTGGGCAGGTGGTGAATAGGATGGAGAGCTTGTCGGTCACGATGCAGTCACAGCGTCTGTTGCGCAAAGTGTAGATAATAACGCTATGCCTCAGACAAGCTCATCGCAAGCATCATCTGCCAGCCTATCGCGACTGCTGCGTCTGGCTGGGCCGATCGTGTTCGCTCAGATGGCTTTTTTCGGCATGAACACCACCGATACCATCATCGCAGGTCGTATGGGGCCACAAGTGTTGGCGGGGGTGGCCTTGGGTGGCACGGTCATGATG
>JBPOFU010000163.1:0-4222 GCA_051252075.1 Oceanococcus sp. | reverse complement strand
CTAGGAAGCCCCTCACTCACCCGGAACGGTCACTCGGTCGTTCTGAGGTTTGATTTTGATCAAGTGCGCATTATGCTCACCGGCGATCTAAACTTCAAATCTCAGGCCCTGCTTCAGAAAAATTGGGATGATGATGAGTTCAAGTGCCATGTGGCGAAGGCCTGCCACCATGGTTCAGATGACATCTCCTGGAAATTTCTCAGAGCCATGTCACCCTTGGCGACCATGTTCTCCAGTGGTGATCAGGAAACCCACGTTCACCCTCGCGCTCTTATCTTGGGTCTCAGCGGAGGGTTGAGCACCCCCATGGTCTGGAGTAAACCGAAGTCGGGCGGCGGAAGCGAGATCGTGAAGCAATCCTATGATGGTTTTGAGGAAGAGACCTTATTCACGCCGTTGCTCTATTCGACCGAATTGTCCAGATCCGTCAGCCTGCGAACGGATATGAAAGCTTACTCAAAACAGAAAAATTTGGACGGAACAGTCCGATTTGACGAAGTTGAAAAACCACATGTCAAAGGTCGTGGGAAGAAGGACAAGCACATTTCTTTGGGACAGGTCCATGTGGCAGATCGAATTACTTACGGGCTCATCAATGTTCGCACGGATGGCAAGAAGATCATGATGGCCGTCATGGAGGAGGGCAGTGGAGATAAACCGACTTTCCACGTTGAGATAATAATACCTTCGCAATTACAAGAATTATCTTAGCGACCGCAGCGCAAAAACAAATATCATTGATTGCAATGATCAAAGACGGCCCTAAGCGGACATTCGAAGTCTGCGCGGCGAATGGCGGCTTGGAGCCCAGAGTGGTTGTTGCTTTTTCGATCTCCAATGTCTGGTTTGGGTCAACGCGCCAAAGCTGGCCGCTGATTTCAACACATCCTCATTCTGTGGTCCGATCTCGTGACAACATCCGTGACACTACACGTGTAGCATCCTTTCAAGTCCGATACTTTTGCTGCACAAGCTGGATGTTTCGAATGCCGACCAATCAGACCCGTTCATACGCCGGGCATATGGGCGCCACACTTAAGCTGGGATTGCCCCTAGTCGGTGGGCACATAGCCCAATTCGCTATCACTTTAACCGACACGGCGATGATTGGTTGGTACGATGTCACTTCGCTTGCCGGGATGATTTTGGGCTCCACGCTCTTTTTCGTGATCTTCCTTGTCGGGTCCGGCTTTGCATCAGCCGCGATGCCGATAGTGGCAGAGGCAAGCGCTTCCGACCGGGAAAATGTGGTGCGTCTCACTGTCGTGGCAACGTTCTGGCTCTCGATGGCTTTCGCACTGATAATGATCCCGGTCATGTTGTTCTCGGCAGACCTTTTCCAGTTTTTGGGACAAGAGGCGGAGAACGCCGACCTCGCTCAGGTCTACCTGCGGATCGCGGCCTGGGGCATCTTCCCGGCGCTGATCGTAATGGTGCTGCGCGCCTACCTATCGGCCATGGAGACGACGCAGGTCATCTTCTGGACGACGCTGCTCATGGCCGTCGCGAACGCTGGGCTCAACTGGGTTCTGATCTTTGGTAATCTCGGCGCTCCAGAACTTGGTGTCCAGGGCGCGGCAATTGCCTCGGTGATCACCCATTCGATCTCGATTCCGTTTCTCGTCATCTACGCAACATGGAAATTTCAGTCTCATCGGATTCTCAGTGGAGTCCGTGAGTACAAGTTGGACGTCGGCGCAAAGGTGTTCAGGCTCGGGCTCCCAATTGGACTGACGTCGCTTGCTGAAATGGGGATGTTCAGTATCGGCACGTTGATGATGGGCTGGATCGGAACCATCTCGCTTGCAGCACATGCAATTGCGCAATTGGTTTCAGCAACGACGTTTATGATCCACCTCGGTATCAGCCAGGCAGCAACCGTGCGTGTCGGGAGGGCGATTGCGCACAACGACAAGGCATCGATGCGCGAAAGTGCGATCGCGGCCATGATAATCGCTTACATATGGGTGGGCATTACGATGGTCGTGCTCATCGTATACCCTGAACCTCTGATTTCGCTGTTCATGGCACCAGACGAACCCGCGCGTGAATTGGTCATTTCCGCCGCGGCGACCTTCCTGTTCGTGGCAGCCATCTTCCAACTTGCGGATGCAAGTCAGCTTATGGGGCTTAGCCTTCTGCGCGGCCTTCAGGATACGCGTGTGCCGATGATCCTTGCCGTGGTGAGTTATTGGGTCGTGGGTGTCCCGGCCTCCTACATGCTTGCATTCGCCCTTGATCTGGGCGGCGCAGGTATCTGGTGGGGCCAAGTCGTTGGGTTGTCCGTTGCGGCGGTGCTTCTACAATTCAGGTTCTGGTGGGTGATGCTTCCTTTCCAAACCAGTGCTTAGCCGAAAGCGGCGGGAGCGGCTGACACCACAGGCCCGGCTGCCTAACTGAAGCGCGATTTTGCGAAGTGTCGGGCGTCGAGGTAGGCTCTATCCAAGGGGAGAAGCCGATGAACATTCAAATGACCGGGCAGGACGAAGACGTCGCAGCCATCAACGCGGTCATCCATGAAGAAACGGCAGCCTTTATGGCGCGCGACTTCGATCGCTGGTCGCGATGTTTTGTTCACGATGACCGCACCCGCGAGGTTTCCTTCGGGTCGGATCGGGGAGTCTTAGTCCACACAGGGTGGGATAAGGTTGCGGCCGCTATGCGCAAAATCATGGTCGACAATCCGGAACCTGAGCAAAGCGAACAATTTCACAACAATATCGAAGTGACAGTGTCCGGCGACATCGCTTGGGCAGCCTTCGCATCCAGCTGCCGAACTTTGCCCGATGATCCTTATCCAGTGCCGGACGCCGAACAGGTTCGCATCCTCGAGCGCCACGCGGGCTGCTGGCGGATTGTGTTCCTTGGCTTCGCAAAGCTTCGCATTAGAGACGATGCGCGACCAATAGTACAAGTCGATGAAGCCGCCCAAGTAATCTGGGCTACGAGTTCAACACTTCAAGCATTGAAGGATTTCGAGGGGCTCGCCATCACCGGTGGTCGGCTTCATGCAATAGACCGACGATTCGATGCCCATCTGAAGAAGGCAATATCTCGCGCGGCAGACCTTCGTCACCTCTTTGACACGTCGTACACCACGCGATCCGGAAACACCTTCCGCATCCCTTGCATATTGGGTGACGCAGTAGATGGGAGTACCCTCCACTGTACCGTTTTTGTGAGAGACGGCGTGGTCAATGTCACATTCAACGACGCAGAGTTCATCAAATCCAAGATCAACGCGGCAAGAGAAGTGTTCGCGCTGTCTGCGGCGCAGAGCCGACTTGCTTCCGAGATTGCGGGCGGGTGCTGCCTGACGGACATTGCGGCCTCGCTTGGTATCAGCATCAATACAGCCAGAACGCATCTTTCGCGTATATACGACAAGACAGGGGTTTCCAGTCAGCACGCGCTGGTTCGTGTCCTTCTATCCATAAACTCGCTGCATGGCTGAAGTGTCGGTGCAGCAAACCGCAGAATTCGGACATTCGGGAATCTGAGGGCAACGGCGGGTTTGTCCCGCAAAGTGGACATTGAGTCGGAGCGCAGCGAATGTCCGCTTTCCGCCCACATCGGCCATCTGAAACTTACCTTACCCGATATGCCCGCAAAAACGTCTGCACCGTATTCTCTGAACTCTGGTCGATAACCACTTGCGTAAAATCGGTGCGGATGCCGAAGACGGCGACGTGGAGGAAATCGGCTTTGATCAGTTCCTGAAACTGGCGCGCCACCAAAGGCGCACCGTCTATGGTGAGTTCACCTGCGTCGATGGGGTTCTGCAGGATTTTGGCCGTCAAAATTTCACCGGAGTGGGGGGCTGCTTCATAGATGGTGCGGTCAGCTTCCGGGAAGCCGGTGGTCTCAGCGGTGGCCAGTCGATACGGGCCGGACAGGATCGGCGATGTAAAAGTCTGGCCGATGGTTCTGGCAATGGCGCGCAGATCGTTTTTTAGCGTGCCATTTTTCGCAGTCATCCAGATGCCAATCCCAGATCACAACAGTCCCAAATCTTTCAGGGATTTGCGCAATTCGTCCGGCCCAGTGAAATGCAGTGCTTGCCAGCCTGCGATCTGTGCCCCTTCGACATTTTTAGGGCTATCGTCGATAAACAGGCACGCATCAGGTTGCAGATTGTTTCGGCCTGTCAGCACCTCATAGATGCGCTGATCCGGTTTGATCAGCTTTTCATGGCCAGATACGACGACATCTTCAAAGATCG
>JBPOFU010000162.1:0-4286 GCA_051252075.1 Oceanococcus sp. | reverse complement strand
CAATTACTTCCTGCACCTGGCAGATGCATTGAACTTCACGGAGGCGGCACGCCGGTGCGGTGTTTCGCAACCGAGCTTGACCAAAGCGATCCGAAAGCTTGAAGACGAATTGGGAGGCCCGCTGCTTTATCGCGACGGAAAAGACACGCGGCTGACTGCCTTGGGCCGCGAAGTTCAGGTTGAATTCATGCGTCTTGAAAAAGGCGTGCAAAACGTCCGGGAGCTGGCTGAAAATTCGGTTCGTGGGCGTCGACGTGTCCTTAATCTGGGGGTGGCGTCGACCATCGCTCCGGCCGCGATCTCAGGGTTACTGACACATGCCATGCGGGAACTTCCGACCATTGAGATCAATGTCCATGCGCTTCAGCCCGGCGAGGGTGCGAACGAAGTCCTGTCCGGGAAATATGATGGATGCTTCCTGCCTCAGGCGCCAAAGCAGAATTTCAAACTCGCCGTTCAGTCTCTTTATTCTGAGCGCCTGATGCTGGCCTTTGCAGAGGCGCACCCCTTGGCCGCCCAAAATTTGGTGAGCCCGCAGCAAATGGCCGAACAACCTTATATGGACCGGCTGAGCTGCGAATTTCACAGCCAGATCGTTGCGTATTTCATGGACCGGGACATATTGATGCATCCCCGCTTTAGCTCAGAGCGTGAGGACTGGGTCCAGCAGATGGTTCAGTCTGGGAATGCCGTTTGTATCATGCCAGAACGTTCGGCCTACTTGCCGGGGATCGTCACGCGTCCCGTTGATGGGCTCAATTTGGTGCGCGAAGTGGTTTTTGTGGTTGTTTCGGGATCAGGAAACCCGATGGAATTGCGCCAGTTGTTTGAGATGTCTTCGAAATTCAACTGGGACTGACTCGAATGGAATCTATAGCCTCCTGCTATTGGTAATGCAGTTTCCGCAACCCCATCTTTATCTCAACGCAGCCAAGCCGAGAGGGAAGATATGAAATCCTATGTGAAAACCGACGCCGCCATTGCCAAGCTGACGCCTGAACAATTTCACGTCACTCAGCAAAGTGGAACAGAACGGCCCGGAACAGGCGAATATCTTGAGAATAAAGAGACCGGGATCTATGTCGATATCGTATCCGGCGAGCCGCTTTTTGCATCGTCTGATAAGTTCGATAGCGGCTGCGGCTGGCCCAGTTTTACCAAGCCGATTGAGCCTGCCTATGTCAACGAATTACGCGATGATGCACATGGCATGATCAGGACAGAAGTCCGCTCCAGCCACGGCGACAGCCATCTGGGCCATGTGTTCTCCGATGGACCGCAAGATCGCGGTGGACTGAGATATTGCATCAACTCGGCATCGCTTCGGTTCGTGCCTCGTGATGAAATGCAGGCTGAAGGTTATGGCGATTACATAAACCAAGTGGAGGATATCTGATGGACAATCAACGCGCTGTTTTTGCCGGTGGATGCTTTTGGGGCATGCAGGATTTGATCCGCAAATTGCCTGGAGTGTTGTCGACACGGGTTGGATACACCGGTGGCGACGTGCCCGATGCCACCTATCGCAACCATGGGACTCACGCTGAGGGGATCGAGATCATTTTCGATCCTGCCGCTACCAACTATCGTGCACTGCTTGAGTTTTTCTTTCAGATTCACGACCCGACCACGCCAATGCGACAGGGCAATGATCGCGGCATGTCATATCGGTCGGCCATCTACTATGTCGACGAGGTCCAAAGAGCTGAGGCGTTGAATGCCATCGCCGATGTCGATGCCTCAGGTCTGTGGCCAGGCAAGGTCGTAACCGAGGTCGAGCCTGTCAGCGATTTCTGGGAGGCTGAGCCGGAGCATCAGGATTACCTGGAGCGGATTCCAAACGGATACACCTGTCACTTTGTGCGACCCGACTGGGTCTTGCCAAAGCGCGACGCTGCTGAATAAGGCAAAGCTCCACACATCGCCAATTTCCCGTCGCGCACTTCCGCGCGGCGGTCCAGTCGAGGGGGACTCTGTCGCCGTCAAAATCGAAGGGAAACGCTATGCAATTTGGAACACTCAACGCCAAAGCACCTGACCTGCGGGTCTCCAAATGGATCGATGCTAGCGGCCAAGACATGGCCCCGCTGAAACTGGCCGATCTCGGTGAAGGCTACAAGATCATCTATTGCTTCCAGCACTGGTGCCCGGGTTGCCATTCCCGCGGGTTTCCAACACTGAAATATTTGCACGACAACCTCAAGGACAAGGGTTTTGGCTTTGCCGTCATCCAAACCGTTTTTGAAGGGGCAGAAATCAATACCCAGGACAAACTGCGGGTCAATCAGGAGCAATACAACTTGAAAATGCCATTCGGCCATGACACCCCACCCAAGAATGAGCGTTATCCGACCTTCATGGAGGATTATCGCAGCGGCGGCACGCCCTGGTTCACCGTGATCGATCCGGATGGACATGTGATTTATGCAGATTTTCGCATCGACCCTGAGCGGTTTTTGAAGGCTTTGGGCGCGGAAGACATCGCGTTTGAGGCCGCCTGATCTAAGAGCGAGTGGTTGTATGACTGCCCGCCAAAATTCTGTCGCAGAAAGGCAAGCAAATGAACCTTCACGTTCCCGAATTCGGATTTGAAAACACCTACGCAAACGAGCTGGAAGGGTTTTTTGTAGCGTGGCAGGCAGCAACGGCGCCACAGCCTGAACTCATATTCCTGAATGAAGAATTGGCCGAGGAACTCGGTCTCGAGCCAGAGACTTTGAAGGGTGAGGCGGGGGCCGCGCTCTTTTCTGGAAATCAGGTTCCCGATGGCGCGGCTTTGATAGCGCAGGCCTATGCCGGGCACCAATTTGGTGGCTTCTCCGCGCAACTTGGCGATGGCCGCGCGCTGATGCTGGGCGAAGTGAAAAACATCCATGGTGAGCGCCGTGATATCCAGCTCAAAGGCTCAGGGCGCACACCATTTTCGCGTGGCGGTGATGGCAAGGCTGTGCTGGGACCGGTCTTGCGCGAATATGTGATGGGTGAGGCCATGCACGCGCTGGGCGTTCCCACCACACGCGGCCTGGCCGTGGTCACGACAGGTGAAGATATTCAGCGCGACGGAATCCAGCCAGGTGCGATCCTGACGCGCGTGGCTGCAAGTCATCTGCGCGTCGGCACATTTCAGTTTTTTGCCGCGCGTGGCGAGGATGAAAAAGTGCGGAAGCTGGCAGATTATGCAATTGCCCGCCACTATCCACATCTGGTGGATGCAGATGACAAGTATCTTGCGTTTTTGTCTGCGGTGATCGACGCCCAGATCGCGCTTGTGGCAAAGTGGGTGCATGTCGGCTTCGTACATGGGGTCATGAACACGGATAATGTGACGATCTCTGGCGAGACAATCGATTACGGGCCTTGTGCATTTATAGACAGTTACGACCCCGCAGCGGTCTTCAGTTCCATCGATACTGGCGGACGCTATGCCTTCGGCAATCAACCAGTTATCGCACAATGGAACCTTGCGCGATTTGCTGAAACACTGCTGCCCCTGATCGATCCGAAGGACAATGACAATGCGATCCGATTGGCCACAAATGAGGTGAATGGCATACCTGCGCGCTATACAGCCATATGGCTTGATGGGATGCGCCACAAGATCGGGCTAGTGTCGGAAGAGGGCGAAGACACCGATCTGGTCAATAACATGTTCCAGACAATGGAAGGGGAAGACGTGGACTACACCCGGTTCTTCCGTGGTTTGGCGGACGCGGCGGACGGCAAAACGGATTTGGTTCTGGGGCTGTTCAGCGATCCCGCGCACATAACGGCCTGGCTGTCGGAATGGCAGAACAGATGTTTGCGTGACCCACAATCGCCGAGCGAACGCCGTGCTGCCATGAATCGCACGAACCCAATCTACATCCCGCGCAACCATAAAGTTGAAGAAGCATTGGATGCGGCGGCAAAGGGTGATCTGGAGCCGTTCAAGAGGTTGCTCGACACATTGTCCGCGCCCTACGACCAGCGCGCCAATCTGGAGGCCTATGAAAGCCCGGCTCCAAACGATTTTGGCCCTTATAAAACCTTTTGCGGAACATGAGGGTCTGAGACATGACACAGCACCATGGTTGCCATGAAACGTAAGGCTTCGGGTAAACCCTGCTCGATCAAGGGCGGCAATCTGATAATTGGAGCTGCGTTTTGAACCATGCGCGCATTGGGTTTGGTGGCGGGTGTCACTGGTGCACTGAAGCTGTGTTCAACGCCTTGCGCGGTGTCGAACAGGTGTCACAGGGTTTCATAAAATCAGACCCGCCCCATGACAGCTTCTCTGAAGCGGTTTT
>JBPOFU010000161.1:0-4573 GCA_051252075.1 Oceanococcus sp. | reverse complement strand
GTTTAGCCGCGACCGCCGGTGCTGAACATCTCACCGCATCCATTGCCCGCTTCCTACTGCAAAACCCTAAGTATTTGGAAGGTTTCGTCGACCCCACAATACGTCGACTGGTTATGTGGCATGCCTTGGAAGAGCGCGAACACCGCTCCGTCGCATTTGATGTGTATTCCCAGGCCGGCGGTAGTTATGCCACTCGCGTAGCCATGTATGTTTGGTTTCTCGCCTATTTGGCACCCTTCGTTTCGTTTGATGTCATGCGTCTCATAGTCAGCGACCCCAAACCGTTTAAAGTCAGAGATGCACTGAAAGGATTCAAGGCCGTGTTTGGTGCCAAAGGCGTTTTAGGCGGAAGCGTACCGGCACTGCTGGAGTATTTCCGTCCGGGCTTCCACCCTAGCGACGACGATCAAACAGAGTTAGAGAATATGTGGAGACGTGAACTGGGGCTCAATACCGCCTAATGCACGGGCAAACACCCCAATCCAATATGCATTGCCAAAAGTCGAGTTTTCGCAGGATTAGATGAGTGCAACGGAAGCAGCCGACCAGCATGAGCAAAAAATGCAGTTGGAATTGTTTGGTTGCGATGACGTAAATCGAGAATTATTGTCTTGCTTCATACGTATTGAAGCAATCTGATCGCACGTTTTCTATGAGTAGTCCGGAGCAAGCTCAAGGACAAATCCATTCCCGCAATGTCTGATCCAGACTCGTGAGTGACAAGGGTTTCACCAAGTAATCATTCATACCTGCGTCCAAGCAATCCTTAAACACAGATTGCTGGGCACTGGCGGTAACCCCGATAATGATGACGGGCGTTTTGGATTCTGCAAGTTCCTGTGCTCTGATTCTGCGCGTTAAATCTTGCCCTGACAGTTTGGGCATATTGATGTCGGTTAGTATCAATTGATAGTTGCCTGTCTGCCACTTTTCAAGCGCTTGCTCACCATCGTCACTCATATCCACGGTGCAGTTGTAGCGACTCAACTGTTTGCCAAAGACTTTCTGATTTATAAGATTGTCTTCCGCCACCAAAATCCGCAAAGGTTCACCGGGTGGAAACTCAGCACGGTTAAAAGCCTCTGCCGCTTCCGGTATAGGCGCTTGCTCTATTTCGTTCTTTTCTGCAATTTTTAGCGGGATATCAAACCAGAACCGACTTCCCTGCCCCGGCTCCGATTCGCAGGCAATTCGGCCACCCAATTGCTCAACAAGACCTTTACTGATGTACAGCCCCAGTCCAGAGCCGCCAAACTCACGGGTCGTTGAATTTTCGGCCTGTTCGAAACTGTGAAAAATGCGATCTTGAGCCTCCTGGGCAATACCGACACCAGAATCCTGGACTTCAAACCGCAACACCTTCTCTTGCTTTGGCGAACTCACAAAGACTTTAACGCTACCTTCGGCAGGAGTGAACTTGATCGCGTTAGCCACCAAATTGAGCAATATTTGCTCGAGAATGCCAGCGTCTGTCAGCGCGTTCATCGGTATGGGTTCTACGAAACGAAAACGATAATTTATATTTTTCTTCCGAACAGTCGATCCAATAGCGCCATAAATGCGGCTACGCAAAAGTGCTAAATTCAACACTTCTTCAACAATGTTAATTTGCCCTGACTCTATTCGTGCGACATCAAGAATATCGTTGATCAGGCGCTGCAGCGTTTCGCCGGAATGTCGCATAAGCTTAATGTTTTCTGCTTGATCTTTCGGCAATTGTGCTGAATCGACCAACTCCAACAAACCCAACATGCCATTCAAAGGAGTGCGAATTTCGTGGCTCATGGTGGACAAAAATCGAGTTTTCGCCTCACTCGCAGCTTCCGCTGCATAAAGCGTGTGTAACTGCTTATTTTTGCCAGCTAGGTCGAGGTTGACCGCTTGAAGCTCCGTCGCCTTTATGGCCAATCCTTCCGCAGCGACACGCCGCTGGTCAATCATATTGTTGAAACTTGCCGCCAAGCTACCGAGTTCATCGGAACTCTGAACATCAATACGGTGCTCCATATTGCCACTGGCCAATGCGCGAGCCCCATCATCCAATCGAATGATATTTCCCGTTATATCTTTAATTAGACGCCAAGAAACCCAAAATGCCAGCGACGCCAGAAACAGGATTAGCAATAGCCCCGCCCACACCACTGTAGCCTGCAACCAACGCGCCGCATCGCCCATAGTTTGGGAAAATTCGATTTCCAGTTGAGTCAACTCTGCATCGACGTCATAGAGTCGCTGGATCAAATTCCTCTTCTCCGATGAGTTCGCCCCCGCTTGCACGGCAACTTTCACGTCCTCGGCCACTGCTATCAGTTGTTGAAGACCCGCATCCCCTTGCAACCAAATGGTTACTGCCCTCTTTAGATAGCCCACTTCGCCAAAGTTACGATACAGGCCCACCATGCCCGGAACGTCATTCTCGTCAACACCGCCTCTCACCCAGAGCTCGGAAACGATGGCCGGGTCATACTCGGCCTTATCCATTTCCAATCGAGCAAAACGGATACTCAGCGGCCCCAAAATATCGCTCTCATAACGTGCTAAATGCTCGGCATCACCGAACAGGGCAAAATGAATCAGGTTATTCACAGCGCTTTTCTGGGATTTTGACCAAAGCCCTTCAGCGCCAACAAAGCTGCGCGCAGCATCGGTCAATTGCAAAGAACCGACAAAAATCAGAAACACAATCGCCAACACAAAAACATTAACAGCCACGATGGTCAGCAGCTTTTGGGCAATGGACAGGCGCTGAAGCATTTGCGAAACGCGACCCGATAGCCGGAAGCGCGACAAGCTAGCTGACTCCCGAGTCGGAATAGCGCAGGGTTAATTCCCTGCAGGCCTCTTCCACATGTGCGTACTGTTGTGAAACTTGGCGCAAAGCCTCTTCGTAAACGGTTCCATCACTGCAATGAACGCAGCTTTCAAGATGTTCAAGCGCAGCCCGCAAAGGCTCGGCAGCAATCGAACCTGCAGAGCCTTTAAACTTATGCATCAAGGCTCGAAGTTGCTCGGCACTTTGCTGCTCGGTTGAACCTTGCAAGGTTTCAATCATGGGCCGTGACAACTGCAGAAAATCGCCCAGGATTTCCACAGCAAAGGCCGTGTCTCCGACGTTTTCCAGCAATAGGTCAAAATCAATTGCCGCGATGTTTGGCATCTGGAGCTACCTATGCTTTTCTAATTGCAACAAGAACGGATTGCTAGAAGACAAACTCTGAACCATCAATATCACCCTATTCACCATAATATCCACGCCTCTCAGCAAATCTACGCAACTTCCGCTTAATCGTGCTTTTGCAAATGTCGCGCCACGATCTGTGGCAAGCCACGCGTATCGATAGGCTTGGTTATAAATCCAACACAACCCGCTGCAAAAGCCGCCCGTTCGTCATCGGGCATAGCGCAGGCGGTCACTGCAATGATGGGGATATGCTCCGTGGCAACATTTGCCTTCAATTTGCGTGTGAGCGAAAGGCCATCCTCATCGGGCATTTGCAGATCCATGAGAATAAGATCCGGACTATGAGCTTTCATGCTCTCCACGGCTTGCTCGACACTCTCCGCGAGCTCAATCTGATAACCATGACGGGAAAGCACTGCGGCCAGCAGGCGACGGTTCGATTCATTGTCGTCGACTATAAGTAGTTTTTTGCTCATTAGGCCTTGACCTCCGAGTGCGTACGAATGCAACGCCTTAAGGCATCAGCTAACTGAACCGACCCAGCGGATTTGCTCAGCAATACGCTCGCGCTTGCCTTCAAGCTTATGACTTCTGCAGGATCCAAATCCTTCATAGTCCAAACGACAACGGGAACCGGATGTTTTAATTCACACGCATTGAGTCGTGCTAGAAACTGCAAGCCATCAATCTCCGGCATCAGCAAATCAAGAATAATGGCTGCAGGCGGGTTTTTCACCACTTCAGCTAGCGCCTCAAAGCCATTGGTAAAACACACGGCTTGTATGCCCAGCGGGGTTAGCAGTGAACGCATCAACTTCAGTAACAACGGGTCGTCATCGACCACCATCACAGTGGCATTGGGTAATGGTGTCACCCCTGCCCGGCGTAATGACGCCAATACATCGCTAGGATCCATGGGCTCCGACAACACATCATGCACAACCAAGCCGCCCGTGTGCGTATCGGACACCATGGTAAATACCGCTGGAACATTGGGGATCCTGCCACTGGCATGCAATGATTTGACCATCTGTAAGCCACTCATATCTTCCAGATCCAGATCCACCGCGATGGCCGCGTATTTCGTTTTGGTACACATCTGTTGCGCTTGCGCACCGCTAGCCGCCAAATCCACGGCATAGCCATGCTCAATCAGTGCTGCTTTGATCTTTTCCTGACTTGGAATATCGCTGGAAATGACCAAAACACTGTTTTCATTCGCCTCGATTTCTGGCGGCGCGAAAACAGATTCCTCGCCCTTATATACTCGCGGCAATATGGCCGCAAACACGCTACCAACACCCACTTCACTGCGCACCGCGACGGACCCGCCCTGTGCTTCCACGATGCGTTTGGTCAAAGCCAAACCCAGGCCAGTGCCATCGTGTGCGC
>JBPOFU010000160.1:0-4581 GCA_051252075.1 Oceanococcus sp. | reverse complement strand
AACTAACACCACATACACAGACTTCACACCCTACCAACCGAAGGAGGGTGAGGAGTACATGAATGATGCTCAAATCGAGCATTTCAGAAACATCCTGCTTCAGTGGAAGCATTCGCTTATGGAAGAAGTCGATCGCACCGTGCATCACATGCAAGACGAAGCGGCTAATTTTCCGGACCCTACAGACCGCGCAACGCAGGAGTCCGAGTTCAGCTTGGAATTGCGCACACGTGACCGCGAACGCAAGCTCATCCGCAAAATTGATAGCTCTCTTCGTCACATTGACGAACACGATTTTGGCTTTTGTGATTCTTGCGGCGCTGACATTGGCATTCGCCGGTTAGAAGCGCGTCCCACCGCTGATATGTGCGTGGACTGTAAGAGCCTGGAAGAAATTCGTGAACGCCAGCTTGGTCGCTAATAGTCGGTAACGTCATAGCGACCACATGACTTATGTCGGCCGCTTTTCTCCTTCACCCAGCGGGCCGCTTCATAGCGGCTCTTTGTTGACTGCACTCGCCAGTTGGTTAGATGCACGAGCTCACTGTGGGCGCTGGTTGCTCCGCATAGAAGATATCGACGAGCCGCGCTGCGACCCCCTGCATGGCGAGCGCATCATGCAATGCCTGCGAGGTCTGGGCCTGGAATGGGATGGGCCGGTCTTATGGCAAACCCAACGCCTAGCGCGCTACCGCGAAATATTTGAACAGCTACGCAGCAAAGGGCTCTGCTTTGCCTGTGGCTGCAGTCGTAAAGATTTGCTGGCATACCGTGGCAAAGGTGGAGAGCTGCGCCATCCTGGGTTTTGTCCACGGCAAATCGCAGCGGAAAACACAGCCAAGACTTGGCGCTTTAAAGTCGAGGCCGGCGCTGTCGTTTTTGATGATCGACTGCTAGGTTCGCAACAGCAGCATCCTGCTGACGAATGCGGTGATTTTGTTCTACGCCGCGCAGATCAGATGTTCGCCTACCAACTCGTGGTCGTCATAGACGATTTAGATCAAGCGATAAGCCATGTCGTGCGCGGTGAAGATTTGTTGGGCTCCACAGGCCGGCAAATCCTATTGCAAAATGCACTAAATGCACCTCAACCGCGTTACATGCACGTTCCCTTGCTCTGCAATGAGCAGGGGCAAAAACTCAGCAAACAGCATGGAGCAAAAGAAATAGAGTGGCAGAGCGCCCCCGAACGATGCCTCAATGATGCGCTGCATCAGTTGGGGCAAGAAATGCAGGATGGCAACGCACAACAAATACTATTGGCGGCAACAAAACAGTGGGATATAGAAAAAATACCGCGAAAAGTGAAATAAGTGTGCCAAATTGGCCATTTAGGGCTATGCCGCACGGATTGGTTCTGGCAAACTAAGTTTTTCGCACTGCAGCAATATCCAACTACCTGTGTCTCGCCGCGATTCCGCGCCCACTGTGCGCATCATCAATAAGTATCCGAACCGCCGTCTCTACGATACGGTTATTTCGCGTTACATTACGCTGGATGAAATTCGGCAACTCGTTTTAAAAAATGAGCGTTTTCAAGTCGTCGACAAGCGCAGTAAAGACGACATCACCCGCAGCATTTTGTTGCAGGTCATCATGGAACAGGAAGAAGCCGGCACGCCGATTCTTCGAGAAGAAGTGCTGCTGAACATCATTCGTTTTTATGGCGACTCCATGCAGCACAGTGTCAGCCACTATCTTGAATTGAGTATGCAATTGTTTACTGACCAGCAAGGTCAGTTTAAAGATCAATTGAAGCAAATTCTTGGATCAGCGGGCAACCCTTTGCATACGCTGAAAGAAATCGCCGATCAAAACCTACCGCTGTGGAAAACTGTGCGGCAAGAGTTCTTAAAAAACATCGGTGGTTTGCGCGGCGATAAAGAGCGTAACGAAGACGCGTAAAAGCGCTAGCGTTTTTCTCACCAGGCGCACAGTTGATGCGCGCCCCGCAGCAAATCTCATACCCTTCTAAAACACCCAATTCGGCGCATTTTATCGTCGCCGATACTTTCGTCATATGCCATATTTTCAATACGTTACAAAGCACGGTAACGAACAATAAATTAAATTAGTGCAACGCACCATTTTTTGTTGACGCAGTGCAGCAATCTGAATATACTGCACCGCAACATGAGTTAACGCTCATACAAGGCAACAAAGAAACGGCGCATGCCGATTCCGCCTTAACCCAGGTCTCCTCCAGAAGGACTTCGGTCCTTCTCGCACCTTGGCCCTCTGCTTGCAGGGGGCTTTTTTTTGTCCTTTTCTCAGGCAAAAAAAACCCGCATTCGATGCGGGCTCTTAATAGGAATTAAAGCTTAGGCTTCGGATTCACCGTCAGCTGCAGCCTCTTCTCTCGCAGGTGCTTCAGTCAAAGCTTTTATGCTCAGACGGATACGACCCTGGCGATCCACTTCCAAGACCTTCACACGCACTTCTTGGCCTTCCGTGAGTACAGTAGCAACATTCTCGACTCGCTCATGCGAGATTTGAGAAATGTGCACCAAACCGTCTTTACCCGGAAGTATGGTTACGAACGCACCAAAGTCCATCAGACGAGCGACTTTGCCGTCGTAGACAGCACCAACTTCAACATCTTTGGTCAACTCTTCTACACGCTTGATAGCGGCATCGGCAGCGGACTTATCAACAGCAGCAATTTTAATCGTGCCGTCATCATCGATATCGATGGTGGTACCGGTTTCTTCAGTAATGCTACGTATAGTCGCCCCACCCTTACCGATCACATCGCGGATCCGATCCGGATTGATCTTAATGGTGGTGATACGAGGAGCCCATTCCGACATCTTTTGACGAGGCTGCGCAATCACTTGGTTCATCTGCTCAAGTATGGTCAGACGTGCTTCATTGGCTTGAGCCAACGCCTGCTCCATAATTTCACGTGTAATACCAGTGATTTTGATATCCATTTGCAAAGCAGTGACGCCTTCCTGGGTACCCGCAACTTTGAAATCCATATCGCCTAGGTGATCTTCATCACCCAAAATATCAGTCAACACGGCAAAGCGATTGTCGTCCTTGATCAAGCCCATTGCCACGCCGGCCACTGGTGCTTTAATAGGTACGCCAGCATCCATCAAAGCCAAAGAGGTGCCACACACACTCGCCATGGAACTGGAACCGTTGGACTCTGTCACTTCTGCTACGACGCGAACGACGTAAGGGAAATCCGATTCCAAATCAGGCATAGCCGCCATGACACCGCGCTTCGCCAATCGACCGTGACCAATTTCACGACGCTTAGGTCCACTCATAAAACCAGCTTCGCCCACACAATAAGGAGGGAAGTTGTAATGCAGCATGAAGGGTTCTTTGTATTCGCCTTCAACCGCATCGATGATTTGGCTATCACGGCCAGTGCCCAAGGTCGTGGTCACCAACGCCTGAGTTTCGCCCCGGGTAAACAAAGCCGAACCGTGAGTACGCGGTAAAACGCCAACTTTAATGTCCAGACCACGAACAGTGCGCGTATCGCGACCATCGATGCGTGGATTGCCATCCAGTACGCGATTACGCACGATGGCCTTTTCTAAGCGGCTGAATTCACTCTTAACATCACCGGCTTCAGCGGCATCGCCTTCGCACAATTGAGCAACAACCTGGTCTTTAACGCCCCCAACTTTATCTTGGCGCTCCAGTTTGTCAGCAATGGCATAAGCTTCAGTCAAACCCGCTTCTGCAGCAGTTTTAACCTGCTCGCGCAACGCAAGATTTTCTTCCGCTGGCAACCATTCCCACTTTTCTTTGCCAGTTTCAGCGGCCAATTCATTGATGGCGGTGATTGTGCCTTGCATTTGCTCGTGGCCGAACAATACCGCGCCCAGCATGATTTCCTCGGACAGCACATCGGCTTCCGACTCAACCATCAAGATTGCTTCTTCGGTGCCAGCGACAACCAAGTCCAACTTCGACGTATTCAACTCAGTGGAAGTAGGGTTCAGCAGATAATTACCATCTTTGTAACCCACACGGGCACAGCCGATAGGCCCGGCAAATGGAGCACCAGAAATGGCTAATGCTGCAGAAGCACCGATCATTGCTGGTACGTCTGCATTGATCTCAGGATCAACAGACATCACTGTAGCGATAATTTGAACTTCATTCATGAAGCCCTTAGGAAACAGTGGACGAATCGGCCGATCGATCAGGCGCGAGGTCAATGTTTCTTTTTCAGTTGGACGGCCTTCACGCTTGAAGAACCCGCCCGGAATGCGTCCACCTGCATAGAAGCGTTCCTGATAATTCACTGTCAACGGGAAGAAGTGTTGCCCTGGCTTGGCATCACGACGTGCAACCGCCGTTACCAACACCACGGTGTCTCCAATGCTGACTTTAACGGCCCCGGAGGCCTGACGAGCGATTTGACCCGTCTCCAATACGACCGTTTGATCGCCTAACTGAAATTCTTTTGTTACTGGTGTCACTATTCTATTTTCCCTGCCTATAAATGCAAAAGCCCCCGCATTAGACGGGGGCCCAAATTTGCTTGTTTTTAGCGGCGCAAGCCAAGCCGTGCAATCAACGCTTTATACCTTTCGGCGTCTTTACGCTTGAGGT
>JBPOFU010000016.1:0-46493 GCA_051252075.1 Oceanococcus sp. | reverse complement strand
GGCGCATAATGGCATAGTTGGGCTGTTACAATCCGCGCCCCGCAAAAAGTGGATGGAGTTGGTAATGAATCGCTTGGCAGGTCTGGTTTTTTTGCTTCTGGCCGCTGGCATGAGCGCGTGCTCTTGGACAGCAAAACTGAAGTTTTGGGATAGTGCTGCAGATATTCCTGCTGGCCATGTTGAACTGCGCGAAATGCGTCGTGCATTGGTTTGTGGAACGCCGAGTGAAGCGGCGGTTGTACGATTGTTTGATAGCGCAGAGCAATTGGCCGCTTGGGACAGTAACGACATGTTGCAGTTGTCGCGCATCGAATTACCGCTGGACAGCAGCTTTGTGCTGATAGAGCAAGGCCAGCGTAATACCGGCGGCTACAGTGTTGAACTGCGTGAGCGTGCCCAAGTGGATGAAAATGGCGTGCTTAAAGTTACTGCCGAGTGGATTGAGCCTGAGGCAGATCGCATGTTGACCCAGATCGTCACCAGCCTCTGTGTTTTGGCAGCGCTTGAGCCGGCCTTGTATCCGCGCGTTGAGCTGTACGACAAGAACGGAACCTTCCGTGCGGCAGCAGATGCACAGCGAGACTGAACTGCTGCATTTGCAATCGGTCATAGCGGCATGATGCTGCGTTTTCAGAAATATATTTTGTGTTTAAGCCTGTGCTTTACTTGGCCTGTATTTGCTACGCCTGCGGAGCAAGCGCCGGCGGCGCCTGAGTTTACTCAGCCTTCCAATGAGGCTTGGATTAACAGTTCCGCATTGAGTCTGTCGGACTTGAAGGGACAAGTTGTACTCATAGAGTTCTGGACCTATGGCTGCGGCAACTGCCTGCGCAGTATTCCATGGGTTAAAGCGATGTCGGAGCGCTATGCAGAGGCGGGCCTAAGGGTGATTGGAATACACACCCCGGAGTTCAGTCACGAACGTTCTCGCCAAGCGGTGCTAGAGCAAACTAAGGCATTGGCGATTCGGCACCCCATCATGCTGGATAACGATTACAGTTATTGGAATGCCATGGGCAATCGATATTGGCCAGCTTTCTATTTGCTTGATAAGCAGGGGCGCGTACGTCAGGCGTGGGCGGGGGAAGTGCGCAACGGCAGTCCTCGCGGGCGCATGATTCAGAGCGCAATAGTCAGTTTGCTGGCGGAATAGCCCGTTGATGGGCTGCATCGATTTCGCTATCGGGTAAAATTCACAACTTAATTGCCTGCTTGGGCTACTAATGCTGAATTTTTTACCGCCACCGCTGCGTGGCGTTATCTTTTTTTCCTTGTTTTTTATCAACTTGCTGTTTTGGGCAATACCGATTTATGCGCTGATTTTGGTCAAGTTGTTGCCGATTGCGCCGCTACGCCGCAAGACCACCTTGATGATGCATTGGCTCTGCGAGTGTTGGGTTTGGTGGAATGTTGCTTTAGAGCGTCATTCCCATCGCACGGTGTGGGAAGTGCGCGGGGCGGAAAATCTCCATAAACAGGCGCAGTATTTGATGATTTCCAATCATCAAAGTTGGAACGATATTTACGTGGCCATGCGTGCCGTCGGGCATCGCGTGCCATTTTTCAAGTTCTTCATCAAACAAGAGCTGATTTGGGTGCCAATACTCGGGCTGGTTTGGTGGGCCTTGGACTATCCGTTCATGAAGCGCTACAGCCGAGAACAGTTGCGAAAACACCCCGAATTGGCCGGCAAAGATTTGGAAACTGCCCAGCGTTCCTGTGAAAAATACATAGGTATGCCGGTGACGGTGCTCAATTATTTGGAGGGCACGCGTTATACCCCGCTCAAGGCTGAGCAACAAAATTCACCTTATCAACACTTGCTTAAACCTAAGAGTGGCGGCTTGGCATTCGCGGCTCGCGCCTTAGGGCCGGAAGTCAATACCTTGCTGGATATGACAATTGTTTACGTTGATGGCGCAAAAGGCTTTTGGGATTTGATGTGTGGGCGGCACCAGAAGATAGTCGTGGACATCAAATTGCGCACTGTGCCAGCGGATTGGTACCAGCACAATTATCGGGATGATCCGGAATTCCGCCGCTCGGCGCAATCGTGGGTTGCCGGTATTTGGGAAGAAAAGGACGCTTTGATTGAAGCTGAGTTGCAGCGTCATCGCGGCGAATAGCCTCAAGGTTCAGGCGCTTAGTGCCTCAAACCTTGCTTGGCTTCCACGTGGTATGACGCAATCTGCGGCTCCCTTGTTGTCGTGTTGCAGCCCTAGATTTAACGGTTTCATACATCTCTCTGCCAAATGACGATAACGAAACTGCAAGACGCTGCAACCGTCGTACTGTTACGCGATGGTGCGGACGGTCTCGAAGTCCTAATGGCGAAGCGCAATGCCACGACACGATTCTCTGCTGGCGCATATGTATTTCCTGGCGGGGCGGTGGATGAGGCAGATAGTGAGGTTTTGCATCACTGCCATAGTGTCGATGAGAGCGACAGTGACCGTGATTTTGGCGAGGCTGCGGCTCAACGATATTACGTTGCCGCTGCACGGGAGCTGTTTGAAGAAGTTGGCTTGTGGATGTTTGATGACGAGCAGCCACAACACGCCGAGACAGCACGTCGCCAGTTGCACGCCGGGGACCTCAATTTAGAGCAGCTATTGTGCGACCGTAGCCGGTTGTCTTGTGGATTGTCCGCGCTGAAGTACTTTCGTTTTTGGACCACGCCGCCGGGTTTGCCTAGGCGTTATCGCACACGGTTCTTTGCCGCGCTTGCGCCCGCCGATCAAGTCGCTGTTGTTGATGGTATCGAGTTGACCGAATTGTGCTGGACCTCGCCTGCGCATATGTTGCAGCGCTACCAAGCGAAAGATGTGCAGCTAATATTCCCCACCATCAAAGAATTGGAGTTTCTGTCCGAATTTTCCAATGCCGAGGATGCTTGGTCCGCGATTAGTGAAATCGAGCAAGTGGAAGAGATACGCACACGCCACCGCATCATCGACGGACGTTCTATCGAGGTGCTGTTGCCAGGTGATGAAGGCTATTCGGATTTGCCCGCCTGGTGAATCGCAGGCATAAAAAAACGCCCGGCTAGGCCGGGCGTTTTTATTCATGGTGATTTAGAGCTTACAGGCCCAAGAGATTGTCTAGGAAGTCGCCCAGATCAATTCCCAGCAGTCCAAGTATGCTCTCGTCAACGATGGTGGATACAGCGCTGATAACGGAAACTTGAGAAATCAGGCTTTCCAAACTGATGGACTCAAGCAGCGTATCAACCGCAGCATTGCCAACCAAAAGGTTCAGTTCGCTCAAAGCTTCGATTGGGGTCACGTCAGTCACGTTACCGCCTAGAGCTGCAGCTAAGGCATCTACTGGCAGGCCAGCATCGTTAGCAAGCAATAATGCGGTCAGCATTTCTAAGTCAGCATCATCAACACCACCACCAGCGAGTTCAGCAAGAACGCCTTCCAGAGGATTGCTTCCGCCTAGCAGGTCAGCAAAGCTTGCAGCAGATGGGCTGGAAACACTGTTCAACAAAGTTGCGAAGTTGGCAGGAATGACAGATTCCAGGTCAGCTCCGTAGTTGCCGCCCAGTGTAGCGAGCAATGCTGCAACGGTACCAGCAACATCAGCAGGATCTTCACCCAAGGCCAAGTTCATATTGTTAGCGGTATCAGCGCCAGCAACTGGAACAACTGCGGTCAATACATCTTGCAGTAGTTGATTCACCAAGGCGGCAACGTCATCACGTGTTGCTGCGTCGTCCAGTGCACCAATGTTGCCCAGAGCGCCATCGACACCATTGATGGTGTTAGCCAGGGTGGCAACGATATCGCCTGCGACAGGTAAGCCGGCAACTGGCAGCAGGGCGAGTTGAGCGGCAACGAAGCTGAGGTCAAGTGCATCGGTTAGATCGGTCAGCTCGGGATTTTCCAGATCAGCGTAGTCATCCAAGGCGTCGGCGACGACGGATAGCTCATCTACAAAGACTTCCAGAGGAGTGCCCGCAAAAGGATTGCCAGCAAATGGATTTTGCGGATGGTCTTCATCGCATGCGCCATCGCCATTCAACGCAAAAGCGAGGTTGGTCATTTGGTTAACAAAGGATTCTACGGAGGTCTGAATTTGACCTGCGAGAACCATGGGATCAGCGCTAGGACCGGCTTGAGCCAAGTTGATAGCGGCGTCTGGAACATCAACCAATGTGTTGATGGCGTCTGCTGCACAAACAGCTACCGAATCAAGTGGTGAAGGCAGTTCAGGAGCAATGGTGTCAGAAATGATGGCGGTAACTACGTCATCTTGTACTGGATCCAAAGGACCAGAGACTTTGCCGTCGGCTGGCGCTTCAGTTGGTTCGGTTGTTGGCGCTGCGGTTGGCGCGGCAGTCGGTGCAGCTGTTGGTGCTGCAGTCGGCGCTGCTGTTGGTGCGGTGGTAGGCGAGCTGTTGCTTGGTGTGCTTGAGCTGCCGCCACAAGCTGTCATTAGTACGGCTGCACTGCAGACCAAGCCGAGGCCTAGTTTTTTCCCGAGACGAAGATCGGATGTATTCATGTTTACTGCTCCTGATAAAAAAAAGAATCGTCGCCCCACCCCCGGGGCGTGAGACACATTCAACTCAGAACAGCGTCAAGAAACTGTGATCACCTAAGAATTTATTTTCTCCTGAACAGAAAAGCCGCCAAACGGCGGCTTTTTGAGTACCAGCGGTTGCCCCCAGAAAATTAAGGGATAGCTTTGTCAGCAAGGGGTTTGAGCAGCATGTCGTAGCTCATGAGCAGCGCATCGACGGTATATTGGGGGGCGACAAAAATCCGCCCCTTTGCGCGCGCATTGAGCGCATCAACCTGCGCGAGGAGTCCGCTGTCAGTTACGGCGCCCTCTTCGCTGCTGCCTGCGACCGAGGCCTGAAGCTGTAAATAATGCTTGCTGACATCGCTTGCTTTGGCCAATTGCAGTTGCAATTCCAGACCTGCGAAGTTGCGAACTTTGGCTTTGCTCCACTGCAGTCCTTGCTCACTGCTTTCATCCAATACATCGCTGATGCGAAGGTTGGCTAGCGCAGCCGCGAGGCGATTGCTATTCGCCGCGTTGATTTCACGGCCTTGCGATGGTGTTGGACTCAGCGTAAAGCGTTCCGCTGCGGATTCGGTTTTGCTCAATTCATAGGCCGGCCCGTCCAGTGGCGTCACCTCGACGCTTTGTACTTCTTGGCGGGGCACGGCTATCAAAGCTTTGTCCAAGTGTTCTGCGGTATTGCGCGCAAGGCTAATGCGCTCGTCTATCAGCCAACTTTGCGTCTCCCCCGTGTTACGAACAAAGCTACCCGAGCGGTTGGATTTGCCAATCAGCACATCCAACACCGTTTGATCACCTATGTTGGCAATCAATTGCAGGGTGGTGTCATTGGCTAAGACCACATCTTGAACCCCGAGCTGAGCATAGTTTTCGGCTAGCGAGGTTTTAGCTTCTAGAGCTTTGCTTTTAGCCAATTGGCGCAAGGCCGTACTCATGGATTTGATATCGGCAGGGTAGTTTCCGCGTTGTTGTAGCTGCCATTGCCCGTCATGGTTACGCAATGTGGTGGTGTCGCCACCAGCCGCAACAATTTGCACCTGATCTATATCGCCCAATTGTTTCGCTAAGCCAGGCAGCAACAGTTGACTATCCTCCAAGCCAAACTGTTTATTTGCTTGATGGCTGGCCAACCAGGCGGCAGCGCAAACAGCCACGGTGGCGATGATGAGTCCATTGAGTTTATTCATGCGCGCCCTCCGCTGCGACGAGTCAGGCCCATAAGTAGCGCCAAAAGGAGCAACAGCAAAGGCACAAGGCCGATGTTGACGAATTTCAAGGTCGCTTCCAAACGGTCTATGTCTTTATTCAGATTGTGACGAACCTCGCGCAGTGCTTTGCGTGTTTTCAACTGCTCATCGCGGAACAATTCCACTTCTGCTTGTTGCTCTGGCGACAGCGTTAGCAGATTGCCCTCGTTGTTCTGCGCTTGCAGTTCACTGAGTTTGGTTTCGGTTTCACGCAATTTGGCTTGCAGGCCTTCTTCTGTTTGACGGAAGCGAGCATCGGCTTCGCGTTTCATATCCTCAACCAAGGTGAAGGGGCGGCTGTATCCCGCGCGGCCTTTAATGCCAATCACATCTGAGGAGCCCAGGAGGTTGTCGACGGCATTCACTAACAAATCGCCGTTACCCGCAAAAGGCGAGGCAATTTGTTGACCGAGGAAGTTCTGTACCTGAACCCAGTAGCGGTCGGTCAGTACATCAGTATCTGCCACCACGATCACGTTGATATCTTGCACAGATTCAATTTGATGCGCGGGGTTGTCGATGCCTTCCGGTGGCAATTCGCCGTAAGCACTGCTGGCACGGCCATGTACGCGAGCGGCGATTGCATAGGTCTCGCCAGTCGGTTCAAAGCCGGACAACAACTGTTGCGGTTTTGTATTGGGTTGAATTTTAAACGCAGGAATAGGAGCCGAGCGATCACTGGAAAAGACCAAAGGTGTGAATGTTGTGCTCGCAGCTTCACTGGCTTGCAGTATGCCGGTATAGCCAAAATTCAGGCTTTCCAATTGCTGAGTAACCGCATCATCGCTGGCCACGTGATTGTTATCAAAGCCAAGCAGGGCGATGTGATAAGTCGGCGCTTGCTCGGGACCTTGCTGCACTTGCAGTGCGGCTGCGCCATCGCCCAATACGTCGCCTGTTAGGTTCACTCCCCACGCCTTGAGCAACGGCTCTAGGTTTGAGTTCGGGCCAGGGCCTTCACTCATGGCGGTCATGCCACCTTGTGCCGCGCTTTCTGCATAAGGATCAACAAACACCAAGGCATTGCCGCCTTTGAGCACAAACTGGTCAATGGCGTAAAGCGTGCTTTGCGGTAGATTGACCGGGTGAATCAGCAGTAACAATTCGATGTCATCGGCGAAGCTTTCGGCATCCGTCGAGAGATCTTCGATGTCAAAAAACTCTTTGAGTTGAGTGATAGCCATCCAGCCCGGTGTTTGCTGCATGGTTTGGCGGTTGAAGCTGCCATTCACTTCCAGCGAACTGATTAAACCGACTTTCGGTTTGACCGGATGAGCTAGGCCATAGATCAACTTGGCCACATCATATTCCAGCAAGTTTTCCCGATTGGGTTGGAAGAACGGAATGGTGGCAACGTCGTCCACGCTATTGGTGCCAGCTAAGCCAAAGTACAGCTTGTCGCCTTGCTCATTAACCGGCACGCTTTGCACGCCCAACTCAACCGCGCGATCTTCCTCCGTAGAGAAGGCTTCAGGTGCAATGAGTTTCAACTGCAGCTTGTCGCCAGCATGCAGATTGAGCTCTTCTAAGAATTCTTGCACACGGGTGGCATAGGCCTGCAATTGCGGCACGCCTTTCACTGCGTCGCGGTTATAAAAGTAATACAGCGTGATCGGTTCTTCGATTTTGTTCAGCACATTGCGGGTGCCGTCACTCAGGGTATAGAGATTGTTTTCAGTCAGATCAAGACGCCAACCTTTGAACAAAAGTTGGCTCAAGCTGACGATAGCCAGCAGCGCAATGGCGATAACCAATAGGCTGCTGCGATTCAATGCTTTGTTTTGCATGATGGGCCTCCTAGTCGGCTTTCTTCAGGTCAATAACGATGGCGCTGGCATATAGCCAGGCGCCGATAAAGGCGGCAAAAAAGATCAAATCACGTAGATCAATGACACCTTTCGCTATCGCTTGAAAATGGGTTAGGAAAGACAAGCTGGCAATGGCATGGGTGATACCGCTGGGGAGCCAGTCTGAGAACAAATCCAAAACCAAAGGAAAGCCGGCCAAGGTGAAGGCAAAGCACACCATCAAGGAGACGATGAATGCGATGACCTGGCTTTTGGTGGCAGCGGATATGCAAATGCCCACGGCCAGATAAGCGCCCGCCATCAATAAGCTACCCAAATAGGCGGCGAAAATAACGCCATTGTCGGGTTCGCCTAAGATGTTCACCGTGATCCAGAACGGCACTGTGCCGGCCAAGGCGATAGCGATGAAGGCCCAAGCAGCGAGAAATTTCCCCCAAACGGCCTGGCCCATGGTGATTGGCAAGGTTAATAGCAGCTCGATAGTTCCCGCTTTGCGCTCTTCTGACCAAATGCGCATAGAGATGGCCGGAATAAGGAACAAATAAAGCCAAGGATGAAAATTGAAAAAGGATTGCAGATCAGCTTGCCCACGGCCAAAAAAATTGCCCAGGTAGAAGGTGAATACACCGGTCAGCATCAAGAAAATGACGATGAAAATATAGGCCAACGGCGTGGCGAAATAGGCGGCTAATTCGCGCCGGAAGATTATGTTTGTCGCTTTCATGACCGGCCTCCTGCTGTAATTTCACGGAAATAGTCGTCCAGGCGACCGGAGGCGGTTTTCGCCGCCAAGTTAGCGGGCGTGTCGTCTGCCAGTGTTTTGCCGTGAGCAATGATCATGGCGCGAGAGCAAACCGCTTCCACTTCTTCCAGTATGTGGGTGGAGACAATAATGATTTTGTCTTTAGCCATGCCTTGTATCAGTTTGCGCACTTCGTGCTTTTGGTTCGGGTCCAAGCCATCCGTGGGCTCGTCCAGAATCAGCACTTGTGGGTCATGCAGGATGGCTTGAGCCAAACCGACTCGGCGTCGAAAACCCTTGGACAAAGTTTCCAGCTTTTGTGGCAGAACCTCTTCCAAATGAATATCGGCGACAACGCTATCAATGCGGGTTTGCTTTTTAACGCCGCTTAAGCCTCGAATGTCGGCGATGAAGGCGAGGAATTGAGCAACGCTCATGTCACCGTAACCCGGCGCACCTTCTGGCAAATAACCCATGCACTGTTTGGCTTGTACCGGAGCCTTCTGTATGTCATGGCCCATGACTCGGGCATTGCCACTGTCTGGCGTTAAAAAGCCGGTAATCATTTTCATCGTGGTCGATTTGCCGGCGCCGTTCGGGCCTAAAAAGCCCAAGACTTCGCCTGGTGCGACCGAAAATGTCAGCCCATCGACAGCCATGCGGCCAGCAAACCGCTTACTGAGATGTTCCACCTCAATCATCGGTAATCCCCCCTGTGGATTTAGCGTGTAATAGAAAAATAAAAGTCACTTGCGATAGCAAATAGTTATCGCAACATAAGAAAGAAAGCACGGTTGCCGCGGCGGATATTGAGCAACAGCTCTGCACCGCCGCTGCTCGCGGCTTTCTGGAAATCATCAATATCACGGACTTCGCGACGATTCGCCGAGGTGATCACATCACCCGGACGTAAACCCGCGCGTGCCGCCGGGCTGCCCGGCTCAACACGTTTAATGAAGATGCCCGCTGCGTAAAGCGGATGACCAGGCTCTGGCTCTCCCAATGTCGCTCCGCCTAACAATGCACTGAGCTTAGCAGCCTCTACGTTGTCGGGGTTGCTGATGCTGGCCTTGTACAGGCTCTTCTGGCCGTCACGCCAGGCCTCCATGCTGATTTGTTCTCCTGCGCGTATCAGCCCTACAGCGTTGCGTAAATCAGCAGCGTCGTTCACTTCGCGGCCATTTACGGCGGTGACAATATCGCCGGAACGCAGCCCGGCTTTGTCTGCGGTTGATCCGGATTCGACCTGGGTAATGACTGCGCCTTGGCGGTCTTGCGCATTGAGCGCCTGCGCGAGCTCTTCGCTCAAGTTTTGAACGCTGACGCCTAGGCGCCCGCGCTGTACCGCGCCAAATTCTATGATTTGTTCCATTAATGCTTTAGCCATGCGCGCGGGAATGGCAAAGCCGATACCTACGTTGCCACCGCTGGGGCCAACAATCGCCGTATTGATACCTATTAGCTCTCCATCGGTATTTACCAAGGCGCCGCCAGAATTGCCAGGGTTAATGGATGCGTCGGTTTGGATGAAGTCCTCATATCCTTCAATGCCCAGACCACTACGGCCCAGAGCGGAGACAATTCCGGAGGTGACCGTTTGGCCCAGGCCAAATGGATTGCCGATGGCGACGGCGTAGTCGCCTACGCGTAAGCGATCAGAATTGCCGAACTTTAATGCTGTGAGCTGTTCCGCCGCCACGCGCACCACGGCGATGTCTGTTTCTGGGTCACTACCCACCAAGTCAGCGTCTAGACTGCGCCCATCACTAAGGGTAATGGTGATTTGTCGCGCATTATCGATGACATGATGATTGGTCAATATGTAGCCTTGCTGGGCGTCGACAATGACACCGGAGCCTAGGCTTTGGGTCTCACGCTGGCGTGGCCGCGACGGCAAATTAAAAAACTGGCGGAAGAACGGGTCAGCCATTAAGGGGCTTTCGCGTGTTTCCACAAGGCCGCGTGTCGCAATGTTTACGACTCCGGGCGTCACCCGTTCCAGCATCGGGGCCAAGCTGTCATGGGAGCCTGGCGCATGCCCCCAAGCAAGCGGAGACAAGCCTAAAAAAAGGCTGGTTAGCGAAATTTTAACTATTCGGCTTATCATTTTCTGGTAACTCATCCGTATAAACGCGATAATTTCGCATCGGCGGTTGTTGAAGCGGTGATGGTGTGCCCTGTTTGGGGTGTTCATGTGCATTTCAAGGGGGGAGCAGCTGTCCGGCGGTGTCTTAAACCCTCAATATGGATTGATGAGATTGAATTCGATGAAGAAAGTTTCCGGTAGTTGCATGCTTGCCCTTGTGGCGGCCAGTTTGTTCCCCGCGCATGGCCACGCCTTTGAGGGATCATATAAGCCTTGGTTCACCGAGGTGGACGGCGTAGTGAACAACGAAGGCCGAGAAGTTTCTCTGCGTGACGAATTGAATCTAGGGCATGCGACCAGCCATGGCTTTTCTATCGCGGAAGGCAGTTGGCTCACCTTGAGCTATACGCCTTTGGATTATGCGGAAGAGGGTACGGTGACCAGTACGGCGACATTTGGTGGTTCGGAGTATTCGGAAAACACGCGCTTGTCCACCGATGCGGATCTGACCGATATGGCAGCTCGAGTGTTATGGCGCCCGTTCAACGATGACAAAGTAGGCATGGGCTTGGGCATAGGCCTTACGGTAAAAGTGCTGGATGCTGATATCACCGTGACCAACTTGGACGCACCTGAAGATGGTGGTGGCCCCGGTATCGGTAATATTCCTGTGCTGGGGCCGATCTTGGGTGGTCCGCAAGACAACTCTGCACAAGAGCGCAAAACGATTAGCGAAGTCTTCCCCATGGCAACGCTGACTTACCGCATGCCACTTTTCGATTTTCTCACTCTGGGCTTAGAGGCGTCTTACATCACTTTTGAAGATGATGAAGTTTTGGAGATGGGTTTTGACGTCCAAGTTCGCGGCGAGTCCGTTGGCTTTACCGCAGGTTGGCACGAGAAGCGCTATGACGTCAGTGATGGTGATTTCGGGTTGGATGCGCGCTTCAAAGGTTTGTTTGCGCAGCTCAGTTTTTATCTCTGAAGCAAGCGCAGGCCGATGCTGTAGCGGGTGTCGGCCTCAGCCCAAGTGTAGCGTCCGCTTAAAGCGAAACCTGGGGTTAGGTGAATCAAGCCTTCACCAAACCACTGGATATCTTCACCTGCGCGGTCGAGCTTGACATAGCGCCCGCCCAAATCCAGTTGCATGCTATCGCCAGCAGACCAGCGGATACCAAGTTCCAATGACGCGCCTTTGTCGTCGGCAACACTGCCTGCAGCGGTCGCCTTATTGTCGACCTCTTCATAGCTGAGCACACCGTAGCCATCGGTGCCGGCTTGCAAGCGTGTAGAGCCGCCTAAGCCTATGGTCGTTAATGAGGTTTTCGCTTTGCTATCGCTTTCTACGCGCGCATAGCTGGCACGTAAAAAATTGCCGCCATCCAAGGGCGCGGATGTTGTTAGACGATAGCCGTCACTTTGTGCCGCTGCGCTTTGATCAGGCTTGAGTTTCAGCCACGATGCATCCAAATAGTTGTAGCTAAGCTCAGAGCCCCAAGCGCTGGTATTCATTGCGAGCACAAAAAAACCGGCCCGGTTTATCCAGCCGGGCCGGTTTTTTGATGCGATCACTGTGGGTCGTACGTGGGGGTGTACAAACCTTTTTGCTGCGAGTAATAAGCAGCCAAGTCTTTAATATCCTGCTTGTTTAGGTTTGCTACCTGTCCCGCCATGATCGGATTTTTGCGATCACCGGATTGGTATTGTTTAAGCGCATGCTCAATGTAGTTGGCATGTTGGCCAGCTAGATTGGGGAATGCTGGGCTGGCGCTGACACCGTCGGCGCCGTGACATGCAGCACAAGTGGCTGATTTTTCTTGTCCGGCGGCAACATCTCCAGCAGCTTGAGCTAGGCCAGCACTGAGACATAAGCTCAGCGTCAATATCAATTTGCGCATTATTTTTCCTCGCCGTTGGCAGCTTGACTTAACCAGGCGGCTAGATCGGCAATGTCTTGATCGCTCATGGAGGCGGCCTGTGCGTGCATAGTGACGTGTTTGCGGTCTCCTGAACGATAGGCTTTCAGGGCCGATTCCAAATAGGCAGCGTGTTGACCGCCCAAGCGTGGAACGCGGTAAGTCGGGTAGGCGTTGGTGTATCCCACGATGCCGTGGCAGCCCATGCAAGTGTCAGCCTTGACCTTGCCGGCGGCAACGTCTCCGGCCGCGTGCGCGCTAATGCTGGCTAACAGCAAAGTCAGCGCGCTGGCGTAAGCCCATGATTTCATTTAATTCTCTCCGGAGGAGTGGCGCAGTAAACCGGTACATGCTTTCGAATTTGCACAGTCTAGTCAATGTTGTCGCGATATTGGTGGCAGCAAGCACTGGAATTTGAGCATACAGAACGTGCATTTGGGTACACTGGGTAATTCAATCTGGGAATGCCATTTTGCCAATCTGGAGTGCTGCAACAGGCCAGCAAGGTACGCTCGGCAAAGAAGCCATCACTGTTGCTGCAGCGGATTTGGGCAGCAACAGTTTTCACATGTTGGTAGCGCGTGTCAGCGACTCGGGTTTGCAAGTTATAGACCGCTTGCGCGAGCCGGTGCGGCTGGCCTCCGGATTGCAGTCGGACAAAACACTTAGCGCAGAGGCGCATCAGCGTGCTATGGAGTGTTTACAGCGCTTTGGGCAGCGTTTGAGCGACATACCGGCTGATCGAGTGCGCATAGTAGGCACCAACACCTTGCGCCGCTTGCGCAAGTCCCGCGCCTTTTTAGCAGAAGCCGAGCGCCAACTCGGACACCGGGTCGAGATCATTGCCGGGGTTGAAGAGGCGCGTTTGATTTACGGCGGAGTCGCCCATGGCGCCAAAGCGGATGGGCGTCAGCGTCTCGTTGTCGATATCGGCGGCGGTAGTACCGAACTCATCATTGGTGGTGATGATGGCCCAATACTTATGCGCAGTGTGCATATGGGTTGTGTGTCGTGGACGCAACAATTTTTCGCCGACGGGGAAATTACTGCTCGGCGTATGCGCGCAGCCCGCCTACAGTCTCGCGCTGCGCTCAAGTATTTGGCGCGTGACTATAAGAGTCAGGCTTGGGACCTTGCGATAGGCGCATCCGGTTCCGTGCGCGCGGTTTGGAAGGTTGGCGTAGCTATGGGAATGGATGAGCACGTCATCACCCGCGAAAGTATCCGAGTAATTGAAGAGGCCTGCATCGCCGCAAAACACATAGGCGCATTGGAATTGCCGGGCCTGCGGGAAGACCGTAAGCCGGTATTGGTCGGCAGCTTAAGTGTGCTCGCCGGTGTTTTCGATTCCTTGGGCCTTGAGAAAATGGAAGTATCGGATCGGGCGCTGCGCGAGGGGGTGATTTACGACCTGCTAGGCCGTTTGTCTGATCAGGATGTTCGGGAGCGTTCGGTGCGTGTGCTCGCGGGGCGCTTCAAGCTGGACACAGAACATGCTGCTCGGGTGGAGACTGTGGCCTTGAGCTTGCTCGAGCAGGTGGCCGATAGCTGGAAGCTGGCGGATGCCGATTGTAGTGATTTTCTCCGTTGGGCGGCACGCCTGCATGAAGTTGGTATTGCCATCTCTCACAGCGGCTATCACAAGCATTCGGCTTATGTGCTGGGCCAGGTCGATATGCATGGGTTTTCTCGCAGCGACCAACATATACTCGCGGCCATCGCGCGCGGGCATCGGGGGAAATGGTCTCAGCGCTGGTTTAAGGACCTGCCCAAGGATTGGCGCAAGCCGGCGCAGCGGTTGGCCATTTTGCTGCGCATTGCGGTGATGCTGAATCGCGGGCGTAATGTGTCGCAACAACCCCGTATCGTGGCGCACGCTGATAAGTGGCAATTGAGCCTAGCCTTGCCCGAAGCTTGGCTGGACAAGCATGCGCTGACCCGCACTGATTTAGAACAAGATGCGCTACGCCTGCAGGATGCGGGATTCACGCTAAAATTCAGTTAATTAAACGAACAGGGGTAAGGCATGAAAGGTGTGATCTTGGGTTCAATCATCGGCGCGGCGCTGGTGTTTATGTGGGGCTTTTTGTTTTGGGGCGTGCTGCCGTTCGGTAACACTGCCGTCGTCGGCGTAGAAGATCAGGCCGGGCTGCAGGCGCAGTTGGACGCCTACTTGGATGAAACCGGCGTTTACATGCTGCCATTTAGCAAAGATGAAACCGATGCGGAATACCAGGCATTGCATGCCAAAGGCCCGATTGCCACCGTGTACTACCGTGCGGAAGGCAGCGAGCCCATGGCGCCCAGTACATTTTTAATGGGTTACCTACATGAGGTCGTAGTCCTGCTCATCATGGGGATCATGCTTAAGCTGGCGGCCGTGGGCAGTTATGGCTCGCGTTTTGTGGTGGTGCTTTTGGGCGGTTTTGCGGGATCCTGTTTTTCCTCGCTGGCGGGCCCGATTTGGTGGCTGGAGCCGTGGAACAGAGCGGTCATCGATCTGAGCTACCAGGCGGTAGCATGGTTGTTGGCCGCGCTGGTTATGGCGGCCATGGTGAAGCCTGCGGGGCGCGATCGCGGCAACGAGGTCTAGGGGCCGCGGACTAAGCAAGGCAGCCCATTTGCGCTTAAATGGGCTGCAATTTGGCCATGTCCAGTAGCAGCCACTTGCTGCCTGCTGCGGCGAAGTTCACTTCCACGCGTGCGCGCGCGCCTTCGCCTTCAAAACGCAAAATTACGCCTTCACCAAATTTGCTGTGGTTCACGTGCTGGCCGAGTTTAAGGCCGCCTTGTGCGGGCTCATCCAGACTGCCACGATACATCTCACCCTGCGGCCGATAGCGTGGCTGCGAAATCTTTAGGCGCGGCCGTACGTCTTCTACGCATTCCGCGGGTAGTTCTGAAAGAAAGCGCGAGGGGAGGCCGGGCATTTCTCTGCCGTGCAGGCGGCGGGTGTCGGCGTGGGTCATGTGTAGTTGCTCGCGGGCGCGGGTCATGCCCACATAGCAAAGCCGGCGCTCTTCTTCTAGGCCGTCGCTGCTTTCCACTGAACGCATGTGTGGGAACAAGCCTTCTTCTAGGCCAACCAGGTACACCACGGGGAATTCCAGGCCCTTGGCTGCGTGTAAGGTCATGAGCTGTACGCAATCTTCCCAGCGGTCACCTTGGTCTTCTCCTGACTCTAGGGTTGCGTGGGTAACAAAGGCACTCAGAGGACTCAGTTCGTCATCTTCCAAGTCTTCGAAGGATTTGGCCGCATTGGCGAGTTCTTCTAAGTTTTCCTGACGCGACAGCGCTTTGTCGCCGCGCTCTTTGCCATGATGTTCGTGCAAGCCGCTGGCATGCACCACGTGCTTGGTCATGGCCGACAGTGGTAGCTCGTTGCAGCCGCCTTCCAATTCATCGATGAGCGCCAAGAAGCTATCGATGGATTTGCCTGCGCGACCGGCTTGGCCGCTTTTGAGCAGGGCGATGGCGCCATCCCATAACGATAAGTTCTCTGATCGTGCATAACGCCGCAGGCGGTCCATGCTGGTCGCGCCTATGCCGCGTGTGGGCGTATTCACGATGCGTTCGAAAGAGCTGTCGTCGTGACGATTGTTGAGTAGACGCAGGTAAGCCAAAGCATCTTTGATCTCGGCGCGCTCGAAGAAGCGTAGGCCGCCATACACTCGATACGGTATATCGGCGCGTATTAAAGTTTCCTCAAACAAACGAGATTGCGCATTCGAGCGATACAGAATCGCACTGTCTGCGCGTGCGCCTCCATCCTGTACCGATTGGCGAATGTTGCTGACCACGTATTCAGCTTCTTCGTAATCGTTGAATGCCGAATACACGCGCACGGGCAAGCCTTCGCCGTCGCTGGTCCATAGGTTCTTGCCCAAGCGCCCGCCGTTATGGCTAATCAGTTTGTTAGCGGCCTTGAGGATGTTGCCACTGGAGCGGTAGTTCTGTTCCAGCCGTACAGAATCCGCACCCGGAAAATCTTGCGAAAACCGCAGTATGTTTTCTATGCGTGCGCCGCGGAAGCTGTAGATGGATTGGTCGTCGTCGCCGACTACAAACAATTTTCCAGTGTCTCCTGCCAGGACCCGCAGCCAGGCGTACTGCAAAGTGTTGGTGTCTTGAAATTCATCGACCAAGACATGGGAAAAGCGACGGCGGTAATGCGCTTGAATCTCTGCGTTGTCACGGCACAATTCGTGGGCGCGCAGC
Organism: Oceanococcus sp.; assembly: GCA_051252075.1. Lineage (GTDB taxonomy): Bacteria > Pseudomonadota > Gammaproteobacteria > Nevskiales > Oceanococcaceae > Oceanococcus. The sequence continues at coordinate 29,943 of JBPOFU010000016.1, read as the reverse complement.
AGTAGTTCAGCGAAATCCAATAGCCCTGCACGTTCGCGCGCTTCTTCATAGGCGCTGTAGAACTGCTGCAACTGTGCGCTATTGGCATCTTCGCTAGCATCGACATGCTCAGGGCGGTGGCCGTTTTCCTTTTGCCGGTTGATGTAGTGCTGCACTTGTCGGGCTGGCCATTGCCCTTCATCCATATCCATGGCTTTGATCAAGCGTTTGATGAAGCGCTTTTGATCATCCGAATCCATGATCTGAAAATTTTGTTGTAAGCCGGCTTCACGCCAATGCATGCGCAGCATGCGGTGGGCAATGCCGTGGAAGGTGCCAACCCAAAGCGATTCAACCGGTTGCTCCAGCAAGCTTTGTAAGCGCCCGCGCATCTCCCCAGCGGATTTGTTAGTGAAGGTGACAGCGAGCAGGCCAAAAGGGGAGACCTTCTCGACGTGCATCAGCCACGCCATGCGCCGGATTAGCACGCGCGTTTTACCGCTGCCCGCACCGGCCAAGACCAAGCGATGTTCTGGCGGCGCAGTGACTGCGGCTTCCTGGTCGCTGTTAAGGCCCTCTAGGATCGCGGAGAGATCGTCACTCGATTCAATGCGCACTAGTTTCTCAGGTCGAGGTAGGCTTTTTCAGCGATGGCTGAGCTTTTCACTACGCGCTCGCGATATTTGGAATACGAGACATACACTTTTCCGGCAAAAGGATCATCGGCCGCCAGTTGTTCCAAAACTTCTTTGGTAATGGCTTGTAGGCGGGTGATGACATCGTTAGGGAATGCATGCACTTGTACCCCGTGCTCGTTGACTAGTGTTTCTAAAGCGACTTGATTGCGGGCGGTGTATTCCGAAAGCATGTGTTGGTTGGTCGCTTGCGCAGCTATGCGCACTATCGCCTGCAAGTCTTCCGGAAGCTCGTTCCAGGCATCTTGATTGACGATGGCTTCTAAGGTTGGGCCGGTTTCGTGCCAGCCGGGGTAGTAATAGTGTTTGGCGGCCTTGTACAGGCCGAAAGCCAGATCGTTGTAGGGGCCGACCCATTCGGTTGCGTCGATAACGCCGGACTGCAGCGCGGTGAACAATTCTCCGCCCGGGATATTTACCGTGGTGACGCCCGCTTTGGCCATGACTTCACCGCCCAATCCAGGCATGCGCATTTTCAAGCCCTTCAGATCCGCCAAGGAGTTGATCTCTTTGCGGAACCAACCGCCCATTTGCGTACCGGTGTTACCAGCGGCGAAAGGCACCAGATTGAAGCCGGAGTAAAGTTCTTGCCACAGTTCCATACCGCCGCCGAAATACAGCCATCCGTTCATTTCTTGGGCTGTGAGTCCGAATGGAACGCCGGTGAAGAAGGGTGAGGAAGGAGCCTTGCCCTTCCAATAATAGGCCGCGCCGTGGCCCATTTGAGCCGCACCGCCGGAGACGGCATCAAAGACTTCTAGCGCTGGGACTCGTTCACCTGCGCCATAAACCTTGACCGTTAAGCGTCCGCCGCTGGCTTGAGTAATGGTTTCGGCCAGATAATTGGCGCCGGTGCCTAGACCTGGGAAATTCTTTGGCCAAGTCGTGACCATTTTCCATTCAAAGCGCTGTTGTTTGTCTGCTGCAGCGCATTCGCTGGTGGGTTTTGCTTGGCAAGCTGCCAAGGCGCTACCGGCAGCGGCCAAGGTGAGAAGTTCGCGGCGTTTCATAATGTTGGGGTCGGCGTTTGAATCAAGCCGGTGATTCTAAGGAAGTTGAAGTGCAATCACGAATGTAGGGACAGTAGATCGTGCAAGTTGCTAGCGCAGGGCGCTGCGATACCTTGGTGGAGCATGCTTTGTATCGACTTGGTATGCGCGCATTTCAGTTGAAGCGATGTGAATTCTGGCGGCTTAAATCGCAGGCAAAAAAATGCCCGACTGGGAGGAAGTCGGGCGAATTGCCATGCTAGGCTGGAGAACCTTGGGGGGGAGGTCCGAGCAACAATCCATTGTTGTTCGGAACGCTCAACGTCTGGCGACGTTTGCAGCCTTGCGGCTGCGAGCAACTCATTCCGGAGTTGGTGAGCCTATATTGCGCCTCGTATTCGCTTGCGTCTGTAGATCAATTCTCTACTGTAATGTAGGAAAAAGCCTACATGCCTTTTAAGCTTGTTCTTTGTGTTTTGGAGAAATCGAATTCGCGCTGTAATTCAACGGGTTAGCCATGGCCGCGTATGCATTTCCGGCGATTGTGTTGGAGAAATACAGCGTGGAATTGTCGCGTTGGTGGGGATTGCGCCTGGCGATAGTGAGGAAAAACTACAACGCTTATTGGATCGGCTGCTCGGTTACCGCATATTCCCTGATGAACAGGGACGAATGAACTTCAATTTGCAACAAATTTCTGGCGGATTGTTAGTTGTGCCCAATTTCACCGTCATGGCAGATACCCGAAAAGGGATGCGACCAGGGTTTTCCACCGCTGCGGCACCTGAACTTGCGTCCGCATTGTTTGAGCAGCTGAGAATTGCAGCCTTAGCGCGTTATCCGCACTGTGCATTTGGGCAGTTTGGCGCCGATATGCAGGTCACACTGTGCAACGATGGCCCAATAACGCTCACGCTAGAGGTTTGATCGTATTCTGCTTGGGCGCTGGCTATGCGGCTGGGAGCGCACCTAAGCGTTTGGTCGCGCGCAGGCATTTCTTGGCCTGCCAGCGATGCATGCCGTCATCCATGCTCTTGGGTGGGTTTTCGTAACGGTCAAAACCACGCTGGGTCAGCAGGACACGCTCTTTGGGGTGGTTGATGGTTTCTACTTCACCTTGTTCGCTCAAGCGTTTTATCGCCAGTAACAAATCGTCGTGACGTAGGTCCATGCGCATCCAATCTTCAAGTACACAAGCGTAGTCCAGCTGCCCGTTGGCGCGTATCCGACGGTTGCGTAGTAAGCCCAGCACGCACAATTGCAATGCAATCGGTGTTGGTCCACCCGCCTGGGTTGAAAAAACACCGGCGTGCGTCACATTGGCGCGCGCTTTTTGCGCTTGTTGAGATGCCGCTGGCGCTTGCGGCTTTGTAGCTTCGGTGGTGTGTTGTTCGGCTATGCGCGGGGAGTTGATGTATTCAACGCGACGACGGCGCTGGATTGGCGGCGTTGGAGTCGTTTGTGGCGCTGCGCGCCGTTCAACAGCCGGTGCTTGGCGTTTTTGTTGTCCTAGGCTAAAGCCTTGTTTGGTTAACTGTGCCACCGGTCCAGCAGTGCTGTGCCCGACACGAATAAAACCGCTGTCTTTGAGTTGCGCTATCGCATTACCAAAGGCTTCAGGTGCTTGTCCCGACTCGCTCCAAGATGTACGCATAGTGGATAAGCGAACCTCATCACCAATAAACAAATTGCGCGCCAGCATGAGCTGTAACACGGTGTAGCAAGTGGGATCGAGCGTGGTATCCATCGGTCTGTCTCTAAAGCTTGTCTCAAGGCCTACAAGTTAGAGGGGGGGGTGTGATGAAATCGTGAAATAGCGCTTTGCTTGAATTGGCTGTGACTGCAGCGCACAAGGGAGGTATCCTATGCGCTTCATTGCTCTTGAAAATGCTCATGTCTTCCCGCCAAGCAACGGTGGTGCGCGATACTCGCGAAACACAAATTCAAGTTGATCTCTGTTTGGACGGCAGTGGTCAGGTCGATCTCGACACAGGTGTACCTTTTTTTGACCACATGCTTGATCAAGTGGTGCGTCACGGTGCGCTGGATCTCAAGCTTAAAGCCCAAGGCGACTTAGATATTGACGATCACCATACGGTGGAAGACGTCGGTATTACGCTGGGCCAAGCCTTTGCCAAAGCCATTGGCGATAAGAAGGGCATCTTGCGCTACGGTCACGCTTATGTGCCTTTGGACGAAGCTTTGTCACGCGTAGTTATCGACCTCTCCGGGCGTCCTGGCTTGTTCTATAGGGTGGATTACCCGCGTGCGCGCATCGGAAACTTCGATGTCGATTTATTGCGCGAATTTTTTCAGGGTTTTGTGAATCATGCACAAGTCACGGTGCATATTGACAGCCTGCAGGGTGTCAATGCCCACCATGTCGCTGAAACCGTCTTTAAAGCTTTTGGGCGCGCGCTGCGTATGGCGTGCACTGCCGATGAGCGCATGAGCGGTATTCCTTCGACCAAAGGGGCTTTGTAGCCGCATTCGAGGCCTAACGTGTCTACCATTGGTGTAATTGATTACGGCATGGGGAATTTACATTCCCTGTCTTCCGCGCTGCTGCGTGCTGCTGGCGAGCGACGAGTAGAGGTCAGCTATGACCCCGACAAATTGCGTAAAGCAGATCGCTTGGTTTTGCCCGGTGTTGGCGGGGTGCAGCAGTGCATGGGCGAATTGCAACGCCTGGAACTGGACGAGTTGGTGCAAGAGATGGCTGGGCAAGTGCCAATGATGGGCATCTGCTTGGGCATGCAAGTCTTGCTCGATTATTCGGAAGAAAACAGTGGCGTCGATGCGCTGGGTGTTTTCTCGGGCGAAGTGCGGAAGTTCAATCCGACCATGCCTGATGGTCAGTCACGTAAAGTGCCGCACATGGGCTGGAACCGTGTGCATTTTGCCCGCGAGCATCCGTTGTGGCGCGATGTTGAGCAAGACGCTTGGTTTTATTTCGTGCACAGCTACTTTGCGAAGCCCATACATGAAGAACATATTTTGGGTAAAACAGAATACTGCGGTGAGCGTTTCGCGTCGGTTCTACTGCGCGATGGCGTTTTTGCAACCCAGTTCCATCCCGAAAAAAGCCAAAGGGCAGGGATGCAACTCTTAGTTAATTTCGTCAACTGGAATGGTGAAGCCTAATGTTGTTGATTCCTGCAATTGATATCAAAGGTGGCAAATGTGTGCGTCTGCGGCAAGGGCGTATGGATGATGTCACGGTATTTTCTGATGATCCTGCAGAGGTTGCTGCGCGCTGGGTCGCGGAAGGTGCTAGACGTATACACGTGGTGGACTTGGACGGGGCTATCGACGGCAAACCGACTAATGCAAAAGTCGTCCAGCGTATCTGTGAAAGTGCCGGTGACGTACCGGTACAGGTGGGTGGCGGCATTCGTGACGAAGACACTGTGCAAGCGTATTTAAATACCGGCGTGCAATATGTGGTTATCGGCACCAAAGCGGTGACTGCGCCGCATTTTATCGGTGATTTGTGTGTGGAATTTCCCAGCCACATCATTGTTGGACTGGATGCCAAAGACGGCAAAGTCGCGATAGATGGTTGGTCCAAACTGTCTCACCACAATGTGATTGATCTTGCCCAGCATTTCGAACGAGATGGCGTCGAAGCGATTATTTATACCGATATCAGTAAGGACGGCATGATGCAGGGTGCCAGCCTTGAATCCACTCGCGAACTGGCCAGCAAGATAACTATTCCGGTTATTTTGTCCGGCGGTGTGTCCGGCATGGATGACATCGATGCGGCCTGTGACCTGCAGGATGATGGGGTCATGGGGGCGATTATTGGCCGCGCTCTATACGAAGGCGATCTTGATTTGAAAACCTGTCAGGCTCTGGTCGACAAGAAAATGGGCGTCTGATGCCTTTGTCCAAGCGCATCATCCCTTGCCTCGACATAGATCGTGGGCGTGTGGTTAAAGGGGTTAAATTCCTAGAAATTCGTGATGCTGGCGACCCGGTTGAAGTGGCCCGCCGTTACGATGCGCAAATGGCCGATGAGCTGGTGTTTTTGGATATCACGGCGAGCTCCGAAAAACGCGAAACCCTGTACCCCATTGTGGAGCAGGTCGCTACCGAGATATCCATACCACTGACTGTCGGTGGTGGTGTTCGCAGCACCAACGACGTTCGTCGCTTACTGCGTTGTGGCGCAGATAAAGTGGCGATTAATACGGCAGCTGTCGATGATCCAGAGCTGGTGACACGCAGCGCGGAGCGTTTTGGTTCTCAATGCATAGTGGTGGCTATCGACGCCAAACGGGTGAATAAGCGCAAACAAGAGCCGCGTTGGCACGTGTTTACGCATGGTGGTCGCAAAGACACCGGCTTGGATGCGATCGAATGGGCCAAGAAAATGGTCGAAATGGGCGCAGGCGAGTTGTTGCTGACCAGTATGGATAGGGATGGCACCAAGGATGGCTACGATTTAGAACTTACTCGCGCGATCTCCGATGCTGTTGGCGTCCCTGTTATCGCGTCGGGTGGTGTGGGCGAGCTTGAGCACCTTTACGCAGGCTTTGATCAGGGGCATGCGGATGCGGTTTTAGCCGCTTCGATTTTCCACTATGGGCAGCATACCGTGGGCGAAGCTAAAGAATTCTTGGCTGAACGTGGATTGGAGATGCGTCGTTGAGCATCCTTGATGCCATCAAGTGGAATGCCGACGGCTTGGTTTGCGCCGTAGTACAGGATCGCGTGCAAGGCACAGTATTGATGCAGGCGTGGATGAACGCGGAAGCGGTACAAAAAACTTTGCAGACCGGGCAGGCTACATTTTGGTCGCGCTCACGGCAGGAAATCTGGGTCAAAGGCCTTACCTCCGGCAATACGCAAACGGTGACCGACCTGCGTTTGGATTGTGACGGCGACTGTTTGCTGCTGCAGGTTGACCCAGCAGGGCCGGCTTGTCACACCGGTGTAACCAGCTGCTTTTATCGTGCTCCGTCTGAGCAGGAGGGGTGGAAAGAGCAAGCCGTGCCTTCTGGCAATGTTTTAAACGCACTTGCCGCCATGCTTGAACAAAGAAAAGGTGCCGATGCCTCGTCATCCTATGCGGCCAGCCTGTATGCCAAAGGTCGTGAGAAAATTCTGCAAAAGCTGGGTGAAGAAGCGATAGAAACGGTCCTGGCTGGAAGCGCTGATGACAAAGCTCAAATTACCTATGAAATGGCGGATTTGTGGTTTCATAGTTTGGTTTTGCTGGCCGACGCGGATTTAAGTCCTGCTGATGTCTTGGCGGAGCTCGCGCGTCGCGAAGGTGTTTCAGGTTTGCTTGAGAAGGCTACACGTAACAAAGGAGAAGCCTAATGGGATTCGGTGGAATCAGTATTTGGCAGTTGTTGATCGTATTGGCGATCGTAATTTTGTTGTTTGGCACAAAAAAACTGCGTGGCATTGGTGGTGATTTGGGCTCAGCTTTGAAAAGTTTTAAGTCTGCGGTGAAAGATGGCGACGAAGAAACGCTGAAAGCAGATCCGCCACCGGCATTGGATGAGACCGACAGCGACATCGTTGCGCGAGAGAAATCGGTGGACAAGGACAAAGCCTCTTAAGCAAGGCTTAGGCGCATACGCTGATGTTGGATGTTGGATTCTCTGAATTGCTTTTGCTGGCCATAATTGGTCTGCTTGTGCTCGGGCCAGAACGACTGCCAAAAGTGGCGCGTAAGGTAGGGTATTGGGCCGGTCGTGCGCGCGGTTATGTGCGTCAAATGAGCACCGAGCTGGAGCGTGAAGTGCAGCGCTCAGAAATGAAGCAGTATGTGGAAGAGTCGCAGCGCCTACTCAATGAAAAAGTCGATGCTGGCAGTACAGCGGCTTCAGCCAGTGGCAGCAACAAGAAGGATGAGCAGACTTGAGTAATACGGCGGACAAAAGCGAGCCGTTGCACGAACAGCCTCTGGTTGCTCACCTGCTGGAATTGCGCAGTCGACTGCTGCGCATAGTGCTGGGGGTGTTGGCGTGCTTTTTACCTTTGGTGCCATTTGCACAAATATTATTCGCAACCTTAGCGGACCCTTTGCTGGCCAATATGCCGCAAGGAACCAGCATGATTGCCACGGAAGTGGCTTCTCCATTCCTGACCCCGTTTAAGCTCACGCTATTGTTGGCCATCGTGGTTTCTATGCCCTGGTCGCTGTATCAAATTTGGGCTTTTGTAGCGCCGGGCTTATATCAACATGAACGCCGCTTTGCTTTTCCTTTGGTGGCTTCTAGCACTCTGCTGTTTTATGCAGGTATGTGTTTCGCCTATTTCGTGGTTTTCCCACTGATCTTTGGTTTCTTCATCGCCGCCGCACCAGAAGGGGTGGTGGTCATGACCGATATAGGCAGCTATCTCGATTTCGTTATCACCCTGTTTTTGGCTTTTGGTGCCGCCTTTGAAGTGCCGGTGGCCATCGTTTTGATGGTGCGCATGGGCATCACGACCCCCGGCGCTTTGCGTGAAAAACGGGCTTATGTGCTGGTCGGGGCCTTTGCTGTCGGTATGTTGCTGACCCCTCCCGATATGTTTTCTCAAACCCTACTGGCATTGCCGGTCTATGCTCTCTTCGAGTTGGGCATATTGGCTGCGGTGCTGCTGGTGCCGGGAAGCAAAGAAGTCGACGAACAGCGCCGAGCCTGAGTGTTACTGACCTAGCAAGGTTTTGTGCAGTTGTTCCGTTTCCGGCAAAGAGCCTGTCCAATGCTGCCACGACAGTGCGGCCTGCTCTATCAGCATGCCTATTCCTTGGTGCTGAACTGTTGCGCCATGTTCTTTCGCCCAAGCCAAAAAAGGGAGTGCTGCTGCGCCATAGCTTAAGTCGTAGGCGATTCCGCCTGGGGCGAATAGGCCGCTTGGTAAGCGTGGTGCCAATCCCTGATGTCCAGCGGAGCTGGCGTGGATGACCAAGTCGAATTGGCCACCCTTTAACGCTAGGTTGGCGCACAAAATCAAGGGGCCGTGCCCGGCGAAGGCGATCTCTTTTCCTTCCAATTTCAAAGGGTTGCGGTTGCTCCAAGTCAATTCTTTGGGTTTTTCATCTAACAAAGGCTTGATGATGCCGCGTGCGGCGCCGCCGGCACCGATTACGGCGATGCGTTTGCCTGTGACGTTCACGCCGAGGCGTTGCAAGTCCCGAATTAAGCCGCGGCCATCGGTGTTTTCGGCTCGCAGACCGTCGGGTCGCGGTATCAGCGTGTTGGCGGCTTCAGCCAATTGGGCATCTTCGCTGATGTGCTGACACAGAGGCAGGACAGTGGCTTTGTGCGGCAAAGTGACGTTGAGACCGTGGCCACCGCCGGCAAAAAAGTCGGCAACGGTCGTGACGACGTCATCGGCGGCACATTCGATTAATCGGTAATCGAGTTCGCGGCCCGTTTGTTCGGCGAAATGCTGATGAATCTGCGGGGAACGGCTGTGTTTTACCGGCTGGCCTATGAGGCCGAGCTTCAAGCTTTCGCTCATTGATACTCCGGGAAGTAGTTTTCCAGCATGCGGTTGGCATAGGCAACCAAGTTGGCGTGCTGGCGAGTGATGTCGGTTAGCGGTAGATGCATAGAGGATAGTAAGACATTGGCGAGCAGGCCAAATGCAGGGGCGTCGATGTTGGCGGGTTGGTAGCCGCCGAAATAAGGGCGTTCTCCCAGATTGGCAGCCAATGCGTTGATGTCTTCATTGTAGCGATGCAAGATTTGATCGCGACTGTGGCGGCCTAGCCCATGACTGCGGGCATCACGCGCGGTTTTACGCCGAATCATGCCCGGAGCGATAGCCCGGATCAACGGACTCATCTTGCCGAAAAATTCCTCGCGTGTTTGTTCCCAGCCTTCGTCATCCAGCCAGCGAAAATAAACCAGAGCCCAATAGCTATGCTCTTCCATCATGCGCGTGAGCGCGAGAGCACGGCCGCGTTCAACCAAGCTGAGCTGCGTGTTGAGGTTGATTCCGCGTACTTTTTCTAGATGCTCGATAGCGCATTGGCTATCCGCAATTTGTACTCCGTCTACTTCGATCATGGGCAGTTTGCCCATGGGCGCTTTGCGCGGATCAGGTAACACTTTGATCTGATATTCCAATTTGGTCATCCGCAGCCAAGTTTCTAACTTAAGGCAAAACGGACTGGGATTGGGTATGCCAAACGCCGGTGCAAATTGAAATAAAGTAATCGGCGTTGGTTTTTCAGCGGTTTCGGTGATTACGGGTTCTTCAGCCATTGGGCCACCTGTGGAGCGTAGTAAGTCAATATGCCGTCAGCGCCAGCACGTTTCATGGAAAGTAGGCATTCCAATACCACTTTGCGTTCGTCCAACAGGCCAGCTTGGCTTGCGGTTTTCAGCATGCTGTACTCACCGCTGACCTGATAAACAAAGGTTGGAACGCCGAAAGTTTGTTTCACCCGCCATACAATATCGAGATACGGCAAGCCGGGCTTAATCATCACCGCATCGGCGCCTTCCGCGAGGTCGAGTTCAACTTCTCGTAGAGCTTCATCGCCGTTGGCGACATCCATTTGATAAGTGTGTTTTCCGCCACCGCCCAAATTACCCGCTGAGCCCACCGCGTCACGAAATGGGCCGTATAGGTCTGAGGCGTATTTGGCGGCGTACGACAAGATGGCGGTGTTGTGTTGCCGGTCGCGCTCCAAAACTTCACGGATTTGCTTGACCCGTCCGTCCATCATGTCGGATGGGGAGACGATATCGGCTCCGGCACGGGCATGAACCAAGGCCTGCCGTGCCAAAACCCCTACGGTTGCGTCATTGAGAACATAGCCAGCATCGTCAATCAGGCCGTCTTGGCCATGACTGGTGTAAGGGTCCAAAGCGATGTCGGTCATGACCAGTAAGTCTGGGTGAGCTTTCTTCAGTGCACGTATGCTGCGTGGCACTAGGCCATTTGCGTTTAAAGCTTCGCTTGCGTCCAGTGTTTTCAAGCTGGCGTCTATGACTGGGAACAACACCAGCGCGGGAATACCCAGCTCCACCGCTTGCGCGGCGACTTCTAGCAAGGCGTCAGGGCCCAAGCGTTCTACCCCTGGCATGGCGGCAATTGATTCGCGGCCTGGCGAGTCTTTTATAAAAACGGGCCAAATTAGGTCGGCTGCGCCCAGCGTGTTTTCGCGAACTAAGCGGCGTCCACCGCTAGTAGCGCGCCAGCGTCTCATTCGGCTTGCAGGAAATCCCATGGTGATCATTGAGGCAATTTGGTCGCATATTCTACGCCATTGCGCCGCGCGACCCTGCTGTGATTTGGCGCGGTGAGATATAGTGCAAGTTTTTCCGCCCTGCTGCGGTCTAAACCCCTATGCGTGAAACATTAGAACACCTTATTCCGACCGATTTCCCGGCCATCTCACGGCGTCGTTTGACGACATTGCAAGCCAATTTGGGCTATCTGTGCAATCAAAGTTGCCTGCATTGCCACGTTAATGCGGGGCCAAACCGTAAAGAGTTAATGGACGAGTCCACCATCGATCTGATGCTGGAATTCATGCAGGCGCAGGCCATTCAAACTTTGGATGTGACCGGCGGTGCGCCAGAGATGAATCCGCATTTCCGCCGTTTGCTCAGTGGTGCCAGAGACTTGGGCGTACACAGCATAGATCGCTGCAATCTCACCATTATTGAGCAGCCAGGATACGACTGGGTCGTGCCATTTTTAGCTGAAAATCGGGTGGAGGTGGTCGCCTCTTTGCCTTGTTACATGGCAGACAACGTGGATGCGCAGCGTGGCAGCGGTACGTTCCAACAGTCCATCGCTGCTTTGAAGAAATTGAACCAAGTGGGCTACGGGATAGCGGATTCAGGTTTGACGATTAACTTGGTTTACAACCCGCAGGGGCCTAGCCTGCCGCCGGAGCAAGAAGCGCTGCAGGCCGATTACAAAGTTCATCTGCGCGATGAGTTTGGCATTGAATTCAATCAACTGTTTACTTTGGCCAATATGCCGATCAAGCGCTTTGGCAGCACCTTGCTGTCACATGGGCAGTTTGATGACTACATGAGCTTGCTAAAGAACAGTTTCCGCCAAGACAATTTGGATGCGGTGATGTGTAAGGATTTGGTCAGCGTGGATTATCAGGGCTATGTCTACGATTGTGATTTCAATCAAATGTTAGGTATGTCCTTGGGTGAGCATGGGGCTGAACGCACCCATCTGCGGGATTTGATGAGGAAGGATTTTCTAGACGCGCCGATTGCGATTGGTAACCATTGTTATGGGTGTACGGCAGGGCAAGGCTCCAGTTGTGGTGGGGCGCTCAACGCTTAGTTTTTGGTTGGCATATTTCAAAGTGCTTCGCACGGTTGGATTGAATTCCAGCCATTCATTATTTGGAGAGTAAGAAATGACAGTAGCCAGCGTGCTGGAACGCTATTCGGAAGGGGCTAAACAGCGGGAGGAAGCTTTGTGCTGCCCGGTGAGTTATGACCCGTCTTTATTGAAAATATTGCCGGATGAGATCATCGAGCGTGACTACGGTTGCGGTGATCCCTCGCGTTATGTGCAGGCCGGCGACACGGTGTTGGATCTGGGTTCTGGTGGCGGCAAGATTTGCTACATGGCGGCACAGCTGGTTGGTGATCAAGGTCGCGTGATCGGCGTGGACATGAACGACGACATGCTGGGCTTGGCGCGGAGCTATCAAGATCAAATGGCCACTGTGATTGGTGGGCAGCGGGTCGAGTTTCGTAAAGGCAAAATTCAGGATCTAGCGCTGGATATGGACCAGGCGCAGGAGTGGCTTGCGGTCAATCCTGTGACTGATAGCAATAGTTTATTGGCTTTTGAATCCTGGGCGCGCGATAGGCGCCGTTCCCAGCCCATGATTGCAGACAATTCTATTGATTTGATTGTGTCGAATTGTGTGTTGAATTTGGTTGATCAGCACGAGCGCGCCAACATGATCCACGAAATCCACCGCGTTTTGAAGCCCGGCGGGCGGGTGGCTATTTCCGATATCGTCAGCGATGAACATGTACCGGAACATCTACAAGCCGATGCGGATCTCTGGAGCGGTTGCATCAGCGGTGCATTCCAAGAGCATGACTTCTTGCAGGCCTTTGTTGATGTGGGATTCCAGGCGGTAGGCTATGACAAATGGGATGCCGAGCCTTGGCAGGTCGTGGAAGGCATCGAATTTCGTTCCGTTACGCTGATGGCGACAAAAGGCTACGGCAGCGAATGCTTGGACCGTGGGCATGCGGTGATCTACAAAGGGCCGTTTAGCTCGGTTCATGATGACGACGGTCATGAGTATCGTCGCGGTGAGCGTATGGCGGTATGCGAACGCATTTTTAAATTCATTACAACTGGACCAATGAAGGATGAGTTTATTGGCCTTGCCCCCACTGTGTTGTGGGAGCCGCGCACCTGGTGCGCTCCTTCCGGCGCGACTCGACCAGCCACAGAGACCAAGGGCGGTACGCATGCGGTTGCAGGTGAGGTTTCTGGTGGTTGTTGCTAGTGTGAGGCCGCGCGCGCCGTTGTCACGACCTTGTAACCTGCACCCGGAACAATGACCAACTTTGTGAATTGAATAGTCATATGCCTGCCTCTACTCCGTATACGCGTCGCAGTCTTTTGCGGAATTTATTTCTCACTGGTGGCGCTGTCTCCGCTGCGCCCCTGTTGACCGCGTGTGGTGCCGCTCGTAATACACAGGTGCGTGACGATCAAGTTGGCAATGAAGCCATCGCCCGCGGTGAATTGAGCATTCCTAGCGGGCCGTTGGCGAATATAGGGCCGGTAGGCGCTGCAGATTTTGAAGGCGTTGCGGTTCCTGAGGGTTTTAGTGTTCGTCCAGTTGCGCGCCATGGCGTTGCTCCAGCGCTAGGCAGTGCCTATCCATGGCATGCTTTTCCCGATGGCGGTGCTTGTTTCCCGCGTGACAATGGCGGATGGGTCTATACATCCAACAGTGAAGTCCCGAGTGTCGGGGGCTGTGGCGCTCTGGTTTTCGACCCGGATGCGAGCGTCGTTGATGCCTATGCCATCTTGCGCAACACCAGTAGTAATTGTGCCGGTGGTAAAACGCCTTGGAATACCTGGTTGTCCTGTGAAGAGACGGCGACGGGCTTGGTGTGGGAAACCGATCCTTATGGCCAATTCGATGCGGTGAGCAAGCCAGCCCTAGGCTTGTTTAGCCATGAGGCGGCGGTGGTGGATTTGGCTCAAGCTACGGTTTATTTAACCGAAGACAGCGGTGATGGACGCTTCTACCGCTGGGTCGCGGATGCCGCAGACTATTCGCAAGATCGCCAGCGTTTGAATGTTGAGCAAGGCCGCTTGCAGGTGTTGAATATTCAGGGGCTGGAAGATGGTGCTTATGCGGATGATCCTGCTGTGTTGCGCAAGCTGCATGCCGTGAGCTGGGTGGATGTGATAAGCCCAGATCAAGCTCAATCTACGGTCCGTGCCAGTCTCGACAACAGCGGTGCTGCTGTTCCAGGAACGCGCTTCCCTGGTGGCGAAGGTTTGTGGTTCTACACTTTGCCAGAAGCCTTGCGCAGTGTGCCGCCAGGCGGTTTCTTGCCTACGCGTGACATTGTTTATTTCACCAGCAAAGGCGACAACCGGGTATATGCGCTGGATATAGCCAACCAATTGATAGAGATTATTTTCGACAACGAAAACGATCAAATCGATACCGGTTTTAGTGACGTTGATAACCTGACGGTCAGCCCTGCTGGCGATATTCTGGTGGCAGAGGATTTAACCGAATCCGGTCGTTCGATCCGCATTATGGTCATCATCCCTAATCAGCCGGCGAAAGTGCTGGTGGAACTGCAGCATCCCGGCTCGGAGATTTGCGGTCCTGCGTTCTCGCCTGATGGCAGTCGTTTGTATTTTAGTTCTCAGCGTGGGCCGAATCTGCCCGGCGGACACAATTTGCCAGAGTTTTTAGCTGGCACTCCAGGTGTCGGTAGTGGCGTGACCTATGAGTTACTGATTCCAGCGGCGTTTCGCGCCGATTAAGAATTGCTTGCAGTTCTACTGCCTTGCGCTTTGATGGCGGGCAAAAAAAAAGCCCGCTGAATTGAACAGCGGGCTTTTTAGTTTCTGGGTTTAAGCTTTCCGGCGACGCCGTAAGGCGACAAAGCCCAAACCGATCATCCAAATGCCAATGGCGCCACCCCGATTGGAGCCTGTAACACCACCGTTGTCACCCGGCGTGCTAGGTGTTTCTGGTGTCGTCGGGTTGCTCGGCTCCGCAGGTGTTGTGGGTTCATCGCCCAATCCCAAGTCAGTATCAGGATTACGGATTTCACCGCTGCCAGCGGCAACTTTCTCACCAAAGACCTGCAATTCTGCAATGTGCACAAAGTCGCCGTTGTTGGCCGGGCTGTCCGGCAACGCTAAAGCAGTCAGCTGGGCATTGCTGCCACTATCGCAATCAGGATCGTTGGTCGGGTCGCCGGAAGGATTGGCTTCACCTTGGAAGTCAGGGCCACCAGTGCACTGGTTGTCACGTACCACCAAGCGTACATGGGTGGCAGTGACAGGAGGCACATCAAAGGCGCGCAATAACAAATGCGGTGATTTCGGGCGTAACCAGCGGCCATTAAAGGCATCGTCAGCACTGGCGTACCACGGACTAAAACCGGTGTCGCTACTGCAATCGGCGCCGCTGTCAGCATCACAAGCCAGCAAGTCAAAGGAGCGCAATGCGGTGTAGCGATTTTGTCCACTTAGCAATGCGGAGATATTAACGTCCTGGATGTTGCTGCGTTGAGCCAGTGCGACTGTAATTTGTCGACCTTCGACAAATGCACCTTCACCTTTGCCTTCGGATGCAGTCCCCGTGCCATCGGTGGAGGCCCAGTTGGTTGCTTCGGTGTCGTCGATCAACTCACTGAGATCTTCCGGTGTATCGCCGTCGCCCGAGGCAACGGCACCTTGGTGTAGCGAAGCCAAGTTAGGACGAACAGTGAAGCTGATTGTGCCCTGATCGCCAGCGGCGATACTGCGCTTATAGCGGTGATGACCGTAACCATCGGCGCGCACGACAAAGCTGTAATCACCAGGAACGAAGCCCATGCTGTTGCCTAGTGCGCTATCCGGATCGGTGTCTGCAACCGGCGTAACACGGGCTTCATAGTGGCCTACGAAAACCTCTGCTTTTGGTGAGCTGCCGTCAGTTCCGGTCACAGCGAAGCTGATCTGTGCATTGTCGTTGCGCAGTGGTGATGCAAAATCAGCCACAGTGTCGAAGTCATCGCCACTGGCTGCAAAGGCATTGCCGCCCATGCCCGCTCGGGCAAAGGCTTCCCACAGCTCCGTTTGGTTGGCGCCGTTATAACGCAGCAAATCAGCCGCGATGATGGCATCACGTGCATCCAGCATAGTGGGGCTGGCAGGCTGAAGTAACAGTCCGTCATACATCAGTTGCAGCCAGCGGCGGTTGCCTGGACAAGCTTCTGAGCTGATTTTTCCGTCAGCGCAGTCAACCTGTAGCTGGCGGTCATCGAAGCTGAACTGGTCAGCGTACTTGTCAGTTAAGAGTTGCCGTACTTGATACATCGCGGCGCCCCAGATTTCACTGTTGGCGTGCGGTGAGCCCGTGCCATTACCGTCGTAGTCAAAGTTGCCAAAATGCAGCGGACTTTTGTTGACGCTGTAGTTACGAATGCCAGCTTCGGGGTCTCCGGTAATAAATACCGCGGCCGCGTAGAGGCTTTCCTTGCCAACCGGAGCAAAACCGTAGCTTTGTACGTATTCGATGCCGGCCAAGTCTCCCCAGGCCTCGCCCATGGCGCTGGCATGACCACCACCCAATGAGGCATCTGGACCGCCTGTCATACGGTTGGTTGTGGCATGTGTGTATTCATGAGCAATGATGACCATGTCATACGCGCCATCGACACAGCCTGCTGGATAGATCACGCCGGGAAGGGCTTGCCATAGATATTGATTGGTAACGCCTGGCACGCCATCTTGTAAGGTCAATTGGTTGGCGTTATCGCGGCCATTAATGGTCATGCGGCCGGCCTGAGATGAGCCCAGCTCAGGGTCATTTTCGCGTGTGGTTGCGGTTAAACCATAGTTGTCGAATTGTAGGTTTGAGTTCACCTCAGTCCAGCCCAGCAAGTAACTCCAATCGTGCATGCGATTGTGCAAAGCGAACAAGTTGACTGTAGCCGCTTCGTAGTCATTCATGTTGCGGGTCGGGTCGCCGTGGACTGTCGGGTCGCATTGACTGTCATACCACGCATTGGTGAACTCAAAATCGTAATTACGATCAGTTGCAACTGGTCGTAACGGTACCGTGTCCGGGGCAACGAAGTTGACGTTAGAAACGGCCGTGGAAGCATTGTTGCCGTGTGTTGTCATCGTGGCAGTGCCATCTGCCAAAGCGTCCCAAGGCGCCCGCGCCGCAATGTTGCGTAGCTCTAAGCGATCGCACTGATCTGCGGGGCGACCAAGGTCGCCATCGTCGAGCTCATCATTTCCGGCCACATCCCAGCACCAGTTTTCCCGGGTGTCTTCGCCAATTTGGGCATCATCTGGACCGAAGCGGGCGGGTACTGGGCTGTTTGGAAAGATACGCCATACCGGTGAGCCTGAGCCTGGTGCCGCGACTGGAGAGCCTGGAGTGGCAGTGTATGCACCGACATAGTCGATCGGGTCCGCATCGTTGCGGAAGGGGCAAACTTCTAATTCATACTCACCTTCTGAGACGCCGCCAACGGGTTGATACGTCAAAGTTTCTGGCGAACCAAGCAAATCCTGGCTGGCCACGTTAACACCAAGGTAATACAGCTTCAGTGTGATATCGGCGGGTTCCGGTACCGCACCGCTGGCGGCGCCCGGATCTTCCAGTGACGACGCAGTCATAGTGATTTGCAGTATGTCATTGCCGGCATCAACCGCAAACGGGTGGCGTGGGCCACAGGCCGCAGCTGGTGTAGAGCCTGTTATCTGACCAACGCTGACTTTGGATTGATAGGCATTGTCCGAGTAATGCTGCACAGCATTATCGCGGACGTAGATCTCGCCGGATTGTGCGTCCAGATGGGTAATAAAGGCTTGTGGATGGCCACGTTCGTGGCTGGTGTCTAGTAAGGTGACTTCATAGACCTTGCGTACGCCACGACCTGGTACAGGTAACGCACGTGTCCGCACTCGCTGTACATCGCTCATGATGGAGCTGCTGAAGGTATTGAAATCGTCGAATGGTGTAGCAATTAGCTCGAGCGCACCCAGATTCATTTCTACATCTGACGCGGCTGCGTTCAGCGCATCGATCATGCTCAGGCTGGTTACGCCTGTGAGCTGACTGTCACGGCTCAGGGTAGAGCCTACAAAGGCGACGCGGCCATCACGGGCAACCCCAACACTGACCAAGCCATCACGGCCGCCAGCAGAAATACCGTCCCAAACTTGGCGGAACAGCACCACATTAGGAACGTTTTGAGTCGAGACATCTTCGCCGCGCAGCATGCGGGCGTAGTCAGGCGAATCGTGCAATGGAGAAACGCGCAGTACTTCCATAGCGTCGATCATCGCCAAGCTCTGTCCTAGCAAGCTCGCGTTCGCCACCAAGAAATCTCGTGCGATGTCTTGTGCTTCACCATCGCGTGCGTCGCTCAAATAACCTTGACGATTAAAGATCGTTTTTGGGGTGCCGTGACGGTTCCAGCGAACCGTGGCCGCCGGTAGCGCGGCAGCGGCTTGGATTTGCCCAGCCAGTGGTTGCAGACGCAGTTCGCGACTATCGAAAAATGGAACATAGTCAGCGCCTTCGCCCTGAAAGCCATGGTAGCGCTCTGCGGCGTGGCTAGCGGGTAGCAACAGCGCCGTTGATAAAGCTGCAATGAAACAGCTGCGAATAGTGGATGAGTACATGATGTCTCCGTTAATTTTGCGAAAGCGCGACCGAAGCCGCGCTCTGCTGTATTTCTTAATGTTGTTTAGTAACGCAGGCCGATTTGCAGATAAGCAAATTGCCCGGGTAAGTCGTATACCGATGCGTCGTAGCCGTTCAGCGAGCAACTGACACAAACCGGTGGATCATTGTCTAAGACGTTGTTGATGCCTGCGGTGAGGCTGATGTCTTGGTCGCCGGGAACCTGCCAACTCGCCCGTAGGTCGTGGTAGAAGGTTTGCGACAAGGTGTTGGTGCCGGCGGTGGGGTTGCCGCAACTCGCGAAATCGACCACATCGCCGCATTGTTCAACTAGTTTTGAGATGTAGCGGATAGCCCAGCTGGCGGAAATGTCGCCTTGCTGCCAGTCGAAACGTAAGGTCGAGCGCCATTCTGGAATGCCGCTATCGGCGACTTCTATACCTTTACCGCGTGGTTCGGCAAGGCCAGTGGCTTTGGAAATTGAACGGTATTGGTCAACCTTGGTTAAGGACCAATTGGCGTCGAATTGCCCCCAAGCCGTTTGCGGCCCCTGCCAATCGATAATCAGATCAAGCCCAGCAGTATCAACCTTGCCCAAGTTCAATAGGGTGTTGTCGAATCCGTTAATGCCGCCGGTGCTGGCGCGGCTAATGCCGCTGCAAAATGCATTGTCGAGCGTGGCCACGCAGCGATCTAGCTGGGTTTGGGCATCTACAGCTTGAACGGCATCGTCAACTTGGATGTCATACCAGGTCAGCTCGAAATCCAAGCGTTGCGCCCAGCTTTGGTCGGATGCCCAATTGGGGCTGTAGACCAATCCGGCGGTCAGGCTTTTCGCGGTTTCAGCCTCCAGATTGGGGTTGCCGCCGGTACGTACGGAGATTTGTGGATTGGCTTGAGTGTAAGTGGTCGGCACGCCCAAACTGGCACAGTTGTCTGCCGTTTGTTGATCTTGCGGTTCCGAGCAAGGATCTTCTAACTGAGCATCAAAACGTGCGGGTGAGCCAAATAGTTCACCCACTGATGGAGCGCGAAAACCCTCCGCCCAAGTGCTGCGCGCAATCAGTTCGTCGAAGATTTCCCAGCGCACGCCGATTTTATTGTTCACTGTGCTGCCAAAGGTTGAGTAATCTGAAAAGCGGCTGGCCAAACTCACATCCAAAGAACGCATGCCGGGTAAGTCATTAACAACGGGAATATCAAGCTCCAGATACGCTTCGGCGACGCTGTAGCTGCCGCTGGTCGGTAGGGAGGGCACACCGTTTGATTCGCCACGCACGACAACGGGGTCGGGCGAATAGCTGCCTTTTACATCACGGTATTCCAATCCGGAAGCGAAGCTCAAAGTGCCGGCAGGAATGTCGAATAAACCGCCAGATACATTGGCTGAAATCAATTGCAGTTCTTGTTTGCTGCGATCCACTTCCACGAACTGTATGTAATTCAGCATGTCCGGTGTAATCGTGCCGGGGCCACCGAAGAAATTCAAAGGAACACAGTCGCCTGTGCAATCGGCGGGGGAGCCCAACGCACGCTGAATATTGGCGATGTTGTAAGTGCCTTGAACAGTCTGTGTGGCTTCGTTGCTGGCGCTGACCAGATTCAGGTCCCAGAACAAGGGCCGATCAAAGCCGTAGTAGTCGCCGCTTAAACCCGCAGCCAGATAAAAGGTATCAACGTCTTGGCTGAAGATACGCGGTCCGCCTTCTACAGGGCGACGACCAGCGAAGAGCAAGTTGTCTTCCGGATCTAGGGCGATGCCAAAGGGGTTAAAGGCATTGTCCTGCGCAACGCCAACACTGTCTGCGAGTCCGCCTGTGCCTGCTTCAGGGCCGATGAAAATAGGTTCAGGAGCGGCGCGGTTTTGTGATTCTCGGTTTTGTCCGAGCACACGCAAGTAAGCACTCATGCTGCCATTGATATCGAATTGACCTTGCGCGAACAGAGCCAGGCGTTCGGATGGGGTTAACAGCAAATTTTGTGGTGCGTAGTTGTAACGGTCGTCATTGGTAAAGCCATGGAAACCATCAGGGAACTCCTGTACGAAATTCGGTCCAGCAGCGACACCATTGGCAGTGATATTGCATAGGAAATCACTGCTGCCATCTTCTGAGGTCGCCGGGCACAGGCCGTTGGCATCGTCATCATTGAAGAACAAACTACGCGTAAACGGTGTCGCTGAGCTACCGAAGGCCAAACCCGTACCGGGGCGGGGTTCGCGCGCGCGAGCAAAGCTATCAGAAGAGATCAGGTTTTGATCGAAGTAGCTGACATCGGCAAAGTAGCGGTAGCGCTTGCCGCTGCCACCATAATTTGCATTCAGGGTGGTGGTGAAGCCGTCGCCAGTGCTGTAATCCGCCACATAGGCATTCAAACCCAGATCGTTTTGGCTGGTTTTGGTGATGATATTGACGACGCCTGCAATGGCATCAGAGCCGTACAAAGCAGAGGCGCCATCGGTGAGAACTTCAACCCGTTCAACCGCGCTAAAGGGGATGGTGTTGAGGTCAACCGCAGCGGAGACGCCAGATGCGGACGATTCATTGACCCAGCGCAAGCCATCCACCAGCACCAGCACACGTTTTGCGCCTAAGTTGCGCAAGGAGACGGTGGTGGAGCCGGAGCCTACACCGCCGCCATCGGCCGGAAAGCCAAAGTTGCCAGCGGAATTGAATTTGGTGTTTAGTGAAGAGCCACTTACCGACAAGCGCTGCATGATGTCGCCGATAGAGGTGACTCCGGCAGCGGCCAAATCTTTGGCGCTCAGCGAGAGCACAGGGTTGGCATCTTCCATGGAGGTTTTTTTGATGCGCGAGCCGGTAACGGTGATGGCGTCGAGCTTGACTCCGCCTTCAACCTCGGGAGCTTGATTTGCTGGAAGCGTAATCAGCTCTAGATCAGCACTGTTGTCGTCGACGTCGGCCTGTTGGGCAGCGACGGACAAACTGCATATAAATGAACAGCTGGCTGCAATAGCAGCAATTGCGCGATATTGGCGCATGGATATATCCCCCTGGAAAACCGCAAACTGCGGTGAATGGCCGTGTATCCCACGGCTCTAGCGTAAGAATTATCTTACAGAGGGATGGGCGCGTGTGGAAGTCGCGTTGTGTCCTTAATAGGACTTATCGACTGCAGGCTCGCGCTTGTGCGGTTTTAGCGGTGCTGGGGTGGGGGCGTCTTCTACGCCTCCGGATTCGTCAACTTCTTCACCCTGCAAACTAATAATGCAGGAATCGACGTAGCGGTCCCACAGCATGGCGCTGATGTTATCGCTGCGCGCCCAGTCTTCACATTCTTCTTTTGCACCAGCGTTCGCACTGTTGCTGAGCAGCAGTGCAATGCACGCGCTAAGCAAAGGAAGGTGCGTGCGATGAAGCACGATCAATAAATCCCTTTGCGGGGTGAACGGGCTGGAGTAGCCGGCTCTAGGGAAATTTTTTCCACCTGCAATTCACTAACAGCTTGATCGTCCTGAGCATCGCGTTTGCAACTGGTAGGGCGATAACGCTGCGAAGTTGTCAAAAGTAAGACGTCGCAATCCCAATTCAATGAGATGGCCTGTTGTTGTGGGATTTCTGGGGGCAGCTCAATGATCTCAAGCGTTTCCGCATGAGCAGGGCTCACTAACAATATGGCGATATTGATCGCAAACAAAAATTTAAACATGAACACTCTGTACTCTAATTAGCGTCGGTCGTTCAACGACCAGTCGTATTGATAGCTGTTGATTGTATCAAGACGGTTCAATGCTGCTTTTAGTTCCGCATTGGCGTACTGGCGCAAATGCTGCAGCACGCGCGCGTCTGTCCCGCCAAAATCAATCTGAAACCAGTCGTAAATGCTGGACACGATAAGTTTCGAGTTTTCGATGCTAACGCCACGAGGATCATTGATGTAAGCCTGCGCCCCGGTCTCTAGCAAGCGCTCGGTGTTTTGGGCGGTGTAGGCTTGCGCGGCAAGGTTAGGACAGCCTATGGATGCGCAATTGACTGCGTAGTGCAGGCGCGGATCTTTGAATATCGGCCGTAAAATACGGTGTTCAATGTCGTTCAGTGTGAGTTCTTGCTCGGCTACCTTGAGCACAACTTTGTCCCAGGGGCCAAAGCTAAAGAATCCGGATTTGATCTTGGTAATGCTTTTGACCGGATAGTGATTCAGGATGAGATCTATGGTTGCTGCGTTGTAGAGGTTGATCCAGTAAGCCTGCTGCTCCGCGCGGTTGAGCGCGCGCGGGTCTGTGATTTGCAATGTTTTGAGGTAGCCATCTAATAATGTTTGGTCGGCTTGGCTAACCGCAGCGTAAGCCAATCGAAATGGCTGGCTGCTGGTGTCCATGTAGCGCGACAAAAACGTGGTCCAATCGCCGTGGTCGACGCTTACAGCGGACGACTCTTGGCTATCGGCCCAGAACGACCACAACTCGGCCTTAGGCGCGGCGGTTGCCGCGAACGAAATCAGACTCAGAAAAAGAATTTGCAGGGGTTTCATAATGGGCGGCAACTCAATAAATTGATATCAGCAAAGACCTGTTCGGCAGCGGAATGATTACACCTTATCTTGCATCTCACTCCGGCTTTGGCATGCTGCAGGTCTAGCGCCAACAATAGGGAGACAAAATGGCCGATCACCTCTTGGCGATTGATCAGGGTACCACCAGCACGCGGGCCATCGTTTTTGATCGCAGTGGCGCGCGTGTCGGGGGCGGGCAGAAGGAATTTGAACAGCACTACCCTCATCCTGGTTGGGTAGAGCACGATGCCAATGTGATTTGGCAAGACACCGTAGAGGTGTGCCGCACCGCATTGGCTGAATCGGGTTTATCTGCCAGTGATATCGCTGCTTGCGGGATCACCAATCAGCGTGAAACAACGGTGATATGGGACCGTGCCACCGGCGAGCCCATCGCCAATGCCATCGTTTGGCAGGATCGGCGCACCAGCAAGGTGTGTCAGCAATTGCAGCGGCAAGGTCGTGGTACCTGGCTGGCAGAGCGCACCGGTTTGTTGCTTGATCCTTACTTCTCAGCCACCAAAATTGCCTGGTTGTTGGACCATGTGCCCGGTGCGCGCCAGCGCGCGGAAGCTGGAGAGCTGGCCTTTGGCACCATTGATAGCTGGTTAACCTGGAAGCTGACCGGTGGGCGCCGACATGTCACCGATGCGACCAATGCTGGGCGTACGCTGCTGTTCAATATTCGCGAGCAGAAATGGGATGACGAGCTGCTGAATTTCTTTGCTGTGCCCAGAGCGCTGTTGCCAGAAGTTTTGGATTCTGCTGACGACTTTGGCGAAATTGAACCTGAAATTTTGGGAGGCGCTATACAAATTGGCGCGGTGCTAGGCGACCAGCAGGCGGCCACAGTCGGGCAAGCGTGCTTTAAGCCCGGCATGGTGAAAAGCACCTATGGCACCGGCTGCTTCGTGATGCTGAATGTGGGTGAGAATTTCGTGCTTTCTCACAATCGATTGCTCACCACGGTGGCCTATCGACTGAAAGGGAAAACTACCTATGCCTTGGAAGGCAGCATTTTTGTGGCCGGTGCCGCTGTGCAATGGCTGCGCGATAGCCTCAAGTTAATCGGCCATGCTGCCGATACCGAAAAGCTGGCTAAGAGTGTGGAGTCCACCGATGGCGTGTATTTGGTTCCAGCCTTTACGGGGCTCGGTGCGCCCTATTGGGACCCGGATGCGCGTGGAGCATTGATTGGGCTGACACGCGCCAGCGGATTTGCGGAAATTGCCCGTGCTGCCTTGGAGTCGGTGTGTTATCAAACCAAAGATTTGCTCAATGCCATGGCCGAGGATGCTTCAGCTCCGCAGAAACTGTGTGTGGATGGTGGCATGGTCGCTAATGATTGGTTGGTGCAATATTTGGCGGACACTTTGCGTATCCCCATAGAGCGCCCGCAAGTCTTGGAGACAACCGCGCTGGGTGTGGCGTATTTCGCTGGTTTGCAGGTCGGTTTGTACCGTGATTTGGACGAAATTGCGGAAGGCTGGCGTTGCAATCGACGTTTTGAGCCGGGGCGAGAAGAATCCAAGATGACTGCTCGATACGCCGGTTGGCAAGAAGCAGTTAAACGTGTTTTGAGTGATAAAGACTGATCCATGACTCTAGAACTCTGGCATATGCAGCTTGCCGCTGCCGGTATTCACGCCCTCGCGGCGCTGCTGCTGGTATTTCGTGCTGCAGAAGCGCGCGCTGGTGGTTCGGCGATAGTGCTAGGCGGCGTATTGGCTATACACGCAGCTGTCTTGGCTGCGGTGCAATTCGGTTTCGGTCGCCTCGCCGTGGTGTGGTGGCTGAGTTTTATAGTCCTCCCTGGCTTGCTTATTCCACTGGTTATAGCAGTGGCGAATATTGGTTTGCTACGGCGTTGGCTGTTTGCGGTGAATGCCTTATTTCTCATCGCGGCTTTCGCTTTAGGTGCATGGCAGAGCACTGAGCTTTCTATCATCGAGTTTGATTGGGGCAGCGGCATGCGTGCGCCAAGCTATTTCGACTTGATATTGGCCTGGGCCGGTTTGATGGCCTTGGTGGCGAATTTGGATGCCCTGCTGCAGTGGCAACAGGCGCGCCGTCCTCAGCAGCGCCGGCGCATGGCCTACCTACTGTGGGTATTGCTGTTGCTGCAATTGGGTTGGGCTTGCGATGCATTGCTGCTGAGTGGGCATCAGGACATTGCCGGCTTGGGTCTGCAGCCTTGGGGTTTCGCCTCATTTGTCGTGGCTTATGTGCTGCTATTTGGCCTGCTGTGGATGCATCGTGGGCCGCGCCGTATCGGTGCCACGGTGCCAGCATCTGTGATTCAGGACAGTGCTCAGCCTTTGTTGATCATAGACAGCGATGGTCGTATCCAAGTGGTCAACGATGCAGCAGCAGCGGTATTGGATCGTCGACGCAGCAGTTTACTTGGGCAAGAGCTGCGTGAGGTTGTCGGGCTGGATGCAGACTACTTGGATACCGTCACCCGCTTGCACGGAGCCGGTTATGTAGAGCGAATACAGGTTGCTGTGAAGTCCATCAAGGCTGTGCGCGAGGTGGCATTGCAGCCTATGGTTTTGCGCGCCAAAAACGGTGAAGTATTGGCCGTCATTTGCAGTTTAAATCCCGGCAGTGACGACCCCGC
Organism: Oceanococcus sp.; assembly: GCA_051252075.1. Lineage (GTDB taxonomy): Bacteria > Pseudomonadota > Gammaproteobacteria > Nevskiales > Oceanococcaceae > Oceanococcus. Next base: position 4,296 of record JBPOFU010000016.1, on the reverse strand, counting down.
TTTAGCAGCCACCAGTTTGTTGGATCCGGTGACCGGATTGGCGGGGGTGGCGCTAGGAGAAGCGCTGGTCGAACAAGAACTGCGTCGTCATGTCGGCGGCAGTGGCCCGTTAATCGCGGCTATTTTTGTACGTTTAGACGATACCGGTGTTATCGCTTCGCGGCATGGTCAGGCAGTGCACGATCGCCTACAGAACGCGATTAAAGAGCGTCTAGACGCCGTGTGTGATTGGCCCTTGGATATCGCCAGGGCGTCTGGTGGCGGTTACCTACTTTTGCTCAGCCAAGTGACCGACCACGATGAGGTCGTTAGCATTGCAGAGCGCGCGCAGGAGATGCTCAGCAAGCCCTTTTCCTTGGATGAGCAAAGCCTGCAACCACCTGTTTCTATTGCGGTGATCCCTGATTTGCGGGTGTATCACGATCTGGTGGATGTGCTGAATGATGCGCGGCATGGCTTGGAGCAAGCGCGACATCAGCAAGGCACGCCGTACATTGCGGGTCAGCGGTCTGAAGAGCGCACCAGTTTGGCCTTGGCTTTAGAGGCGGCCATTGCTTCGGATGGTTTGGATTTGTTGCTGCAGCCGGTGATAGATTTACGCACTGAGCGGCCAGTGGGCGCACGGGTCAGTTTGCGCTGGGCTCCGGAAGGAGTGGCCGCCTTGGAAGATGGCGCATTGCGTCGATTGGCACGACGCGTACATCTGGAAGGCCCCTTAAATCAATGGCGCTTGCGTCAATTGGCTGCGATGAGTTTTCCCAAGGCCTGGGCGGTTTGGTTGCCGGTGTCCTTGGAGGAATTGCAAACCGCATCCTTTAGGAAAACCTTCCCTAAGGCGATTACACGGCTGCCGTTCAAATTGATTCTGGAACTGCCGGATTTGGTATGGCAGCTGCCGGCTTGCCGCAAGATGGCGGCGGATTTGAGCCAGGCGGGTTTGGGCTTGCACGGGCAAGATTTTTCCGCCAGCGCACGTATGTTGACTCATGCCGCAGGCTTGTTGCCGAAAACGCTGGCTTTGGACGCGCGCTTGGTGCAGATGCACAGTCCAGCAGCTGATGCTGCTAGCAAAGGCTTGGCTGAGACCGCAAAACAACTGGGCGCAGCCTTACGTGCAGAAGGTGTGCGTAAGAAGTCCGATATCAAACGGCTACGTGGGCTGGGTGTGCCACTGGCCTGTGGAGAATATTTGGGCCGCGCTATGGAAGCCAAAGCTTTTCAACATTGGCTACAGGACGAAGCCCAATTGCAGGCCCGTTTGCAGGGAACGGCACCGGTTGCCGCCCCCAGCAGTAGTACTGAACGCCGTCATCCAACGGTAACGTGAGCGCTTAGAGCGGTAGCCCGAGCAATGGGCGTAGCGACCCTAAATTGCCACGATCAAACCAGCCTTCGATGAGCTGAAATGACAAGGTAAACGGAGGCGGCATAAGCAAGACTTTGCTGGCTATGCTTTGCGCTAGGCGTTCGCGGCTAAACCAATCAGCAGCTTCCAATTCATCTTGTTCGACCTGTGGTTTGTCGCTGCTGGCGGTGGCATGAAAGCCCATGAGTACGGATGCAGGAAACGGCCACGGCTGTGACGCTACGTAATTCATGCCCGTGACTGTGATACGCGCTTCCTCCCAGACTTCGCGTACCACGGCGTCTTCTATGCTTTCTCCAGGTTCGACAAAACCGGCCAATACCGACCACATGCCCGGCGGCCAGCCGGCTTGGCGGCCGAGCAGGCAGCGATCTTGCTCATCACTGACTTGCACCAGCATGGAAGGGTCGCTGCGCGGGTAATGCTCTAAGTTGCATTGCGCGCAAAACAGGACATGGCCTGCTTGTTTGGGTGTGGTGGCCCCACCACAGCGCCCGCAGAACTTATGCCGTTGATGCCAAAACGTCATGGCGCGGGCATAGGCCATTACCGCGGCATGGTCGGGTTGCAAGCGCATCGCGGCTCCGCGCAAGTCCGCAAAGTGCAGTTCCTGGGTGGCAGCCTCTTCGTCGCTTATCGCCAGAGCGTAGTGCGATACGCCCTGCCAGATGCCCAGCCATATCGCTTGCTCCAGTCGCCCTTGAAAGGGTTCTATGGGTAGGCTCAGCAGCTCATCATTAAGCATGGGCATGCGGTAGCGGTTCAATGGAATGAGCCTGGCATCTCCCAGCAAGCTACTGAGCTTCTCAGCGTCATTGCGCCATTCCGCTTTGCGTTCCAAACTGCAGGCAATAAACCCAGGGGCTCTATTCGAAGGGTATGGGGTGATTGTCATGGCGGGTTGTGGAAGAAGTGTGGGCTTAGCATGTCGTAAATTGGCATGGCAGGGTAGTCTCGGCGAGAGAAACTGAGAGGAAAGAACGTGGCAAAACAACAAGTGCATCTAGAGCATCGTTTTCAATCGCCGGTCAATCAGGTGTTTGAATTTTTCGCCGACCATGAGAAATTTGGACGCATCTGGCCGGGCAAAACACAGCGCATCACAGCAGGAGAGACGGAAGCAAACGGTCTCTCCTCCGTGCGAGAAATTCGCGTAGGCCCAGTTTGCTTTGAAGAAACAGTGGTGGCGTTTGAGCGTCCGCGCCTCATTGAATACACCATTACGCGCGGCAGCCCATTGAAGAATCATTATGGTCGCATCGCATTTTTAACTGACGGAGAGGGCTGTCGTGTGGATTACCACATTGAATTCCAAGGACGGTTTCCCCTAATCGCTAGTCTTGTTGCACGAAATTTGAAAAAAGATTTCAAAGCGGGTTTGGCGGCTTTGCAGGCAGAGCTTCCTTAGGCGTGGTGGCTAAATTCTTGCAAGGAGTGAATGGCATGGCCACCAGCAGGATGATCGTAAATGTCTAACTGCCGAGCGGCACTAACGAAATCTCACCCTCCCTTAAACTGGAAGCTATGAAAACATTAATTTTGGCTATCGCCTTGGCCGTACAAGCTACGGTCACTTTCGCCGCTCCGGTATACAGCTTGGAGCAGCCCGACCCCATCCAGCTGGCTGATTTGCTGCGAGCAGATGAGCGTGGCCGCTACGCTTTTGCAACGGCCTTGGACGGTAGTGTGGATAGCGCGGTAGATGGCGCTTGGGAGCAGCAAGGTGATAACCGCATTTGGCGCGCCAAGATTTTCGCTGCAGGCGCACAGTCCTTGAGTTTGCAGTTCACGGCAGTGCAATGGCCTGTTGGGGCGAGTTTGACTCTACTCGGCGCCGCTGGGCGTAGCCAGGGACCGTATACGCTTGAGCATGTGCGAGGGGATATGCTTTGGACAGGCTTACTGCATGGCGAGCAGGTTGAAATTCAGTGGACAGTACCGGCCGGGCGACCAGCGCAACTACGTATGTCCAAGGCTTATTACGGTGCACGCGACCCCGGCGGGTATTACGCGAAACACGGGGATTGTAATAACGATGTGGTTTGTCCAGTAGGCGATGGCTACGACGATCAGATCAACAGTACGGTGTTATTGCAAATATTCGACGGCGGTGATTCTTTTGCCTGCTCTGGCTTTTTAGTGAATAACACGCGCAATGATCGAACACCCTATGTGCTCACTGCGGATCATTGCGGAATAACACGCAATAATGATGATTCGGTGCAGGTGTATTGGCGTTATGAAGACAGTAGCTGTGGCAACAGCTTTCTACATGGGCACCCGGCTCCTAACGCATCTTTTAGTCGCAGTGGTGTAGAGCTACTGGCAGATGGGGATAGCTCGGATTTCACGCTCGTCGTCGTGGGGCAAGCGAGTAATCCCAGCGTCATTCCCGCATCATTTATGCCCCATTGGAGTGGTTGGTATGTGGGTGATGTAGCGCCACAAAATGGCGTGGGCGTGCATCATCCTAGCGGTAACGAAAAGTCGATCAGCATTTACAACAGCCCGGGTACCGCCACGGTTGCCGACATAGACGGTCGCTTAACTGACAGTTGGCGTGTGAACTGGGATGACGGCACGACTGAGCCTGGATCTTCCGGTTCCGGCCTGTGGAATGAAAATGGTTTAGCCGTAGGTGTACTTTCAGGCGGAGGTGCATCCTGCAGTAATACAGGTGCGGCTGACTTTTATGGGCGTTTGAATGTTGCTTGGCAAGAGTTTGAAACCTGTGATCGGCAATTAAAGTATTGGTTAGATCCGGAGTTTTCCGACGAATTGAGCCATGCTGGTATTGATCAAGGTGCAGCCACGCCAGACATTCCATCCTGTGTGCCGGGCACGGTTGTGGTTCCACCTACACCTACACCTACACCTACACCTACACCTACACCTACACCTACACCTACACCTACACCTACACCTACACC
>JBPOFU010000159.1:0-4610 GCA_051252075.1 Oceanococcus sp. | reverse complement strand
CGGTCCACCATGTCCACCAATTGAACATGATCTCCGCACTGCTTATTTTGCCAAATAGGAATAGCGTGCCGACGCCAATGCTTGCGCCAGTGAAACACGCAATAGGTCCGGCAAGCCCTAACAGGGAGAGCACCGATTTATTGGTGTCATATGCCGCATCCGCAGTATTGAACCGGCGAACTAAATTGACCGCGATGTATGCTTGTAGAGTCGCTCCGCTGGAGAACAAACAGCAAAGAATGAGCGTCTCTAAGGGGACGGCTTTAAACGCACCCGCTGAGATATGTAAATTGACTATCAGCGAGCCTAAGGCAACAGCGAGCAAAATTTTTCGCCCCCAAATTAACCCTGCGCCGACAGCGATGCCAGCGCCAGGCCATATAGGGGCGGCGTATCCAGGAGGGATGGCTAATATCAGTGCCGCTTTGCTCACCACGACATAGGCCAAAGCTAGTAAACCTATACGAATGGCTAGCGATAATGCAGAGCGGGGGTATGCCAATGCGATGCCAGCGTACTGCACAGAATGAGATCCGGGACAAGATTGCGCCCAGAGTGCCGCCTTTGCGGAGAATTTAACGTGAAGGACTTGATTTCATTACGGAATTGTTAAGCTTATTAACAAAGTCCGAAAGCTGCCGACTAGGCTTATACGTTACCGGCCTAGAAAGCGACGAATACTTTGGCGGTCGTGTTTGTCGGGCCGAGTTTGAGGGGCTTGGGGCGCTGAGAGGCGTTGAGCTCGACGCATCAACGAAGCGGCTTCTCTCGCCTTCAAACTGTCTTCCGTTTCTTGAAATAGAGATTGAGCAACTTTCGCTGGCCCGCGTTGTTCTGATAGCGCCATCACTTCGACATCGAAAACGAGGTCGCCCTTTTCAATGATCAATCGATCCCCGAGGCGCAAACTACGACTGGGCTTGGGACGCGAGCGGTTGCACTGAATACGACCCAACTTTATCGCTTCTATCGCAAGTGCTCGGGTTCTAAAAAAACGCGCGGCCCAGAGCCACTTATCGATTCGTACTTTTCTGTCGTCTTCGCTCATAAAAATAAACCGCCACGAAGGGCGGTTTTCTATATTAGTGTTGCCCAGCAGGATCAGCGCCTGAAGGAGGTGCATCTGGTTCATCAGTGACACCATCTTCTGGTTTTACGTTGGGTTGATCGTCGTCAGAATCATGATTTCTCCAGCTATCAGGTGGCCCCGGCGGCTTGCCTTGCATCAGCTGCTCTAGCTGCTTGGCATCGATAGTTTCGTATTTCATTAACGCATCGGCCATCAAATGCAATGTGTCTTTGCGCTCTTCCAAAATGCTAGTCGCCCGCTTATAGCTAAAATCAATGAGACGGCTGATTTCCGAATCGATAATGTGTGCGGTTTCATCCGACATGCCTTTGTGCTGGGTCACGGAACGGCCGAGGAAGACCTCACCATCATCTTCACTATACGATTGAGGGCCCAATTTATCGGACATACCAAACTTAGTGACCATTTTGCGTGCAATATCTGTCGCCCGCTCAATATCATTGGAAGCGCCGGTGGTAACTGCATCGGCACCAAAAATCATCTCTTCCGCTATGCGACCACCGAACAGCGAGTCCAATTGTGACATCAAGCGTTTTCGCGTGTAGCTGTGACGATCTTCCTCGGGCAAAAACATGGTCACCCCTAGAGCGCGACCACGAGGAATGATGCTGACTTTGTAAACGGGGTCATGCTCGGGTGATATTAAGCCCACTATGGCATGACCGGCTTCGTGGTACGCGGTCAAACGCTTTTCTTCGTCAGACATCACCATGGATTTGCGTTCAGCGCCCATCATGATTTTGTCTTTGGCGCTCTCGAAATCGTCCATATCGACAACGCGCTTATCAGCTCGCGCTGCAAACAAAGCGGCTTCATTGACCAAATTGGCCAAATCCGCCCCAGAAAACCCAGGGGTTGCTCGCGCTAAAAGATCCGGTTTGACGTTATTCGACAACGGCACCGGCTTCATGTGCACCTTGAGAATTTGCTCGCGTCCGCGAACATCTGGCAACGGCACAACCACTTGCCGGTCAAAACGGCCAGGACGTAACAAAGCAGGATCCAAAACGTCAGGGCGGTTTGTGGCAGCAATGATAATGATGCCTTCGTTGCCCTCAAAGCCATCCATTTCAACCAACAGCTGATTTAGGGTTTGTTCGCGCTCATCATGACCGCCACCTAAGCCTGCGCCACGATGGCGACCTACAGCGTCGATTTCATCAATAAAGATGATGCACGGTGCCTGCTTTTTGGCTTGTTCGAACATGTCGCGAACGCGAGATGCACCGACACCGACAAACATTTCCACGAAGTCTGAACCCGAAATCGTGAAAAAAGGCACGCCAGCTTCGCCAGAGATGGCTTTGGCCAACAGCGTTTTACCTGTGCCCGGTGAACCAACCAACAAGACACCGCGAGGAATTTTACCACCCAGGCGCTGGAACTTGGCTGGGTCTTTCAGGAAATCAACCAGTTCGGAAACTTCTTGCTTGGCTTCTTCAACCCCCGCCACGTCGGCGAAAGTAATCTTGACTTGATCGGGATTGAGCATGCGCGCTTTGCTTTTGCCAAAGCTCATTGCGCCGCCACGTCCGCCGCCACCCTGCATTTGCCGCATGAAATACACCCATACCGCAATTAGCAAAAGTATGGGGAAGGATGAAATTAGGATTTGCAGCAGTAACGGCTGCCCTTTGGGCGGTTCGCCAACAATCAGCACACTATTGTTTAGCAAAGTGCCAATCATTGCCGTGTTATCGGTTTCCGGGCTATAAGTTGAAAACCTCATTCCACCGGCTGTTTCGCCACGTATTTTCTGCCCTTCCATGGAGACTGAACGGATATTGCCGTTTTCAACTTGCTCCAAGAATTGCGAATAACTTATGGACTCGGCCACTCGAGCATTCGGTGAAAAGCTGCTAAATACACTCATCAACACAACTGCGATGACTACCCACAGCAACAGGTTTTTTGCCAGATCGTTCACTTAAGCTCCAAGTTTTCCCAAAAACGGGAAACTGTTTTCAACCTAATCATTGTCACGCCTAATTGGATCAGACGCCAGTAAATATACTTCTCGACTTTCAGTTCGAGAGGCGTCTGGTTTGCGACTTACAACGCGTTTAAACCGCTGCCGAAGTTGTGCTCGGTAGTTTTCAAAGTCTGCACCTTGAAAAACCTTAACCAGAAACCGCCCAGACTCCGACAGATGTTCGACCGCAAAATCACTGGCCAATTCCGCCAATTCGTAAGAGCGTGCTAAATCCGCACCACGAATTCCACTGAAGTTGGGGGCCATATCGGAAAGTACAAGATCAATCGGCAGATTATTCAATTGCTGAGATAAACGCTCAAGTATCTCCGGCTGCAAAAAATCCCCTTCTATAAAGTGCACATGTTCTAGAGGTTCTATTGCCAGCAGATCCAGGCCAATAACCGTGCCCTGCCCTCTGAGCTTGCGAGCGGCGTATTGACACCAACCTCCGGGGGCGGCACCGAGATCCACAATACGCTGACCAGGCTTTATCAACTGATCACGCAGATCAATTTCTTCTAATTTGTATACGGCACGTGAACGCCAACCGGCGTCTTGCGCCTGTTTGACAAAGCGATCCTTGCGCTGGCGTTCCAGCCAACGTGCGCTGGAGGCTTTTCGCTTCATCGTGGTTTAGACGTGTCTATTTGTAGTGCACTTCCAACACTTCGAAGCGCCGGGTTCCGCTGGGGACCTTGACTTCGACTTCATCACCTTCTTGTTTGCCCAGCAACGCTCTTGCGATGGGAGTCGAATACGCTAAAAGCCCTGCTTTTACGTTCGCTTCATCTTCACCAACAATGCGGTAGGTCAATTCATCGCCGCTGTCGATGTCGGCCAGATCCACTGTCGTGCCAAAAACCACTTTGCCCGTATTCGGAAGCTTGGTCACGTCAATGATTTGACTGGTGGACAGCTTGCCTTCGATATCACCAATACGACCTTCTATAAAGCCTTGCTCCTCGCGCGCGGCATGGTATTCCGCATTTTCCTTCAGATCGCCGTGCTCACGGGCAGAAGCAATAGCGGCAATTACACGTGGCCGATCTTCACTTTTTAGTCGTTTGACTTCTTCCTGAAGCATCTGCGCGCCGTGTTCAGTTAGGGGTGTCTTGATCATTTGTGTAGCTCCGCGTGCAAATCCTTCAGCGGATTTACTTCAAATTGGTCTAGATACTTCATTGCGAGGCAAGCCGCGTCAGCTCCCGCAATGGTTGTGAAATACGCCACTTTGTAATGCAAAGCAGCGGCACGAATGGAGTGTGACTCGGCAATGGATTTCTTGCCCTCTGCAGTATTAACCACAAGATCCACACCGCCATTCTTAATGAGGTCGACACAATCCGGCCGCCCTTCTTTTACCTTGTTCACTTTCTTAACGTCGATGCCAGCGTGTTTCAGCACTTTTGCAGTGCCGCTGGTCGCAAAGATCGCAAAGCCTTGGTCAATGAGCTTCTGCGCTAATCCGACTACAGCAGGTTTATCCGCATCTCGTACCGACAGCAAAACATTGCCTTCTGTCGGCAGGTCCACGCTGCTGGCGAT
>JBPOFU010000158.1:0-4745 GCA_051252075.1 Oceanococcus sp. | reverse complement strand
TCTCGTGTCAGACGCCGAAGGATCGGGGCAGGCCAACAGGGATTGATAAATTCATGCGTCAACTGGATGTCACGAATTCGAATATCATGTGCGATGGCATCTATCAGGTCGTCCGGCTCAGCAAAGCGGTTCACCAGAGGGTTGGTATTCAGCGAAAGCGTCAGCGCCATATCATGCAGCCTCGGCGTGTGCGTTGTTGAACCAATCTGTAAATGCCTGCTGCTCCTCGTTGCTGAGATGCAGCCGGTGCTTTGTGCGTCTCCACAGAATATCTTCGGCGGTTTGCGCCCACTCATGCTTGACGAGGTAATTCACTTCAGCCTCATAGAGGTTTCCGCCGAAATGCCGCCCAAGCCCGCCAAGGGATGATGCATCACCAACGATTTTGTCTATGCGCGTACCATAAAGCCTACCGAAATGACGGCGCAAGTCGCGCGGCATCCACGGAAAATCTGCCTTCATCGTGTCCCGGAAGGCCTCGTAGTCGGCGTCCATCATGTCTCCGCCGGGCAGGGGCGCTGAATCGGTCCAATCCGCGCCCATTTCGGGGAAGAACTTCTTAATCTTGTGCATTCCGCGTTCAGCCAGTTCTCGGAAAGTTGTGATCTTGCCGCCGAAAATATTCAGCATCGGGGCGCCCCCGGCCTCTTCAAGGTCGAATACATAATCACGCGTTACCGCAGATGGGTTGCCCTGACCGTCATCGAATAAGGGGCGCACACCAGAGAAGGTCATTTGCACGTCGTCCCGCGTCAGTGTTTCCTTGAAATAGCGGTTCACGGCATCAATCAGGTACTGGATTTCGTCTTCGCCTGCTGTCACGTCCTCTGCTCGGCCCTCATAGGCCATGTCGGTTGTGCCGATTAGCGCCTTGTCGCGTTCGTATGGGTTGATGAAGATGACCCGTTTGTCATGGTTCTGGACGAGGTAAGCCTGCTCACCCTTCCAGAATTTTGGCACGATAATGTGACTGCCCTTGACCAGACGGACGCTGCGAGTCGAGTTCGATCCTGCAACCCGGGTCAGGACATCTGTGACCCATGGACCGGCCGCATTCACCAAAACCTTGGTCTCAAATTCCTGTGTCTGTCCGGTCAGCTTGTTGCTCGTCGTGACGCGCCAAACACCGTCTTCGCGGCGTGCCGAGGTGCAGGGGCTGCGGGTCAGAACGACTGCGCCTCGCTCTGCAGCATCGACCGCGTTCAACACGACCAGACGGGCGTCGTCCACCCAGCAATCAGAATATTCAAAGCCTTTGGTGTAGCTGTCCTTGATCGGCGCTCCTTCCGGATCGCGGTGCAGGTTGAGTGTCCGCGTGCCTGGCAATTTCTTGCGCCCGCCCAGATTGTCGTAAAGAAACAGCCCAAGACGCACGAGCCACGCCGGGCGATCCTGCGGGCTGTGCGGCAGAACAAATCGCATGGGCCAGATAATGTGCGGCGCGTTATTCATCAGGATTTCGCGTTCAATCAGGGCTTCGCGCACCAACCGGAATTCGTAATACTCAAGATATCGCAAGCCCCCATGAACGAGTTTGCCAGAGCGGGACGAAGTGCCCTCGGCCAGATCGTCTTTCTCACACAGGACAACGCTCAAACCGCGGCCTGCCGCATCGCGCGCAAATCCCGCCCCATTGATGCCGCCTCCGATTACGAACAGATCGACCTTGGGAATTTCTGTCATGAATTTACTCCTTGAACGGCGCGCTGGGCTGCAAGGCTGTCCCAGGTCGGGGGCAATGCCTCGCGCGCTGCGCGGTAGGTCGTGAAAAGCCTGTCATAGACCGGCACCAGGCTCTGGTCTGCCGGTTCATGGTCTCCCAGTAGGGGGGTGGTCCATTCAGCAACGCAAGCGTCCATGCTCGGATACACACCGATGGCAACCGCAGCCATCATGGCGCATCCGGCAGCGCCCGCCTCATCGCGCGCGGAAACGCGCACTGGAATATTCAAAGAGCTTGCCAAAACTTTCCGCAAAGCCGCCGAGCGTGCGGCGCCTCCGGTCAGGCGTAATTCGGAAGGCATCTCACCCATCGCGCCATAGCAATCGCGTGTCGCCATTCCAAGCCCTTCCACAATCGCTCGGATTACGTTCGGGAAGCGATGTGTGCTGTTCAGGCCGATCAGGCTAGCCCTTGCATTGGCGTTGACGAAGGGTCCACGTTCGCCAGCTTCGGAGATGTATGGATGGTAGACCAACGCGCCAGGTTCCGCGTTTTCGAGCCAGTGATCCATGCGATTTACGAGATCTGAATGACTGGGGGCGGCGCCTTGTTCTGCAAGCAGGTCGCTGGCAAGCGACAAGGCCCAGTCGATGTTCAGTGTGGCGGCCATATTGGTTTGCACCTGGGTGACCATGTCGGGCACTGGCAAGCAGATGACGTAGCCCGTGCCATCTGCATTCAGATAGACCTTGTCGGATGTCACTGACCGCATATGAACTCCGGTCGAGCCGATAGTCGAACAGGCAGCCCCTTCATCGCCGGTATGAACACCTGCGCCGAGGGCTGTCATCACCATATCCACGTAGCCCAGCGATATGGGTGTCCCTTCATGCAGGCCAGTGGCCCGGGCGGCCTCTGCCGTCAAAGGGCGTGTTTCCTGTGTGCCGTCAATGATCTCTGGCAGCAGGCTGCGACGATGGGTTAGGCCGAGCGCGTCGATCACTGTGCTGTTGTATTGGCGGGTTCGAAAATCTCCGAAGGTGAAGCTGGCCTCTGAGGGATCAGTTGCACGAACGCCTGTAAGGTTGAGGAACAGCCAGTCCTTGCAATGGAGTGCGACCTCGGCCCGATCCAGAAATTCAGGATGATTGGCCTGCATATGCGCCAGCTGACTGCCTTGCTGGCAAGTGTTGAGCCCGGTGCCTGTTGCCTCAAATCGCGCGCGCTCGGTGGGACCGGATGCAAGCCGCGAAACAGTCGGCGCTGCGCGTGCATCCAGCCAAAGCCATGCGTCTGTCACAGGCTCGTTGCCTGCGCCGACCAGCCAGGTGCCATCCCCTTGTCCAGTAAGCGCGACGGCTGCCGTTCGTTTCGCCAAATCATCAATCTTGTCGGAAAGGCCGCGAATGGCCGTTGTGCAGTCCTGCCATGTACGCGGCAGACTTTGTGTGGCTGCGCCATTCGCGCCCATAACATAGGTGTTGCGGACCGAGGATGTTGCAATTTGACGACCCGACAGGTCAAAAGCGACTGCCTTGATGACCGAAGTCCCGGCATCAACGCCGATGATCAGGTTTGCCTGCTCACTCATTGGCGCCCCTTACCAACCATTTCGGGTCTTTCCAAGCATCGCGCACTGCCTTTTCATTCAACGCCACCGCCAATTTTTCAGCGCGCGCTGAAGAACGGCCAGATCGGGGCGGGAGGTAATTCTGCCGTCGAGGCTATCACGAGAATTTAAACTAGTGTGAATTTTTTTGCAGACAACGAAATTTTTTTCAAATAGAGTTATATCTGTTGGCGATCACTACACGTGCCAATGCGCCGCTCGGCACACGGAATTGAGGAATTCCGCGAGTGGTACATGGGAGAAGAGCTTTGTGCTTACGGACAAGACTGTGATCCCTTTAACAGTGCTGGCAAAAGACCGGCAAGATCGAACGATCCGGTCCGCCGGGATGGAATTTCCGGGGTAGCAACCGCGGTTCGGAAAAAGACGAGGGGGTACCGTTATGACCACGACTGGCGCCACAATAGCCACCGGCAGCAAAGCAACACGTCGCAAGATTGTTGTTGTGGTCGTGGCAGCCGTGATTGCGGTTGCAATGGCTGTTGATACAAAAGTGGTGCAAATCGGGTCTGACGCTGATCTTCGTCAGCAGGCCTTTGATCCGGATCGTTTCGGGCGGACAGAATTTCCGCGTATCCGCGACACTGTCGTGGAACGTGCGGCAGAAGCGGCAACGCTTGCCGAGGAGTTGGCAGCCGACAAGAATGCAGCCATCGCAGCCTATGGCACTTCGGCTGGGACGTTTCCCGTTATCGCCGTGAGTTTTACCGGTACGGTCGGCGAAGGAAAATCGGGCATATTCGCCGTTGACGTGGATGGGTTGCCGGAGGGGACAAAGATACGCGTCCAAACCGGACCAGCCATCAACGGAACAGAACTGCGTGATATTCCGGGCGACATTGATTTCGGGGCTTTCACCAATCAAATCGAATATCAGGATTCTGGCGCAGGCATCAATCGGGCCATGGCCGCAGAGGTCTTGGCTGATCTGGATCGCGAGACGCTTACCGGCAAGACGATCACAGTTACTGGCGCTTTCACCATGATCAATCCGAAAAACTGGCTCGTCACGCCAGTCTTGCTGGAGATCAAGTGATGGACGTTGATACCTTGGAAGATGTACCTCAAGCCAATCCCGATGTGGCCGAAGTTGTATTGGCCGCACGCCATGTCGCTAAGAGTTTTGGCGCGGTTCAGGCGCTCAAAGGTGTGAATTTCGACGTTCATCGCGGGCAAGTCACGACATTGTTTGGTGAGAACGGCGCAGGCAAATCCACTTTGATGAAAGTGCTGTCAGGCGTGCATCTTCCGACTGAGGGTGAGCTGATACTGGACGGGAAGCCCGTCGTGATCACATCAACTGTTGCCGCCCGCGAACTGGGTATTTCAATCATCCACCAGGAGCTGTCGCTGGCCCCGAACATGAATGTGCGGGACAACATCTTCATGGGGCGCGAAATAATGGGGTCCTTCGGTGTCGACTATGCCGAGCAGGAAAACCAGACTCGCGCT
>JBPOFU010000157.1:0-4818 GCA_051252075.1 Oceanococcus sp. | reverse complement strand
GGCGACAAATACGCTGATTGGACTTGGTTGGCCGAAGTCACGAAACGGGACAACGCACTTAAATTGGTCCGGAATGGCCAGTTCCCTCGGAAACGCCGCTCAGACAGAGGCGTTTAGCCGAGCTCAGGATGTTCGACTTCAGTTGCGGCGTTAAGGTAAATCCGCACAAGACATATTGTTCATTTATGTGAAAATAGGTTGTTTCAAAAATCATCACACTTACAACGCACTAGGGTCAGGATGCATTGATGCCGCTGTGAAGATGTGATTCACGGTTCCCAGAAACGGAGCGGTGAAATGTGCGATCTCTATTGGCTGACTGACAAACAGATGGCACGCCTTGCGCCCTGTTTTCCAAACCCCCACGGCAAGCCACGTGTTGATGACAGGCGCGTCTTGAGCGGGATAATCTTCATCAATCGCAATGGCTTGCGTTGGCGTGATGCCCCAGCAGAATATGGCCCGCACAAGACCCTTTACAGTCGTTGGAAGCGTTGGAGCGCGAAAGGCATTTTTGCCCGGATGCTGCTGGAGTTGGCCGGTCAGGGCGGCGGGACAGATATTCTCATGATCGACGCTACCCACCTGAAGGCGCACCGCACAGCTTCCAGCCTGGGGCTTAAAAAGGGGGGCGTGGTCGTCTGATTGGTCGAACCAAGGGCGGAATGAACTCGAAACTACATACCGTGACGGATGCCCTGGGCCGCCCTTTGCGGATGTTCCTGACGGCAGGTCAGCGCAGCGAATACATTGGAGCACGGGCGTTGTTGGGCTGCCTGCCGACTGCGAAATACATGCTGGCGGATCGCGGGTATGACGCTAATTGGTATCGCGAAGCCCTTGAAGACAAAGGGATTGCACCATGCATCCCGTCCCGAAAAGGGCGCAAGGTTCCAATCCTGCATGACGAAACGCTCTACCGCAAACGGCACAAAATTGAGAATAGCTTCGCGCGCCTCAAAGATTGGCGACGCGTCGCAACCCGTTATGACAGGTGTCCTAAGGTCTTCCTGTCAGCTTGTGCTTTGGCAGCCGTGGTCATGTTCTGGTTATGAATCCTGACCCTAGAAGAGAAATTCTGTGTAAACGCAAATCTGAATTGTCACTTGGACTGCAATGCAAAAGTGTCACAGCTGGACGCTCAAAAACGAAGGTGTCCCCAGTTGGGATATCGTTCGCGAAATGGCGGAGAACATCGCTTAAGAGGGGCCGAGACTGGATTGCCCATGATCGGTTTTCTGACGCACGTCCTGATTGAGAGGACTATTGCCACTTGCCCTTAAATATTTTGAGCTCAATGTGCTAAACGAAATACCAATAGCTAAGAAAGTGATATGAGACCTGAAATTTCTGAATTTTCATACGGGTTCGCCCTTACCAATGAGCTCGTCGGTTGGGTTGCGCTGTCGGCCGCGCCCATCTTCCCCAGCCTGATCGAGGAAGGCAAGGCTGGGGGTGGATATGATGTGAAGCTCGAAAGGCCAGGCATCCCCCTGTTCCTGCAATTCAAACGATCGCACTGCATGGTCCGCCGAACGGCAAAGGAACACCAGGCGGTCGCCGCCGCAGGCGGAACACTGAACGTCCCCTACTACCGCTTTCCCATTACCGAAGCGGCAAGCTCCGATCAGCATGAACTCTTGCTGGCGCTGGATGACGGCTCGAACCTCGTCTTTTACGCAGCACCCCGCTTCCACAGAAGAAACGAGATCAACCAGGCCTGGAGTCGGGCTGATGTCGCCCGGCGTTCGCTTTTTGTGGCTCCTTGGACCATAGGTCCGCTGGACGATGCACAACACCATGTAGCCTTCGATGGTGGAAATACGTGGCTGTGTTCGGAGCCGCGCGCCCTTGAAGTGCTGACCAGCCGGGGGCTGGAAAACAAGCTGAACGGTTTTCTGAAGGAACACGATCAGCCGCTTGGAGAACGTCTGCCGTCGCTGGTAGCGGAGATGCTTGAAGCCGAACGGCGCGGGCGGGAGAAAGCCGAGCTACGCCGCAGTTCGGATACACTACAAGATGCAGCCATTTCTGACCGGAAAGACATTCCGGTCGTTGAAACCTTGGCTCGAAGGTCCATCGTGGAAGGAGAACCTGTCGCAGTAAGTCCGCCGGAACCCGAACCTCCGGTTTCGCGCGAGCCCAAGCCAATCGACAGCGAAGCAGCAATACTGCGACAAGCGGCAGACATCGCAACACATGTGTTCGAGACGCAGATGATCATCGTCCAGCCAAAATAATCCAGTGTTTTAGGCATCAAGCTGCCATAACTCGTGATGGGTTTATGGCTACACACGACCCGGTGCGGGCATCTGGTTGACCACACTGGTAAGCAGGGCTGATATTTCGGCGGCATGCGCGCTCAGCTTGCCATCTACGTAGTGTGAATGACCTTCCTCGTTTTCATAGCGGTACGACGCCTCGAAGTTGGCGATATCCTCTTCGGCAGGACGCACACCTACCTCGGATAGTGCCTCGTAGGCCTTGACCATGAAATTGAAGACACATGGGTTGATGTTCACAGCCAGACCATACCAGCGAAACACAGACTCACATGCGGCTCGTGTATCTTCGCGCCAGCGTTTTGGGGTGATCTCGATCGCGCGCTCGATCTGATCGCGGCGAACGACGCACATCATGGCGAGATCGCTATAGGCGGGCGTGGGGATGACCCGGACGTTGGAGCGAAGCTCTTCTTGGTGGTGAGCCAGATTCCGGATCGCTTTGAGCGCGACGAACTCCTCGATGGAATGAAAATCCCGTCCGACGGCCTTTTGCAGCCGATCATTGAGGCTGTGCGCCGCTGTCAGGAGATCGAAAAACGTATCGGAACTAGGTTCTCGGCAGTGCCGTTCGTATGTGCGGAAGAGCCGTCCGGCTGCATCAGAGGCAGATCTTATGGCTTGGCCGTCAGATGCATCCGATGCAGAGAGGTCGATATCCGAAGAAATGATCTTGTCTGTCATTTGAGTTCCTCGAAGGCGCTGGCGTCGGGTCCACACAGGCCTCCGGCTGCAAGAGCCTCATAGGCCAGCACCTCAAACCTTCCGCATGTCACGCCGCCATTGCCCCATCTGCACTGGTCGCAAGGTACATAATCGTTGTCGTAGAACGTCGGCTCATTGTGCTCGGGATGAGCTTTCGCGTGGCAGTCCCGGCAGAGCGCGACAAGCTGGAAGAACAGCTCATCTCCCATGTTCGCGTATGTTAGATGGTGGACGACGACGGCATCAGCCTCAAGACAGCCTTCGCAGACGCCATTTGCTCGTTTTAGAACACGTGCGCGTTTGGCCTGCCATCGAGGGGTTCTGCGGTAGGCTTCATATTGAGCCCGCCAGTCTTCCGATTTCGTCGCAAGCTTGGCCGTCTCCTGTTCATGACGCCGGATATATTCGAGCTGAATCGCCTTTTTCGCTACGGTCCTGTCGTCCTGATAACTGTTCCATGCGCCTTCATGCCAAGGCGGCAAGCCGCTCTGCTTCTTCGCCGCACTCCCGACCGGTGCACCGCAAACCGTACATTGCCGTTTGCACTGTATTCTGCCGTCAGAAATAGTTTGCTCACGCATCTCGGTATCAGGGTGCCTACACTCGGCCTCTCTGTGCCGTTTCATCTCGGCCAGATACCGCCCGGCCAGCTCTCCGAGAAGTTCGATCCGTTCGTCCCGATCCGGGTGATTTATTACGGCACGTTCAAATCTGGACATAGCGAACTTCTGCCATCCAGCCAAGAGCGCAGCTTTTCTTCCGCCCGCAACATCTGCTTGGTCATCTCTTCAGACGTGACCTTCTGTTTGATCAGATAGGCCCGGATTTCGACCTCAGCCTCAGACCACGCAACGCCCTTCGCCTGCATTTCCTCCAGCATTTCCATTGCGCGTTTTTCATTGTTGGGATGCATCGCGAAAGGGGCTGTCATGCCTGCGAAGCAATCTGGAATCTGCTGCTGCCACGTTCTCATCGTTCTTCCTTCTCTCCACTCACTATTTGACGACACGGAGCTGCCCTCCCCTTTGAGGCCGGATAGGTTCAGCCGCCAACCCAAACGTCAGTTTCTCGATCTCGTCCAGGGGAAGATTCAGGGCGCGAGCAATGGTGTCCTTGGTTTTTCCTTCTTGCCAAAGATGATCGAGAACCTGCTTCCAGACGCGGGACTTGTCCCGCTCGGTGCCGTCCGGCTCTCCCGTCCGGTATCCTCTCTGGGTCAGGTCGATGCATGTGGACCGGTACTGCCAGTCCGTCAGCAGCTCCAGCCGATGAATGCGGTACGCCAGGGCCATTGCCGACACACGCCACCTCTTCTTGAGTTTCAGGATGAGTTGGACTGACGGTGAGCGGGGGACACGGCCACGCACGTCTTCCGATGGCATCAGGAAACTGGCCGCAAAGGCATTGGCCTCGCGCTCCACATCCCGGCCGTGAAGCGTGTTGCCACCGGCATGAAGGATCAGATGCCCCAGCTCGTGCGCAGCATCCATGACGCCGTGTTCCGCCGTCTTCATGGTGTTGAGAAACACATACGGAACGCCGTCCTGCCAGAACGAAAATGCATCCACGTTCAGGGTCTCTTCGGCCAGCGAGAACAGCCGGACGCCTTTGGCTTCTAACAGAGCGATCATGCTGGCGATCGGCTTCTCGCCCAATCCCCATGCCTGGCGAAGCGCCCGCGCGGCGGCGGCTGGGTCGGGCTCATATCCCATATCCGGCAGAGCCGAATCCGGCAGGTTGAACTCGTCGAAGAGCCAGCGACCTACATCGACGCCGATTTCTCCGGCCGCGCGCGCGGCCTCACGCTCGCGTACGCTGGTCCGTTTTAGAC
>JBPOFU010000156.1:0-4851 GCA_051252075.1 Oceanococcus sp. | reverse complement strand
CGCTGGGAATACACCCACACGGCTTGGCCTACGTCGACCGCATTGTGCACGTTTTCGTTTATGTAACCCTTGATGAAGCGAGGGGCCTGCCCATGTATGGTTAAGATTGGCTTGTACGGGGCAACATGCTCACCCGGTTTGGCCTTAATGGTGCCGACACGACCAGCAAATTGAGCCAGCACGGTTAAGTCAGTCAGCTGACTTTGCAATTCAGCTTTGCGGTTATTCAAATCGGCGATGCGGGCCTCGTGAGGCCGTAGATCTTGATTGAGTTGCTCTTGCAAACCTTGAACATGGGCCATCAATGAGCGATCGATGTGCCGACGCTGGGAACGTAAGCCTTTTAACTCCGTTGCAAGTGGACTGTTGCTGGCATTCCCGCCATTGCCGCCTGATATGTCTTGGACTAGTTTAAGGTTGAGATCCAGGCGCGATTTAAGTGCTGCGATTTTTTGATCTAATGCCCCCAAAGTGGTGATTCGCTCAGCTTGTTTGGCTTTTAACTCGGCTTGTAGCGTTGAGGTATTTTCTTGATGACGCGATTTGGCAATACGAATCTGATCATCAATTTGAGCCAACTTGCTGCTCAGGTCTGGCCGTCTTAAACGCAAAATGGGCTCACCTTGCCCAACCTGAGCAGACTCGCCAGCTAGGATAGCGACCACTTCTACCGGGTGCGCGAAGCTGATGGTTTGCTCTGTTTGATCAGCAATGCCGAAAAAATGAGTGGACTCTGCCTTTAAGTATCCAGACAGTCCAATGGCTAAGCCTATGCTGCCTAACCAAACGATTGCGAGTGTTCTTTTCATTTTTAATTCTCCGCTTTGTATCGATTATTAAAGGTCAACAGTGGCTTCTTGCATCATCAAACTGATACCGCTTAGGTCTTCTAGATCATGCAATTCGCTGAGCAATTCGTCGTGCTTGCAGCCGCGTTTTAGCTTGATGTGATAGGCGTAATCCAGGCGGTTCCCCTGCTCAATTTCACGCAGTGTCACTAAGGAAAACGCCTTGCAGTAGCGCTGCATGATCTGTTCAAAGCGTGTGCGTGCTGCACTGTGATTGGGGAGGTTGAAGCGCAACATGCCGTCAAAAAAGCTATCCGGCCCAAACGGTGAGTAATACAACAGCATGGCTGCACCACAAAAACCAAATGTACCCATCACGGCAACACTGAAGGCGTAGGCTCCGCAGGCCATGCCGTCAGCCAAACCGGCAAACAAAAACAGCAAGTCGCGTGGATCTTTGAGGTTGGTACGAAAGCGGATCACTGCCATCGCCGCCATAATCCCGATCCCTCTGGCCAGGCTGTCGCCAACGGCTTGGATCACCATGGTAGAGATGATCGAAATCAAGACAATGGACTGAACATAGTTGCGTGAATACGATAAACCTCGAAAGGTCTTCTGATACACGAAGGCCAATGCAGTCGATAAAACAAAGGCTAACAACAGGGCGTATAGCAACAAGGCAGGGCTGGTGTTTTCAACGGCCGCTTGTAGATTGAGTGAATCCAACATGATCGTATTCCTTAAAGGTGTCCCAATCCCACAGGGCTAGATATGCTGCCGCTAGGGACGAACGTCAGCATCGGGAGTCGTGCGCCCCGTGGGATGGAACGAACTGGTATTACTGGAAGGACACCAGCGCCATGCCGTCGTCATAAATCAGGCCAATGCCGCGGGCGTAATCTTTGTTTTCCACATCCGCGCAGTCGTCCAACGGGTCAGTGGCTAACAGCGACAAGGTGTCGGTGTAAGTGCCCGCCTGGGTTGTTATCGAATCGCCAAGCGCAACCACTTCGCCGAGGGCTTCGGATATTCCAGGTGCGAACTCCTGGTAAAACGTTTGCCCCAAATCCGCAGATGCAGGCATCTGCAAGCTAGCAAGGTTTGAATCTTCACCGGCGCGCCAGCTTTCATCTTCAACGAGGTCGCCGTTGTCATCGGCCACAAGTGCATCTTCACCGAAGAAGCAAACGCTGCCATCAGGCGCTTGAGCGTAGTACTGAGTGGCTCTTTCTATCAGTTCGTCATCTTCAAACTCGTCTGTTTGAATGGCCCGAGTTTCTACGCCATTGACCATTTCAGTTTGATCTAAAACGGCGATTTCCAAGCGAACGGTTGTGCCTTCATCATCTTCTGACATGATCCATTGATTTCCCACGGCGAAGGGGAAAAATGGATGGGTACTGATGCTGCTGAAGGTGCCCGCTGAAGGATCACATAAGGTAATGCTTACATTGCTTGTTGGACACTGCCCTGGTGTCGATTGAACGGATTCGGAGAACCGTGGGCCGGTGCTATTGTCATTCGAAGTATTTGTCGTTGTGCTGGGTGTAGTTGATGAACCACCACAAGCACTTAGGCCACTCAAACTGATGCCGAGCACAGCGGCCGTGAAAAAAGGATGCGATTTGAACATTGTTGGACTCCTTCGGATCGGGACCATCCCGCCGTCTGAGTCACAGTGTCTGCCTGCGCCCTTACCTCGACATTACGGCAACATTACCGATTGGTTAGAAACTCAAAACTGCATCGAAAGTGCAGCCTAGAATTCAAAACGTAAAACTGATCTGTGCGGCAATGCTGGCACTGGCTTTCAACTCATTGTCTTGCTCGTCTTCCACGAAACCGGAGGCGTAGTCAGCCAATAAGTATTCGATGGTGACAAAGGTCTTGGGCAGGATAAGGCTGGCTGCAATGCCATAGCGACGCTCTGGCGCATCTTCGATTTCCTTGCTCGTTTCATAGCGTAGGCTCACGCTCAAGTAATCGCTGAGAGAAACACCCAATTCAGAATTCCAGGCAAAGGGTCGATTGGCATTTTGTTCCAGCTCTGGAAATGAACTGGTGGCTGACACCATTTCTGTGCTGAATTCGAATGCTCCAGCCCCCATCAATACATAGGTGCTCAATGCTGGCACGCGGCGCGACCATTCATTATCTTCATCGGCTAATAATTCTTCATCACTGTCCGCCAGGTTGGACAAATAACTCGCGCCCAGAGTCAGTGCTTCGTTGACCTCCCACTCAAAAGCCGCGCCCCAAGACAATACCTGCTCTCGATCTCGCATTCGTAGGCTGCGCCCTTGATACACAAATGGGCTCAACTCGAAGTTTTCCAGCGGTGCATAGTTGAGTTGGAGCACTTTCCCGCGTGTTTCCGCGAATTCAATTAAAGGACCAGTCACAAAGCTACTGAAATATTCTCCAAAGGGGACGTAGTAACGCCCCATCTCGACTTCTAAGGATTTGAAGTTAAGCGCTAGGATGGCCTCGTCCATGAGAACCTTCTCACTGATAGAGTCGTACTCCCAAACAGCTTCAGCGCTGATCACAGAGTTTTCGGGCGCATATTCCAGCACTATCTCCAAGCTCAACTCTTCTCTTGGCGTATCCCGAGATGATGCAGCATCCACCGCGCTGTAGCGTATGGATTCCCGACTCAACTCTGCCAATCCGGCTAGGCTGAATCCGCCACCCAATTCATACGTGCCCCCCGCTTCTCTTCTTTCTTCTCGGGTGCGGTAACGCTGCGCCAGATGGTCTTCGTCCGCAGCAAGGTCTGTTTCTTGAACAGGCTGAACAGCGCTGGAAGTAAAGGGAGAAAGCAGCAAGGCGCACATGCAGACGGCACCTCGAACGAGGTATGCACATGAGCTCACACGACAGCTGTTCATTTGAAGTTGACTAGACACAAACGTTGCCAAAAGGAATCAATTGAAGGCATTCAGCATACGGCAGGCATCACTAAACCGGGAAAATTCTAATGCCAAATTACATTACAAAATGGTAATCACCGTCACGGGCAAATGACCGTATGATGCGAGTCATGCACATTCTATTGATCGAAGACGACGCCCAAGCTGCTGAATACCTGGTAAAGGGTTTGGCGGAATGCAGTCATGTTGTCGATCATGCGGATAACGGTGACGATGGCTTGCATCTGGCAATGGTCGGTCAATACGACGTTATCGTAGCTGACCGCATGCTACCCAAACGAGATGGCCTAACGATCATCAAAATGCTTAGAGCCGATGGTAACAATACGCCGGTACTTATTCTCTCGGCACTGGGTGAAGTGAGTGATCGCGTCACCGGCCTCAAAGCTGGCGGCGATGACTATTTGGTCAAACCTTTCGCATTCAGTGAGCTCAGCGCCCGATTGGACGCATTGCAACGCAGGCCAGCAGCAAATCCATCTGAGGAATTTGAACTTAAGCTCGCTGATCTTAAACTTGATTTGCGCCGTCAATCTGCTGAACGCGCAGGGCAAGCCATACGTTTGCAGCCTCGAGAATGTCGCCTACTTGAATACTTGATGCGCAATGCCGGGCGGGTTGTGACACGCACCATGTTGCTTGAGCAAGTGTGGGATTTTCACTTTGATCCCAAGACCAATGTCATCGATGTTCACATCAGTCGATTGCGAAACAAAATCGACAAAGATTTCGACCCGCCATTGCTCCACACCGTGCGTGGCGCAGGATATAAGCTCGATGTTCAATCATAAATTACTGCAATCAACAGCGTTTCGATTAACGCTCAAATATGCCTTGGCATACGGGCTGATATTGGGCGCATTGTTCACTGGTGTGTTGTGGATAAGTGATCAATATATCGATGACGACACGCGACACAATTTGAATGCGTTGGCCACGCAGTTAAAAGCCAATGGTGTTAATTCGCAGCTGGCTCAAGACGAAAATTTATTTTGGTTGGTGGAAGACCAACATGGGCAAAAGAAACTCGGCAATTTACCGTCTTGGCCTAGCGAGGCGGATATCGAAACCGATGACGAATTGGCCGGCGTTTGGTTCGATGAAAAGGAACTTCCGCACGGTTTGTT
>JBPOFU010000155.1:0-4938 GCA_051252075.1 Oceanococcus sp. | reverse complement strand
GATATGCCCCTTGTTCAACGCCGGCAGTACAGTGTGTTCCATATGCGCCGCACGTGCGGCAAACACCAGGAGCAATTCCGTTTGTATGGGCATGGGGGCTTCCCAATCAGCCAACATACATTCTCGGATGCGCTCAGCCAGCGGGCTTCCTCCTGGCTCACGCGTACACACGACCGTATGACCGCGGTTTTTCAAGCGTTTGGCAACAGCTTGCAGAGCGGTTGATTTCCCGCTGCCATCCATGCCATCGAATACGAAAAAGTAACCACTCATTTTTTTAGTTGGTAACGGCGTACCGCACTCTGATGTTCCTGAAGGTTTTTGCTGAAATAGTGACGGCCACCCGCACCTGTGGCCACAAAATACAGTTTATCTGTTTGTGCTGGTTTCCCGCTGGCCATTAGCGCATCGCGACCTGGCATCGCAATTGGCGTCGGTGGCAAGCCTGAGCGTGTATAGGTGTTGTAAGGCGTGTCTGCGGTTAAATCACGCCGGCGAATATTGCCGTCAAAGCTTGCACCGAGACCATAAATCACCGTTGGATCGGTTTGTAAGCGCATACCGATGCGCAAGCGATTCACGAAGACGCCTGCAATCAACGCACGCTCTTCTGCTAGGGCCGTTTCTTTTTCCACAATAGAGGCCAAGGTCAAAACCTCATAAGGGGTGCGCAGAGGAAGGTCCGTAGCGCGTTCTTGCCATGCATCCTGCAGCGCCTTTGCCATTGCGAGCTGAGCCTGACGCAGTATTTCTATATCTTTTGTATGACGAGAAAAATTATACGTTTCAGGCAAAAATTGCCCTTCAGGATGCCGGTCTGCGTGACCCAATTGACTCATAATCTCGGCATCCGACCAGGTCGCCGTTACATGAAGCAAATGAGATGTGGACGCTAGACCTTTACGCACATCAGCAAAATTCCAGCCTTCGATAATGGTAAAGCTGTGTCGAATATTATCGCCTGATTGCACCGAATCCAACGCCTGCAGCAAGGTTTGACCAGGCCGCAATTCGTATTCGCCTGCTTTGATTGTACGTTTGTCGTTAATCAGGCGTTGATGTAGGCGCAACCACAGTGGGTCGCGCTGCGCATCACGTAGCCAACTCTTCTTTCGCCAGCTATTGATCAATCCGTGCTGAGAACTTCCAGGCTCTACTTCAATGATCTGTGGGGAGTCGAACTGGAGAGGCAGTTGTGAAAAACGCGTGTAATCAATGAAAAACAGCGACATGACGACGCCCAGAAGAACGACGAAAAATAAGGCTATGAATCGAGCTTTTTTAATCATGGGAAAGTGGGTGTTTCAAGGATTGTTGTAATTTGTGCAGCGGTTCAAATTGAGCAATATTTTGGTGTGACCACACACTTCGCTGCTGCTTGGAATCAACCCACAATCCGACGGGTCTCAGCCCCGTTAAAGAGTTGCACACGAATATCATGTCGGCTTCATGCAATACATCACTGGAACAATGCTGATCCTTTACAGCGGGGCTGCCAAGGGTTTCCAGGCACTCCAGCAACAGTGCTCGGGTGGCTCCCGCGACGCCACACTGCTGCAATGCGGGAGTGTGCCAACGCCCGTCCTGGTGCCAAAATAAATTACTCATAACGCCGCTAATCCAGTGGCCTTGCTCATCTTGCACTAAGCCTTCTTGATAATCTTCCGGCAATAACCGACGCGCCATAACTTGGTCAAGACGATTTAAATGCTTCACCCCGGCCAGAGCGGCTTGTGTGGACAGTTTCCATTGCAATCCACACAAAGCAATGCCTTCGATGGCATGCCGCTTATCTAGGTCGGGTAAAGGACTGTGCTGAAGCAGCCAATGGCATGGGCTGTCAGCCCGCGCATAGCCACGTGGACTATCGCCGGCAATAAGGCTCAGCCGAATAACGCCAAAGTCGGCGAGCTTCGCTTCAGCTGCTAACGCCTTCCTAATTATTTCTTCTGGAATGTCGACTAAGCCTATTTTTGCAGCGTCTCGGACTAAAGTCTCGATCTGCAACTGCTCATATGCGACTTTGCCATCCCACACCAACAACGTGCGAAAAACTCCATCCCCGTACAGCAACGCGCGATTATCTAGCGGAAGAGAATCTACCAACAGCCCATCAAAAAGACTGCGTGTACTCACGCTGATTGATCCATTGTTGCTATCAATGCTTGCAACACACCGTCAGCTTTGGCTTGGGTTTCTGCCAACTCAGCTAAGGGAACGGAATCGGCAACGATGCCCGCCCCGGCATCAAATTGCATACGACTTTGTTGCCAAACCAAAGTGCGAATCAAAATATTGAAATCCATGCTTCCGCAATCGGATACATATCCCAAACTACCGGTGTAGGCGCCGCGCGCACGCCCCTCCAGCTCTGCGATGATTTGCATGCATCGAATTTTGGGGCAACCGGTGATCGTCCCCCCAGGAAATACTGCACTTAGGATGCGTCGTAGATTTGCATCCGCTTTTAACCGCCCAGAAACGTTTGAAACCAAATGATGTACTGATGCATAGCTTTCCAACGCCAGCAACTCATCGACCTTTACACTGCCAGCTTTACTGATACTTCCCAAATCGTTGCGCTCCAAATCCACCAGCATGATGTGCTCAGCGCGTTCTTTGGGATGACTGCGAAGTTCCTCCATCAACTGGCCATTGGATCGCGTGTCCTGTGACGTGGGCCGTGTGCCTGCTATTGGTCGTGTGTCAATAATTCCATTGCGCACGCGAAACAGCCGTTCTGGCGAGGCGCTTGCAATAGCGAAGTCCTCCCACAGTGCGGATACAGAGAAGCACGCTTTATTGTGTTGCCGAAGTTTTTGATAACAGGCAATAGCCGTAGCTATATCATCGGTCTGTGGACCGAGCCAGCGGCGGGATAAATTCGCTTGATAGATATCACCCGCATGAATGTACTCTATGGCCTGCTCAACGTTACGACAAAAGCTGTCACCGTCCTCGGGCAAGTAATCACTATGACCACCTTGGGTGAAATCCTCCCAAACAGCTGCTCGAGCATCAGCCTTTAAACCATCAAGCAAATCGGACGACTCTCCTACATACCAAGTTTTTTTCTGGAGATGGTCCACGATAACGGCAGATTGGCAATACGCTGCACGTGCAATCGCCAACGCTCCATTGTTATTGCTCTGAATGGCAAGATGCGGCAAAAGCCCGCTCGCGGCTTCATAAGACAAATAGAGGAACCAGCCGCCGACAAATGGCGGTTGCTCCGTGTTGCCACCTGTTGCTGCAGTTCGTGGTTCTAGTTGCTCGAGCATTCCATGCAAAGCGCTCGGTTCGAAGCAATTCAGCTCTTGCCGCACATCTCCGAGTAGCAAGCTGTATTGCCCTGTTATCTGCCCATGCAATCGACTTTCCAATAAAAACGGAAATCGTTTAGGCCATTGCCGATGGAATTGGTATAAATCCGCAACCCCAGGGCGGCTCAGCTGAGCGGACATGAGGTGCTTATGGGCTTTGAAAGATAAGCGTGCCGTTGGTGCCGCCAAAACCGAAAGAGTTCGACAAAACCGTCTTCAGCCTGGCATTACGCGCTTGGTTTGGAACGTAATCCAGATCACATCCCTCACCTGCTTCATCCAAATTGATTGTCGGAGGAATAATTTGATCGCGCAGACATAGAACACTTAATACGGCTTCAAGCCCGCCTGCAGCGCCAAGCAAATGGCCGGTCATTGACTTGGTGGAACTCACCGGCAAACTTTGTGCTGCCGAACCAAAAGTCTTATGTATCGCCTTTGTTTCTGCAACATCGCCCGCTTGGGTGGAGGTGCCATGTGCATTTACATAGTCGATATCCGCGGGAGACAGATCTGCGTCACGCAAGGCGTTATCCATACAGCGCGAGGCGCCGTCGCCGTTCTCCAGTGGGGAAGTGATGTGATAAGCATCACCACTCATACCAAAACCAGTCAATTCAGCGTAAATCTTGGCACCACGTGCCTTGGCGTGCTCGAACTCTTCCAATACCAAAACACCCGCGCCATCGCCCAATACAAAGCCATCACGGTCTTTGTCCCAGGGGCGACTTGCTGCATTTGGCGCATCATTGCGTTGAGATAAAGCGCGCGCGGCACAAAACCCGGCCATGCCCAATGGGCTTGAGCCTGCTTCTGCTCCTCCGGCAAGCATAACGTCCGCATCGCCGCACGCTATGAGTCGTGCTGATAGGCCTATGCAGTGAGTGCCAGTCGTACACGCCGTGACCGTAGCGAGATTCGGCCCTGCAAGCCCATGGCGTATGGAAATGTTGCCAGAAATCATGTTGATGATGCTGCTGGGCACAAAAAACGGTGAGACCTTGCGCACGCCGCGCTCTGCGAGCACGGTGGCGTATTTTTCGATGGTACCGATTCCACCAATTCCAGAGCCTACATGCACACCGATGCGCGTGCGATCTGTGGTTTCTAAATCTATGGCGGCATCGCGTAGCGCTTCGTCGCTAGCCGCAACACCGTAATGAATAAAGGAATCACATTTGCGTGATTCCTTCGGTGACATGTATTGATCAATATCAAAGCCGCGGACCAAGCCGGCTATTTGAGTGGGGTAGGTGCTGACATCATAGGTATCAATCCGGCTGATACCGTTTTCCCCGTTCTTTATAGCTTGCCAGCTATCTTCAACGTTAAGCCCCAGAGGTGTGATCGCCCCCAGTCCAGTTACTACAACACGTCGGTTTGAGATCATGTCAGCACGTCGTTAGATTGCTGTTAAATCTGCGCGGTGCGAATGCACCACACAGTGAAATTGCGGTTCTCGTGCGCTCAATGCGACACGAGAACAGTCAGGCTAATGCCCGATAACTTAGGCGTCGCCAGAGTTAGATTGGACGTAATTCAGCACGTCCTGAAAAGTAACGATTTTTTCCGCTTCTTCATCTGGAATATCGATTTCAAACTCTTCTTCCAGGGC
>JBPOFU010000154.1:0-4991 GCA_051252075.1 Oceanococcus sp. | reverse complement strand
AGGTCAGAAACCTCTGTCATTCCACGACGATAGACATTTACGTAGTCGTCCAACTCGCTCCGATCGAGCGGACCGGACTTCTGGACCAGGTATCTGGCCCTTTCCGGGGATCGCTTCAGATTCTCGGCAGCGAACAGGAATGAACGGATGTTTTTCCCATCAGCGGTCTTCGAGTCGAAGGTTCGCCCGTCCAGATCTTCGAGGAAATACGCGGTCGTATCTGGTCCGCTCAAACCAGATTTGAGGGAGGCGCGTCTGATGAGACAGGGGACACAATGGCCACAATGCTGCGGTGCCGACCCCTTGAACCGGACCTTGCCGGGGGAGGAGCAGGACATCGACTGGGGCGTCAGTTCCGCCAAGAGAGTCTGATCAAGGCACTCGGTGACCATCTCACCCTTCGTCTTGAACCGATACGGGTTCTCGAGCATCGCTTCGATGCCCAGCGCATGAACGAGGTTGGACATGGAACGAATAAAATGGGGATGGGCCGTTCGCGTGCTGAGAGATCCCAGCCGGAGAGCCTCCATTGGGACGTTGAGCGCGATCAAACCGTTCTCGGGGATGAGAACCTTATTGGTTGAGCCGAGCGCGTCGGCGGCGATGATCGCAAGGCTGTAGAAGAGGAAGGAGCGTGCCCTCTGATTGTTATCGCTCCCCGCGTCCGCGAAGTCAGTTTTTTTGAAACCGATATAGGCCCGGATGGACTCGAACGCGTTACCGTTTCGAGCCTTTAGTGTTTCGAGGAGCCTTTTCTGGGCGCTTGATGCCTCACCGTCCCAGTAGTGGCTCATCAACAGGGGCCGCTCCCCGGCCGAGAGTAGATCGATCGTGCCAATCAGACTGTCGAGACCACCCGAGAACAGGCTGACATGGGTGAAATCGGTGAGATCAAGTTTCTCGGGAAGTCTCGCGATCTCTCGGTGCTCGCCGGGCCGAGGCCTGAAGGTGAACGCCCAATGGTCGCCGGTCAAGAAGCGGAGCATGCTGCAAAGATCAGAGGTCACACCGTCCCATAGGTCAGGGTCGCTAACCGGAATACTGAGATCGATCATACGCGTCCATTTGTCGTCGGCGTGTTGCTGCCGTGACACGCCTGTGTCCGCTGCATAGACAGATGTGGCAACGATCAGGAGGTCGATGGCAATCTCGCTCGGCCTGACGTTGAGTTTGAACAATCTCTCGAGGATCTGGTTCATACCCCTGTCAAGCGTGCCGAAATTGTCGATCATGTCGATGGTGATGTCGGCGGTGCCTGCCACTGGTGCGATGTCGGTTTTGCCTAGTCGGATGAAGATTTTTCTTCTCATTGCATGGTCTCCAGCACAGCACCAAGCATGTCAAACGCGTCCGCGAAGACCTCCGATATACTGCCATCAATCTCCGACTGGGTCGGCTGGGAGCCGGATTGGAATCGGCTTCCTAGGGCGTCTCTGACGCGACCGTGCGTGTAATCCCGGGTAACCTGCTCGGCCTCGCGGAAATCCGCATCGGTGGCGGATCCATGCAACGCGTTCGTCCCGATCTCGTTCAGAATCTTCGTGACAATGCTGCGCGTAATGACATCGCATAAGAAGTCGTTGAGCTGGTCCGGGGATAATTCGTCGAAGGCGCCTGGGTCGTCCGTGGCGAGGTCGGCGATCGCCTCCAGCATCGCTTCGCGTGCGATCGCCTCGTCAATGGTGCCGCCGTCCGGGCATATGGCGTCCGCGACCGCTTCGAGGACTTCAACAGCTGGTCTGCCGGCGAGATTCTGAAGGTTGAAACGCGCGAGAGCGGCAGCGGGCCCCTCATTGGCAAAGGTGCTGGCCAGGCCCGCGACGCCGGAGGCGACGCGCGTCGAACTGGGCATGCGTCTGGTGGCACCACTCCCGCCACCCGCTCCGCTTACGTAGCCTTTTAACGCCCGTCCGAGCGCCTTGCCCCCACCGCCATTGGTGAAGCGGGTGAATTGGCCACGTGGGTATTGAAAGTCATTTGCCGGTGCGGGGGGAGGTACGGTCGGGGAAGTGTCTGGGCCGGGTTCATGGCCCAGACCCGGATCGGTCGGACCGCTACCGTCATCCTGTTGCGGCGAGTCGCCGCCGCCGTCCATACCGGAATCAACGCTATCGACCCAGTCTGGCACGAGGCCGGACGCCGGGCCAGAATAGGGGTTCGAGGTACCCATCAACCGCGTCCGCCGGATTTGGGCCTCAGGGCCCCGGCTGCGGCCAGCTGCAGCGGTTTGTTGTCATCCAGTTTGGCCCAATCCTGTTTGAGCTTCTTGAATTCGGTCTTGGCACCAGGATCAGTCAGCGTCGCATCCCAACCCGCCGCGGCCCACGGACCGAGTTTGCCAGCTGGCAACTCTGAAAGGAGACGTACTGTCGGGACCTGAAGGGCCGCCGAAATCTTGCAGAGTTCGACCAAACCGTCGACCCCAGCAGGCTTCTTCATAAGTTCGGTTGACGACCGAACACGGGCAGCGACCACGTCAAAAATCTGTTCGGTCTCGCCGGGTGTGAGCTTAGCCACTTCGACAGCAGCAGCGCGCGCTCCGAGTGTGCTTCCGCAAAGTTTCTCGATCCAATCCTCCTTGAGCGACAGAGTCGACCCGCTGGTGAAGAGGGCTTTGCGATCCCGTGACACGAACAGGTACGGACGAAGGTCTTGTCCAGTGAATGCGGGCGACATGGCCGCCCAGCGTCTCACCCACTCGCTGACGAGTGGGTCCTCCTCAGACGATGGTTCCACCTTGGCGGATTTTTTAGTCGAGGACTTTGTCTTGCCGGAATCAGCTTCGGTGGCCTGTGCCTGCAGTGCCAACTCGAGCTCCTCGATGGTCGATGAGAATCCGTTGACGGCAGCTTCAGCCTCAATGCGATCAAAGAATTCTGTCCGGAAGCGCTCCGCAAGCATCAGTTTTGCGAGAGCTGCGGGGTTCACGTCGTCGATGATCCCACGCTCCTCAGCGATCGCTAAGCGGAGGTTGAGTGTATTCAAGAACCGTTTGATCTGTCTTGGGTTGCCCTGGGCCCCTTCGGCAAGTGGGTAGGCGAGTTGGTCGGCAAGCTGGAGCGCGTTTTCGATCTCCATGGGGACAACTCCGAGGGCCTTTTCGATTGAGGCACGGTTCAGCCCGGCCCCGTCCCACGGGCGTCTGAGAACCTCCCGTCCGAGATCCAGTAGCGCTAAGAATTCCTTTGAACCTGGGTCGAACGATCTGCCGGCTATCAGCAGCGTCAGATACGTTTTGGTTTCAATATAGCCGAGTGGGGGAAGTCGGAACGGGACCTGGATCAGCTTTTCAAGATAGTTGCGTGCGTACGTCGACGGGCCCGACGACAGGGGCAGGTCCGGGAAGTGGGAGCGGACGGCGTATTCTATCATCCCCTCGTCGGCCGCAATTACAAAGGCCGCGCCAGGCACGAAAAGGAACAGGCGGATCGCCTCGAGTGTCTCGATGGCGGTCTCCGGGAGGCACCGGTCCAGATCGTCTACGACCACGACCAGTCTGTCGATGTCTGCGGCCGTGAGGAGTTCTTGGAACTCATCACGGAACGCATGGATGTGGGCGGGCAGCGTTTCCGCCTCGGCGTCCCCGATGCAATCGGTCACACCCTTCACGAAACCCGCGACATCACCGGCATCCACGTCATTGCCTGCGGCCAGCAGTCCCTTTCCTAAGTCCATGAGCCCTTTGACCATATCCGGAGACGGGATACCGGTGAGACCAGTCAGAGCCAAGCCTCCGGCCTTGGAAGCCACCTTCATCAGATCGACTCGTTTCAACAACTTTATTGACTTGTCTTTCAGCTTCGTGGTCGTCGACCGCTCGCGCAGGAGTTGATCTATGATCGTCTCGATGATGACAGTCTTGGCATCCTCGAGTCCCTGAAACAGCCAGCCGTTGAATCGGATGACCGCTGTGCGGTCGTCGGCACCAAATTCCTCCTCAAGCATGAGGAGCACGCTCGACTTGCCGGCACCCCAATCCCCATGGACGCCGACGGTCAGAGGCTCATCTCCAGCGTCTCGAATCACCCTGGCGACAGTCGCGGAGATCGCCTCGAAATAGATCATGTCTGTCGCGGTCTCGTTATCAGGTATGATCATTCAAAGGGATCCATGTTCGTTCTCAGTTCAAAGGATAGAAATACATTTATTTCAAGTGATTACACATTATTTTCTCCAAGAATAGTTATTCCAGTCGGTCACGGCAGATACTGTAGGTAGAAATCAAGTAATGACCGTAGTATAATTGCACAGGGTTAGGCCCGTCGCCCAGCTATGTCATACCGAGCTCACGGATGGGGACAAATTCCCGGTTTGTTTCGGCTGCATGCCGCAGTTTCTCCTCGATCACATCGACGAGCGGAAGTCGATTGTGAACGATCTCGTGGAGATCCAGACCATCCATGCAGATGAGATTGGTTTGCCGACCACGGTTGAATGCATCTAGACCGTCTTGCGTAAAGCCCGAGTTGCTTATGAACACGCCGCGGGCCCAAGTCGCTTTACCGGAGACCTTACCGGAAAATGTGAGAAGATCGGCGAGCCCTGTTTTCCCCGCTTGCCATTTTGCTTCGACCAAATAGGTATCCCCGTTCAGCTTGAAGCTTCCATCGATCTGTTCGCCACGCAGTTTAAACGGTTGTTTCGGAGCCAGCCCATACGCCTCAAAAAGTTGACCCAAATACGTCTCATATTCGTAGCCTCGTCGTTGGGCGGGCAGGTCGAACAACCCCAGCAGCCTTTTCGACAACGATGCTATTACCTCATCAGAAAGTGCCGTCTTAACGGGCTGAACCTCTTCAACAGGTTTGGCGGGATTTCTGTGAAGTGAATCCAAGAAATTTTTGTCGTGCAAGTCGGGAATTTTGAACGATAACCGAGGCAGCAGTTCATTGAGCCGGTCTACTTCTTCCCTAGTCAACGGATTGCCCTTGCCGCGACGCCAGGTCATGGCTTGGCGGACGATCGCTAAAACAAGTGGTGCGAATTTGTGT
>JBPOFU010000153.1:0-4998 GCA_051252075.1 Oceanococcus sp. | reverse complement strand
CCACATGTTTTGATCACAACCAAAACCATGTGCAAACAACAAGGTTGTTTCGCCTTGGCCACTGATTTGGACATTGTTTCTTTCGATAATCGCTTTCCGGGCATTCATGCGTTCTTACCAGCTAGCTGGAGTGTGCCGCGAGTGAATTCACCAAACAGATTAGCCATCTTGTTTTCCTTCTTATTCAGCTCCGACGCGATGCGGCTGGCAGTCAGGGTGATGAATTCTTATGCCGGAGCACTAATCGGCAAGCCAAAGCGCATCAATTGAAATGCTCCGCTTTGGGCCTTGGTGATGAGTCGCTGAAGTAAAAATTGTTGTATAACTGCAAGCGCTTTACGCCAGTTGATTGTAAGTTTCTTCAACAAACCGGATTTTTTCATGAGCAGCGTCATCAAATAGTGAAGACATGAGGTGAACCGTGCTGAATTTATGGCAGCGTCTAGCCTGGCAGTGACTTGTGCGCAGTAGACTTCGCTTAGCCCCCGTGCCCCGGCTCCTGGAAAAAGTCCTGACGAACGGGCTAGAGGCAGGCCTGTTCTGCCGACTTTGCTAACAAGCGAGCACAAGCAACGTCTCCAAAACAAACACAATACCTAGGGTTTCAGAACAAGTGCTAACGCATTCGGCCAAGCACCGCCCTTAGCGAGGACTAGCCACTGACCTCCAATTCGAGCTGACCGCAGCGTTCTTTTAGCCTCATCGACTCTGAATCGCGTATCGGCGGCTTCCGTGCTATCCGAATTGTCGCAATCACCAGACATTGTGACCCAAGCAGCCTTGGTGAATTTCTAACAAAGCCGCCCGGCGGTGCCCGTTGGTCTATTCTCGAGGCATACATAGTGTTTTTCTAGAGAGTTTGGCTCTTGACTTCTGATTGCCGCTTGCCGGTTACACGGGCAAAGCCGCGCCACTTTTCATCACCTGCAGACTGAAATGTGATTCTAGGTCTTTCACTCCGGGGTAACGCAAGATGCCCTGCATACAGATACGGGAAAAATGATCGAGATCGCTAGCCACCACTTTGAGTAGAAAGTCAGCGTGGCCACTCATAGCATGACATTCAATAATGTGTTCTTCAGCTTGCACGCGCTGCAAAAACTGAGTGGATGAACTGTCGTTTCCCTTGTCTATCGACACTTGTACAAAAGCAGTAATCGGCAAACCCAAAAGGCGTTGGTCAACAATCGCACGGTAGCCGCGAATTACCCCCTGCTCTTCCAATTTTCTCACTTTGCGATAGCACGGCGATTCGGAACTGCCTATGGCTTTGGCCAATTCGGCATTGGTCATGCGACCATGATCTTGCAGCGTTTGGATAATGCCGCGTTCAGCGCGATCGAAGTCCATACAATTTTTCTTCCTTTTCCTACGCTCTTGAACACCAACAACGTCGCCACGCTCAAAGCTTGCAGCTGAATTCAAGTCTTACAACTGCAAGCTATAGACGGCAAGCCTCAGCTGTGCTGTAAAGCGTTAACACGCTTCAACAAAAATCCCTTAATGCCTGCCTTACGCTGCTCGGTGACTAAAGCAATCAACCAAATCATGACCGGCGTAACCAGCAAACAAAACACAATGGCCAATGCACGACTGTCCTGCCATGGGAAGAAGGCAGACCACATGAATAGCAGGGGCATGTGAAATAAATACAAGGAAAAAGTGAAGGACGCAAAATAGCGTATCCATCCGCTAAATCGCTCACCAAATAAATTTAGGCTTTTTCCGATAACTCCAAAGCTCAATATGTTTACGGCAATAGCCACGGCCATGAGGTAATCAGCAGCAAACTGCTCAGCAGGCTCAAACAGCCAACTCACAAACTGGTCTCCCACTATGTGATGTGCCCAAGCGTTAATCACCTCTTGATTGCTCTCAAAAAACAATGCGGCAAGTACCAAAACACTCGAAACAAATAAAAGCATGGCCGCTCTGTGGCTCAGCTGCAGCTTCTGGCTAAGTCGATAGCACAAAACACCGAGCAACCAAATGGGCAAATACAAAACAACGCTCAAGCCCATTAACAACAAGCACCCAATAATCAGCGGCCAACGCCAGCGGTTCTTTACAAAAATGATCAAGCCAAACAGTACGTAGTACCAAACTTCGTAACCCAAAGACCAGTACGGCATATTCGAAAAAACGGTGTGTTTCACCCAGCTTTCATTTAGAAACACGAGCGCAGAACCGAAAGTTATCCAGGGGTCGCTTAGACGGGCGTCCAAATCCAGGTAGGCCGCGGCATTGACTTCACGGCCGATCAGATCGCATAACAGCGTAATGAACAAAGCAGGCAAAGCCACCGAATAGATTCGAGCAAAGCGATTGACGCTGTAAATCTGCGGACTATTTTCCCGTCCATCTGTTACGAACGCGATCACGTAACCGGAAAGCACAAAGAAAAAGACCACGGCTTCGTGACCAAGCCCACCCAGCTGCCACAGAAAACCTCCAGTAAAGCCCGATACGTGCGCAATGAACACTAGCCCCGCGGCGGTAAACCGACAGAGGTCTAGATACACGGATAATTGTTTGTCCACATCCTCCCCCGAGGCATTATGTTTAACGACCTAAAATACAAAGTACACGTGAAAGCAAATTGACTCGCGCTTGCTGTAACGCGTAGGCACTTTGCCAATACAAAAACGCAGTCAATCCCAATATATTGAGGGCAAGATCCAAAGAGCAGAAATCAAGACCGATTAGGAATTGGAAGAATTATTCTAGTTTTTTAGCATTATGGACCAAAATTCGCATTTCCCCGTCGAAATAGCAAAAATTAGAACAATAATTCCGGAAAACACTTGTTAAAATTTCCTTATCGAAAAAGCTGTGGCCAGCAAAAAAGGAGAATGCCGTGAGTGAGCTATTTGAAAACCCCATGGGTTTGGACGGATTTGAATTCGTGGAATTCGCCGCACTGGAGCGAAGTGCTCTAGAACCTGTGTTCGAAACACTGGGTTTTAGTAAGGTCGCCACGCACCGTTCTAAGGACGTGGACCTGTGGCGCCAGGGCGGTATCAACTTCATCGCCAACTACGACCGCAATGCGCCAGCAGCGTATTACGCCGAAGAGCACGGTCCATCGGCTTGCGGCATGGGTTTTCGGGTTAAAAATGCGGCGCAAGCCTATCAACGCGCGTTGGACCTAGGCGCACAACCCATTGATGTGCCGGTCGGCCCCATGGAGTTGAAGCTACCCGCGATACGAGGCATTGGCGGGGCCATCTTGTACCTCATTGATCGCTATGACGATGAGCTAACGATCTACGACATCGACTTCAATTTCTTCGAAGGGGTGAATCCGCATCCCGTGGGTTGCGGCTTCACGGTGATTGACCATCTGACCCACAATGTCTACCGCGGCCGTATGCAGTACTGGGCGGACTATTACGAAAAGTTGTTTAACTTCCGCGAGATTCGCTATTTCGATATTAAGGGTGAATACACCGGCTTGCTGTCCAAAGCCATGACGGCACCGGATGGAAAAATTCGCATACCACTGAATGAAGAAGCTGGCGGCGGCCAAGGGCAGATTGAAGAATTCCTCATGGCCTACAACGGTGAAGGCATACAACACATCGCCTTTGCATGTGACGATTTACCCGTGGCATGGGACAAGCTAAAAGCCATAGGCATGCGCTTTATGACGCCGCCACCAAATACCTATTACGACATGTTGGAGCAGCGCTTGCCCGGCCATGGCGAAGATATACCGCCATTGCAAGCACGCGGCATCTTGATGGATGGCAGCACCGAAAACGACGACCCTCGCCTGCTACTACAAATCTTCTCTGAAGCCATGGTCGGCCCGATTTTCTTTGAATTCATCCAGCGCAAACGCGATGACGGCTTTGGTGAGGGCAATTTCAAAGCCTTGTTTGAATCCATAGAACGCGACCAAATTCAGCGCGGCGCATTGAAAACCGATACATAGTCATGCAACTGAAACGCATACATCATGTCGCCTATCGCTGCCGCGACGCCAAAGAAACGGTAGCGTTTTATCAACGCGTACTGAACATGGATTTCGTGCTCGCTATCGCTGAAGACGAGGTCCCTTCGACCGGCGAACCCGATCCGTATATGCACGTTTTTTTAGACGCGGGCATGGGTAATGTTTTGGCCTTTTTTGAACTGCCCAACTCTCCGCCTATGGGGCAAGACGAAAACACCCCTCTTTGGGTACAACATATCGCTTTTGAAGTCGCTGACCTTGGCGCACTCAGGCAAGCTAAAGACAAATTGCAGCAAGAAGGCTTAGAGGTTTTGGGCCCGGTGAACCACGGCATATTCAAATCCTTGTACTTTTTCGACCCTAGCGGCCATCGCATAGAATTGGCTGCGAACACCGGCAGCGCTGAAGATATGCAAAAGTTGCACGATGTTGCTCCATTGATGTTGGAAGAATGGAGCCAAACCAAGCGCGCACCAAAACATGCAGCTTGGCTACATCAACGACTCAATGAATCTGACGAGGATGATCAGGCATGAAATTTGCCAGCTTGAACACAGGCCGCGATGGCCAACTGATGTTGGTGTCGCGTGATTTGCAACACTGGGTAGACGCCAGCACGATTGCACCCAATCTACAAACCGCCTTGGATCATTGGGAGCAATTGCAAGGACCACTGCAAGCCCGGTACGACGCCCTCAACCGTGGCGAATTGGGTCAAGCGAAATTATTTGATACGCGCGCTTGCGCCTCGCCATTACCACGCGCCTATCAATGGGCTGATGGCAGCGCCTACGTGAATCATGTGGAGTTGGTTCGCCGTGCACGTGGCGCAGAAATCCCTGTCAGCTTCTGGCACGACCCTTTGATGTATCAAGGAGGTTCGGATGGTTTTCTTGCCCCACAGCAAGACATTGTGGCCGATCCGGCTTGGGGCATAGATTTCGAAGCTGAAATTGCTGTAGTCACCGACGATGTCCCCATGCAGACCGATGCGGACGACGCCTTGGATCACATACGCTTAGTCATGCTAGTGAATGATG
>JBPOFU010000152.1:0-5001 GCA_051252075.1 Oceanococcus sp. | reverse complement strand
CAGCAACATCGTCTGAAACCAATGCTTGACTCAGCAGTTCATGGCTGGCTACATCGTTGTCATCTTCTTGCAGTTGATCACCACGAACGCGTTTGATTTCATAGTGCGGTGTTTGCAGGTTCGGGTTCGCGACCAGGGTGACTTTACAGCCAGAGTTGACTTCGATTTCTGTGATGTTGCTGCGTTTTTCATTGAGCAAAAACACCGCCGCTTCAACCGGGAGCTGAGCAATCACGCGTGCAGTCCGGTCCTTCAGCGATTCTTCTTCTAGCAAACGTAGTACTTGCAAGGATAAAGATTCGACTGTACGAATGGTGCCGTGACCTTCGCAGCGTGGGCAGGTGATATGGGCGTGTTCGCTTAAAGATGGACGCAAACGCTGGCGCGACATCTCCATTAAGCCAAAGCGTGAAATACGGCCCATTTGAACCCGAGCGCGATCGATTTTGGCCGAGTCACGAAAGCGGTTTTCCACCTCACGTTGATTCTTGCTCGGTCCCATATCGATAAAGTCAATAACAACCAAGCCGCCCAAATCACGCAGGCGCAGTTGGCGGGAGATTTCTTCAGCTGCTTCTAGATTGGTATTGAGTGCGGTTTCCTCGATGTTGCCACCTCGGGTAGAGCGCGCCGAGTTGATGTCAATTGCGGTCAGTGCTTCTGTGCTATCGATGACCAATGCGCCACCGGAAGGCAGACGAACCTCGCGTTGGTGTGCCGTTTCAATCTGGCTTTCGATTTGATAGCGGGAGAACAGTGGTGTGCTGTCCTCATACAATTTCAATTTGTTCTGCAAATGCGGCATGACCGCTTGCATGAAATCCATCGCTTGTTGATAGATTTCAGGGTTGTCGACAACAATTTCGCCTATATCTGGGCGCAGGTAGTCGCGCAGCGCACGGATGATGATGTTGGATTCCTGATAAATCAGGAATGGGCCCTTGCGCTCTTCAGCGGCTTTGGCCATGGCTTCCCACAGCTCAACCAAATAATTAACGTCCCATTGCAGTTCTTCGGCGGTGCGGCCGACTCCAGCGGTGCGCGCTATGACGCCCATGTTTTCGGAGAGTTCCAGCTGGTTCAGCGCGTCACGCAATTCTGAACGGTCATCGCCTTCAATACGGCGTGACACACCACCAGCGCGCGGATTGTTGGGCATCAGGACCAGATATCGGCCAGCCAAGGAGATGAAGGTGGTCAGTGCAGCGCCTTTGTTGCCGCGCTCTTCTTTTTCCACCTGAACAATGATTTCTTGGCCTTCTTTAAGCAAGTCTTTGATCTGCAATTTGCCGTCTTCAGGTGCTTTTTGGAAATACTCTTTGGAGATTTCCTTCATCGGCAAGAAGCCGTGGCGATCACAGCCGTAATCCACAAAAGCGGCTTCTAGGCTGGGTTCTACCCGAGTGATTTTGCCTTTATAAACATTGGACTTGCGTTGTTCGCGTCCGGGGGATTCCATGTCGAGGTCAAGCAGGCGTTGTCCGTCGACGATAGCCAGGCGCAGCTCTTCTGGCTGCGTGGCGTTCACGAGTATGCGTTTCATTTTGTATTGTCCTTGGCGCTCCGACCCGGGTTTTATTTTGGGATTGGCCGGGGAGCGCTGTAAATTGGGTGCGTAAAGCAAAAAATTCGGCAGGGAACTGCCTCATGCGCAATCGGGTGCCGGTATAGTGCGGCTCGCTGAACCGTCTAGAGCGTATGAGAAAGAACGCTCGAAACTGCATGCAAATCAAGCGTCAAACGACGCCGATTCCCGATGGACAAGTATTGTGCCACAGAAAAAGCCAGAAGTTTCATATTTAAAAATTGGGCCCGATGAAAACGGCCAACGCCTCGATAATTGGTTGATGGCGCGCTTGAAGGGCGTGCCGCGTAGTCTTGTGTACCGCATTATCCGCAGCGGTGAAGTACGCATTAATAAAGGGCGTGTGAAAGCGTCTACGCGGGTGGCAACAGGCGATAGTGTGCGTATCCCGCCGGTCACGCAACGCGAGCAAGTTGCTGGGGAAATTCCACAAAGAATGTTGGTGGAATTGCGGCCATGTTTGTTGTATCAGCACGAGGATATTCTGCTGCTGAATAAACCCGCCGGTATGGCGGTGCACAGTGGCTCTGGTATCCAAACCGGACTGATTGATGTAGCGCGCGAACTGTGGGGGCAGGAATGGCAATTGGTGCATCGCTTAGACCGGGAAACCAGTGGCTGCCTGCTGTTGGTGCGCCGCCGTGAGTTACAACACGCTTTTCAAAACGAACAGGCGGAAAGGCGAATTGCCAAGCATTATCAAGCTGTCGTTCATGGCCAATGGCCAGCAAAGCTGCAGCGTATAGAAAGCGAATTGGCACGTGCTAGCGACGACAGCGGAGAACGCCGTGTCGCCAGTGGTGAGGGCGGTAAGCTGGCCGTCAGTTACTTTGATTTGGACTTGTCGCTGCGCGATGCCAGTCTGCTCAACATACGTATAGAAACCGGACGCACCCACCAAATTCGGGTACAAGCGGCTGAAGCGGGTCATCCTTTGGTCGGCGACGGAAAATATGGTCGGCGTGAATTTGATCGCGGTTTGAAACTGCCGCAGCGTCCGTCACTTTGCCTACATGCGCGATCTTTGCGTTTGTCGTTACCTGGGCATGACATTGATGTGAGCTGCCCGATGCCAGCTTCCATGCAGGCCGTTGTCGATGCCTTGCAAGTCAATCACACAGGAGAATGTAGTGAATAAGCCCTATCAACTCATAATTTTCGATTGGGATGGCACTTTGGTCGATTCTGCCGACGATATTGTCAGAGTTATTCAGCAATCCATTGCGGCCATGAACTTGCCCAGCCGAGATGACATGCAAATTCGCCGCATGATCGGTTTGGGACTAGAGGATGCCTTTTCCCGCTTGTTCCCCATGATCGAAAAAGCGCAATTAATGGCCGTGGCCAACAAGTATCGAAGCTTGTTCGGTAACCGGACGCAGGTTTACGGGCACCCTTTTGAGGGGGTGGAAACGGTCTTGGATGATTTGGTTGAGTTGGGCTACCGCTTAGCCGTGGCAACTGGCAAGAGTCGGCGTGGATTGGATAAAGCATTAGCGGCTAATGCTTGGGCGCCGCGCTTTGTCGCTACCCGATGCGCGGATGAAACCGCTGGTAAGCCGAACCCGAAAATGCTGCAAGAACTGTTGCATGAGCTGAAACTGTCGCCAGCACAGGCATTGATGGTGGGTGATACCAGCTATGACATGGATATGGCAGCGCAGCTGAGGATGGACTGCGTTGGCGTGGCTTGGGGAGTGCATGAGCCCGCAGAGTTGCAGCAAGCGGGTGCGCTTAGCATATTGCCCGGCGTGAATGAGTTGAGCGATTGGTTGCAGCAGCGTTAATGCGTGTCGACTAGGGGAGGCGGAAGCCTTCCTTGCGCAGCATGCGCGCTGTGGCAATGAGTGGCAGGCCTATGAGAGCGCTGGGATCGTCGCAGCGGATGGATTCGCACAAGCTAATCCCCAGCGCTTCAGACATAAAACTGCCTGCGCAGTAGATAGCATCTGGTTCTAGCGCAATGTAGCGTTGAATTTCTTCACAGGTGAGCGCGCGGAAGTGCACTTGGGTCGTTGAGATATGTTGTTGCTGATGATTTCTCGATAGCACACAAACTGCGCTTACGAATTGAACCATTTGCCCAGACAATTGCTGTAATTGTCGGTGCGCAGCCTCTATACTTCCCGGCTTGCCTACCAATTCACCGTGCGTTGTGCAGCACAATTGATCACTGCCGATGACGCATGCTGTAGGGTGACGTTGTAACAAGGTGTGGGCTTTGTCATGCGCAAGGCGTGAGGTTGCTTGTTCTGCAGCCTCATCTTTGTACAAGCCCTCATCACAATTCGGGCTGATAGCAAGAAAGTCCAATCCTAGGCTTTCTAGCTGCATTTTTCGGTAGGGTGATGAGGATGCGAGTATCAGTTGTGTTGGGTCGATATCCTTAGAAATCATTGACTTTTCCGTACAAATCACTAGAATCCGCGCGCCATGCGCGATCATTTGCCCTCTTGGATTAACCACAACCGACTTGCCCCAGGATTGAAATTATCTGGGCCGGTTGAGCTATCTAAACTTGAGGACTGGCCTGCTGGTGAAGCCAGTGTGCAGGTGTCAATTGAGGTAGTGCAAGCGCCTTCAGGTCGTTTAGGTCTGAAGGGTGAGCTGCAAGGTTTGGCTACGGTGCAATGTCAGCGCTGTCTGCAAGACATGCAGGTGGAGTGGCAAAGTGAGTTTAGTTTGCAACTGGTTAAGACGCCAGAACAAGCGGAACGCATTGATACAGCGGTAGATATTTACTTGATGGATGATGGTCGCGTGCGTTTGCATGAGTTGGCTCGGGAAGAGTCGATTTTGGCTTTGCCCATGACCTCGTTACACCCAGCAGGTGAGTGTGAGCCGCCAGCGGGTAGTGTGTTGGATTAGCTTTTGAGTCCAGCAAAGAATTCATAGGCAGTTGCCACTTTGGCGGCTGCCAGCATTTTGCAATTAAGGAGGCCGTAATGGCCGTTCAACAAAACCGAAAAACTCGTTCCAAGCGCGACATGCGCCGCTCCCACGATGCGCTGACCGCCCCGACTGTGTCTGAAGATCCCACTAGTGGTGAGCTACATTTGCGTCATCATGTGACCAAAGATGGTTTCTATCGCGGTCGTCAGGTTATTCAAAAGCCTGAAGTTGCTGGCGACGACGACATCTAAATCGTCATGATCATCGCGTTGGACGCGATGAGCGGTGACTTCGGCGTTGATGTCACCGTACCTGCCGCCCAAAAAGCTTTGGAGCGGCATGAAGATCTTGAGCTGATTCTGGTTGGTCAGGCGGATGCATTGCATACCGCTTTGAGCAAACATGGATTGCTTGAGCACAGGCGGCTGCGCGTCATGGCCGCCAGCGAAGTCGTGGGCATGGATGAAGCGCCAGCCAAAGCCATGCGTGGCAAGAAAGATTCGTCCATGCGCGTGGCCATTAAT
>JBPOFU010000151.1:0-5009 GCA_051252075.1 Oceanococcus sp. | reverse complement strand
TCACGAATCATGTTGCGGGGCAGCATCTCGACCTGTGTCACTTTGCTACCCAAACGAGCAAACGACTGGGTTAATTCTGAACCTATGGGGCCGCCGCCTAAAACAACCAATCGCTTGGGTAAAACCCGCAAATCCCATACATTATCTGAAGTGAGATAACCGGCTTCTTGCAAGCCTTCAATCGGCGGCACGAACGGGCGCGCACCGGTGGCTATAACGATTTTCGCTGCAGTTAAACGCTGACCATTGACCTCCACTTCCCAAGGTGAAATCAAACGGGCTTCGCCGGTAATGCACTCCACGCCCAATTCGCCATAACGCTCCACAGAATCGTGCGGCTCTATGGTTTGGACCACGCGTTGAACCCGCTCCATAACATCAGCAAAGTCAAAATCAATATCAATCTTTTTCAAACCCAGCGCTTGTGCACGCGTGGACAAATGCACTGTTTTGGCCGATTTGATGAGCGCTTTAGACGGCACGCAACCAGTATTGAGGCAGTCCCCGCCCATTTTGTGCTTTTCGATCAAGGTCACTTTGGCTTTGACTGCCGCTGCGATATAGGACGTAACCAGACCAGCGGAACCGGCACCGATCACAATCAAATTGCGATCAAAACTCTTGGGTTTCGTATGGCCCCTATAAACTTCACGGGCTTTCAGTGCGTTCACGATTTTCTTAGCAATCAAGGGGAAAAGCCCTAACAGTACAAAGGAGCCAATCAATCCGGGCGACACTAAGCCGCCCAGGGTTTCAATTTGAGCGAGCTGGGTGCCTGCATTAACGAACACCAAAGTCCCGGGGAACATGCCGATTTGGCTGACCACGAAAAAACTCAATACCCGCATAGGCGTCAAGCCCATCACCAAATTGATGACAAAAAATGGGAATGCGGGAACCAAGCGTAATGCGAACAAATAGAATGCACCGTCCCTTTCCACACCTTGGTTTATCGCCTTTAGATTGCTTCCAAAGCGTTGCTGCACCATGTCGCGCAACACAAATCGCGACACCAAGAAGGCCAAAGT
Source organism: Oceanococcus sp. (assembly GCA_051252075.1). Lineage (GTDB taxonomy): Bacteria > Pseudomonadota > Gammaproteobacteria > Nevskiales > Oceanococcaceae > Oceanococcus. The sequence continues at coordinate 3,981 of JBPOFU010000151.1, read as the reverse complement.
AGCGCCCATGGTGGAAGCAAACGACACCAACAAAACGCCATACCAAAAGCCAAATAAGGCGCCGCCTGCCAGGGTCATAATCGCGGCACCTGGGAGCGACAGGCCGGTTACAGCCACATAAACCAAAAAGAAGATGAGCATGGTCTGTAGCGGGTTTGCAGCGTAGAAAGCTGAAAACGCGTCCTGCTGATCCTTTAGATAAACTAGGCTAAAAAAACGCCCCAAATCCAAGGCAAAAAAGGCCACGACGGCAGCCGCTATTATTCCGAGTACTAGCGCACGTTTTGTATTCATTGAGCTCTTTTAAGTCTTTAGCAGTGAGGAATTCGAATGACGTTCCGACTGCCTTCAGAAAATATTCCCAACCGGCAAGAGTCAATTCGTCATTGAACTGTACTGAAAAGACCGGAGAGCGGGCAGTTTTATTTCGCTGCCCGCTCTGCATTCATCAAACGCGGTTGCTCAACACAAATAAAGCGCTTTGATATCCAAGGTAATTCCAAACACGGTGACCTTCAAATAGCTACCGGAACCACAAGAAATCGATCCTGATTTTGAAGGCACAAACCAATTCCAGGTGACATAGCGGTTGTTGGTTTTAAAGCCTGGGCCAAAATTGGCGTCGACCGGCAAACCGGACCGGCTAATGACCCGGCCGGTCAAACTGTGATTATCGGTATCCAGCCAAATACTGCCTTTGGAGCCTTCCGTGCATGAACCCCAGAAGGTGCAGTTCTTGCCTACGTTGATCGCCATATCCACATGTCGGATATTGAAGTTGCTGATCTTCAATTCCTTGGAACAACTGGAATTATTGCAATCACGCAGATTTAAAGTCATAGGCTGGCTGGTCACAACACGGAAAGAGCCGGTGTTACCTGCTTTGCCTGATGTCGAGCAACTTTTGTCCCCTGCAGCACAAATGGCGATATTGCTAGCCACCGGGCTGGCTGAAGCGGTGAGTTTGTCGCGACTGCCGGCATTGGTTTCAAAAACCAAACTGCTAGCGGCGGCGGCAGCGCTGTAGTTGATTTGCTGCTTGGAGCCATCGCTGATGGAAATCTGCGTTTGCCGCTGCAAATTATTCAAATTTGCTGTGGTGTAGGTTTCTTTCGCGTTGCTGCTGGGTTTGTCTCTCAGCTCCACATGGACCGGCTTAGCACCTAAAGAATCCAAATAGATTGACAGCGGTTGCTGTTGGCCGCTGATCCGGCGTAAGCGCGTAATGCGCGCAGTCAAAACGGAATCACTGGGGGTCTCTTTCATCACGATGCCGTCAGCCCCCACAGGCAGTGACGCACTCGCACCATTGCTCAGCACCACATCAAGCAGGCCTAGATCTGCATTGCCTGCGTCTAAATCAAACTCTCCGGCCGATCCCATATCCAAGTTCAAACTGGTAGGCACACCACCCAGCAGTAACTGCAATTGATTGGCACGACCAAAGCCAGATAACTGATCGGCGTTGACGTTGATCTCATCAACCACTTGTGAGGCGTTGTAGCTCAACTGCCGTTGACCATTCAGCTCGGTAAAATTGAGTGATAACGAGGTCGGCAACTGATCAATAGCAACATCGACGGGTTGTGCTTGACCGGAGCTGTAATCAATAAATTCTATCGCTGCAAAACTGCGCTGAGAAGCACCGACATCCACGGCAATGGTATTGCTGCCTATGTCAATTGCCACATTGGCACTATCCGGAACGGGTGCAAGACCTAGGACGATGGTTTGATCTGGATTCCGACTGCCATCGGCGCGTTCGCTGAACTGTTCAGCCAATAAATCCAGACTATTTCCGGCGCCAGATGTGCTCATATCCACTGTCAGCTGTGTGTTCCCCAGCACACCACCGATACCGATCACTTCGGTAAAACTATCGGGTGCTCTACTGGCGGAGGCATCGTAGCCCAAAGCAAACACCGAGCCCGACGTTGCACGCGGGTCGGCTACCACGGCCTCGATCTTCAATGGAATCGAAGCGCCATTCAACACCGCGATACGCTCAACTTGCAGCGTGACGCTGTTGGCACCAGAGATAGACAAACTGGCATTAAAGTCCGGCTGCGAATCTCCATCCACATCCAACAAGGTGGGCAAATTCAAAACCGCATCGGTGGTTTGCTTATAGCCATTCACTTCCGTTTCCCAACGGTAAGTGATGGCACTGGGCAATAAGGCAATCACTTCTGCTGGCAAACTGAGATTGAGAGCTGCTAATCCGCCGCTAACGGGCAATGCACCGCCCAATAAGCCAGCGATCCCGTCATCAGATGAAGTGCTCTGAGGCAGGAAAGTGCTCACCGCATTGGCAAAATTGACTCGTCCGAGCAGCCCACTCAATTGATCCGCCAAAGCCGCCTGTTGCTGTGAAGATAAAGCTGAGAAGGCGTCGCGCGCCTGTTCTGGCGTAGTCACAACACCGTTTGATGAACTCGCTGCGAGTAGCCCCACCTGCCCACCCAGAACAAGCCCCATCAACAAACTGCCGATTCGCATCGGTCGTGCAAATTTCAAATTCATGTTTCCCCCACTCCCCTAAAAGCAAAAATGATCTTTCAATCATTGCATTAGGCAACTTATCCTAAAAAGGAAACACCACCATGTAGCAAATCGAATGTAGGGCTATGTGTACATGAAACCGAGTTGATCACTACAAATTCAGCACGCACTGATGAGGAAAACATGATTCTGCTAGAAGGAGCGAGCGCTGAACTGGTAAATGATGAACATTCAGCTAGCGCCGCTGCGCATTTCATTATTTAAATTTACGCCATAAAAACAACAGCAACAAAGCACCACCGATGGCGGTGGCAAAACTACCCAAGTTGAAGCCGCTCACCGAGCCTAGTCCTAATAACGAGCCGATAAATCCACCAACAAAAGCGCCGGCGATACCAATGCCAATGGTGACAAAAAAGCCACCTGGATCTTTACCCGGCATAATCCATTTCGCCATAACCCCGGCGATCAATCCAAAAACAATCCAGCTCAAAATACCCATTTTTGTTCCTTGTGGTTTTTAAGAGCGCACGACTAGATGTCCTGCTGCTCACGTGACGCACGATGTGCGTCAATCTCCCTAGCATGCTCCAATCGTGCTTCGCGACGTAACGCAGCTTCTTGAAAACGTAGCTTTTCCGCTCGGCTCTCTGCGATGAGCTGAGGAACGGGCGTCGGTTTATCGTTTTCGTCCAAAGCGATAAACGTCAGGTAGGCAGAAAGGATATGCCGTCGTGCGCCGGTGCGTGACAACTCCGCCATGACCCTAACGCCTATCTCCATGGAGGAATTCCAGGCTCTATTGCAAGCGGCGCTGTAGATCAAGGTATCAGCACCCGTGGCCGGTTGGATAAAGTGCACAGCGTCAACGCCAACGGTGACGCAAAGACACCCGGCGTGGCGCTCTGCCACCACAACCGCCATGCGATCCATTTTGGCCATAATCTGGCCGCCAAAAACATTGCCGTTGTGATTCAGATCATTCGGAAAAATCTTGTAAATCTGTTCGCTTACTGCAGAATCAGCAACCGTTTTCCCTGGTTTCATGAAGTTTCCAAGTCGCGAAAAGCAGACCGCAATTGGTATTCCTGGCCATGCAGGTGGGCCTCAACCTTACGCATGCGTTTTTCGATAGCAGCATAGCGCTCACGCAAGGGGCCACTGTATTTTGGCCGCTCTTTGCCGCGTTGATTGGCTGGATTCGCTTTCACTTTGGCTTGTGCTTCAGCTTGTTCTGCAACAGTCGGCAACAAGAATATGGCCGCGACATAAGCAAAGATAATCGGCCAATTAACGACCAGCAGCAGCAAAAATGCAACGATGCGTGTCTTACGCACTCCCCAACCATAGTAGTTAGAAAGTCCAGCACAAACCCCAAACAAAACCCCGTGATCAGGGTCGCGTGAGATTTCGGATAATTGTTTAAACACACTCATGATCGCGACCTCCATTGTGGCGCGTCTGCATCAAGAATACTTT
>JBPOFU010000150.1:0-5066 GCA_051252075.1 Oceanococcus sp. | reverse complement strand
ACACGGGCTTTTGGGTATTGTTTTACCTGTTACTGCTGATTCCGCTGACCTATGCCATTAAGAAAGAGTTCTGGAAAGACATACATTAAGTCTCTCTTTTCAGCGCGCTGAATGACAAAGCCGGCAGCTGCCGGCTTTGTAGTTTCTGGAGTATTCTCAGCATGATTTCACGAAAACCCTTTTTATTGCGTGCCATGATCGAATGGTGCGAGGCCAACGGATTAACCCCGTTATTGGCTGTTGATGCGGAGCAAAAAGGCGTGCAAGTGCCCAGGGACTTCGTCGAAGACGGCCGCATTACGCTCAATGTGAGCTTCTCTGCAATGCAGCACCGTGATGTCAGTAACGAATCAGTAACCGGCCAAGCTCGGTTCGCAGGGCGAAGCGCTGTGCTTAGTGTGCCCATGGCGGCCATAGAAGCACTTATCGTCAGGGAAACCGGTGAAGGTATGGTGTTTCCGGATGACGAGGCCGATTCAGAAACTGCGGTTGCGCAGCATTTGAAAGACGAGCTACGCGCCGTGACCGGTATTAGTGGCGAGCAGGAAAAGCCTCAGCAGGGTTTGCATTTGGTCGATTCAGCAGTGGATAACGATGATGGTGATGATCAGCCACCACCGCCCCCGCCACGCGGGCGACCCACGCTGAAGGTCGTCAAATAAGTCGGGTTATTGCCCCAGGTTTCAGTGTGTACCTTGCTGCACGCCGTCCTTGCCGACTTCCTGATGGGCTCCTGGGCCACTTTGCTTTACGCCATCTGGGCCAACACTTTGCTCATAAGGGCCAGCTTTTTGATGGACCCCATCGGGGCCAACGGACTGTGAAACACAGCTTAGCGATGACAGCGATGCCATGATTCCTAAGCTAACCATGAGTGTATGTCGTGTGTTCATAGGCTGAGTTCTCCTGAGTTTTCTACGTTTTAACAGCAAGCTTATTTTAGCGCTTTGCATCCGGTAGTGTTTTGCCCGGATTAAGGATGTTTTGCGGATCGAAAACGGCTTTAAGTTGGCGCATCAGCTGCAAGGTCTCAGGATCAATTTCGCGGTCAACGAAATCGCGTTTGGCAGTACCCACCCCGTGCTCGCCAGACAAAGTGCCGCCGAGTGACAAGACCAAGTCAAATACGGCTTCCAAGCATTGTGTGGCGGCGGCCATCTGTTTGGGATTGTCAGGGTCTAGCAGAATATTGACGTGAACATTTCCGTTACCCGCGTGGCCAAAATTTACGATGCTTAAGTTGTAGCGTTGACTGAATTTCTCCAGTTGATGAATCAACTCAGGAAGTCGCGAAACCGGAACCACCACATCTTCGTTAATTTTCTTAGGCGCCAAGCTGCGTAGGCAAGGTGACAAGGCCTTGCGTGCCTGCCATAGCGCGCGACTGTCATCGGCATCGGTCGCGACCAGCCAGTCTAGGCGTGAAGCATGCGCCGCAGCACGCTCAATCGCCGCGCAGTCGCGTTGCAACTGTTCTTCATCTCCGTCGATATCGATGAGTAGTAGAGCCTTGGTTTGTTCGGGAAGATCTATAGCCCCGTTTTCACGCACCAAACGCACGGCCGTGGCATCCATAAACTCCAGAGCACAAGGTCGCGCTGGTTGCGCCATGATAGTGGATACGGCCTGCGTCGCAGCTTCCACCGAACTGTAGGCAGCGCGCACACTCCACGTTGACGCAGTTTGCGCCCTCAACAATAAGGTAGCTTCGGTGATGATGGCGAGGGTGCCTTCAGACCCAACCAATAAACGAGTGAGGTCATAACCCACCACCCCTTTGGTTGTACGGCAGCCGGTTTGAATAATGCGTCCGTCACCGGTCACCGCGGTGACTCCAAGTATGTTGTCTCGGCAGGTGCCGTATTTCACCGCGCGGGGGCCGCCGGCGTTACAGCCCAAGTTGCCGCCAACAGTGGAAAAACCGGAGCTGGTGGGGTCCGGCGCCCAAAATAATTTCGCTTGTCCCGCGGCGTTCTGCACCGCGCCGTTGCGGGTCCCTCCTTGGCAGCGTAAATACTGATTCTCCGGTGAGAACTCCAGTATCTGATCCATTTGTTCCAAACTCAGCACCACCCCGCCATGGGTCGGCACCGTGGCCCCCACGGTGTTGGTGCCGGCACCGCGTGTAACCAACGGAACCTTGTTGTCACTGCACCATCGCGCCAGCGCGGCAATAGCGGGTGTTTCGCTAGCCAGAGCGACTGCATCGGGCTGTGCTTGTTGTTTGCTGTTGTCGTAGCCGTAACTTAAACATTCCGCCGGGTCGCTGAGTATGCTCAGGCCAGTGTGGAGTTGCTGAAGTTCATTGATTTGATCGTTGCTGAGCATTATTCGGCATCAAAGCTGTTGCGGAGCCACTGTAGCTCGTTACCATCTATAGCGACCACGTCGAAGCGCATCGGGCGTTCAAACCAGTCTGGGTGGCGGCTTAGCCAATGCCGCGACGCGCGGACTATGCGTAGTCGTTTTTGTACGCTGATACTACTTAACGCGTCTACCGTTGCGTGTTCGGCGCGGGAACGTACTTCCACAAAAGCCAGTTCGTCTCCATCGCACATGATCAGATCAATTTCTCCGACGCGGCACTGCATGTTTTGTTCTAGGCACTGTAGACCCTGGGACTCCAGGTAGCGGCGGGCACGCAGTTCAGCTTTGGCGCCGCGCGTGTTCACGAATTTTGTGGATTGATGACCGGTACACGGCGATCCGGAATGCCGCCAACAAAGCGCGTGCAAGGTAGCGAACGCACGATGCGGCTTTGTTGTCTTCGTAGCTGACCGGTTGCACCTGCGATCACAGGCAGGTTGGTCCAATTGGTATTGCGTAGAGTGCTTGCCAACAAATAGGCATCATTGCCCATGGCATAAAGTCGTTCAAAGCGTTTCGCTCTCTCTGGCCAGGCCTGTTCCACGGCCTCGCGGCGTGAACGCCACAATTCGGAGCTGCCGAGTAACCACGGCATAGCGCAAAACCTCACCCCATTGAGGTCTTTATCTTGGCGCGGGTCTGGTTGTCCGGCATAGATGCGGCCGCCCGAATAGATCGGTAAATCTTCTGCGTGATAAAACTTAAGCTGCGGCCGAATTTGTCGGCCCTCTTGTGGGGTTGCCGCCAGAAAAACGAACTGGGCGTCTTGTCGCCGCACCGGTGCGGAGTCCAGTTCTTCCCCTATTAGGCGTTGAATAGCGGCGAATCTGGCAGCACTTTCTTCCAGCTTGAGTAGTGATTTAATGGTGTTTTGGTAGTCGCGCGGGGTGCCGCTGAACATACGGGTGTCGAGCAGCGTGCCGCCGGCGCTGGTAAAACTATTTTGAAAGGCCTGTAATGAGCGTCGGCCAAAATCGTTGTCGCTGGCCAATACAATGGCGTGGCTCAGCCCATCGTTGAGTGCTTGAGTGGCTGCTGAGCGTGCTTCATCTTCTGGTGCGAGGCCGAATTCCAACACACTGGCGGACGGATCACTTTGGTCTCGGTAGTTCAGGGTCAATAAGGGCACGCGATTGGCGTTGTATTGCACTACGATTTCCACTTGCTGTTTGTCCAGCGGGCCGACCATCAATTCCGCGCCTTCCGCTAAGGCTCGATCGTATGCGGCTCTTGGGTTTTCTGCGGTGTCGTAAATGCGGATTTCAAGGCTGCTGGTGACATCGGCAAAGTGCGCCGAGATGAAACCATCGCGGACCGCTGCAGCGGCTTCTTTGAGTCGGCCACTCACGGGCAGCAGTAGTGCAATTTTACGTACTGCTGAATTTAAAGTGTTGTAAGCCAGAACCTGTGCGTGCTGCCAAAAATCCAATGCTGCGGGATGGCCGGGGAAATCGAAGTTCCACTGCTGCAGGGCATTTTGTATGTCTTGTTCGTCGGTCCAGAACTGGCGGGCGATACGTCCCAATTCCAGCCAACCTTGGGTGGTCGCATCGTAGCGAATACTGTCGTCTCGGAATAAGAATCGCGCTGATTCCAATTGCAGATTCCAGATGCGTTGCCAATTGGCATCTCGCTGTGTGGCATCCAATTCGCCATCGCGCCGCACCAACATTAAGGTTGCAGCGGCACCATCATCGAGTAAGCGATAGGCCATCGCATACGCCAGCCAGTAATCCGTCAGTGGGCGTGCTTGGTTGGGGCGTGGGTTCGCGCTAATGATCGCGAGTGCGGTCTGCGCATCGTCTTGCATCGCCGACAAGAGTGCTTGATAAGCCGCTCGGTTTGCGGTTTGTTCAGGGCTGAGTGCAATCTCGGGATACAGCGTTAACGCCTGATTGAGTAAATCGGCTTGTTCGGCGCGCGCAGAAGCCCAGCAGGCGTCTTCCAAATAAATAATGCGCTGGAAACCTTCCGATGCGGCGGCGCTGTCCAGCGCCATGACGGCGAGCTGAATATAATCGACGTCCTCAATCGCGCCCTGAGTGTTGCTTGGCCCTGATGGGCTGTTAGCGCCGCGTGTGATGGCTTGGTTGGCGCAAGCGCTCAGGCCCAAAATGCCAGCGAGTAACAGCGTTGGCGTGAGGCGGCTTGGATACGAGAATTTCGGAATCATGCGATAGTCAAAAAAGACTGGGAAGGTAAAGGATATCAGGCATGACCGGGCGGCTCATCGTAGTTGGCACGCCGATAGGCAATTTGGACGATATGAGTCCGCGCGCAGTGCAGGCCTTGCAGCAGGCCGACCGCATTTTGGCAGAAGATACGCGGCACAGCGCCAAGTTGATGCGCCACTTTGCTATCACCACCCCCATGAGCGCATGGCATGCTCATAATGAAAATGATGACTCGCGTTTGCGGGGCTTATTGAATTTACTGCAGCAGGGCAACACTTTGGCTTTGATTAGCGATGCCGGCATGCCGCTGATCTCTGATCCTGGCTACAGTTTGGTGCGTTGCGTGCGCGACGCCGGTTTGGCAGTGGAATGCGTGCCAGGGCCGACCGCTTTGACCACCGCTTTGGTGATGTCTGGTTTCCCCGCGGAGCGCTTTATCTTCGATGGGTTTTTACCGGCCAAATCCAGCGCGCGTAAAGAACGCCTTAACGCGCTGAAACTCGAAAGCCGAACCGTGATTGTGTA
>JBPOFU010000015.1:0-47336 GCA_051252075.1 Oceanococcus sp. | reverse complement strand
GTCCTACGCGTCTGCCAATGGCGGCGGTCGTGCCGGAGTGATTGAAACCAATTTCCGCGAAGAAACAGAAACCGATTTGTTCGGTGAGCAAGCGGTCTTATGTGGTGGTGCCAGTGCACTAGTACAAGCCGGTTTCGAAACCCTTACCGAAGCGGGCTACGCTCCGGAAATGGCTTACTTCGAGTGCCTGCACGAACTCAAACTGATCGTTGATCTGATGTACGAAGGCGGCATCGCAAATATGCGTTACTCGATTTCGAATACTGCGGAATACGGCGACATTGCCACAGGCCCGCGTATCATCACCGCAGAAACAAAAGCCGAAATGGGCCGTGTTTTGAAAGACATTCAGGACGGTAAATTCGCGCGTGAATTCATCGCTGAAAATCAGGCAGGTCAACCGGTGTTAAAAGCATCACGTCGTCACGCACAAGAGCACCCCATCGAAAAAGTGGGCGCGAAACTGCGTGCAATGATGCCGTGGATTGCCGCTAACAAACTGGTTGATAAAGAAAAGAACTAACTCTTTCTGTAAGACATCTGATAAAAATGGGCTGATTATTCAGCCCATTTTTATTTGTCGAAATAAATATTGTGAGATTCGGTACTTTTTTACACGTCGCTCGTGAAGCTTGGTGGCTGTTATTGCCTATCGGCATCATCGGTGTGATCGTGTCTTTAAGCATAGACTCCGCTGGGCCATGGATGATTGCGGCTCTGCTGAGCTTCGGTTTGTCCTTAAGTTTTCTCGACCATGATCGCACCGTGCCCCCGCAAGCCTTGGGCTTGGTCGTGCCTGTCGATGGGGTGATTATTCACCGTCGTGAATGTCATGACCCTTATCTCGATCGCGCAGCGATTCGTATTTCGATTCGAGTCAATCGATATGGGGTGTATTACTTTCGTGCGGCTTGCGAAGGGACATTGATGGAAATTCGCGCGGGGCGCCGTGGCAGTCGTCATGCCGCTCAATCGAGTTGGATTCGCACCGATGAGTTCGACGATATCGTCATGGTTGTCAGCGAAGGCAGCCTGTTGGGGCAGCGCCCCTGCGGTGCCGGTTTTGGCCAGCGTTTGGGGCAGGGAAGGCGTTGCGGCGTGCGCCGATTAGCGCGCCGAATGGATGTGTATATACCCGTGAACAGTCGAGTGGATGTGGAATTGGGACAAAAAGTTCGTGCCGGCAACGATGTGCTCGCTACAATGGTGCACAACGCCACCAACCTTGATGTAGCAAGCTGACATGAGCGAAGCCGAAGGCAGCAAACGCAGTAAAGGCATTTATTTGTTGCCTAACCTGTTTACAACCGCCACTTTGTTTGGTGGGTTTTACGCCATTGTGGCTTCCATCGGAGGTCGCTTTTCTGATGCCGCCATCGCCGTTTTCGCTGCGGGATTGGCCGACGCACTGGATGGACGAGTCGCGCGTTTGACCAACACGCAAAGTGATTTCGGTAAGGAATACGACAGTTTGGCCGACCTGGTGACTTTCGGTCTGGCCGCGGCCTTGATGATTTATACCTGGGCCTTACAAACGCTGAATGATGCTTTTTGGCTGGGTGGGAAAGTGGCTTGGCTGGCTGCGTTTATCTACGTGGCAGCGACCGCTTTACGCTTAGCGCGTTTCAATGTTTACGTCGCACCAGAAGGCGAAGAAGGCTATTTTTCTGGCTTGCCCAGCCCGACGGCTGCGGCTTTGGTCGTAGGGTTTGTGTGGGTCGCAGACGACTTTGGCCTGTCCGGTGCAAGCATGGCATTTCCGGCACTGGCTATAACGCTGTTGGCTGCCGTGCTGATGGTGAGCAATGTACGGTTCCGCAATTTTAAAGATTTGAAGTTGTCCGAGCGGGTGCCTTTTGCTCATGTGTTGATCATGGTGTGTCTGTTTGTGCTGATCGCTATGGATCCACCGCGTGTGCTCTTTGGCTTTGCGCTCATTTACACCCTATCTGGTCCCTTATTCGCGGTCAGAGATTGGAAACGACAGCGTTCAGATGCAGAGGGCTTGGATTGAGCGCAACTTTGCGCGATACTCGCAGCCATGATGATGACGATGACCACATTCCGCACATCTAAGTCGGCCCAATTTGGGTACGGCCTGCTACTTGCTGAGCGACTTCTGCCCTAGGGCAGATAATAAATGTGCCCGGGTGGGGCGCTCACAGCCACCCATACGCCTACAATCCACCTCAAGCAGCAAGGTTGAGGATATGAACCAATTAAATTCTTCTGCAGCCGGCGATGACCGACTGATTATTTTCGATACCACCTTGCGCGATGGCGAGCAAAGCCCTGGCGCATCCATGACCAAAGACGAAAAAGTGCGTATAGCGCGTGCTTTGGAGCGCTTAAAGGTTGATGTGATCGAGGCCGGGTTTGCCATAGCCAGCCCAGGCGACTTCGAAGCCGTGAAGGCCGTGGCTAGTGCAGTAAAAGAGAGCATAGTGTGTTCTTTGGCGCGCACCTCACCACAAGATATTGAACGTGCAGCCGAGGCTTTGAAGCCAGCAGTGCGTGGACGTATCCACACTTTTATTGCGACCTCTCCCATACACATGCAAGAAAAGCTGCGTATGCAGCCTGATGATGTCGTCGCTGCGGCGGTTGGCGCAGTAAAATTGGCGCGTCAGTTTACTGATGATGTGGAGTTTTCTCCCGAGGATGCTGGACGCTCGGAACCCGATTTCTTGCATCGCATTATTGAAGCCGTGATTGACGCCGGGGCGACCACAATCAATGTGCCAGATACCGTGGGTTACACCCTGCCGCACATGTTTGGCGAGTTGATTCGCAATATGCGCAATGCCATCCCTAATGCGGATAAGGCGATATTCTCTGTGCATTGTCACAACGATTTGGGTTTGGCAGTAGCCAATTCTCTAGCCGCTGTGCAGAACGGCGCGCGCCAGGTGGAGTGCACCATCAACGGTCTAGGTGAGCGTGCTGGTAATGCCGCCTTGGAAGAAGTTGCCATGGCTGTGCGTACTCGGCGTGACCAATTCAGCTGTGATCATGGTTTGGATACACAGCACATCATGGCCTGTTCGCGTTTGGTGTCAGGTGTAACCGGTTTTCCGGTGCAACCGAACAAAGCGATCGTCGGTGCCAACGCCTTTGCGCATGAGTCCGGCATACATCAGGACGGCGTAATCAAAAGTCGTGAGACTTACGAAATCATGCGCGCAGAAGATGTTGGCTGGAGTGCGCAGCACATTGTGTTGGGCAAACATTCTGGTCGAAATGCGTTTAAGACCCGTTGCGTGGAACTGGGTATACAGTTCTCTGGTCAGGCTGAATTGGACAATGCATTCAAGCGCTTCAAGATTTTGGCCGATAAAAAGCATGAGATCTTCGATGAAGATTTGCATGCTTTGGTCAGTGATGTCGCGCAAGCGGCCGATCGCATCGTATTTGAAAGTCTGCAATATTGTGCATCCAGTGACAGTGCTCCGAAAGTGGATTTGAGTTTGCAAATCGACGGTGAAATCCGCCAAGTCGAGGCCACCGGTGACGGCTCTGTTGATGCTGTTTTCCGCGCAATCGAACTGCTGGTGAGTAGCGGATGTGACATGCGCTTGTTCTCAGTCAACGCCATTACTCAAGGCACGGATGCACAGGGTGAAGTTACTGTTCGCTTGGCCCGTAACGGACGCATCGTTAATGGCCAAGGTGCCGATACTGATGTGATTGTGGCCTCTGCCAAAGCTTACGTTCACGCTTTGAATGGACTTGAGAAGATCGAGCAACGGGTGCACCCGCAAGTCGGAGACGCGGTCTAGTGTTATGAGCTATAGCGCAGCGCATCTGTCCGAATTGGGCCTAAGCCTGTGGCGGCTACGTAGTGACCTTGAGGCGCAAGCTCCGCTTGCGCCATCTGAGGCTGAAGTTCAGTCGCTTGTGGCTGAGTCACTGGCTCAGGCGCAATCAGCTGCCGTTAGCGCAAAACCAGTCGCCCCGCTTGAGGTGCAGCAACTGCAGCAAGATGACGCAGAGCGGGATGAGGCCAAAGCTTTGCGCTTGGAGCTGATTGCAGGCATGGATTGGGATGCCCTTGAAGCGCACGTGAAAGGGCAGTCGCGCGCCGGCGCTCAGCAAGCGGTTTTTGGTGCCGGTGCACGTGGTGCGCAAGTCATGGTCATTGGTCATGCGCCAGGAGTTGACGAGGATAAGCAAGGTCAGGCTTTTGTGGGTGCGGCGGGGCAATTGTTAGATCAAATGCTATTGGCCATAGGCTTGAACCGGAAAAAAAACGCCTACCTTGCTCATCTCTGTAAATTTCGTCCTCCAAATAATGGTGATCCGCGCGCCAATGACTTGGAGGAGGATTTTCCCTATTTGTTGCGTCAAATCGAATTGGTACAGCCGAAATTAATAATTGCAGTAGGGCGAATCGCTGCTCAACATTTGTTATCCAGTGCTGAACCGATAGGTCGCATGCGCAGTAAGCAATATGAATTTGGTAGCAGCAATATCGCTACTTTGGTGACCTATCATCCGGACTACCTGATACGCAGTCCGCGAGAGAAATCCAAAGCCTGGCAGGATCTAAAGCTTGCTCGCAGTGTGCTGATCAATGTCGATTGATTTGCCGCAGTGGCGTTTGCGCGCCATGCGGCCCGCCGATTTGGATGTTGTCGCTGAAAATGAAGCGTCGGCGTATCCGCATCCCTGGTCCCAAGGAATCTTTGAAGATTGTTTGCAGTTTTCCTATCCAAGTTGGGTCGCCGAAAACCAACGTGGTGAAGTTGTAGGTCACGCGATTATGACCTTGGCGGTGGGAGAGGCGCACATATTGAATATCTGCGCGCATCCTTACTTCCAGGGCATGGGATTGGGGCGATGCCTGTTGGATAATCTGATAGATCACGCTTTGGGTGAAGCGGCACAACGCATGTTTTTGGAAGTGCGAACATCCAATGCCGCTGCCTTGGCCCTGTATCGCTCAGCCGGGTTTTCGGATGTGGGCTTGCGTAAGGGCTATTACCCCGATGATGAAGGGCGTGAAGATGCGGTGGTGCTGAGTCTCCAATTCGATTGAGCTCATGTGGCATACTGCAAGCACAACGTTTTTACGGGCGGTGAATGGGATTCGCCGGGGTACAGGTCATGAAATTCTCATTGGGACGGCTGGTCGGGGGCCGGTTTTCTCAACACCCCGCCTTGCGTATTGGTTATTTGCCAACACTGGATGCTGCCGTTTTATTGGTGGCACAAGCGCGTGGCGAGTTCCAACGAGAAGGTTTGAAGGTCACGCTTAGCCGGCAAACGTCTTGGCAGCGTGCTCGCAAGTTATTGGCCTCTGGCGATCTGCATGCAGCGCATATGCCTGGCACAATTCCATTGTGTGCCCATTTGGGTATAGGCGGCCCGCGCGTGCCGCTGCGTACAGCTTTTGTATTGTCCTTAGGTGGCGCCTCATTTGGCTTGCACAGGCGTTGGGTCAGTCAATTGCACGACGCAGGCTTACCCAGCGTTGCGCCGGTTCCACCGGTACAGTCTTTTCAGGCCTTAGCCGCCCTGATCCGCTGCCGGAAAGAGGCGGGTGAACCGCGCCTACGCTTTGCAGTATCGGATCGTTATAGCAATGGTAGCTACGATTTGCGTTACTGCTTGGCGTCCGTTGGGATTGACCCCAACAACGACATAGAACTGGCTCCGCTGACACCGAACCGGGTGCTGAAGAGCTTACGCGCAGACAATTACGATGCGGCTTGGTTGGACGAACCTTGGGGTAGCTTGGCTGCTCAAGACGGCTTGGTGGAACTGCTGTTTAGTAAGCATGCGATGTGGAACCACAGCTTGGGCAAAGTGTTGGCGATACACGATCGCTTCTTACAACGGTATCCGCGCACCCACCGGGCCTTACTTCGTGCATTGATGCGCGCGTCCGCGTGGTTGGAGGAGCATCGCGATGAAGCGCGTGAATTGCTCGCAGATCGACATGCTTTGCAATTGCCCGAGTCGGTATTGCACGCCTGCGGAGAGGGCATTTCGACTTTAGCGGGAACGCACTCACGCGATCTGGTTTTTCATCAGGTTGCGGCGAACTTTCCTTGGTACTCCCATGCGGTTTGGTATTTGGGGCAGATGATACGTTGGGGCGATTTTGATCAAGTTTTGGATTTCAAAAAGACCGCGCAAGAGGTTTATTTGCCCAAGATTTACCGTGAAGTAGCGCGTGAATTGGATATGGCGTATCCGAGTATGGGTTACAAAGATGAAGGCGTGCATGATCAAGATTGGCATCACGATGAGGCTTCTAAATCTTTGCATCTTGGTTCTGACCTGTTTTTTGACGGGCGTTTGTACAAACCCAGACAGACCATGAAATATCTCAATGGCCTGGAAATCAGTCATATCAAGGCACCATTGGATGCGATGTGGGCGATACGCTAAGCCCGCCGCCTGTTCGCGGAAAACCTTCGTACTCGTAATTTGAAGCGACTGAGCATCAGTGGGTCCGGATTTTGACTGGCATAGCGCAGATGAATATAGAGTTGCTGAATTTGCTTTGCCTCAGCGAGCCAGGTTGGTTGCCTTTCTTCCAATTGCAGGAATAGGTCCTCCGGTCCTTGCGCCGGGTCTATGTGAATTCCGCTGCGCTCCAGCTTGCGTAGAAAACGTGCCCACGCTTGCAGGACCGGATCAACTTCCGCGCTCAGACGATGTGCACGATGAGTCAGTAGGTTGACTAGAACTAATACGCCCACGGTCAGTAGCGTTAATGCAATTAGAATGGCGCGCAAGCCGGGTAGTCCTAATGCCGCCAGAAAGCTTTGTTGTAGTTCTGGGCCATACGCCAATATCCAACGATCCCATAAGGCGTTGACTTGATCCCATTGCAATTGCATCTTGAGGAATAGATTCCGATTCAAGCGTGCAAGACCGGGTATGGGTTCTCCGGCACCCAATGCGCCGCCTAGGCCCAGCTCTATACGCTCTGGAGAGACTGCTGCAGTGGGGTCGACACGCACCCAACCTTGGCCTTCCAGCCACACTTCGCTCCAGGCGTGGGCGTCTGACTGTCGAATGATGTAGTAATCCGCGTTTGCTTCCGCACCCTGATATCCAGTGACAATACGCGCGGGTATGCCTGCGGCGCGCATCAAAAAGGTGAATGCTCCAGCGTAGTGTTCGCAGAATCCACGCCGCTCGCCGAAGAGAAATTCATCGATGCTGTGCTGTCCCGCCATGATCGGAGGTTGCAAGGTGTAAACGAATAATTCTTGGCGAAAAAACCTCAGTGCTTGATCAATGATGTCTTGTTGGGTCGCGGCATTGTCAGCCCATTGCCGCGCTAGCTCACGTGCTTTCGGGTTGATATTGGGAGGCAGACTTAGCCGCCTTTGTTGCTGATACTTGCTTAAATCACGGTCTACTCGATAGTCCAAAACGGAACTGAGTTTGAGCAATTTTTTGTCAATCACATCGTACTTGCTGAGCATCAGCAAATTGGAGTTTACTTTGGCGTCCGCTGGCCAAGGTTTTACCGGCACATCTAAAGCTAATAACCATTTCTTGCCGTGTGGCTCCAACTGTATTTCGTAGTCAATGGCTGGGCTGATTAATTCGGCGCTGACAGGGCGCGGAACATCTTGCCATGGGCCTTCAAGCCAACTGCTGCCGTTGTAGTATTCGAATACAGGGCCACGCCAATAGAGTTTGTTACGTGGCGGCACTTGGTCATAAAAGCGAGCGCGAAAAGCCACAGCGTCAGACATGCTTAAATTGCTGATCGCGCCGGGTGACATGGAGTCGGAAAGCCCAGAAAGCGCGGTGCCTGAATTTGAGGGCAATCCCCACAATGGACCGGGAATGCGTGGAAACAGTACAAAGAAAATAACCATCAGGGGGACGGCTTGCAGCATCAATACGCCGCCAAGGCGCAGTGCTTCTTTCCACGGCAACACACCTTGCGGATGGTTTACATCGACTAGTACTGTGGTTATGGCTAGGGCGCCGGCCAGCAATAACACGATCATTCCTAGGTCTTGGTTGAACAGGAAATGGGTGATGAGCAGAAAGTAACTCAAGTAGATGACCAGCAGATAATCTCTGCGTGTCGTCATTTCAGTGAGCTTCATCCCCAGCATGACCATCAACAAAGCGACACCGGCGTGATGGCCGTTGAGGGTCTGGTATTGCATGTACACCGCAATCGCTGCGGTCGCAGTCGCCAGTTGCCGCAGTAGCGGTCGTGGCATCGCCCAAGTGCGTGATGCGGCCAATGTGCGCCAGATGCCGACAGCCACTACGAGAACCGTTGCCCACAACGGGATATGGGCAAAGTGCGGAGCTGCGATTAGCAATAGGACCAGCAGAATTCTGTGGACTTTTGCTGCAGAAAGGTGATCAGTGCGCGCCGGACTACTCATGCGAGCTGCTTATTTCGTGGCGAGCGAGTAGGGCTAAGCACTGCTGCTGATGGCCCGGCCCTTGATTGGGTTCGATTAAAACATCTGGCAGGCGCAGTCCGTAGGGGCGTTTGAGCGCTTCACAATCAAGTACCCAGCGACACAACTGCGATAAGCGCTCTTCAGTACTGCTCAGGTCCCTCAAACTGTTCCAATCCAACCACAAGGACTCGTCCAAGGGTTCTACAAAAGTTTTAACGGTTAGACGACCGGTATGCCCATAGCGCTTCCAATGGATAGACCGCTGGGGGTCACCGATTTGATAATCACGCAGGTGCGAAAAGTCATCGCTACCCAGTTGTTCGCCAGAGCGACTGCCTTGAGAGCTGGCAACGGGAGGTATATCACGCAGTGTTTTCGCCGGGCTTGGATAGACCAATATTTCGTTGGTGAGTGTTAACCAACTCCAAGCCTGAAATAGACCCAAAGGAAACTCGGTAGCGACGGCGAAACGAGGAACACGGTAAACGCCACGTGCTTTAGCGGCTATTTCAAAACCGCTATCGGCAAGGTCGTTGGCAGGGCAATCCACCGCGCTGTCGGGTGATAACTCACCTCGCTTCAAGCCACACAATAGGCTATAGCGGAGTTTTTTACTACGGTTACAAAATTGCAGTGGCACCCAGATCGGTTCACCAGCAAACACTGGTGGTATGCGTTGTATATTGATATCGATACCGAGCAAGTTGGCATTGGTGTGGTGCATGGCCACCATGCCCATGCCACCCAGCAAAAAGGTCAGGGCAAAAGCCAGATTGTTGCTGTAGTTCATCGCGCCCAACAGCATTGCGAACAGCATCAGGCCAAACACATAGCCAGGCCGTGTCGGCAAAATATAACAGCGCCCTTTGCGGATGCTAACCGGTGGGTTCTGCGGTTTGTGGCGGCCGGCTACCCAATTTTCAAAGCTGCGATTGATGAATTTTCGCATGAGTGCCGTTCGATCTAAGGAATGGCAACGTCAGCAAGCAGGTCTCGAATCAACACGGCAACACCTTGATCATCTCCATGTTGCAGTTGCAAACGGTGCCCCGCGACATGTGGAAAAATGGCTTGAACATCTTCCGGCAATACCGCACTGCGTTCATGCAGCATGGCCCATGACTGGGCGGCAGCTTTGATTGCCAAGCCTGAGCGTGGCGACAGCCCCAATCGCACGCGAGCATGGCTGCGCGTGGCTGCGACCAGTTCCAAAATATAGTTGATTAGTGCAGGGCTACAGGTGACGCTTTGTGCTTGTCGCTGCAAGGCCCGCACGGATTTGTCGTCCAGTAGATTTTCGACCTGCTGCAACATGCTATGGCGTGATTGGCCTAATAACAGCTCGCGTTCCGCTTCTTGTGAGGGGTAGCCGATGGATAAACGCATCAAAAAGCGATCGAGTTGAGACTCCGGTAGGGCGAAGGTGCCGATTTGATCCAAAGGATTTTGCGTGGCAATGACGAAAAAGGGTTGGGGCAGGGGGCGTGTTTCGCCATCACTGGTAACTTGCCCTTCTTCCATTGCTTCCAGCAATGCGCTTTGTGTCTTCGGGCTTGCCCGGTTGATTTCATCAGCTAGCAAAACTTGACTGAATATTGGACCGGGCTGAAAACGGAACTGGCTGGTTTCTTTATCAAAAATTGAAACCCCAGCAATATCAGCCGGGAGTAAATCACTGGTGAACTGCACGCGCCGATAATCCAGGCCGAGCAGATGCGCCAAAGTCTTTGCCAGCGTAGTTTTACCCACTCCTGGAATGTCCTCGATCAACAAATGCCCCTGTGCCAATAAGCAACTTAGCGACAGTTTGAGCACATCGGGCTTGCCTAAAATGACGCGATTCGCGGTGGCCAAAAATTGGCTAATGGACGAGCTCATGCGGGAGTTCTTTATTTGGGGTGGCTTGATTGTGCTTGGCTATGAGGGGCTTGTCTAGCAATGATTTTCAAGCGGCGTGTGGGAAAGTTTGGTCGCTAATGCCCCAATTTGATGGCATGATCGGAACAAAGTAATCCAGAGTCTATTGTGAGCAAGAAACTGAATTTGTTAGCGCAGAATTTGCGCGGTCGTTACAGCCTGTTCGAAGCGCAGCGTGCCATGGCACATGCAGAAAGTTACGAAGAGTGGTTGCATGCGGCCAAAGATTACGAGCAGTACAGCGGCGGTCATGCTTGGCGCGAAGATGAGGCATCGCCCGACTATGACAATAATCTGGTGCGAGACCGCCTGAACACGGTTCGTCGTCTGCGTTATCAAGACCGGCCAGAGGACTTAATGTTTGAGTTGCGCCAAGGCTTGCACTGGAACTTGGGTAATTCAGGCAACCCGTTGCTGTATGGGGTAAGTCCGTTAGGCACAAAATATCTCATCGAATCGTATTTGGATACGGTTACGGAATCACTAGAGTGGATCGCACAGCAAGATACTAAGCGGATTTCTAAGGCCTCAAAACGGCGATTTTTCTCGGATTTAGCGCAAAGCTATGGACGTTCCGCGTTAATGCTGTCCGGCGGTGCCACCATGGGTTTGTTTCACGTCGGCGTGGTGCGTTCTCTGTATACACAAGATTTGTTGCCGGATGTGATGTCAGGAGCCAGTGCTGGTTCACTGGTCGGTAGTTCCATTGCAGGCCGTACTCGCGAAGAAGCCGAGCATTTGATGAATCCAGACAATCTTTATTTGGATTTGTGGGGTTTGCTCTCACCCAAAGACATACGCCGCACCGGCGGTATCATGGATCAGAACAAATTGCGCCGTGGCCTTGCTCATAACGTGCCCAACGTAACTTTTGAAGAGGCTTTTGCGTTGTCCGGAATCGCCATGAATATCACCGTCACACCGGTGGCGGCGAATCAGCCAGCGCGCTTGCTCAATCATTTGACCTTCCCGCATCTGTATCAGCGTGAAGCCGTATTGGCCTCCTGCGCCGTGCCCTTGCTGTTCCCGCCAGTTAAATTGGCAACTCAAAACCTACAAGGCAAGCGCGAACCCTATATGCCGAGCTTGCGATGGGCGGATGGATCTTTGTTAAGCGACTTACCGCGCATGAGATTGCGGCGTTTGTTCAACGTAAATCACTTCATAGTCAGTCAAACCAATCCCCATGTATTGCCCTTCATTAGCAGTCGCGAGCCGGATGAGTCGGGTTTACTGCATGGCGGTCGTCGATTCATGCTCAGCACCACTCGCCATCAAGCACGTAACGTACTTAAATTGGCCCGCAACAACCTGCCCAAACCTCTCACCAGCGCCCGCCGCCATTTGGATTACGCTGTAGGCATTTTGGACCAAGATTATCGTGGAAATGTGACCATACTTCCTGAATTTGACCCCAGCAGCTATGCCCGATTGATTCGTAACCCACGGCCACAAGATGTACGTCGCATGATTTTGCAAGGTGAGCGTGCTACTTGGCCCAAGTTGGCAATGATTCGGCAACAAACCGCGATTAGCCGTGCTTTGAAAGCGTGTCTGGAATCTTTGGATGAGGTGAAATTGGGGCGTAGTGCGGCGTAAATTCTTGGTGCTATTCATTGTTATGCGGCAATGAGCAATTTAGCAATGCAAGAACTTTACCGCTGAGGCGATATATGAATTTCATTATCAAAAATATTAAATGGGTCATGTTGGTATCGGGCGTTCTAACAGCCACCATGTTCTATGGCTTGTTTTTCCCGCAGGCGTCATTGGAATCCATGTTCGGGGTTTCGTTCAGCGGTAGCCTTGAGTCCATCATTATTCGCAGCTGGTCAGCATTGGTAGGGTTGATCGGGCTAATACTTATTTTTGGCGCTTTGAACGAGAAATTTAGAGTTTTTTCTATTTCCATAGCGGCATTGAGCAAGGCCATCTTTGTTTCCTTGGTTTTGATTTACGGTCAGGCGTTCCTGAGTCAAGCGGCACCAGCCATAGTCATGGACTGTGCAGTTATCTTATTGGCGGGTATTTACGTGTTAGCCGTGCGTATACAGGGCTCGGCGGAATAACGAGAAGCAGAGTGGCTGAATTTTAGTCAGTGCTCGTGGATGGCGCACGCTTGAACCGTGTCCTATATTGTTGAATTAGAGGTTTATGCGTTCTAGCGCTAAAAAAACGATTCAAATTACACGTCCTCAGGAACTGACGCGATTGCGCCGTCTCGCTTTGGCTGCACAAGGCTTGCTGCAAATACAGCCCTTTGGGCGTGGCTTGGCAGGGGCGCGTGCAGCCATACAGCATTTGGGTTACGTGCAGATTGACACGATATCGGTGGTGGAAAGGGCTCATCATCATGTGTTGCGTACTCGTGTGCCACAGTTCACGCCAGATATGACGAATCAGATGTTGCGCGCTGGCGATATATTCGAATATTGGACTCATGCGGCTGCTTTTTTGCCGATGGCGGACTTTCGCTACTCATTGCCCTACAAGCACGCCATTAAAAGTGGGCAAACCCATTGGTACAAAAATCCTGACCAGAAGCTCATGGCAGAATTACTGGCACGCGTACATGCGGATGGCGCTCTACGCTCCCGGGATGTAGAAACCAACACGTCAAAACGTGGTGCTTGGTGGGATTGGAAGCCTGCGAAAAAGGCGCTTGAGCAACTGTATATGCAGGGTGACCTCATGGTGAGTGACCGCGAAGGTTTCCAGAAAGCATATGACCTTACCGAGCGGGTATTGCCGTCTTTGGTCGATGCACAGATGCCCAGCATGGATGAATTTGCCAACCACCTGGTGAATCAGCAGCTGCGCTGCCATGGGCTGGTCTCTGTGAAAGGCCTAACCTACCAGCGACGCAATTTAGAGCTGCGCCAGGCCGTAAAAGCCTTGATTGATGAGCGTCTGGCGCAGGGTGCTTTAGAGCAAGTGCAAGTGGACACTGGTGAGCTATTCGTCTTGGAAGCGGGGGCGCTAGATCGCCGTCTACCTCGACGAAGCCGTCGAATGATGATTCTTTCGCCATTCGACAACAGTGTCATTCAGCGTGACCGACTCAAAGTACTGTTTCAATATGATTATCAGTTGGAATGTTATGTGCCAGCGAGCAAGCGGCAGTATGGCTACTTCAGCTTGCCGCTACTTTTTGGTGATGAATTTATTGGCCGAATGGATTGTAAAGTCCATAGAAAAACCAGCCATTTAGAGATTAGATCACTGCATTTTGAGCAGCACAATTTTGAGCAAGATTCGGTAAATGCGGCATTGCTAGACGCCATCATTCAATTTTGTCAATTTCAGCGCTGTGATTTAGTAACTGTGAAAACGGTCTATCCTGAGCACTTAAGTCAAAGCTTGCACAGCGCACTTAAGCGGCTAGCTTGATCCGCGATTGCAGTGAGAAGGAGAGTTGAACATGTCCAAACAATCTCATCCTGTGGTGAGCATAGAAGACCTAAAGCTCGAGCAATTCAAGCAGTGAGAACATTTTGAATCACTTGATGCTGGGATAAGCGAGCATGTTGGACTGACACAGATCGGTGCAGCGTATTGTGTTGTACCAGCTGGGAAATCAGCGTGTCCATTTCATGTGCACCATGTGGAAGATGAGATGTTTGTGGTCCTCGAGGGTAGCGGTGTTTATCGATTTGGGGACGCCAAACATCCGATTAAGCCAGGCGACATTTTGGGCGCGCCACGTGGGGGCCCGGAATTCGCTCACAAGATTACGAATACCGGGTCGGTGCCATTGAAGTATTTGGCGATTTCAACGAAAGCGGACAGCGAAATTTGTGAGTACCCCGATTCCGGCAAGTTCCTAGTGTCGAGTCAGCGTTCGCTAGGGCGAGATAAGGCACTGCGATTTATTGGGCGCGCGGCTGACAGCTGCGATTACTGGGAAGATGAGAATTCCGCGGATTAAACCGCGGAACCTGCTGCTTATGCACCAGTGCTTATAGAGCGCTGATTTTTTCTCGCTGTGTTTTCAGTTCCGACAATGTCCGCTCTTGCGCTTCGGCTTGTTCACGCGCTTTGGCAACCACGGTTTCAGGTGCTTTTTCAACAAAGCTGGCGTTGCCGAGTTTGGCTTTGGCGCCGGTTAGCTCTTTGTCCAGTTTGGCAATTTGCTTATCCAAGCGAGCCAGTTCAGCTTCCTTATCGATCAAGCCAGCCATTGGTACCAGCAATTTCATGTTGCCAACCACGGCCATGGCGGAGTCTGGTGCTTCACCACTTACCGGTTCTAGGCTTTGGATACGGCCTAAGGTATTCAGCCAAGGGCGCATGCTATCCACCCGAGCAAGATCCTTTGAGTCGGCATCTTGCAGCAGTACGTCCAAGGGCTTGCCTGGAGAAATGTCCATCTCTCCGCGAATCTGACGCAAGCCGAGTATGCATTGCTGCAACCATTCGATTTCAGTTTCTGCGTCTTTGTCGATTTTTTGAATGTCGGCAACCGGGAAGGCCTGATGCATGATGGTGTCACCACTGCGACCGGCACGTGGTCCGACTTGTTGCCAAATTTCTTCGGTGACGTACGGCATGATCGGGTGCAGCAGACGTAATACGGCTTCCAGAACTCGCAGTAGGGTGCGTGCAGTGCCCAGCTTGATCGCGGCATCTTCGCTTTTGTGCAGAACAGGTTTGGACAGTTCCAAATACCAATCGCAGAAATGATGCCAAACGAATTCATGCAGTTCGGCGGCAATCAAGTCAAAACGGTATTGACTGTAGTGCTTGTTAACTGAGAGTTCGACTTCCTGTAATTTGGAAATGATCCAGCGCTCTGGCAGGCCCAAGCTGTAGTCATCCGGGCTGGCCTCGGCAACCTTATAGTCTTCGGTCATCATCAAGACATAGCGCGCCGCATTCCACAGCTTGTTGCAGAAGTTTTTGTAGCCGGTTAAACGCTGGGTATCAAAACGAATATCGCGGCCGGTAGAGGCCAGTGCTGCAAAGTAAAAGCGCAGCGCGTCGGTACCGTGTTCTGGTATGCCTTCCGGAAAATCCTTCTTGGTTTGTTGGCCAATTTTTTCCGCCATCTGCGGCTGCATTAATCCGCCGGTGCGTTTGTTCAGCAATTCTTCCAAAGTGATGCCATCAACCACATCCAGCGGGTCGATGACATTGCCTTTGGACTTGGACATTTTCGCGCCGGAGGCATCACGCACCAAACCGTGGACATAAACCTCACGGAACGGAACATCGTCCATGAATTTCAGCCCCATCATGATCATCCGGGCAACCCAGAAGAAAATGATGTCAAAGCCGGTGACCAACACGCTGGTGGGATAGTGCTTGTTCAACTCGGCGGTGTTTGCTGGCCAGCCCAGGGTGGAGAAGGGCCACAAAGCCGAAGAGAACCAGGTATCGAGTACGTCCTCATCTTGACGCAGGACGGTGTCTGTTGAAATTTGTTCAGCGTATTTTTCGCGGACTTCGACTTCGTTGCGCCCGACATAAATATTGCCGTCTTGGTCGTACCAGGCAGGAATACGATGTCCCCACCAAATTTGCCGTGAAATGCACCAGTCCTGAATGTTGTACATCCATTCAAAATAGGTCTTGGACCAGTTTTCCGGTACGAACTTGATTCTGCCGCTTTCCACCGCTTCGATGGCGGGTTTGGCCAGTGGGGCGGTTTTTACGAACCATTGATCGGTCAGGTAAGGTTCTAACACTTCATTGGTGCGGTCGCCGCGAGGAACCATCAATTTGTGGTCGTCGATTTTTTCCAGCAATCCTGCCGCATCCAAATCTGCCACAACTTTCTTGCGCGCTTCGAAACGGTCTAGGCCGCGGTATTCCTGCGGAACATTGTCGTTTAGGCTGGCATCATCATTGAGGATATTGATCAGCTCAAGATCATGCCGTTTGCCCATGTCATAGTCATTGAAATCGTGTGCAGGGGTGATTTTCACTACCCCAGTACCGAAATCTTTTTCGACGTAGTTGTCGGCAATGATGGGGATTTCGCGTCCAACCAAAGGCAAGGTAATGGTCTTGCCGATGAAGTGGCTGTAGCGCTCATCTTCGGGATGCACCGCAACGGCACTGTCACCGAGCATGGTCTCCGGACGGGTAGTGGCTACGGTAACGTGTCCCGAGCCATCGCTGAGCGGATAGCGGAAATGCCACAAGTAGCCGTTTTCTTCTTTCGACTCCACTTCCAGATCTGATACCGCTGTTTTTAGAATGGGGTCCCAATTGACCAGGCGCTTGCCGCGATAAATCAGGCCTTCTTCGTGCAGTTTTACAAAGACTTCGGTGACCGCTTCAGAGAGGCCGTCATCCATGGTGAAGCGTTCACGCTCCCAATCCACTGAGGTGCCCATGCGGCGAAGCTGACGCGTGATGTTGCCGCCAGATTCTTCTTTCCATTCCCAGATTTTTTCGATGAATTTTTCGCGACCCAATTCATGGCGCGATACACCTTCGGCTGCCAATTTTCGCTCCACCACCATTTGCGTGGCGATGCCGGCATGGTCGCTGCCCGGTTGCCATAGCGTGGCGTGACCTTGCATGCGGTGGTAGCGGGTGAGGGCGTCCATGATGGTGTCTTGAAACGCGTGGCCCATGTGCAAGCTGCCCGTCACATTAGGCGGCGGAATCATAATGCAGTAGGAGTCACCTTCCATGCCCATGCGGAAGTAACCGTTTTCCTCCCACTGAGCGTACCAGCGTGATTCGATATCGGCGGGATTGTAAGTTTTGTCCATGGCGTTTTGGGCTGGCGGTGCAAAAAGCCGTGAATTATACGTGGCTAGCGTGACTTGATGGGCGAGAGAGCGCCCGAACTGCTCTGCGAGAAATGCGCGCGCAGCTCGCTACTCTCCAATCTTGTGCGTTTCCAACTCGTAACCGCGGCTGCGATAGAAGGCATAGCGCTGCCGTGCAGTTGCTTTTTCCTGCTCGGTGCCCGCTACAACTTCAAGACTGCGCTCAAAGGTGGAGAAAAAGTCCGGCGGTGTGGCACTGTCCATGTCTAAATTGAGCAATACATCGCGTTGTGCGGGCAATTGCGCACCCGCACCCAAGACGATGGGGCTGGTGCTGTCGTCTTGTTCCAAATCGTGAGCCAAAAAGCTCGCTTCTTTAAAAGTCCAAAGCTTTTCGTTGAATTGCTGACTGGCTTGCGGATTGGGCACATGAACATAAGCAATCTGCGCCTGCTGGTAGACACGCTCCAGCAGGCGGCAGGCAAAATCATGCACATCCTGATTGCTGACGATATAAAAACTAACGCGGGTCACTTGGCGCGGTTATACAGATAGTCCATCAGCAAAGGTACTGGGCGACCGGTGCCGAGCTTGTCGTTACCCCAAGCGGTGCCCGCAATATCCAAGTGTGCCCAAGTTGCTTTGCGGGTGAAACGATGCAGGAAGCTGGCTGCAGTGATGGCGCCCGCACCGGGGCCACCGACGTTAGAGACATCGGCAACGGCGCTTTTAAGCTGCGCTTGATATTCTTCCCACAGCGGCAGTTGCCAAGCACGATCCCCACTACGCAGGCCGGCGGCGAGTAGATCATCTGCCAAGGCCTGTTTGTTGGCGAATACGGCTGTTGCTTGGGTGCCCAAGGCGACCACACAAGCACCGGTGAGGGTAGCCATATCAATGATCAATTCTGGATCGTAATGTTCCTGGGTGTAGGTCAGCGCATCGCACAAAATCAGGCGACCTTCGGCATCGGTGTTGATGACTTCAATAGTGATGCCCGCCATGCTGGTTACCACATCACCGGGTTTGTTCGCGTCGCCATCGGGCATGTTTTCCGAGGACGGTACGATGCCCAGGACATTGATGGGCAAGCCCGAATCCTTAAGCGCACGAAACACGCCAAAAACGGTGGCGCCACCACACATGTCAAATTTCATTTCTTCCATTTTGGCAGCAGGTTTCAAGCTGATGCCGCCAGCGTCAAAGGTCAAACCTTTGCCCACTAAGGCAACCGGCTTTTCACCTTTCTTACCGCCGTTGTACTCCATCACGATCAGCTTGGCGGGTTGCCGACTGCCACGTGAGACCGAAAGCAATGCCCCCATGCCGAGCTTCTGCATGTCTTTTTCTTCCAGCACTTTGCAACTCATATTGCGCTCGCCTTTGGTGATTTCTTTGGCGAGATCGGCGAGATCGCTGGGCGTGCACAAATTGCCGGGTCGATTGCCCAAGTCTTTGGCTAGTGCGACGCCAAGTGCAGTGACTTGTGCTTGTGCTAAGGCAGCATCCAGCGCTTTATTGCGGGCGACTACGGCTAGATTGATGGTTTTGAGTTTGCTGGCCGGTTCTTTCTTGGAGAGCAATTCATCAAAGTTATACAGTGCGACATCGCTGCTTAAAACGGATTGCTTTATGGCGTCTTCAACATTTCCGTCTGACAATTCCAATAAGCTGAGTGTGTTAAAGCAGTCGTTGGCGGCCAGCTTGCTGATCGCCTTGCTGGCAATGCCTTGCACTTTCACCAAGGTGGCGCGATTGAACGCTACGGATTTTCCGCAACCTACCAATAGAATGCGATCAGCGGCGACGCCTTCTAGCCGCTGTAACAGCAGCGTTTGGCCAGTTTTTCCGTCGATATCGCCACTGTCCAATATGTTTTGTAGTGCACCATTGCAGGCTTGGTCAACGAGCTGTGCTGGAGCGGAAAGCTTGCGCCGTTCGAAAATGCCGAGGACTAGGCATGCGCTGCGCTGTTTTTCCGGAGCTCCGGCTTTTATTTGATATTTCATGGATGTGTCATGGCACGAATGTGAAAGCATCATATCTCAGCCGGGATGGGTTCTGGAGAGAGATCGCCAATCCATGGGCGAGTACAGATATCATGGTCTTGTTTTCTAGCCAATTTGGAGCTGTGATTGTCCCCGCGCATTCTTGAGCGCTATCTGTTTGTTGAGGCCGCCCGAACTTGGTTTGCGGTGACCGCTGTGCTGATGGCCATTATGCTGAGCACCCGTTTTGCTCGCTTTCTCGGCGAAGCGGCGAAGGGGACGATTCCGCCAGATTTGTTGTGGCAAGTGGTGTTTTTATCCAGTTTGCAGTACCTCACTATTTTGACGCCTATATCTTTGTTGCTCGGTGCGATGTTGAGCTTGGGCCGGATGTATCGTGACAGTGAAATCGCCGCCATGCAGGCTTGTGGTGTGGGTTTGGGGCGCATGCATCGGCCCTTTTTAAAACTTGGCTTAATGCTCGCCGCGCTCACTGCTGTTCTGAGCTTGTGGTTGAGTCCGCTGGCCGGGCGCACCGTTGACTTCCTAACCAAGAAAGCCGCTCAGGAATTGCAGTTTGGGATATTGGAGCCAGGGCGTTTTCGCGAGCTCCCCGATGATGCCGGAGTCTTTTATGTGGAGTCTGTGTCGGACGACGGATCTGAAATCCTAGGGGTATTTGCACGCTTGCTGGATGAGCAGGGTGAAAGCGTAATCACCGCGCCGCGCGGTGTGCAAAGAACGGATACGGAAACCGGTCGCCGCAGCATCGTGTTATTGGATGGCTATCGGGTCGATGGAAGCCCCGGCCGTGCCGATTATCGGGTGACGCGCTTTGCCGAGCATGGCGTTTCTATTGATCCACCCGATTTTATTTACCGCTATAGCAAGCAGGCCCTGAAACCCACTTTGGATCTTTGGTTGTCACAACAGCCCGAAGATATCGCGGAGCTGCAATGGCGCTTGTCAGCCCCTTTGGCCGTCATTTTGCTGGCATTGTTGGCGGTGCCATTGTCGAAAACGGATGCCCGTTCCGGGCGCTACGGAAAAGTTGGTTTGGGCATTGTCAGTTACATTGTGTATTTCAATGTGTTGGGTATCGCACAAGCATGGTTGGAATCGGGTGAGCTACCGCCTTGGATTGGTTTGTGGTGGGTGCATTTAATCGTAGCGCTGCTGGTGTTGCGCTTGTACGCCTCTCGTGGCGCCTGGGTGCAACGCATGCGAGTTCAGCGCACATGAGGATATTAGACCGACATATCCGCGTGGCCCTATTGGGTATGTGCTTGATCGTGGCCTTGGCACTGACCGGCATTACCGGTTTCGTCACGCTAGTGGAGGAACTGGACGACCTAGGGCAGGGGCAGTACACCTTGGAATTGGTCGGGCTTGTAGCAGCCTTGAAATTGCCACAGCTACTCTACGAAATGTTTCCGTTAGTGGTTTTGCTGGGAACCATTTTGGGTTTGGGGGGCTTGGCGGCGGCTGGCGAATTGGTGGTAATGCAAGCCGCTGGTGTTTCGGTCTATCGTTTGGCCTGGTCGGCAGGAAAGGCCGGATTGTTGCTCGGGTTGCTGGCCTTGGTGTTGGGCGAGTTTGTGGTGCCAATATCCAAGCAAGCGGCGGAAAATATCTCCTCGCAGGCCCGCTTCGGCCAGAGTCGAAGTGAAGGACGTGCGGTTTGGTTGCGCCAAGGTGAGCAGTACATACGCATTGGTGAGCTCGCAGGAGATTCCACAGCGCGTGATGTGCAAGTCATGCAAGTCAATCTCAATGACAGTCGACTGGTTCGCAACTTGCACATCGAGCAAGCGGATTATGTCGATGGTGTCTGGCTAACCAATAAGCAACGTGCGACCGAAATCGACTATGGCCAAATCAGAGTGCGTGAGTCTGACAGTGGGGAATGGGTGGTCGACTTGGATCCGGACGTGTTGAAGCTTTTCGTATTGCGCGCAGATAGCCTGTCTTTAAGTGGCCTTATGCAGTACATCGGTTATTTGAATAGCAATGGTTTGGACGACACTAAGCCGCAATTTGCGCTGTGGAAGAAAATGGCCGTACCTCTTACGGTGATGGTTATGGTTTTCCTCGCCGTGCCTTTTGTACTGGGGCCTTTGCGCGATAGCGGGGCTGGTCAACGCTTGTTTATGGGCGTGATGATAGGCATAGGCTTTTATGTGCTCAATGAAGTCGCCGGGAGTTTGGGGCAGGTGTACCGATGGCCTGCGCCACTAGCTGCCTTAATGCCAACGCTGTTGTTGGCGAGCGTTGCGGCATGGCGCTTACGCCAAGTTGTGGCGCGCTAAGCGGCGTTAGATTGCTCAGGGCCGCGCAGTGAATGGCGCAGGTCTTCGCATAGCAAGTCTGCATTTTCCAGGGTGAGATCGCCGAAACTGGCTTGCAACAATTTGAGCTGGCTGGCGCGCAATCGCGCCGCATCACCGTGCGTTTCGCTGGCATCCAAGCGGTGGGCGATATGGTCGGCTAAAGCGATAATGGCGGCGTCTTGGCTGACTTCACTGCTGCCGGGTAATGGCCCGTGATGCTGTTCAACAATCTTGCATAGGTTTGCGGGTAGCCCCCAGCGGCGCAGCATCAGCGCGCCTAAGCGGGCATGGTCGTAGCCCCAAATTTCGCGTTCCATTTCATAATCAGGCAGTCCTAATTGCAGCGCTTTGCGTTGAATGATTTGCATGCGTGTGCCTTCAAAACTAAACAGCAATATTTTTCCGACATCGTGCAACAGACCCGCAGTAAATAGCGTGGAAATGTGCGTGTGATTGCAGCGACGTCCGAGTTCACGCGCAATTTCTCCGACATGCGACGAGTGCCGCCATAAGTTTTTGGCGGCGTCGCCTTTTAGCCCACGGAATACTTTTTCACTGCTGATCATGAGAGCCAATTGGGCCAGTTCTTCACGACCAATGACGACCAACGCGTGCTCAATAGATTCCACCCGAGCTTTGAGACCAAACCAACTGGAGTTCACCAAAGCAAGGATGCGCGCGCTCAAGCTAGGGTCTTGCTCAACCATGCTCGATAATTGCTCACCGCTACTGCTGGGGTCGTTAGCGGCTTGGTGTATGCGCATTACCATAGTGGGTAAGCTAGGCAATTGATCCAGACGCTCGCAATGAATGCGCAATGTGTCCAATGCGCTTTGGCGCTGACTCTTCGCCTGTGTCCATCCACGACAAATGTCTTGTGCAGAATGTGTCACGGAGGCGGAAGCAATCGGCATCAAGCTAGGCCAATGTGCTGCGCATTCTAAACTTTGTTGTTGTGTCAGCCCTTCATTATTGTTGCGGCCCAACTTGACCAATTCCAACCAGGATTGACCAGCAATCCACGGTTCGCCCTTAAAGCTTTCGGTGCTGCTGGCTGCGCTGCTATCGCTCTTATTGGCGGCAATGCGTTCATTCAGACAATCCAGTAAATCGGTGAGGTGGTCGCCGTCTTGAGGAAACAGGCCGATTGCGATCTGGCACTGTGGCTGCTCTTTCAAGCGTGCCTTGATCCTTTTGATGTCGTGTCGCAGCTCTGTGCCGCTGCGCGCATCCGCTTGCAACAAAATATCAGTGTGATTGAGGACGTGAGGGATGGTGACGCAATCGACCACCGCTTGTTGTAGGAGCGCGTGGCCAGGTAACGGATGAAAGCGAACCAAGCTGAAGGCTTGTTCCGGCGCCTGGTCCGCGTCAATTTCGTAGGTGTGTTTGAGGCCTTCGTTGATGGACCAGTCGCGGTATTTCCAGAAGGATTCGACGGTCGCGATACAGCCTAAATTGGCCAAGCCCATTTGATGCTTGCGCACGCGCTCACGGTCTGGATTGTGCGCCAATTGCAGGGGCGGCATGTTGAGTGCGATCTCGACTTGATCCGTTTCTAGTCGGAGTAGCTTGCTCAGAATTTCAAGTATGCGTTCGCGTTGTGCGTCCGGCGCCAGACCCCGATAAATCAGGCCAAATGAAGGGCTCAGAACGGCATGGTCTTCGCTGGGTAGAGTGTGTCCACTCATGGTCTGGCGTCCAAATCACTAAATAACGCCTATTGTTCATCGCCCCAGGTGAAGAAGCTGTCAACCCGCTCGACAGCTTTGTAAGGCTTCTTGCATTGCGTTGATGCGCTTTTGGAACTGCTGCTCCAATTCAACTTCAGAACCTGCGGCCATAGCGCGTTCAAGATTCAGCTCTTCTTCGAAGGCCTTGTTTGCATTGCGAATCTCAATATTCGCACGATCCAATGCAGATTCGAGTTCGGCAATACGGCGTATGTCTTCAGGGTGGCTGCTCGCTTGTGTAGGTTGTTGCTTAGCCGTTGCCGCCGCTTGATTGGCATTTTGTAAGCGTGCTTCACAACTACGAACGCCATCGAGTATTTGGTTGTATTCCGTTTGCAGCGCGAGGTGTTCCGACTCTAGTTGTGCGGCATCCAGTGCGGTTTGTGAATTGGCAGTGTTTAACGCGCTTTGCATGGATGATGCTTGATTCAAACTTGCTTGCGCATCATTGAGTGCTGTCCGCAGTGTTGCAATTTCTTGCGCGTCTTGCTGGATTTGTGCATTTGCCGTGTTCAAAGCACTTTGCATGGCGGCTGTTTGTTCAATGTTGTCCTGCTGGGATGAATTGTTTGCAGCAAGTTGTAATTGAGCATCTTCTAAGGCAGTTTTCAGTGCTTGTAATTGATCTGCTGCTGGGGCTGAACTCAAAGCTTCTTGTAAGGTGCTGTTGCGCTCTTGCATGAATTTCATTTGCGCCCTGAGTCGCTCACTTTCTCCCGAAATCGTTTGTTGCTGAGCGGCTAAATTCGATCGCAGATCGTCCATTTGTGCGGTGAGATTTGCAATCTGCGTGCTTTGCTCATTAACCAAGTTTTGCAGCTTGGTAGCTTCTGCCTGGGCAGCACGCGCTTGATTGTCGAGCATCGATTCGTTCTGCGCTTGTTGCGACGATTGCTCCATCAATCTTTTGATTTGTACACTCATAGACGCATTGGTCTCGCGCAGCGCCGTGTTTTGCGCTGAAGTGTTGTCGCGTAGCGAACTTAATTCGGCGGCCTGAACGCTTTGCAGGTTTTTGAGCTGTAATTCATGATCCTGCCGCATCAAATTGATTTCATCGTCCAAACGTTTGAGCGCAGCGGATTGGGTCGCGACTGATTGCGCTAGTTGTTCATTTTGAGCCTTGAGTGCGGCGGCTTTTGCTTCAGCAGCGTAGATGCGGTCCGCACCTACGGTTTGCGCATGTAAAGCGCTAGATACCCCAAAGAGAGAAACAATACAGAAAATAGTTGTAGCAGAAACACGAACGCTCATTACGCTCCCCATGCGTAAAATCAAGGCGTCAAATCTACCGCAAGACGGGGTATGAAGCCAGAAAATTCAAGCATCTGTGCCGGGTTTTTGACTTTGATGTTCAATTGATTCGATTCAGTGGTTCACAAACGGCGCACAAGGTCTATATAATCCGCCACCCTGCAGTCGCAGCGTCCAACGTGCCGGAGTGGCGGAACTGGTAGACGCGCCGGATTCAAAATCCGGTTCTGGCAACAGAGTGGGAGTTCGATTCTCCCCTCCGGCACCATTTGACGCTGTTCTGCATGTTGTCCCCTCTGGAGCAGGCCGTGCCTGCGATTCGATTGTGAAGCGCAGCGATTTCGCCTACGAGCTCCCACCTGAACTGATAGCGCAGCAACCACCCGATGTGCGTAGTGGTGCGCGATTACTGCAGCTAGATGGCGGGCAATTGTTTGATCGACACATTGTCGACTTCCCTAGTTTATTGCGCCCCGGCGATTTGCTGGTGTTTAACGATACCCGCGTGATACCGGCGCGTCTAAGAGCGAACAAATCCACAGGCGGCGCCGCTGAAGTCATGGTTGAGCGCGTTGTTGACCAACACCATGTGTGGGCATTTGTACGCGCTAGTAAAACGCCGAAGCCAGGCTCTCAATTGCATCTGCAAGGCGCTTTGATTGATGTCATAGAGCGCGATGGACAACTGTTCCACCTCAAGAACGCTCAGCCTGGATGGTGGACGTTGTTGGAAGAGCACGGTGAAGTGCCATTGCCGCCGTATATTCAACGCACCGCGGATGCCAGCGATCTTGATCGTTACCAAACTGTTTTCGCGCGCAATGCCGGTGCCGTGGCGGCCCCAACAGCGGGGCTGCACTTTGATGAAAAACTGTTAGACCGCATTAAAGATCAAGGGCAGGCGTTCGGCTACGTCACCCTGCATGTCGGCGCGGGTACCTTTCAGCCGGTGCGGGTGGATGATTTATCCCAACACCGTATGCACGCTGAGCGCCTGCAAGTCAGTTCGGAATTGGTCGAGCGCATCGCTCAGACCAAAGCGGCTGGCGGTCGTGTGGTTGCTATAGGGACCACCGTGGTGCGTGCTTTAGAAACCGCAGCAGCGGGCGGAGAATTGCGCGCATTTGATGGAGATAGCCGTTTGTTTATCACTCCAGGTTATCCATTTCGCGTGGTGGATGCCTTGCTAACCAATTTTCATTTGCCCGAATCCACCTTGCTCATGTTGGTTTCGGCCTTTGCTGGGTTCACACCCGTCATGGCCGCCTATCGCCATGCGGTTGAACACTCTTATAAATTCTTTTCCTATGGCGATGCCATGTGGTTGGAGCGGGCATGAAGTTTGAATTGCTTAACAGCAGCGCAGGTGCACGTCGCGCTCGTCTGACTTTTCCTCGTGGTGTGGTGGAAACACCGATTTTCATGCCCGTTGGGACCTACGGCACGGTTAAAGGGATGACGCCGGAAGAACTCAAAGGCATTGGTGCCAGCATTATTTTAGGCAACACCTTCCATTTGTGGTTGCGGCCCGGCACCGAGGTCATTAAAGCGCACGGTGATTTGCATGATTTCATGCATTGGTCGGGACCGATTCTTACCGATTCTGGAGGCTTTCAAGTCTGGAGTTTGGCGGAGTTGCGCAAGCTGACAGAGGAGGGTGTGCATTTCCGTTCTCCGGTCAACGGCGACAAAGTTTTTCTCAGTCCGGAAATTTCGGTGCAGGTGCAGCAAGATTTGGGCGCCGACATCATCATGCAATTCGATGAATGTACGGCCTATCCCGCGACGCAAGATGAAGCGCGCGAATCCATGGCCTTGTCACTGCGTTGGGCTCAGCGCTGCAAGACAGAGCATGCCGGTCTTGGCGGTGCTTTGTTTGGCATCGTGCAAGGCGGTATGCACGAAAATTTGCGCGCCGAATCCATTGCCGGCCTCGCTGAGATTGAATTCGACGGATACGCCATAGGCGGCTTATCGGTGGGGGAGCCAGAGCAAGACCGCATTCGCGTGCTTGATGCGCTCGCTGACAAAATGCCTGCACAGGCGCCACGTTATTTAATGGGTGTGGGCACACCGCTGGATATCGTTGAAGCGGTGGCCCGTGGGGTGGACATGTTTGATTGCGTGATGCCAACCCGTAATGCGCGAAACGGCCACTTGTTCACCAGTGAAGGCGTTATTCGCATTCGCAATGCTGCGCATCGTCATGACACTAGCGCGCTAGACCCAGCCTGCGATTGCTATACCTGTAAAAATTACAGTCGCGCCTATTTGCACCATTTGCAGCGTTGTGGGGAGATTCTCAGTGCGCGCTTAAACACGATTCACAATCTGCACTATTACTTGAATCTCATGGCGCAAATCCGTCTGGCGATCGAAGAAGACCGCTTTGCAGCCTTTTATACTGAGTTCCGGCAACGATTCATGGCATAATTTGCGCCTTTTTTCGCGTCACACTCGGATTCGCAATGGACTGGTTTATTTCTTCTGCAATGGCTCAACAGGCCGGCACCTCCGCACAACCCAGCTTAATGGCTCAGCTTTTCCCGCTGATTGCCTTGGTTGTTTTGTTCTACTTCATGCTGATTCGCCCGCAGATGAAGCGCAGCAAAGAACACAAAGCCATGACCGGTGGCCTCGCCAAAGGCGATGAAATCGTCACCAATGGTGGCTTGGCTGGTCGTGTGACCGCAGTTGCTGAGGTTTATATGACTGTTGAAATCGCTGAAGGCGTTGAAGTTAAAGTTCAAAAATCCGCTTTAGCTCAAGTTTTGCCCAAAGGCAGCTTGAAACAACTCTAAGTGGTCACCATTTAGCAGATTTGGCTTGCCAGCCGCTGCTAAGGGCGTGAGTCGCCCCCAACCTCAGCGCGTGTGTATTGCGCGGTTGCTATCGGAACGAAGATGAATAAAACCCCTCTTTGGAAGGTGCTGCTACTTCTCGTAGTCGTAGCTTCTGCTTTTCTTTACGCATTGCCGAATGTTTTTGGTGAAGATTCTGCGTTGCTGGTGTCCTTGGATTCTGGCAACCCCACCAAGCCGCAAGATCTCAGTAAAGTGGAATCGGCACTCAAGCGTGCCGGTATTGATGGGTATAGCACTCGCCTCGACGAGGCGCAGCGCTTAGAAATTCGATTAGCAAGTGAATCGCAACAGTTGCCAGCGGCTGACGCATTGAAACGGGCTTTGGGGCATGACTACATCATTGCCTTGACGATGATCCCGCGCACCCCTGATTGGTTGATCGGTCTGGGTGGAAAGCCTATGGCTTTGGGCTTGGACTTACGTGGCGGCGTGCATTTCCTTATGGAAGTGGACGTGGAATACGTGCTGGAATCCGCGGCCGAGCAATACGCCAAAGATTTGCCGAGTTTCTTGCGCCGCCAGGAGCCACCCATTCGCTATTCCGGACGCCGCCAGGCCGAAGGTGGAGTCGAACTGGATTTTCGCGATGCGCCAACGCGTGATGCTGCTTTGTCTGTGTTGCGCAAGGAATATAGCGAACTGAGCGTGGAGCCATTGAGCGAAGACTCCTTGAGTTTGCATGCGAAGTTGTCCGAATCTGAAATTGATCGCTTGATCGATTTCTCAGTCAAACAAAACTTAACGACCTTGCGTAATCGGGTCAATCAATTGGGTGTGGCCGAGCCGGTGGTGCAGCGTCAAGGGCGTGACCGTATTCTGGTGCAACTACCAGGGGTGAAAGACCCAACTCAAGCCAAATCCATATTGGATGCCACTGCGACTTTGGAATACCGCGCCGTAGCGGAAAACGAAGACGCTCAGTTGGCCGCACGGACCAATATTATTCCGCCGGACACGGATCTGTTTTACGAACGTGAAACCGGCCGCCCGGTTCTGCTCAAGTCCGATGTCATTGCCATGGGCAGCCAGATTGTGGATGCCGCGGCGACTATAGATCAGGAATCCGGCACCCCCGCAGTCTCGGTGACTTTAAATGGTGCAGGGGCCAAGGCCATGTTTCGTTACACCGAAGACAATGTCGGGCGCTTAATGGCCGTGTTGTTTAAGGAAGTGGATATTCGCGTTAGTTACCGCGCCAACGGCGATGCCGTGCGTGAACGTATCGAAACGGAAGAAGTCATCAGCATGGCGACCATCCGTGGCATTTTCGGTAAGCGCTTTCAGACCACCGGTTTGAGCAGCAAAGAAGCACATGACCTGTCCCTGTTGTTACGTTCCGGTGCTTTGGCTGCACCGATTTCCATAGTGGAAGAGCGCACCATTGGACCTAGCTTGGGGCAAGACAATATCGACAAAGGCATGCAGGCTGTTTTGATTGGCTTCTTGCTGGTGGTCGTGTTTATGACCTTGTACTACCGCATATTCGGCCTCATCGCCAATGCAGCCTTGTTCATGAATCTTGTGCTGATTGTCGCGGTCTTGTCCATGCTGCAAGCCACCTTGACCCTTCCTGGTATCGCTGGGATTGTGCTCACTGTGGGTATGGCCGTGGATGCCAATGTGTTGATTTTTGAGCGTATTCGGGAAGAGCTTTATGCTGGTTCGGGTTCGCAGCAAGCGATAAAAAGCGGTTATGACAAAGCGTTTGTCACTATTGCGGATGCCAATATAACCACCTTAATCGCAGCGGTGATTTTGTTTGTGTTTGGTACCGGGCCGATCAAGGGTTTTGCGGTCACATTATCAATCGGCATCTTGTCCTCCATGTTCACGGCAATACTCGGCACTCGCGTGCTTGCCAACGCGCTATACGGTTCACGCCGTAGTGCTGACCTGCCCATTTAGGAATTGACGATGCGCCTTTTTTCTAAACCGACCAATTACAACTTCATGGGCATGCGCAAGCAGGCCGCTGTGCTGTCCTTGGTGTTAGTTGTTTTGTCTGCAGCTGTATTGCTCACGCGTGGGCTCAACTTTGGGATTGATTTTACCGGTGGTGTGCTGGTTGAAGTTGCTTACCCAGAATCTGTTGAGCTTGATAGCGTGCGTGAAGTCTTGGCTGCGAATGGCTTCGAAGATGCTGTAGCTCAATATTTTGGTGCCAGCAACGATGTATTGATTCGCCTACCGCCCAGCGAATCCGGCGATGCCGCGCAGCTGAGTAATCAGGTTTACGCTGCGCTCAAAGCGGACGGCGCTGAAGTCGATTTGCGTCGGGTGGAATTTGTCGGCCCGCAGGTCGGTGAAGAACTCACGGTGGATGGTGGCCTCGCCATGATTTGGGCTTTGGGCTGTATCTTCCTCTACATTGTGTTCCGCTTTCATTGGAAATTTTCTGCAGGTGCTGTCGCGGCATTGGTTCACGATGTCATGATTGTGTTGGGTGCCTTTTCATTGTTGCGCATAGAGTTCGATTTATCGGTTCTGGCCGCTGTGCTAGCCGTGATTGGTTACTCCCTGAATGACACCATCGTGGTATTTGATCGCTGCCGTGAAAACTATCGGCGTAAAGGGGGCGGCACCGAAGTTGAAGTGATGAATCGCTCCATCAACGAGATGCTATCGCGTACCTTGATGACATCGGTGACGACCTTGCTGGTTTTGCTTGCTCTGTACCTATTGGGCGGCAAAGCTTTATCTGGTTTCTCATTGGCGCTGATCATCGGTGTCGTGGTGGGGACTTATTCATCCATATATGTCGCAGGCAATGCGTCATTGAGCTTGGGTTTGCGGCGCGATGAGTTGATTCCGCCGCCACCCACTGAAGATTTGGACGACAACGGCGCTCAGGTTTAAACAGGACATCTCATGCCACAGCAAACGATCAAAGTCAGTCAGCAATCTAAGCGCTCGGTCGCAGATTTGTTTGAGTTCTTATCCAATCACCAAAATCTTAGCCGGGTGTTTTTGCTCCCGGTGAGCCGTATCAAAGACGGCGATGATGAGCCCAATGGCATAGGATCCGTGCGCCGATTAGGCCCAGCTCCGCTGGGTGTTGAAGAAACCGTAACGGCTATGCAAAAAGATCGTTTCATCGAGTATCGCATTAGTCGTAATGGCGGGCCGATACAAAACCATCAGGGGCGTTTGGACTTCACTGCAACAGATGCGGGCTGCGTGGTCGAATGGACCATAGAATTCGATGCCGTGCTGCCCATTATTGGTAAAGGGGTCGCGGCCGTATTAAAGCAAGGTTTGGTTATGGGGCTTAAGCGGGTCGCTTAGTCAGTCGTGAACAACCCGCGCATAGTCCGTTCCTTATTCCGTGCAGATTGAATTTTGGAAGGGAGGGAGAGTGCTACGGCCGGTTAATCGGTGCACCTGGGGCAGATGCGGCGCGTTCGACGGTGATTTGCATGCGCATCTCCCATTCGTCTAGCGGCAAAATATCTTCTCCAATTAGGCCTGGGGCCAGAGTCCCAGCCTCCTGACCATTCACCCAGTTGCTGATGGTGAGGCCAAAATTGGCGTCGTCATCACCGGTGACGCGCATACCCAAATCATCTTGAGCGAAAGCGCGTTGTGGCTGAAGTAAAACCACACTTACGCAAACGCAGTT
Organism: Oceanococcus sp.; assembly: GCA_051252075.1. Classification (GTDB taxonomy): domain Bacteria; phylum Pseudomonadota; class Gammaproteobacteria; order Nevskiales; family Oceanococcaceae; genus Oceanococcus. Next base: position 16,510 of record JBPOFU010000015.1, on the reverse strand, counting down.
CAATATGATTGAAAAGTGTGCAAGACGCGTAGAAATGCTCATTTCTCAGCTCCTGTTGCTGCATTGCTGTTGGGGAGTGATGTTGGTTTATCGTGCGCATAGGCGTGTCCGAGGCTGAAACGCGCCATGATTAAGTAGCGGGTGGCGCGTTCTAATTCTTGACGCATCCAATAGTAAACGTGACGGTCCAGCGCTTTTTGCTGGGCGACGCGTTCGGCTTCAATTTGTTTGCGCAGTTGGGTTGCCCTCGCGGCCAAGTCAGGGTGTTCAACAACCGCATCCATCAATTGCTCTACCTGATTCAGCATATGCATCGCTTGTAAGATGCGCACGCTATCGGGCTGCGCAATTAAGCGTGCGCGGTACGCCCCATCAGGTGCTTCTAGCTTTTCATCCTCGTTATCCCACCAGGCTCCAACAACGAATTGGCGTGCCCAAGCGCTGGGTGCCGGGGGCCACTGGTCGCGCACCAGGGCAATGCCATTGATGGCTTGGCCCTTGCGCGAGGCACGCATACCGAGTTTGAGATTGTCACGTACCGCTTCTAAACGCCCAATCGCCTTTTCACTGTATTGAATGGCGCGGGAATAGTCACCGAGTTTGAGTAGCGCGTAGGCAGTAGCGACTTGCGCTTCTTGCACCGCCGGGTCCATGGGGTCTTGATCTTGTAAACGCGCCCAGTCCTGCAGGGCCGTACGTATGTTAGCTGCGCTGTTAATCGATGGGTCGCGCAAGGCGGCATCGATAGCCTGTACAAAACCGGGACGGAATCCATCGTCTTGAATCGGCTGCAAACGATTGTTTGATACGGCCAGTGGCAATAGCTTGCTCCAGCCGCGACCCAACAAGGCACGGTTAATGTAGACACTGTCCAATCTAACGCGCCCCATCAAAGCTTCTGCTTGGCCGGCTTCTCCGCGTGCGAGATGGCGGTAGGCTAGTTTGATGCGTGATAAATCTTGGATGCGCGCGATGAACTCATCACGGCTGGGGGCGCTCACCGCTAAGTTGCGCAGTATGTCTTCCGCAGGCGCGGAACGCTGTTGCTGGATGAGGGCCGCTGCTAAGTTATAACGCTGCACGGCTGAGCCCCCACTCGGCATGATCTTGAGCGCTTGCTCAATGTCGCCGGCTTGAATAAGGCGCTGAGTTTCCAGCATTTGCGCATGCAATTTTTGGGAGGCGGGCCATTGCAGCGTGCGCTCTTGGCTTAGCCGCTTGCTGTTTTGAGCAGATGAGTGGCCCTTGAGCGCTAGCGTGGCGGCCGCGAGTTCGGCGCGGATTTTGCGATCTTCATCTGTGTCAGGAGAGTCGGCTAGCGCCGAGTAAATGGCTTGCGCTGCATTGCCTAGGCCCCAGGCCTGCAGGCTGCGCGCAAGTAATTCTCGTGCAAGCGGTGTTGATGACAGGGCAGGGTCGATATGAGCTAGAGTTTGCAACTGAGCTAGGGCCTTGAGCGCATGCCCCTGGGTGATTTCAAATTGCGCGCTACGCAGAATGCCACCGCCATCAACAGGGCTGGTGAGGTCCAAGCTGGCGTCGCCACGCTCACGATTCGGAACTAAATTAATACTGAAGCCGCGCGGCCAAGCATCTAAGCGCATGGTCTGGCCATAGGTGGCTTTGCGCCATTGCCCAGGCTCATCGCCAGCAGCTTGCCAGTACGCTTCAACGGTAATGCCATGTGCACCACTGGCCAAATCGACTAAGCCCATTTTGTGCATTGCACCCTGTGCTAATAGCGCGGATTCGTCGCTACGGTAGCGATAATCAATTTTCCAATGGCCATCAATGGCAATGCGGACACGTCGCAGGCTAAGGTCCTGGCCTCGCTGCCCGATCAATACCGTGGCGCTGGGGGAGAATTGCCTTTGATCCGCTAGGCGCAAGGTGTATAGCGCGAGGGCTTGCTGCTTGATGGATTGCAAGCGCCCGAGGTCGCTTGCTGGGCTGGTCAAGGGCCAAAAAAGTAAGGCCGCGAGCACCAGAGTGTTGCGGCTAATACTAAAATTCTTGCGCATGATTGAGCTGAATATCCTTTTGTCCCGCTGGGGCGACTACAATTCGCGTTTGTTTGTTAGCGAAAATTCCATGTCTGTAACTGTTTTTTTATCACGCCCAGCGGCTTTCAGGGGGATCATGGCTGATCTGTCTGCAAATGCGAGGGTTTCATAATGGCTTTGGACTCAGCGGCACGGCGCAAGCTTAAGGCGCAGGCGCATGCCTTATCGGCGATTATTCAGACCGGCGGAAAAGGCGTAACAGCCGCGGTTATCGCCGAAACCGAAACGGCGATTGATCATCATGAATTGATTAAGGTTCGATTGGCCGGCAGCGAACGTGATGAACGCGCCAAGATGGCCCAGAGTTTGGCCAATTCGGTTAAGGCTGAGGTGGTCGGAATTATTGGTGCTGTGGTGATCTTGTACCGCAAAGCCAAGCCGAAAAAAGCAGCGCCTAAGTCCACAGATGCTCCCAAAGCGCGGCGCATAAGGTCGGATGCAGATGTTGTGAAATGGCGCGGAAAGGCGAAGTAGGTTTACTGCCGCAAGATATGATCTGGTGGTGTGTGGGTGACACGGCGCAAGCTGAGCCAAGCCAAGCCACACACTAGCAGTGCACCACCCAAGCTGCTGATGAGTACGCTTTCCCAACGCAGTTGGTAAGGGATGTCGAAGATTTGCGTGGCTAATATCCAGCCCAGGGCTTGCGCACAAGCTGCCGCAATAGCGCCGCTTAGTCCGCCGAGTGTGGCGAACTCGGCGAGCAAACTGTTACGCACAGCGTTCCGACTCGCTCCCAAGCTGCGCATCAAAGCAATCTCACGGGCGCGTTGATCGCGTCCGGTTTCCATGGCCGCCAGTAGAACGATTAGGCCTGCGGCAACGGTAAACAGAAAGACCAATTCAAGTGCCTCGACGATGCGTTGCATGATAGCGCGCACTTGATTCATCAAGGCCTCCAAGTCGAGCACGGTGACATTGGGGAATTTTTGACTTAAATGACGTAACGCTGCGCGCTGCTTGGGTGGTAAATAGAAACTGGTGAGCCAGGTCGCTGGCACATGGTCAAGCACCCCTGGTGGTGTCAGCAAGAAGAAATTGGGCTGAAAGGAATCCCAGTCCACTTCCCGAAAATTGTGCACAGTGAATTCAATGACCTCGCCGGCAAAATTCAAACTCAAACGGTCGCCCAATTTAAGCTGGAGTCGTTCGCGTGCGTAATCATCTGCAGAAATCAAAGCCTGCCCGTGGCCGCTGTCACCCCACCAAGGGCCTTCCAGCAATTTGTTATCTGGGCCCAACCGGTCAGTCCATGACAAATTGAAATCACGATTAATCCAGCGTTGTGTTTCAGGGTCTTCGAAACTGTCTGCGTTGATGCTTAGTCCATTGATAGCGACCAAGCGAGAGCGTGCCATAGGCCAAATGCGCTCCGCTTGTATTCGTTGTTCTTGCAAATAGGCGCGTAGCGGCGCGACCTGATCATTTTGTATGTTGATGAGAAATTGATTCGGCGTATTGGCGGGCAATTTGTTTTGCCAGCCTTGCAGCAAATCGTGGCGTACTACTGTGAGCAGCAGCAGCGCCAGCAAGCCCAGACCCAGGGCCATAATTTGCGCCAGGCTTAGCGCTCTGTGGCGAAGTAAGTTCCCCACACCGAGACGCCAGCCCGACATAGAGCCTTCCCGTAAGCTGCGTAGGCTCCAAATTAAGGTGTAGCCGAGTAGGGCGAGCAGGCCTGCAGTGAGCGCTTGGCCTAATAAAACCCATCCAAGCATATCCCAAGAGGGTGCTTGCAAGCGCAGTAAAACCACGACTCCAGCCAGTGCGAAAAACTGCCATAGAAAGCTATTTTTCGTGGCTGAATTTTCGCCACGAAAAATTTGTGTAGGCGCGGTATTGGTCGCCTGTAACAAAGGCGGTAGAGCGAAGCCAAGCAGCAGCACCAAGGCAATTAACCATGCTTGTAACAGTGTGCTGGGATGCGCCGCTGGCAGGCTGGGCATGAGAAACAATGCCGCTAGATCTTGCAATAAGGTTTGTGCCAACCAGCCCAGTGCGGCACCCAAGCCTCCGGCAACCAGGGCCATGGCGGACAGACTGAGCAGCAAAGCGCCTACGACATCTTTTCGCTGTGCTCCTAAGCAGCGCAGCAGAGCAACATCAGCGCGCAAGCGTTGACCGTATTGATGGGCGCACAGAGCGACGGCCACAGCACCCAGCAAACTGGCAGTCATACCGGCCAGCGCGAGGAAGGCGTGAGCGCGATTCAATGCACTGCGAATTTCAGGGCGCGCGTCGGCCGGTGTTATGGCTTTTGTGCCCGCCGGGAAGTCGATTTGCTGCGCTTGTGCTAACACATTCGCTTCACCGGCTAACAGCAGTCGATACTGCGCGCGGCTTCCAGGTTGTAACAATTGTGTTTTTGGAAGGTCCAGCAGATTGATCATGATGCGCGGCGCGATATCTGCAAACCCAGAGCCACGATCTGGTTCGTAGCTGAGCAATTGGCTGACCTGCAGTCGTGCGGCGCCCACCTCTATCATTGCGTCGCGTTGCAATTGCAGCGCGCTCCACAATTGAGCATCGACCCAAGCTTCACCTGCAGCAGGGATACCCATTTGAGATTTTTCATCGACCAATGGGGCGGAGGCGGTGCGCAATTGGCCCTTGAGCGGATAGTTCTCTGCGACCGCTTTGAGTCCGGCCAAGTGGCTGCTGTTGCCAAACCAGACCACGGATGGCAAGTGTATGGTCAGTGACTGCTGCAAGGCCAAGCTATCGAGCTGTGCTTGAAACTCGTCCGGCAAGGCCTGGCGCGAACTGACGATAAGGTCCGCGCCTAAGGTTTCGCCACTTTGACTGGCCAGTGCAAGGGCCACGCGGTCACTAAACAGTTGTACGGCGCTGCTGGCGGCCACGGCACAGACCAGGGCCATGCCCAGCACGCGCAGGCCGCTATCGCTAATCAGCGCACCTAGATGATGTTGCGCCCAGCGCCAGCGCCAGCTCATGTTGCGACCAATTGGCCGTCGTGTAGACGCACGGCGCGATCGCAGCGCGCGGCCAGCTGTTCATCGTGGGTGACTAAAACTAAGGTGGTTTCGGATTGCTTGTTCAAGCCAAACATTAAATCCACCACATGGCTGCCAGTGGTGCTGTCGAGATTGCCGGTCGGTTCATCAGCAAACAAAATTGTAGGCTGACTGACAAAGGCGCGAGCCAGCGCCACGCGCTGCTTTTCACCGCCCGACAGCTGTGCGGGCGTATGTTGCAGGCGTTGACCGAGTTCGACCTGCTGTAAGGCGGTTATGGCACGCTCTTTCGGCTTGTCTAAGCCCGCTAATTCCGCCGACAGGCGAACATTTTCCAACGCAGTGAAACCGCTGAGGAGTTGAAAGGATTGGAAAACAAAGCCAACCCGTCCTGCGCGCCAGCGAGCGCGCTGTTCTTCGTTCATTGCCGAAATGTCTTCGCCGTCCAACAAAACACGGCCAGCGCTGGGACTGTCCAATCCGGCGAGTAGCGAGAGCAGGGTGGTTTTCCCGGCACCGGAGCGGCCTAATATCGCTACACTTTCACAACGTTGCACTTGCAGTTGTGTGTTGTGCAGTATGGTCAGCTGGCTTGCGCCGGAACCGACTGTTTTTTCCAGATTTTCAGCCTGAATGGCAATCGACATGATGCGAATAATCCTAATGCTGTGCTGTTTGCTGTGGCTGCCGGCCTCTGCCGCCACTGCGCAAATTGTGGTGCTGGGCGATTCTTTGTCCGCTGCCTATGGTATCGATCAAAAGCAGGCTTGGGTGGCTTTGTTACAACAGCGCTTGCAACAAAAGGGCTATGTGTATCGGGTGCGTAACGCCAGCGTGTCGGGAGAAACTACGGCGGGTGGTTTGCGTCGTTTGCCGGACATTTTGCAGGATAGCCAGCCCAAACTGGTATTGATTGAGTTGGGCGCCAATGATGGTTTGCGCGCGCAATCCTTGGATGAAATGCAGCGCAATCTGCGCAGCATGGTTGAGCTGTCGCTAGCGCAAGGTGCGCAGGTGCTGCTATTTGAAATGCGCATACCGCCCAATTACGGAACGCGCTACACCGAATCATTTCAAGCCCGGTTTCATAAGGTCAGCGAACAAACCGGTGCCCAATTGCTGCCATTCTTCTTAAGTGCAATTGCGGCGGATCCGCAGATGTTTCTTGAGGACGGCATACATCCCACGCTGGCAGCGCAGCCGCAGTTGCTCGATGCCGTTTGGGAGCAGCTGCAGCCCTTACTCAAGCAGAGCGTGGAACAAGCCCAGCAAGCGCCGGACTAGTTTGTCCCTAGTACCGTGTCTTTAAACGGTTGGATCAGCTTTGGATTGGCCGCGATGATATTACCGGTTTTCAGCGCATCGCCGTCATCCAATTCCATCACCACGCCGCCCGCCTCACTAACCAACAACATACCGGCAGCAATATCCCAGGGCTTCAGATTGAGTTCCCAGAAGCCGTCGACGCGGCCTGCAGCGACATAAGCTAAATCCAAGGCGGCTGCACCCATGCGGCGAATCCCACCGCCGGCATGCACCATGCGTTCCAACTGTGGCAAATAACGATCCAAGCGTGGGCCAGCTTCTATTGGCTCGCCAGTTGCTATCAGCGCCTGATCCAGTTTCTTAGTGGTGGCAACGCGCAAACGCCGACGATTGAGCTCAGCGCCACGACCTTTGCTGGCGGTAAACAGCTCATCTTTGAACGGGTCAAAAATGATGGCGTGCGCCAGTTCACCGCGATCCAAAATGCCAATGCTGGTACAAAAATGCGGCAGTTGATGCAGGTAATTGGTGGTGCCATCTAAGGGGTCTATGACCCACTGCAACTCATGTTTGCCGTGGTGGCCGCTTTCCTCGCCGAGGATGGCGTGGTCAGGGTAGGCTTTGTGAATGATCTCGATGATCGCCATCTCGGCGCGTCGGTCGACTTCTGTCACAAAGTCGAAACGCCCCTTGCGATCGATCTGTAACTGATCGACGCGATCCAAGTGACGCATCATAATGTTGCCTGCCGCGCGTGCGGCAGTAATTCCGATATTAACGAGAGGGTGCATGGACGCCGATAAGGCCAGACAAACAGCCGAGCAGGATACCACGCAGTTGCCTGCGGATTCTGAAAATTTGGGCTTGGCGCAACGTCGACCGCCCCTGCGCATAGTGCTTTGTGGCACTTCGCATCCTGGAAATATTGGAGGCGCAGCGCGGGCGATGAAAGTGATGGGGCTGACGCGCTTGATCTTGGTCGATCCCAAACCGGGTAGTTTTCCCAACGACGAGGCTACGGCCCGTGCTGTTAGCGCGGTGGATATTTTGCAGTCGGCTGAAGTTGTCAGTACCTTGCAGGAAGCGGTTGCTGATTGCAGTTTGGTGGTTGGAACCACCGCACGTGAGCGCCATATTGGCCCGCAGGTGTTATTGCCTCGGACCTTCTGTGAGCAGGCGGAGACCTTGGCCGCTGGCGGTGAAGTTGCTCTGGTTTTCGGTCGCGAGCGATCCGGGCTGAGCAACGAAGAAGTCGACTTGTGTCAGCGTTTGGTGCGTATTCCTACACAAGTGGAATTTGCTTCATTAAATTTGGCGGCCGCGGTGCAAATATTGGCCTATGAATGGATACAATCCGTCGCCAGTTTGCCGCCGCCTAAGCCGGTGCAGTATCGACCCGCGACCTCTCAGGAAGTTGAGGGCTTTATGCAACATAAGCTGGCTTTGATTGACCGTAGCGGTTTTTTTGCAGGCAAGAATCAGGAAGCGATATTACGCCGCATCCGTCGCATTTATGCGCGTGCCGATTTGGATACCAATGAGATCAACATCTTGCGTGGATTCCTCAGCGCGATGGAAAAAACAATAGACGCGAAAAATTAAGCTCACGCGTGATTCGCTTTGTGTGTTTCTAGCTCAGAGTAATGCTTGAGAGTTGGGTGCTTTGCGGTGGGCGCGGCAAAGATCCAGCTATGCGTCGGCCAGGGTTCTGGGCTACAATCCCGACCAATTCAGTAGGATAAGGTCCAGTCGCTGAATTGCCTGATTTTTCATTGTTAAGACTATGTTTGCCACCATTCGAGAAGACATCCAGTCGGTTTTTAACCGCGACCCTGCTGCCCGTTCCAGTTGGGAAGTGCTGACCTGCTATCCGGGATTGCACGCCCTGTGGTTCCATCGCACAGCGCATTGGCTTTGGTTGCGCAAACTGCGGTGGTTGGCCCGCTGGCTGGCGCATATCAGTCGTTGGCTGACCGGCATAGAAATACATCCAGGTGCACGCATTGGCCGTCGCTTCTTTATAGATCACGGTTTTGGTGTGGTTATCGGGGAAACCACGGAGATTGGTGACGATGTAACCCTATACCAAGGTGTGACCTTGGGCGGCACCAGCTGGGACAAAGGCAAGCGCCATCCAACCTTGGCCAATAATGTGGTGGTTGGTGCTGGAGCCAAAGTGTTGGGGCCGTTTTGCGTGGGCGAGGGCGCCCGGATTGGCTCCAATGCGGTGGTGACGAAGGCGGTGCCGGCAGGGGCGACAATGGTGGGCGTGTTAGCCCGGCAAGTGGTCGCACGTGAAGAGAAAGCGCCGTCTGATGCAACCGTCGCTATCGCTAAAAAATTGGGTTTTGACGCATACGGTTTGAGTAAAGATATGACGGATCCGATGGCCAATGCTATCTCGGCTATGTTGGAACATATCCATGCGCAAGATCAGCAGATGAAGAACATCTGCAAGCGCCTGTGTGAAATGGGTGCGCGGCAGCCAGATGTCGAAGTACCTGATCTTGAGGTGCCCGAATTCGATCCCTGCGCAGAGGCGGAGGAAGAGCAAGCCAGCAGCAAGGTTTCTTCATGAATGTGACATCGCGAGGGCGTTACGCAGTCACGGCATTGCTGGATTTGGCGCAGCACGGCCATGGTGGGCCGGTGCCGTTGGCCGAAGTTGCGCGCCGCCAAGAACTGTCGCAGCGTTATCTAGAGCAAATTTTTTGTGGTTTGCGGGCCTGTGGCTTGGTCGAGAGCGTGCGTGGGGCCGGCGGCGGGTATCGCTTATGCCGTGCACCGGAAAATATCAGCGTGGCCGAAGTGGTTGCCGCGGTCGATGCACACAAAGCCACGCAAGACACCGCTGGACCCGCGCATCAAAATTTGGTCACTGAGTTTTGGTCAGGATTGTCGGATTGCATGCGTCATTACTTGGAAGAGGCCAGCTTGGCTTCTCTGTGTGATTGCGCAGCGCGTGGGGAGCAATCCTGTGCGCCAAATAGGACGACTGTGTGATGTATTTCGATCACAACGCTACAACCCCCATGCTGCCCGAAGTATTCGAGGCTATGACGCCGTGGCTCAGTCAACACTATGGCAACCCCTCCAGCGTTCATCGTGCGGGACGATTGGCGCGTCAAGCTATTGATGATGCTCGCGCGCAAGTGGCTGATTTGCTCGGCGCGCAGCCAGGAGAAGTGATTTTCACTTCCGGTGGCACCGAGGCCAACAATATGGCCCTACGCTGCTTGCGTGGAGAAGCCCGCAGCTGGATAGTCGGTGCGACTGAGCATGCCGCTGTGATCGATGCGGCAAAGGCTTTGGCCGGGACTGATGGCGATCAATGCCGAGTATTGAATGTAGATAAGCAGGGCTTAATTTCCAGCGATGAACTGAGCGCTGCGTTGCGCGTTACCGAGGGTCGAAATCGCTTGGTTTCCATCATGTGGGCGAACAATGAAACTGGAGTCATTCAGAATATCGACAAGCTCGGTGCCATCGCTCGCGAAGCAGGCGCGCTTATGCATACGGATGCAGTGCAAGCCGCTGGCAAACTGCCGCTGAATTTCGCGACGTCTGCAGTGGATTTATTGAGCATTTCAGCACACAAACTGTACGGTCCAAAAGGTGTTGGAGCTTTGCTTCGTCGCCGCGATATTGCGGTTACGCCGCTGCTTTATGGTGGCGGTCATGAGGGTGGGTTGCGCGCCGGTACGGAGAATTTGGCGGGTATCGTCGGTTTTGGCCGTGCTGCGGCCTTGGCAAAAGAGAGAATGCAGCAGCGCCAGCAGCATGCGAGCGTGTTGCGTGAGCGTTTGGAGGCCGGCTTGAGGCAATTGCCTGGGGTGCATATTTTCGCGCAAGCGGTTGCGCGAGTGCCTAATACTTGCCAATTTGGCGTGGACGGGTTTCACAGCGAAGCGTTGCTCATGGAGTTGGATAAACGAGATATTGCTGTCACCAGCGGTTCGGCTTGCCATGCCGGCAGCGGTAAGCCAACGCATGTTTTATTGGCCATGCACTGCGCGGAAGATTTGGCTCACAGTGCGGTTCGAGTCAGTTTCGGCGAACAAAACACTGCGCTGGAGGTCGATCAGTTTTTGGCGGCACTGCAGGACATCGTGCAAGTGCCAGCAGCGGGCTTCGCCAGCGGTTTGTTTGCATGATTTATCTTGATCACGCAGCTACAACGCCTGTGCGGCACGAGGTTGCCCAAGCTATGGCATTGGGCATGACCGAGAATGCCTGTTTTGCCAATACCGGTTCCGATCATGCGCTAGGTCGTCAGTCCCTCGCTTTGTTAGAAAAGGCGCGTGAGCGCTTCGCGCAGTTGGTCGGTGCCAAAGCTGAGGAGATTATTTTTACTTCGGGGGCGACCGAAAGTAACAATTTGGCTTTGCTGGGCGCGGCAGGGTTTTATGGCAACAAAGGCAAACGCATAGCTTTGCCCAAAACGGAACATAAATCCGTATTGGACCCATGCCGTCAATTGGCAACGCGTGGTTGGACCTTGGATTGGTTGGATACAGCTGATGGCGGCTTGGTGACGGTTGAAGCCATGAAACAGTCGCTACAGGATGACAGCGTGATGGCCAGTTGCATGTTGGTGAACAACGAAACCGGCGTGATACAAAATATTCCGGCATTGGCCAAGCTTTGTGAGCAAAGCAATGTGCTGCTGCATGTGGATGCGGTGCAAGCGTTGGGTAAATTGCCCATACATTGCCGCCGCTGGGGTGTCGCCACGATGAGTTTTTCCGCACACAAATTGGGTGGTCCCAAAGGCGTTGGAGCCTTGTTTGTGCGGCGTAAACCTGCAGTTGGCTTGCAGCCGCTGGTTTATGGCGGTGGTCAGGAGCGTGGCTTGCGCTCAGGTACATTGCCCTTGCATCAAATTTTGGGCCTAGTACGTGCCGCAGAGTTGGCGGTGGCTGAGCAGGAGCAGCAGTATCGAGTGTTCGCTGCCCTGCGCCTGCGCTTACGCGATCAATTGATCGAGGCTTTAAGCGGTTTAGATTTCAACGAGGCACCGAAAGCGCAGTCTCCACATATTCTCAATGTGAGTTTTCAGGGTGTTGATGGTGAAGCCCTACGCGCAGATTTGGATCAATTGGCTGTTAGCAGTGGTTCAGCGTGCACCTCCGATCATGCCGAATCGTCCTATGTTTTGCGTGCTTTAGGGCGGAGCGACAGTTTGGCGGATGCTAGTTTGCGCTTTAGTTTCGGCTTTAACACTTCAGAGCAAGATGTTGATAAAGCTGCAAAAATGGTCATCGATAGTGTGCGTCGCTTACGTCAACTCTCGCCCTTATGGAGTGAGGCCGCGTGAATCCTTACTCCGACAAAGTGTGGCGTTTGTTTCGTGAGCCGCGCCGTGCAGGTTGCTTTGAGCCGAATGAGGAGGGCGACGAGGCCGTGACGGGGCAGGCCAGCACACCGGCGGGCCATGCTGTTTTGCATTTGCATTTGATGGTGGCCAAGGATGGGCGCATCGATGATGCGTTGTTTCAGGCTTTAGGCTGCCCGAACATGATTGCCACCGGCGCTTGGCTGTGTGGCTGGCTGATTGGGCGTAAAGCCGATTCGGTTGAAAACCTCAATGCAGCTCACATATGTGAGCAGCTGCAATTGCCTAGTCTTAAGCGTTATTGCGCAGTCATGGCGGTTGATGCACTGAACGATGCCTTGGAAAAGGCCTCTAAACGAAATAATCCATTGTCACCGGCGCTTAAAACGCCGGACAGTTCTACGGAAAATGTGTCATGAGCAATATCAGTCTTACTCAGTCAGCGGCTCAGCGGATTGCCAGTCAAATTGAAAAACGTGGTCACGGTTTGGGCCTGCGTTTGTCGGTAAAAGAATCGGGTTGTTCGGGGTACTCCTACGTGATGGATTATGCCGAAGAGCAGCGTGAAGATGACGTCGTCATCGAAGAGCACGGCGTGAAGTTATTTGTGGAAAGCGCCAGTTTGCCGCAGCTCAAAGGCTTGCGCTTGGACTATCGGCGCGAGGGCATAAACGAGCTGTTCAAGTTCGATAATCCCAATGCAGAAGAATTGTGCGGTTGCGGAGAAAGCTTCACAACCTCGGCGCCAGCTTCAGTAGCAGCGGCCAATCTGTGACAGCAGGCCCGTAAACCGGTAAAATTTGATCGGTTAATACTTAGGGTGTGCGGATCGCTGGGAAGTCACCACGCTTCGCCGCAATCCACACGCTTTCAATCAATTTTTGCCCGGTGCCGCGCTGCGCGTCATCGGGCTTTGTTTACAGGAGCTTTTACATGACCGAGCGCACGCTCTCCATTATCAAACCCGACGCTGTTGCTAAAAACGTGATCGGCGAAATCTACAGCCGCTTTGAGAAAGCGGGTTTGCAGGTTGTTGCCGCGCGCATGGTGCAACTCAGCCGTGCCGATGCAGAAGGGTTTTACGCTGTTCACAAAGAGCGTCCTTTCTTCAAAGACTTGGTTGAATTCATGATTTCTGGTCCCGTTATGGTGCAGGCGCTGGAAGGCGAAGGCGCTATCGCTAAAAACCGTGATCTGATGGGTGCAACCAACCCGAAAGATGCTGCTGCTGGCACGATTCGCGCTGATTTTGCTGATTCCATCGATGCCAATGCTGTTCATGGCAGTGACTCGGCAGAAAACGCTAAAATCGAAATCGATTACTTCTTCGGTGAAAGCGGCCTTTGCCCGCGCGCCTAATGACAATCGAAATTGCACAATGACTGAAACCGCACGCAGCAATTTGCTGGGTATGGATCGCCCGGCGTTAGAGAAATGGTTCTCTGCGCTGGGCGAGCAGCCTTTTCGTGCCCGTCAGTTAATGCAATGGGTGTATCAACGTAGCGAAGCGCGTTTCGAAGAAATGACTGATATTGCTAAGCCGCTAAGGCTCAAATTGGCAGAGGTCGCCGAAATCCGCACACCGGAGCTGATCACCGAACAATTGTCCACAGACGGCACGCGCAAGTGGTTGTTGAAAGTGGATTCCGGCAATGCGGTAGAAGTCGTGTTCATTCCGGAAGCGGATCGCGGGACTTTGTGCATTTCCTCGCAAGTGGGTTGCGCGATGGATTGCCAATTTTGTGCAACCGGAGCTCAAGGGTTTTCGCGTAATTTGACCGCCGCGGAAATTTTGGGGCAGGTGTGGTTTGCGCAAAAAGCGCTCAATGCTGTGCCTAGAGAACAAAGAGTGGTCTCCAACGTGGTGTTCATGGGCATGGGCGAACCCTTGGCGAATTTTGACCACGTTGTAACCGCAGTTAACGTCTTGTTGGATGATTTGGGCTACGGCCTGTCCAAGCGCCGGGTTACGGTGAGCACCTCAGGTTTAGTGCCTTTCATGGATAGGTTGCATGACACCGTAGATACCGCTTTGGCAGTGTCTTTGCATGCACCAAATGATGAATTGCGCGACGAAATTGTGCCGATCAATAAGAAATATCCATTGAAAGACCTGATGGCAGCTTGCCGCCGTTATACCGCGGGTAAAGAGCGGCAGATGCACATCGTTTATGAATACGTCATGTTGGAAGGGGTGAACGATAAACCTGAACATGCACGCGCCTTGGCGAAATTATTAGTGGGTATGCCCGCTAAAGTGAATTTGATTCCGTTCAATCCTTACCCAGGTTCGCACTACACCACCTCGCGACCTGAAACTGTGAGTGCATTTTCCGACATATTGAGAAAGCGTGGCGTAGTTTCAACGACCCGTAAGACCCGCGGCGATGATATCGATGCCGCCTGTGGGCAATTGGTCGGTCAAGTCAAAAGTAGGCAGAAAAACCGTCTCAGTGGTATTCCCATTACGGTGCAGCCCTCATGATTCGGACTCTTTTATTCACTTTTTGCGCGTTGCTGTTATCAGCATGCGTGCAAACTGGCGATACCCGCTTCAAACCGGATTTGCAGGAAGCGGCAAGGCTTAACACCCAATTGGGTTTGAATTACATGCAACAGGGCAATTACGAGTTGGCCCTGAGTAAATTGCAAAAAGCTTTAGAACAAGATGACAGCAATGCGGATACGCATTGGGGTTTGGCGCTGGCGCATGAGCGCTTCAAGGAATTTCAAAAAGCGGAAGACTACTTCCGAGTAGCCCTGAAATTGGCTCCTAAAGATGCCGGAATCCGTGCGAGTTATGGTCAATACCTCTGCAGCCGCGATGATTTAGAGGGTGCAATGGCTAGTTTTGATAAGGCGTTGTCTATGCCACGCTACCTCACACCTGAAGTCGCCTTGACCAACGCTGGGAGTTGCTACCGACAGAACAATCAGCGGGTCCCTGCGGAGCAAAAGTTTCGTCGTGCGCTGGAATATAATCCGCGCTATTCAAGAGCGTTGATGCAATTAGCCGATATGAGTTTTGAAGGTGGTGATTACCTGCGTAGCCGCGCCTTTATACAGCGTGTGGAAAGTGTTGGCGCAGAAAGTGCCGATAGCTTGCTTCTGGGCTTGCGTACGGAATATGCCTTAGGTGATCAGCGCGCGGTGCGGCGGTATGCCAATGCGCTACGCGAGATGATGCCGGATATCGGAAATCGAATCGACTTGAACAGTGGGAAAGCCTGGTAAGTCAGATGAATCAGGATGACTTTGAGCAGCCGCAACATGCGGCAGTAAGCAATTTGCCCTTGCCCGGGCAGTTGGTGCGACAAGCCCGCGAACAGCGTGGTCTGAGCTTGCGTGAGCTCAGCGAAAAGACGCGTTTGACAGAAAACGTGCTGACTGCGATCGAACGCGATGATTTTCGAGCTATGGGTGAGCCCGTGTATGCCCGCGGCTACTACCGTAAATGTGCCGAAGCATTGAGCTTGAATGCAGGGGCTTTGGTAGAAGCCTACGAACAACACAGCGGTACCGCATCGCCAGTGCCCACTATTGAGCAACGGCCGTCTATAGCTTATCGCGAAGGTCCGGGTAAAACGGCCTTGATCATCGCCGTGGGTTTGATGTTGCTGGTTTTTTTAGTCTGCGCTTTGTGGCTATGGAGTGAAGAGCGCGACCTAGAAACGCTAGAGCATTCCCCAATCACGGACCGGCAAGAACAGCTTCCATCAGACCAGCCGCCGCAAGCCTTGGTTCCTGTTGCAACGGCCACTCCAGAGCTAGAACAAGCCGAAGTTCAGCGCGACGCTGAATTCGTTCCTCTGGAGGCAAGCTCATTGCCAAAATCCACAGCTAGTCCTGCTGTGCCAGCCACATCTCAAAGCGCGCCAGTGGCTAAGCCGGTTCAATCTGCGGCGACGGCTACGATTAAGCCTGCGCCACTCAGCGGCGAGGCTCTGCTCCGTTTGGAAATCGCTGGTGGCGAAGCGTGGATCGATATTCGTGACCGCGAAGGCCGCAAACTACTCTACAAACTGTTGGAAGCAGGGAATGTGCGCGAAGTGCAGGGGCAAGCCCCATTTCGTGTTTCTTTAGGAAGAGCAGATCACGTGAATCTGATGCTGAATGGTCAAGCGATTGACATCAGCGCGCAGCTCAAGCCTGGATTGACCGCAGTCTTTTTGATGGATGCATCCGGACGTTTGTATAGCGTCGACACAGGAGCTAGCCAATGAAGCCTACACACAGCATTACGCGGCGAAAGTCACGTCAAATTATGGTTGGCAATGTGCCGGTCGGCGGTGGCGCGCCTATTTCGGTACAAAGTATGACCAATACCGAAACATGCGATGTGGAAGCCACGGTGGCGCAAATCCAAGCGATACAGAATGCTGGTGCTGATATCGTGCGGGTTTCAGTTCCCAGTTTGGATGCAGCCAAAGCCTTTGGCCAGATTAAGAAGCGCGTAAACATCCCTTTGGTTGCAGACATCCACTTTAATTACAAAGTTGGATTGGCCGCCGCTGAAGAGGGGGCTGATTGCTTGCGTATCAATCCGGGCAATATCGGCAATGAGCGCAAAGTTGGCGAAGTGATCGCCTGTGCACGTCATCATGGCATTCCGATTCGGGTGGGTGTGAATGCGGGATCTTTGGAAAAAGATTTGCAGGAAAAGTACGGCGAACCTAATGCGGATGCATTGGTTGAGTCAGCTTGGCGGCACATCGACATACTGGATCGCCATGATTTCCAGGATTTCAAAATCAGTTTGAAAGCCTCAGAAATTTTCATGACGATTTTTGCCTATCGAAAATTGGCCGCGCAGATCGATCAACCGCTGCATTTGGGTATTACAGAAGCCGGTGGCGAACGCGCAGGTTCAG
>JBPOFU010000149.1:0-5241 GCA_051252075.1 Oceanococcus sp. | reverse complement strand
TGGCTCAGCAGCTCAAAATCCTTGCTGTTCATCAACTTTTGATGTTGTTCAAAGAATTCTGGGTCGCAAAAAGCATTCAGAACCGCTTCTTTATCTTTATTGAATTGCAGGCTGTAATTTATTTTCATGTGTTGTCTCTAATGATTAATCCCCAAATCGGCATGCTAACGCGCGAGACGCTGCCAACAAACCACATACGGAGTAGCTTTTCGCCACTGTCGCTGTCAATCAGCCGACAAAGACCGGCCACGTATCTACAATGCGGCCTTCACGCACCGCAATCAGATCACCAAACTGCAATAACACGGCCTCGGTTATATGCGGACGCAAGAATATCTGATCGTCCACCTGCAAGGCCACCGATGGCGATGCATTGACGATTTCCTGGTTGGCACTATGCCCATACACTGCGTTATGTTGCAGGCCTTGCGGAGCATGATAATCCGCAGGCCAGCTACCACCGTAAACAAAGAAAGTTTCGCTTTGATTGATGTCCCACCAGCTCAATACGCGTGAATTGTCATCCAAACCGGGAATCTTCACCGGCCCTTCTTTTTTCAACACCGGCGTGGCTATAAACACTGCAGGCTGGTGGCTGGCTAAGGTCGGTATGTCGTAATGAGTTGGTTTTAACAATCCCGTGCCGACAGAAATTTCCGTGCTCAAACTTTCCTGTTCGTGCAACTGATAAGTTGGACTGCCAGCCGTGTTGAGCGTGGTATTCGCGTTTAACCACTGTGGCTGCAGCTCACGCACCATATCGACATAGTGCTGATACGTATGCATGACCTCATCAAACATGGCTTGTTGTGAGGCAATCACCGACGGCACTGCGGCAATATGTGGGTCATAGCCCATGAAGCCAGCAAATTCCAAGTGCTGTGGTGCCGCCTCAATGATACGAATCATATCTAGCAGTTCTTGATCACTGGCCACACCCCCGCGGTGCAAGCCCACATCAATCTCAACATTGATGCGCATACGGACATCAAGCGCTTGGGCTAACTCGGAATACTGCTGTAGTCGAGCGGGTGTATCTATCAACCACTGTAGTTGCTTGGATGGATCGAAGTCGCCTTGCAGATTTTGATAGAAAAGCTGTGCAGAACGCACAGGTAGCGGCTTACCTAGCAATAAATCCGAGTCCGGCCAATGACGAGCATCGTGGTTCAAAAAGGGCTGATGAAAGCTCATGAAACGCTTGGAACCGCTGCGCTGGGACACATAATTCAGCAAACCAGCTGATGGCAGGGACTTTTCCACCATGCGGTAATTACGTCCTGCCTGGCTGCTTATCGAAGCCGTGACCTGATCGATATTGTGATCAAGCCTATCCAGATCAATCACCAAGCTCGGACGCATCGGCCCGTGCGCTTTCAGTTCGCTGTTCAAGCGCGCAAAATACTCTTGGTACGGCATGCCGTTATCTTGCGGCCGCATCAAGGCAGCGCCACCGACTGCAGCTGCCATTCCACCCAAAACAAAATGCCGTCGTTTCATCTTCCCCCCGGAAGTTTCTTTCCTAGCCACATTGGCTAAAGCTCAGAGCATACAAGCATTAGCAGCCAAGGGCAGCATGCTGCACGTCCAGTTTGCTTCAAGTTTCAGATTTAAGACGCAGATCGTTTTGGCAGAACCCAATCTGGTCGAACAAAATGGCAGGTATAACCATTCGGGTAGCGCTCAAGATAATCCTGATGCTCTGGTTCAGCCTCCCAGAATGGACCCGCTGCAGCCACTTCAGTCACTGCTTTACCGGGCCAAAGGCCAGAGGCGTCAACATCTGCGATCGCATCCAGTGCGACGGCCTTTTGTTCATCAGAGGTGTAATAAATCGCCGAACGATAGCTTACACCGAGGTCATTACCTTGACGATTCGGCGTGGTCGGATCATGAATTTGAAAGAAAAGCTCCAACAAACGCCGATAACTGATCTGTTCGGGGTCAAACATGATCTCTATCGCTTCTGCGTGACTACCATGATTACGATACGTAGCATTTTCCACATCACCACCGCTGTATCCAACGCGCGAACTCATGACACCTTTGTAGCGTCGCAGTAAATCCTGCATACCCCAAAAGCAACCGCCGGCCAATATGGCTTTTTCCGAACCCCCGCTCATGCGTCCGGCCCGCTTTCAAACAAATGCAAAAAATCCGTGTAACCCTGAGCACTGAGCTCATCGCGAGGTATGAATCGTAGTGACGCGGAGTTGATGCAGTAGCGCATGCCGCCCTGTTCTTTCGGCCCATCCGGAAACACATGGCCCAAGTGGCTGTCAGCTTTTGACGAACGCACTTCCACTCGTACCATGCCGTGACTGGCATCGCGATTTTCCACAATCTCTTGTGCATTCACTGGTTTAGTAAAGCTCGGCCAACCGCTGCCACTGTCAAATTTGTCAACAGACGCGAACAAAGCTGCACCTGAGACCACGTCGACATACAAACCCGGCTCCTTGTTGTCCCAATATTCATTGGCAAAGGCGGGTTCGGTGCCGCATTGCTGAGTGACCCGATATTGCTCTGCTGTCAACGCCGACAATGTTTCTGCGTTGTTATTGCTTTCGTCACTCATCCAATCTCTCCTATGCAATCCCAATCATGTGGGGATGATTTAGTCTAGGCCAAGACCGCCATGCCGTGGATTATCTTTCGGCAATGCGTAAAACAAGCATCTGTATTCCCAGCGAGCCAACAAACCGATTATGCTTGCGAAAAATTTAGCGGAGCAACACCATGAAATCCCTGTACACCACCACTCTATGCACGCTAGGACTGAGCATGTTCAGCAGTTCGGTCTTAGCGCTAAAGTTGCCAGGCGCGGACGCGATAAAAGAAACTGTAAGCTCAGTGAAGCAATCCCCCAGCTCAGCTAGCAGTGTGCGCAGTGCGAAAAACCCCATTGCAGGGCGTTATATCGTGGTGCTGCAAGATGGTTTGAATGCCAATCGTGCGGTCAAAACTTTGCTGCAGCCCCTCGGTCTGAAACCCGATCTGGTGTTTGACACCGTGCTGAACGGTTTCGCGCTGAATACCTCCCCAGCACTAGCGGAGAAATTGGCGAACATGCAGGGCGTACGTTATGTGGAAGAAGATGCCATCGTTAAAAAATCGGCAACTCCTTGGGGTCTGGACCGAGTCGATCAGGCTAGCCTGCCATTGGATGGGGAATTTACCCCGGCCAATGACGGCAAAGATGTCCATGTCTACATTATTGACACCGGCATTCGTGCCAGCCATGCAGAGTTCAAAGACCGGGTTGGCGAAGGCTATAACGTTGCTGGCTCCAGTCCGGGCATGTTCGACATACTTGGCCCCGTCGGCGACGTACTCGGCGGCCTATTGGGCGGTGGCGGCAATGATGGCGACACCTCTAACCCTGAAGATTGCAACGGCCATGGCACTCACGTCGCCGGAACCGTTGTAGGCAGCAGCTACGGTATCGCTAGACGGGCGACAGTGCATGCGGTGCGCGTGCTCGACTGTCAAGGTTCAGGCTCCACTTCCGGAGTGATTGAAGGCGTGGAATGGGTGACTGAAAAAGCGCAAAAGCCTGCCGTTGTGAATATGAGCTTGGGCGGCGGTGCATCCTCGGCCCTGGATGAGGCCGTGGCCAAATCCATCAAAACTGGACTGTTTTACGCGGTCGCTGCTGGCAATGAAGATTCCGATGCTTGTGGCAGTTCACCTGCGCGTGAACCTAGCGCATTCACTGTCGGCTCCACCGATAAAACAGATACCCGTTCGTCCTTTTCTAACAAAGGCAAATGCGTAGATATTTTCGCACCGGGCAGTGACATCATTTCAGCTTGGCACACCGGCGATTCTGCAAATAAAACGATCAGTGGCACCTCCATGGCTTCACCGCATGTCGCGGGTGTAGCGGCGCTGTATCTGCAAGAGCATCCGGATGCGAGCCCACAAGATGCCATGACGGCGTTGAGCAAACTGGCCACGCAAGACAAGGTGAAAGATCCCAGCGGTTCAAGTAACCGTTTATTGCAGGGGCCCGCAGCCGCAAAAAAGCCGGTGCCGGCTAAACCGCCGGCTGACAAACCCCAAGACCAACCTAGCGAAACTGCAGCTCCACCGGCCAATGAAACGGCTCCACCTGCAGCAGCGCCACCAGCGCAAGGCACATCAGCACCAACTGAGCAACCTGCACAGCCAAGCCCCAGCCCTACGGCGGCTCCTCAACAACTTGGCCATGTGAGCTTACGCGTGCAATGTACTGGCGTGTCCTGTGAGTTCTTCACCGAAGACGCGGGCAGTGACGCCCGTTACCAATGGCAGTTTGGCGATGGCATGCAATCCAGTGAACGGGAAACCAGCTATCTGTATCCCAGCCCAGAAGATTACAAAGTCCAACTGACAGTGACCACAGCCCAAGGCCAACGCAGCAGTGCGTTTTCGCTGGAAGTGGGGACTGCCAACAAGCCGTGCTCGGATTGCCAAGCGGCACAAGGAGTCATTGCCTCAGGCGATAGCGTCTATCTTCCCGCGTTCACCACCACGCAAGAACGCGACGTCATGGCCTGGTTACGCGGTAAGTCTGACAGCTACCACCGCGCCTTCTTGCAAAGACAAGATGGCAGCAATTGGAAAACCGTCGGTCAATCGTTTGGTGATGATGACGATCAAGTCCTCATCGCCAACGATAGCGCGGCTGGAACCTACCGTTTCCGCCTCAGCAGTGGCAGCGATGGCATGGGATTCCAGGCCTGGACCCGAGCTAAGTAACGTAAGTGCCCGTCACCGTTTGGCGGCGGGCTATTCGCGCAACAAATCAGAAATACAAAATGCCAGTTCCAGCACCTGATCTGCGTTCAAGCGCGGGTCGCATTGCGTTTCGTAACAATGTGCAAGGTCTTCATCAGATAAGGAATAGGCACCACCTGTACATTCAGTGACATGGCCTCCGGTCATTTCCAAATGGACTCCACCGGGATACGCACCTTCGGAACGGAGAGCGCCAAAAAAAGCTTGTATTTCCTGCAATATATGGTCAAAAGAACGTGTTTTATAGCCGCTACTCGCTTTCACCGTGTTGCCGTGCATAGGATCGCAAGTCCAAACAACCTGGCGCCCTTCTTGCACCAAGCGACGGGCCAAAGCAGGCAAACTATCCGCGAGCTTGTTAGCGCCCATGCGTGTAATCAAAGTGAGTCGACCGGCTTCATTGTTGGGATTCAGGGCATCACACAAGGCAAGTAAATCATCCGCTTGCATACTCGGCCC
>JBPOFU010000148.1:0-5263 GCA_051252075.1 Oceanococcus sp. | reverse complement strand
CGTTTCGCACTCCCATACTTTTTCTGCATGGGCTTCGGTACAGATAAGACCTGCAAATGCAATAAGCACAATAAATCTCATTCAAATTCCTCCATCGTTATTCCTGCCGCCTAACGCCTGAGCTCAGCTGCGTTTGAATCGACGTGAGGTCTTGGCGTAGCCAAACCGAGCGGCGAGTCAAACGTCAGCTGCAGCGATTTGTTATACGACTCTTTCAACCGACTAAAAAATCCAGAGCTTTAGATGAACCATCTAGAAGGACACAATAGAACTCTGTCTTCCCACAGTAATTGCAAACGACGGCATGGAACTTTTCTGTCTCTACACCGATTAATGCTGATGTAAGCCCACCGGCAACACGAATTTGTTTCTCATGAAACATGGTGCTTTCGCACCGTGTGCAGGCCCAGCTCGGGCGCGGATCTCGTCGTGCTAACTCTTCTTCAACCTGAGCAAGTAGTTCCTTTTTGCCAAATGCCCATCTCTTGTTTCTTATTCGCTGCAATTCAGACAAGGGAATTTGAGCGATTTCTTCGGGTGTTAGTGACTTAAAGTCTTTCTCGAATCGCTTGGCCATGTTTTCTCCATTTATCTCCTGTACAACGGGCACCTGCTTGGCACGTATCACATTCCAAATTGCTAACACGCCGAACGAACCAACCCAGAGTTTATACCCCACCCCAAGCCCCACAATTGGGGCGTAACTTGGCGCCTCGCTGGTGACCATCTGCTCTTGCAATAGAAACAACAGCGACAGCCCGAATGCAAGTATCGAGAAGAACGCCGAAAGATATGGCTTGCTTAGTGTCGCTATTGCGATGAAATACGCTGGGTTAGCCAACCACGACCAATATCCGTAAGCAAGCCCAATCCAACCGAAAATCAGAAGTGAAAACGAGGAAACGCTTTCGTACTCATCGCCAGTAAAAAATGCGGTGAAAAAGAGACACGCCATGAAGAGCAAAGAACTTGCCCCTAAAGCCAGTGGGCGATAATTTCTCATAGAGTCGTATAACGCCGGAATTCAGCTGCGTTTGAATCGACGCGGGCTTTTGTGGCAACAAAAGTGCGTGGCGAATCAAACGTCAGCTGCAATGACTTGTTAGAGCCCACCGCACGGAAACTAATCTGCACTATCAGACTCTGGCTGCATGATCTCGAGTAATCGTTGAACTTCTTTCTCACGATCCAAATTCTCATGCACTGTTTCAAACCACATGTTGCAGTACGCTGCTGCTCCTTGTAGGTCCGGGAACAGCGTTGATGCACCAATGTTCATTAGCCTTAGGTCATTTAAAACATCTAACCTTTCATCTTCTTTAATTACAAACTTTGTAAGGCAGTCTAAGTGTCCGCTGCGCTCTAATGCCAAATCTAAATCTGTGCCAGTTTGCGTCCGTGTGAATAAGCCGGCTTGGGCCACAATACGATTATTGTCATCTTGAAGTGGATCCAGAAATTTCACATGCTTTGAAGGCTCCATTTCAATTTTTATGCGATTGAGCATCCAAACCGTGCGTTTCCCTGTACCCGAAGAAACAGCAGACTCAAAGGCAAAATAAGCAGCGATATAGGGTGAGTGAGTCCAATCAAGGAGTGGCGTCGCAAGTCCGTAGTGCTGACCAAGGCAAAAAACCTCATCGTCATTTAGCTTCGCGGGGTTGGGCCCACGCAAGCCTCTGATCGCCATCCGGAATTGAAGGATTTGCCTTATCTCAATTGACGTTGGGTGAGCGGTGCTTTTGGCACTCCTGACCAATCTCGAGAGAGTACTTTCCAGTTGCCAACTGCTATCGCGCTGCCCACGGAAAACATATTGATACTGATGCGAGTAGTTGTCTGACATCAGTTCCTTCAGATGAGTCCAATCTCGCGCTTCAATTTCTTTTACTGCCAACGTCATACCTCTCGTTTCCAGTGGGCTCTAACGCCGGAATTCAGCTGCGTTTGAATCGACGCGTGCTTTTGTGGCAACAAAAGTGCGTGGCGAATCAAACGTCAGCTGCAATGACTTGTTAGATGCGGGCCTCATGCGAAGCGCCGTGATGCTGAACAGTAAACCGAAGTATGGGCCACCCCGATGCAGGGCACCTCGAAACCAATCTCGCTCCCTGCCACACACAGCAACCTCACTTTCATTGCCCCACCCCATTTTCAGGCCTACAAATTGTCACGACTGAACCCCCACGCTCAATTTGCCACTTATCGTTCAAGGTTGCCAGCAAAGCTTCATAGCTTTTGGCCACGGGCGTAGCACCGCCCCCAATAGGAAACCCACTACTTGGTAGCCAGCAGAACTTTCGAGGTGACCGGTAGCAAACAACCGAACCTGTCAGTGCGCGCCCACCAAACTTGCCTATGACCGCCGGGCATGCTGACTACAAGCCTGCACGGTGGTGCTTTCCGGCATAGCCGATACTGGCAAGAAATTTCACGGCTTGCCTGCGGCTGTAAAAGGCACGGTGCTGACCGCTATGAAAATGAATTGAAACAACGCATTCGGCAGATTGTCGGCGATGGCACTGACACCGAAGCAACCCACAGGCTTGAATGCTTCAGGCTGCACAGCACAAACCCAAAATATTCTGCTGTTTCTTTTTTGTAAGCATCTAACGCCTGAGCTCAGGTGCGTTTGAGGCGACGCCTGCTTTTGCGGCAGCAAAAGTGGGTGGCGGGTCAAACGTCACCTGCAGCGATTTGTTAGCCGTCAACACGCCGAGGCCAATTCCTCGACCACACGTTTTGCCGGTTCAATCTGTTTGATTTTGCCGACACTTGAACCGGCGTAGTCACACAACGCACCTACATTGGTTTGGGGCATGCCAACCACTGAAGGTGAAGGCGAGAAGAACGGTCGATTAACCCGTTGAGCCAGAGTCAGCTGATATATGACTTTCTCCGGTATGTATTTGGCACCGAACTGCGAGAGCCAGTTTAGGGCGGAAATTCCAGCTTTCGGCTTACCCCCCCCTGTCACACCAGCGTTCCACAGCCGCATTGATTACAACACGATGCGGCGCAGGCCAGCCTAGCCCAAACAGCGTTGTAACAATGGTTTTTTCAGCTTCAACGAGGCGCTGCTTATATGCATCATGCGCTCGACTCTCATGCGTCATCAAAAAGCGCGTGCCGCATGACACACCGTCTGCGCCTAAGCCAATTGCCTCAGCGGCAGACGTTCGGTCCCAGATACCACCGGCCGCAATGATCGGCAGATCGGCAAACTTGGCCCGTAGCTTCGGAAGAATGACGGCCAGTGGCTCGCTGCCCCTGACATGGCCACCCGCCTCCAAACCTTGAACCATGAGCGCATCTGCCCCGGCCTCGACGACACGATCTGCCTCGACTTCGCTACCTACTTGATAGATAAGGTACGCACCTGATTCCTTGACTCGACGAATGATCCCAGCATCGAAACCATAGAACATGCTGACGATGGGTACCTTGTGACGGACTACCGAGGACACGTGGGCAGATCGCACAAACGGCAGGAGTAAATTCGCGGCGTAAGGCCGACCCTGAACAAGCTCCTTGGTTTGTAAAATTGCCTTGTCAAATGCCTCCGGATAATCGAATCCGACGGTTCCAACGCCGCCAGCATTGGAAACGGACGACGCCAAATCAGAGCCAGCCAGGCCTCCCCCCATTCCAGCCTGAAAAATCGGCTGCTCAATCGACAGTCTGTCTCGTAGATCCACTTCCCTTTCCTTTGACGGCTAACGCCGGAATTCAGCTGCGTTTGAATCGACGCGTGCTTTTGTGGCAACAAAAGTGCGTGGCGAATCAAACGTCAGCTGCAATGACTTGTTATGCGACTGCCTCAATCTTGCCCCCCTAAATGCTTAGCTTTATTCTGAATTCTTGTACTTTTGCACTGCGGCTACGCTTTCAAAGAACAAAAAGCTACGACGTACTTCCCCTGCCCCATAGTGCCCGAAATCAGACTCTCACGGCTACTAGCTAAAAAGATAGTTGGCCGATGTTTCAGAACGCGATTGAACCACGTTGCATTGCCGATTCAGCTAAACCACAGATCAGACTCACAACTGTAAACAGGTGTTCGAACTTGAGCTGATAAGTGCTTCACAGGTTCTGCCGTTGCTGGACAGAACCACTACGGCGTTGAGCGAAAACTAGGTGATTTCAAGCGACAGCCGATGTTTCATGGTGGCCCAACAACATGGCATGGAGCGCTGCTACAAATTACTGCCTGACCACTTCCCTGCCAGGCACAACAACCGCTTGGAAAAACGCAGGCATTTGCCGAGCTCGGTTCCGGCAACAAAAACAACATGTACTTGAACAGCTCGTAAGGCGATAGCACCAAGAGCGTTGATAGAGATCACACTGTTGAAGCTCGAACCAAATTCAGCTCAAAGAGAAAAACCTGCTACGAAATTTTTTAAGTCGCATAACGCCTGAGCTCAGCTGCGTTTGAGGCGATGACCGTTTTTGCGATAGCAAAAATGGGCAGCGGGTCAAACGTCAGCTGCAGCGATTTGTTGGGCGCCAGCACGCCTAGCCCCCAACCCCGAAGAATTTGAGAACGCGAATCAACGCTCGGGCAGGCAACGGCACTGACCTTACAATAACACTGCCCAATTTGAGTTCTTGCCGCTTACCTCCGGCCTTATCCAGGCTGCGTTTTAGCGCAACTAATGTGGCCGCCGGCAATATTAGGCTGGCTTCGTTTGGCTGAAATGTGCTCCCTCGCTCGTACGGCACTCCCGGCGATTGAGACATTTCAATATGAGAACCCAAAACCGCCGAAATTTCGTGCGACTTGGAGAATTCAACCAACCGATCAATGCTGGCCCGATACTGATCCCAGTCGAAGACTGAAATGATTCCTGGATATACAGAGTCCCCGGTCAGCAACCACCTAGTATGTGGGTCGTAGATCGCAACACTTTCGGACTGATGCCCAGGAATCCGAAATATGGTGAGCTTTCGCCCCCCAAGATCGATGACCCTGTCACCCCCGGTTCCGAGTGATGATAGAAAAGCTTCAAGGCCACGCTTGCCGGGCGCGACGACGGTGACATTAGGCTTACCCCTAAATTGGGCATCGGCAGCGTTGTGATCACCATGGCTATGTGAGTGAATAACCAAAACCAGTAGCGCGGCTTCTGTACCAGAAGGCCGATTGCGGACAAATTCATCAACGGTGTCGTATAAGGGAAACTGGTCTGCTTCCGACGTAGCCCCCGTATCCTGAACAAGAACGGTATGTTCCCCGAACAAGACATAGATGAACGGAGCC
>JBPOFU010000147.1:0-5369 GCA_051252075.1 Oceanococcus sp. | reverse complement strand
GGATATCAGTTGCGCGCAGACCATCATCCGAAGTACCCAATACGAAACTTGCATTCGGTAAATCTCCAAGTACTGGATTTAAGTTTCAAACATCAACAGAGCAATTTCTTTTGCTCACAGGGCTAAATGCACAAGCACAAAAATTAGTTGAAATAGAACGTACGAGTGGAGATATTGTTCGTTCAGTGGACCTTCCCACCCAAGCAACCAAGGGAAATTCCGATTCCTTTGGTAGTGCATTATTACTTTCTACGCAAAGCAATGCAGGCAAAAACACTCTGTATTGGCTGCGATTAAGCAGTTTTGAGCTATTTACAGTTGAGCTTCCGCCGCAAACTGGCGTTGGCCCTGTCATCTCTAACACACAGACTCAAGCATTTGCAGGTTAAGGCCACCATATTTTGCAACTTGAGATAAGTAGGCGGAAAATCAGACTTGTCCTCAGCGCCGGGCAAGTTTTTTCGATCAATCGAATCTCTGCGGGCATTCTCCACCGGCGTTGCGGGCATCTCAAAAGTAGATAGAAATAGATACGCTTAACTATAGAAACCAGCCGACCTTTCGTTTGTAGCTGTAATGTCGCCCCATCAACTACTGGGACTTCCTCTTCTCTAATTTCTGTTGCCGTGAACGCTTTCTTGCCAACAGGTCGTCCAAGCTCGGTCTGGACTGCTCTTCTAATGGGCTCGATAGCCGCATCATCAGGTAATCCCCGTTTTTGGCGGTATGTAAATTGAATCGCGCTGCTCAAGCCGCCAACCATACCGCCAAAATGACGGTTTGGATAGGGATTAATTGGATGGGTTTGGCATAGCCTCAGGCACAAAAAAGCCCGATATCAAAGGGATACGGGCTTATTTGGAACTGTTTAAAAGGCTTGAATGGTGCCCGAAAGAGGATTCGAACCTCCGACCTACTCATTACGAATGAGTTGCTCTACCAACTGAGCTATTCGGGCTGAAGGCGCGAAATTATAGTGGCTTAAACAGCCTAGCGCCAACAGCTCACATTGGTCATGCCACCTGAAGCACCGGCAACCGTCCTTGTGCCACTTTGATCCAAAATCAATGATCCGCACTTGTCGCTAGCTTGACTCCCGTGGGGGGTGGCGGTAATAGTATACGTGTTACCCCCCAAGCCGGACAAAGAAAGCGTGTAATACCGATCGGCACCGTCAATTGGAGATTTATCCGAAAAAATTGCCGGCACGGCAGCTCCGACGTAAGTGCCACTGTTAGCACGAAACCGCTCCAAGGCATTCGCCAAGCCCATGACCGCACCACGCGCATCTGCACGGCGTGTCTTGAGAACATTCTCGCGATAAGACGGAAAGGCGATGGCCGATATCACACCAATTATGGCCACCACAATCATGAGCTCAAGCAACGTGAAGCCTCGTGAACGCTGAACCATAATTAATTCTCCATCCAATATGTCTTGGTCGTGGTGACAGACAAGCCTGGATTTTGACAGAACGGCCCGACACAGATCACAGGCTCTCCTTCTTCCGGAAACAGAACCACAGGATCCGGCGGTATGCCACCTTGCGGCAATTCAGTATCACGTGGCTTCACTGCCGGGTCGCCGTGGCCAAAGACCTTAGGCCCAAGATTGGTAATATCCAACTGATAAAGACGGCTGGTTCCCTCACCCGCTTTGCACTTATTGGCGGTCGCCTTCGATGGCTCAAAAGTGGAGAATATGACCGCATTATCAAATGTACGCGAAACGGTAAGCACTTTCTCCCCTTCACGCATATCAATAAAGCCACCACGCCCTCGACCAAATTTGACGCGATTCTCTGCGCTATCAGAACTTGCGTCGATCAATTCACTTTCCACAATCGATCCCAACACCTGGGCTTTTTCCGTTTCTTGCAACTCACCGTCAAGATTGCTATCGAAATCTCGCTCTAAGAGAAAGTACGGCTTGCGATAGGTATCCGCATCTCCGGAGTCCTCAAGCACAGGTGAAACATCGTAGTCCTTGAGCACATAGAACCGATCCTGTACGCCAACCTCGAGAGGATGAGCACGGTAACCACTACCAAGCGACACACTTAAAATCGGCAAAGTGTCCGTCGATTCAATCAAAGCAACGTCGATTTCATTATAAAAGCGCCGATTATTGCGCGCATCTGTTCCACCGAGAGTCGCATAAAGATAGCCAGCGGACATGTCAGCAGCACCGGAATTTTCCTTAAAGAAATCAACCCGGAAAACCTTGCCGTTCATATCGCCCACATACAAACGATCAATGAGCCCATCCGAATTCAGATCCACAACTCGGGGAGATGCAGGAATACTGCTCTCCATACCGGGAATCGAAAGCATGGGGCTATTGATTGCATTTCCTGCACTCCATACCAAGCTGCCATCTTCGATATCAACCATGTAAATCATCTGACCAACCGCATCTGTAATAGGTGCTGACGCAGAACTGTCTTGAGCAACGTCATAGCCTCCAGAAAAGATTACTACGCGTTTAGATGCTCCACCCACTTGAACATTGGCAACAACTGGTCGAGACCAAGTTTGCCCCAGAGCAGCGAAGTCACCACTGCCGCCTTTGACTGTCCACAGAATTTTCGGCGTCGTCTTACCGGTCACATCCAACGCATAGTAACTACGCCCACCACGCCGCATGCCTGCGATCAGCGTTTTCTTAGATGGCTTCACTTGATCAACAGCGATGGAACCGTCCATGCCATAAGGGCGGCTGTAGTGCGCTCCAAAGTTATCCCGGTAGTGCGCCAGATTTGAAAGCAACTCTTTGGGAATAAACGAATACAACTCTTGCCCTGTTCGACTATCAATGGCGTGCAAATACCCCTGATTGGTGCCCATAAAAATGGCCAAATCCGGGTTGGCTTCCGTCCCCTGATAATCAACCACTACGGGTTCGGAATGCAGAGGGTCGCCTATTAAATGAGATCGAATATCTGTATCTGAACCATCCAAATCTTCATCATCTACGTCGTAGCCACGCGCCCAACGCAATACGTCTAAACGTTGCGCTGCGGGATCTGAAGTTGAATCTACCCCTAGCATTGCAGCTGTAATAGCACCGTTGCCTTCTTCTACACGATTCCCAGCTGTTGTCAGAATTGAACCGGAAAGATCGGAATAAATATTCCGCGCAACCGGCGATACGATTTTTGATTCCGCACCACCTTTAGTCACCGCCCCACCATCGTTGCCACCGGTGGTCCAAAAGCTCAGCGCATCTTCCTTAAAGAAACCAGTACTGGTATCGACAGCGCCTTCTCCATCAGCATCTAGGATGGAGTCTGCGCCCTTATCCAATCTGAAACGCTTCAAATTTCCAGGCCAGCGGGGCTCACTTAACGGTTGAAACAACGCAAAGTACAGCTGATCCAAATGGCTTAAGCGATTAAACGAGTT
Organism: Oceanococcus sp.; assembly: GCA_051252075.1. Taxonomy (GTDB): domain Bacteria; phylum Pseudomonadota; class Gammaproteobacteria; order Nevskiales; family Oceanococcaceae; genus Oceanococcus. The sequence goes on along the minus strand of JBPOFU010000147.1, from coordinate 1,965 downwards.
AATGGTGACGGCAGGGGCAACAAAGGTCGTATTTTTATCGAGAATTTCTGCAACGATACTTTCGAATGCCTTGACCAAATCTGCAGATTCGCCCGCGACAAAAAAGGCGCCGCCGCCTGCTGTGGCCATATTCTGCAAATAGTCACCACCCGTGCTGCCACTGCCGACATCATCACCAAAACCAATGGTGTAAGTGGTGATCTTTTGATCTCCTCCCAATGCGTCGGATTGATCATTTGCACTCATCCATCCAGCCAAATCGATACCACATCCGCCATTCCCTGCGCCCACACATGAGCTTTTCCCCGTTAGCGTCTTAATTAAGCCGTTTTCCGTATTGTTGTTCGGCTCACCATCAGACAGCATGACAATGTTGTTCGACTGACAACCCTGTTTGATAGGTGAAATGTAGACAGGTGACCCTGTAATACGCTGCTCGTCGCAATCGGAATCATTCAAATCATCCTGATCACAACCATTTGGATTCACCTGCGTACCACCGGTATAGGATGAGCAATGGCTAATGCGCATTTGATAGGCGCCGCTCAAATCATCCTGCGTGCTGCCACTGGTTTCATGGTTCGAAGGATCGTTCAAACCGATACCAGAACCTCGTGTCCTACCAAAATGCACATCGTTTCCACGGTAGTAATAAGCCGCTTCTGTGAGCACCTCAGCCAATGGCGTTGTTCCTCTATAGCTGAAATCTTCAACCGTAGAGATCAATCGCTCTCTCACCGACTCTTCTACAGAACCGCCAGTACCGCCTCTGGCCAAAATCACCAATCGTGGCGCACGCGACGGAGAACTATCGTAGCTGTACGCTTCACGTGCATTGCCGGTGGACTTCTTAACGAAGAACAACATGGCATTTCCTGGAGACCAGCCACCGCGATCAACAATTTCTTGCACAATGCTTTTCAAATTGGGTGAGCGATATGCCGAATTTATGGTCCAATCTCCCACATCCCAATCGATTCCAGCCGTACTACCATCATCAAAACGGTCATCAATTTCATCATCTGTTCCAATGATGGGCGATGAATCATCCACGGTATCGACATGAACTTGGACCGTGGGTGAATCTCCACTTGCAGCACCACGAGCGGTAAATTCCAATCGCGCATCAAGAATCTCCGCCTCTCTCAACACACGAATGCCGTCAAAACGCAGGCCAATATAGGGATGCTGGCCCACATCAAGATCATTACTATTCAACCGAACGTAATCACTGCTTTCTTGTTCTACATCTTGATTTTGCTCGTCAATTTGCCCAACCGAGGCTTGAGCCTGACAGCCCGTTTCAATTCGCGGATCACCTGCCTTCAAAGTGATATTGAGCCTCGGAGCCTGCTCTGGATTTGACAAATAGGTTTCAAATTTAAAGCTCACGACATTATCAGCGTAGGGCTCTACGGTGAATGCCATAGCGTTGCCGCCACACCAACCCGCTTGACCGGAAATTTCCTGGACGATATCCGTAACGTCTATATCTATGGACTGCCCCAAGTTCAAAACACCGGCGTCATTAATATCGACTTCCTGCGCTGCGGTAGTATCAGACCGACCTGATACGTCATTATTGCTGGCGGAAAAAGGCGCTGCATCAATAGATTTGTCACCACGGACATCAAAGTGAGCCAGGCCTGTGACCAGACTCGGCACGCTCAAATCTGGCGTGAGACTTAAACTAGCAGACTCGATCTCTACACCTTGAGGCACATTGATCGAAGGAAAACGAAAGCCCGCCATCGCATTGCCAGTAACGCTGGGCTGATCGCTGTAAATAATATCTAGGGTAGGCCTGCGCTTGTTACCATTTTTGTCTCGCGACCAGACAGAGTAGTGCCCCTGCAAGCCTTCAAACAAAAAGCTAATGGCATTGCCCTCGCTCCAATCGCCACGATTTACTATCACTTGAACAATCGACGCCAAGTTGGGGGTGGTTATGGGCGTATCTTGGCT
>JBPOFU010000146.1:0-5407 GCA_051252075.1 Oceanococcus sp. | reverse complement strand
GCACAATATAGGCCGACGCCGTTTTATGGTGTCGGCTTTTTTGTGTCCGCACCATACTCAGCAGTTGACTGAGGTATGGTATGCCCCTACTCAATAAAACGTTCTTCTGACATGAGCAATTCCTTGCCTATACGCTCCATTTTGGTTGCCAATCGCGGCGAAATAGCTATTCGTATCATGCGCGGCGCCGCCGAAATGGGCATACGCACGGTTGCTATTTATGCCAAGGAAGACCGCTTTTCCTTGCATCGCTTCAAAGCCGATGAAAGCTATCCGGTAGGCGAAGGCGCAAAGCCGATCGCGGCCTATTTGGATATCGCAGACATCTTGCGCGTTGCCAAGCAAGCCAAGGTCGACGCGATACATCCCGGCTATGGTTTTTTGTCCGAAAACCCAGATTTTGCCCAAGCCTGTGAAGACGCGGGCATACGCTTTATTGGCCCTACCCCTCAGGTGTTGCGAACTTTGGGTGACAAAGTGTCGGCCAGACAAGCAGCCGAGGATGCACACGTGCCGGTGCTACCTGCCAGCGGCGCTTTGCCAGTAGACCTAGAAGAATGCAAAGCCATACTGAATATCATTGGCTACCCCATCATGCTCAAAGCCAGTTGGGGTGGCGGCGGTCGCGGCATGCGTGTGGTCGAAAACGAATCGGAACTGGAAGAACAACTGCGTTCGGCACGCAGCGAGTCCAAAGCAGCCTTTGGCAATGACGAAACCTACGCCGAGAAACTAATCCGCAATGCCCGCCATGTCGAAGTGCAGATATTGGGCGATCAGCACGGTAATTTGGTGCATTTATTCGAACGTGACTGCAGCGTGCAGCGCCGCCACCAAAAAGTAGTGGAACGCGCCCCTGCCCCGTATTTCAACCCACAGCAGCGTGAAGAGCTGTGCGAGGCGGCACAACGTCTGTGCAATAGCGTCAATTATTCCAATGCCGGTACAGTCGAATTCTTACTCGACGCCGATACCAACAAGTTCTACTTCATAGAGGTAAATCCACGCATACAGGTGGAGCACACGGTGACGGAAGAAGTCACCGGTGTGGATATCGTCAAAGCCCAAATCAAAGTCGCCAGCGGCTTAAAGTTAGGCGATGCGGATGGCGGCTTACCACAACAACAAGACATCCATCTCAACGGCCATGCGCTGCAATGCCGGGTGACCACGGAAGATCCAGAGAACGGCTTTACACCCGACCATGGCCGCTTGATGGCCTACCGCAGCCCAGCTGGCTTCGGCATACGCCTAGACGGCGGCACGGCGTACTCCGGCGCGGTCATTACGCCGTATTACGATTCTATGCTGGTGAAGGTCACCGCCTGGGCACCCACGCCGGACGAAGCCATCGCTCGTATGGATCGCTGCTTGCGTGAATTCCGCATTCGTGGCTTGTCCACCAACTTGCAGTTCTTAGAAAATGTAATTGGACACGAAAAATTCCTGTGCGGTGATTACACCACCAATTTCATTGATAACAGCCCCGAGCTGTTTGTCTTCACCCCGCGCAAGGACCGCGCGACCAAACTGCTGCGTTTCATTGGCGATGTTATCGTCAACGGCAGCCCGGAAATGAATGATCGCAAAGCACCGTTGCGGCCTTTGCCGCAACCGCGCTTGCCGCAGTCCGCTTTGGATACAGCGCCGCCAGACGGCGTCCGCCAAATCTTGCTGGATCGTGGAGCACAGGGCTTTGCTCGGTGGATGCAGGAGCAAAAACAGGTATTGCTCACTGACACCACCATGCGTGATGCCCACCAAAGCTTGTTTGCCACCCGTTTGCGCAGCCGCGACATGCTGGCTGTCGCACCGCACTACGCACGCCTAGCGCCCGGCTTACTGTCTTTGGAATGCTGGGGTGGCGCCACCTTTGATGTCTCCATGCGTTTTCTCAAGGAAGACCCTTGGGAGCGTTTGACTCGCCTACGCGAAGCCGTTCCGAACATCCCCTTTCAAATGCTGCTGCGCTCAGCCAACGCGGTGGGTTACACCAACTACGCCGACAATGTGGTGGATTTCTTCATCCAGCAAGCGGCAAAAAATGGCGTCGATATCTTCCGTATCTTCGACTGTTTGAATAACACCGCCAATATGCACCGCGCCATCGCGGCGGTGAGCGACGCCGGCGGCGTAGCCGAAGCCGCGATTTGCTACACCGGTGATCTGTTTGATCCCGCACGGCCCAAATACAATCTGGATTACTACTTAAACTTAGCGCGTGATCTGGAGAAAGCCGGCGCCCACGTACTCGCCATCAAGGATATGGCCGGTGTCTGTCGCCCCCGCGCCGCACATGCTCTGGTCACCGCCTTGAAGAAGGAAATAGACCTACCCATCCATTTCCATACCCACGACACCAGCGGCATCGCTGCAGCCAGCGTGTTGGCCGCGATTGACGCCGGTTGTGATGCCGTCGATGGCGCTTTGGACGCCATGTCCGGCCTGACCTCGCAACCCAATTTAGGCAGCATCGCCGCCGCTTTGGAAAACAGTGAAAGAGCGGCAAAGGTTGATCCGCAAGCACTGCGCCAACTGTCCGATTATTGGGAAGATGTACGCCGCTATTACGCTCCGTTTGAAAGCGATATTCGCAGTGGAACGGCCGATGTCTACAAACATGAAATGCCCGGCGGCCAATACACCAATTTGCGTGAGCAAGCCCGTGCCCTGGGCTTGGGCGCCCGCTGGCCAGAAGTTTCTAACGCCTACGCCCAAGTCAATCAAATGTTTGGCGACATCGTCAAAGTCACCCCATCTTCGAAAGTGGTTGGCGACATGGCGCTGTACATGGTGGGGCAGGAACTCACGCCGGAACAGGTCGTCGATCCCGCCACCAATATTGATTTTCCAGAATCTGTCATTTCACTGTTTCGCGGTGAATTGGGCATGCCCTCAGATGGCTGGCCCCAAGCCTTGCAAGACAAAGTGTTAAAAGGCGAAAAACCCATCGTTGGTCGACCAGGCGAACATATCGCTGCGGTCGATCTGAACGCCACCCGCGATGAGTTGAGCAAAACCTGTGACATGCCTATCAGTGATACCGATTTGGCCTCTTGGCTGATGTATCCCAAGGTATTTGAAGACTTCATTAAGCACCGCAAACTGTATGGCGATGTCAGCACCCTACCCACGGATGCCTTCTTTTACGGCCTGCAAGAGCAAGAAGAAATTGGCGTGGATATCGCCAAAGGCAAACGCCTGGTTATTCGTCTGCAAAGTGTCACCGACAATGAAGACGACGGCATTTCGCGTTTGTTCTTTGAACTGAACGGCCAATCTCGTGTTGTGCGAGTAGAAAACAAGCACATTGAAGCCAGCGCCGGTCACGCCAAAGCGGACCCGACTGCAGCCGGTGATATTGGTGCCCCCATGGCAGGCATGGTGGTGCGCATTGCTGTGCAAGCCGGTGATCCGGTGCGTCAAGGTGATGCTCTGGTCACCTTAGAAGCGATGAAAATGGAAACCGTCATCGCAGCACCGGTCTCAGGCCGGGTCTCAGAATTGTTTGTGGCGGCTGGTGCTAGCGTCGATATGAGCGATTTGCTGCTACGCATAGACGCTTAATCAGACAAAAATATGCTTGACGGCGGGAACCACTTTGGCTCGCCGTTCGTCTTGTAATGCTCCTAAGTTGAACCGCTGTGACTCCCTTGAAATCCAGTTCATATCTCGCCCTATTTCTCAGTTTCTCCCTGTTGGCTTGCCAAGGTGGACGCGAAAACAGTTTTCAATCGCTGTCCAGCGACACTGAACAACCCTCTAGCGACACCCAAAATGGCAGTGGGAGCGGCAACGCAGGCCCAGGCAACAACGACATTTTGCTCGATCCATTGGGTGAATTGATTGCACCGACTGGCTTGGGTTACCAAGTGGATACCATCTACGGCACCGGTCCCGATGCCATACACAGAACCGCCTATGGGATCGATGCCCTACCCATAGGCGTGGATGTTGATGGCGACAGCTCTACCGGCAATGTACTCGGCGCCGATATCAGCGTGCACTTTTTCAGCTTGCTGCTGTATGCCCGCGTCGAAATTCACACGCTAGACGGTGCCCCCGATCCTATGCCGTTAAAAGTGGAAGTGTCCGTTCTTGACCCACGCAATTTACTGGGCTTACCCGGATTGTTCGGCATCGTTGACCCGGACTTGCGTGTCGCCCTAGGCATGGACGCACGCAGCTCCAGTGCACCGGGTGGATTCACAGAAGAGTTGACCATCGTTGATTCCTTGTTTGAATTCTTGCCACGTTTTACCAGTGCGAGCCTGCAAAGTACGGTAGAAGATGCGACGGGCCCTGTTGCGGCCACTTTGTCGCTGTACGCCGATCGCTCAGGCGAACGCGCCGACGGCTTGGAGTTAAGTGCAGAAACCAATCCTGCCACCAATTCGCAAATTGAAGTCACCCTCACTCCAGATTCCGAAGAATCTATACTGCAACTGACTGTAGACCAAGCCGCCCAGTTGGATATTCAAGTGGCCAGCTACGACGGTATGCAAAGCCAGCCTACGGGCGGTCGGGATATCAACGTCACCCTGGACAGTCTTAATAGCCAATTCACCATGACGCTCAATGGCGTGGATGGTTTATCCAGCCTAGACGGGGTCGATACACGCTACCTGATCGAAGCGGACCAAAATATTGAGCATGTCATCTTGCAATTGAGCGACAGCGACGCCGACGGCAACCACGGCGAAGCCTATGCCCGTATCTCGCCGCTGCCACAGCGTTTAGAGGTTGTACGCGGGGCAGATGACTCGCTCAGCATGGAAACCAGCAGCCCCATTGATGATTTGGTCTTTGCGCAGGCTGACAATACCTCGATCACGCTGGGCGATGGCTTTAAACCATCATCCCCTTTTGAGAAGCATTTGATTCGCCAATTCGATGGTGCCGTCGATGGTGTGGACACCAATTTACTGCAAGTGCGCTTGGGTGGTCTGCAAAGCTTACAAGCACAACTGGGTGAAGAAATGCAGCTCATGGCCAAGTTGCAAACTGCACCTCTGGAATTGCGTGAAGAAAGCCCTGACGGTTTCCAAGAAGCTGTCATAGAGCGCTTGCCCGCTGAATTTGAACTGGCCTTTCCCGATACCGAAAGACAGCTTGCCTTGGGCTACTTTGCCAATGAATCAACGCCAGGCTTGAGCTACCGCGAGCAAACCACGGAACAAACGACTCAGGCCTCCATCACACCATTGCCTGCCAGCTTGATACTTTGCAGCGGCAGTGATGATGAATGTGGCAGCCATGGCATCGGCACGGACACCTCGCTTAACTTTGAAACCAGCGAACAGGTCACCCTGAATTACCAGCAACAGTCCAGCGATGGGCGCACACAAAGTGCCATTGATGAGTTTAAGGTCAGCAAACTGCAGTTTGATCTGGCGACGCGCTCAGG
>JBPOFU010000145.1:0-5436 GCA_051252075.1 Oceanococcus sp. | reverse complement strand
GAACTCACCTCTGCTTTTCCGTCCGAAAAATTTAGCAAAACAAATCCCAGCGAAGAAATGTGCACATCTGTGACTCCATCTGCGATTAACCCAAAAGTTATCCATAGGCCTTTCTTGTCAACGATTGGCAAATGAGCGAACCGGTCTTTACCTTCTTTTTCTGTATCAAGTTCGAATGGTGTTTTTCGGTCATTCCAACATTTGTGATCAATGAGGTAGTCAAAATAATCTTCGAACAGTTTTACAGCTGCAGAGGACCTTGAGCTGAATATGTAGTATTCATGACCGTCTTTGTACTCTGGAAGCCATCCGATAAAAACTTCTTTGGATTTACCATAGCCAATAATTACAAAATTCATGACAGGTACAGAGTGTCGCAGCACATGAAGTCGGTGTTTTCCCTCTCGATATTTGGCAGTAAATCGCTCATACCTTGGTGAAAAAAACTCTTGAATTCCTACAATATCTGTCCAATTTTCTTTGGATTTGTTTTCGAGCCACAACTCGTATCCCTTAACTATAGTTTGAACATGCTCTTCTTCATCGTGATCGTTTGTTCCAACAAATACGTTTTTGACCCAATCCGCTTGCGCAATTTTTTTCACGACGCGCTGATTGCCTCTGGTAATGTTGCCCCAGTTAGTAATTTTCTCTCCACTTAATCGATCTTCAAAATCATTAATTTTTTCAATTAATTCTAAATCTTTACTTTGACGGTCCTGCTCAATTGCAATTCTATCAAATATTAAAAATATAATGATAGCCAAGCCAAAAGCCCAATCAAACTCTAATGCACCAGTAGAAATATATTGAGCACATAGAATTAATAAAAAACCTATAAACGAAAGTATTGCGTACTTAATACTTGACAGATAATTATATTTTGTAGTATATTTTGCCATATTATGATATTTAACTGTTTTAATAATCTTGCCAAATGGGGTTTAGAATCTAAATCTATTTCAAAAAGAGAATTTTGGGTTTCTCTTTTAGTTGTTCAGCTGATTGCTGTTGGTAGTAGTTTCCCACTTAAATACTCTGCAGATGCGCTTCATATGTTAACTGAGGATTCTGCGAGGTCAAGTGATCTGCTGGGATGTAATTGCTCGGACAGACTGCCTGCAATTACGCCTTAGCCAATCAACCGTTTTGGCCATAAGGACGTAAAATCAGAATAGGCAGGAACATTCGATTTTTTAAGAAATTTCAGAGCATAATGGGCTTCTAATTTTGTAATCATAAAAATTGATTTAATTAATCTTTCAATGGGCAGTCAACTCGTTATCAAAAGAAATATTACATCAATGTGATTAGCAAGGTTGGAAAGCCCATACTGAGATAACATCCCTCAAAAAGTACTTTTGGAAATATTTATGAGTTTGCTTGCTTCATCACTCGCAAATGACGCATCGTCTTTCGGTCGCTTTATGCAAGCAAAGGCGTGGACGGTGTTTGCGCCCGATAGCAATAAGGTTGATGACCATCTTTTCTCAACGTCTCTTGCAAGTATCACGGATCATCTGCAGCGTATGGAAGCCAGACGATCCAGATATACAAACTCCAATTTTGTAATCAACCTTGGCTTTCTTGAATCCGTGCTGCCCAACGCGCTCGCTAACAAGGATGCTCAGGTTCATATCGCCGCCATGCACACTGGGCTGGCGATGGTGATTTTGGAATTCAGTTGGTTTTGTCTGGCGCAAAAACAGGTCTTTCCGGAGCTTGGCGATATTGCGCAAGAAACTTCGCCACGCGCGACCAACGCCGTACCGCCCGGCTTGTCGGTGTTAGTCGACACCATAAGCAACAATGGGCTTGGAGATGCGGCACCGACACCACCCATCATGCCTGTTGATCCGCACCGTGCAGCGGCTGCGCATTATTTGACCCTTTTGATGATGCGCTTTGTTTGGTTGCATGAGATAGCCCACGGCGTGCTCGGACATGTCGACTATCTGCGCAGCTTCAAAGCAGACAGCGGAACCAGCCTTGGTGGTTTGGATGAATTGAACTACAATGAGCTTGCAGGTTTAAACCCATCCATTGATGGACGCGTTCTGCAGTGTCTGGAGTTTGAAGCCGATAGCTGGGCACTATCCAAATCCATCATCATTCAAAAAGATGGATTGGAAAATATTGACGGTATTGCAGCACTGCCAATGGAACTCCGCATTCGTATGAATCTGTTTGGCATCTATGCCATGAGCTGGCTGATGGAGACCATGGCCTCGACCTTAAACCGTGGACGCCTCAATATTACCCATCCTGCGCCTATACGGCGAATGCAGATGCTCCAGAACATGGCGGTGTGGGAGTTGAATGATTTGGGTCTGGATGCCCCAACGATCACACGATCAGTCTTGGTTGAGTTTGAAAGCGTGCTTTCTCAAATCGGCGAGCAATGGCTGCAAATGGACAAGTTTGAGCCTGTCAGCTATCGCGCAGTGTTTGAAGAGACGCGCGACACGCTGAAGCCTTTTCGCTACATCGCAGTCGACGATTGATCACTCAAATATAACATTCTCAAGGAGCACAGCAATCTTTGTCGATTTAAGTTCCATGAGCCGCTTTGCCATCTCATCCAGTCGGTGTGAGGGTATTTCGGTATGCGCGATAAAGCGATCCGCGTAGTAGTTCATCAACCCGTGCGGTCCAATGAGAAAGCAGTGTCCGTGTTCACCCGGATAATGGCTTTGCCGCATCGGAATTATTTGAGCGAGATCGCCGTTACGGATAGGGAAACCATTTGATCCTTGAGAGACGGGAACGGGATCAAAGGTTTTCTCTGCTCGCAAAACCATCGGATACCATTTGGAGCGATGCCTGTTCAGGGCAATGACTGACCCAGCAATGGGGCTTTCAATCTCAATTGTAAAATCCTGATCCAGTTTGATCCGCGTGTTGATCGGGTGCTGCGCGCTGATCTCGTGCAGCAAGCCAGCATCAAACGGCTTGCTGTGAACATGTCCGTAGGCACCGCGCTCTTCGAGTAAGCCCTGCCATTTGGTGCGTAGGGAACGCGGAAAAATCTGGGGTGCCATTCCATAGGCAAGGTCAGGCTCATGTGTCAGAAGCCAGTTTCTGATCTTGGCGAATCTTTCTGGCCCCACTGAGCCGCGATCCAAGTTTTTCTCATAGTCATCAGAGACACCCAAATCCATTCGATCATTGAACAGGTCAAGCCAGCCAATCTTGTGCTGCTTGCGGATACGGTTGCAAATGTCTTTGAGGGCTTTTTGCTTGGCCTTGTGTTCTTCCGTGATCGGCTTTGCCATGCATTACCCCATTTACCCAGACCATTACCGGTGACGTACCTTCTTCGATCATCAAAGATGATCTCGCGAAAAACGCAAGATTATTACACCGATTCTTCTTTGTGAAATAGGCATTCTGTCCTATAATGTTCATGGTATGTTCTTTCAGGGTGAAGGGCAGCAAAGGAGAATTAGAGATGCCCCGCCGCTTGAATTGCGGTTCGGGAGACAAGGAGACTAAAATGGCTGATAAGCCCAAAGACACCGCTGATGATGGCTTGCAGCCACCCAGTTTGACAATCGACTGGGAGCTTTATGGCAAATATCTGGAAGATTCAGATTTAACAGACGATCAAAAACGCGAATTCATAGAAACCCTGTGGTCCATCGTCGTGGCCTTCGTTGATTTGGGTTTTGGCGTGCATCCTGTCCAGCAAGCCTGTGAGCAAAATCAAAAAAGCGGAATCCCTTCGCCTGATGATTTGCTACACTTAATCAATACCTACCAAACCCAAGAACCAGACAACAATGTCAATGATGCACCCTCGCATTCAGTGACAAAGGAGGAGTCATGAGCACACAGGAGAAGAACACCCCAAATACAAAAGCCGTCATTTATTGCCGCGTCTCATCGCGCGCGCAAGAATCGGAGGGCCACGGTCTAGAAAGTCAGGAGACACGATGCCGCCAGCATGCCGATCAAAAAGGCTATGACGTTATGGCGGTCTTTCCAGACACCATCTCGGGCGGGGGTGATTTCATGCAGCGTCCAGGCATGGTGTCATTATTGGCTTTCTTGGATGCGCAGCCCGAAGATCGTTTTGTTGTCATCTTTGATGATCTCAAACGCTTTGCTCGCGACACCCGTTTTCACCTTGATCTGCGGGAAGCATTTCGCAAGCGCCATGCAACGATAGAGTGCTTGAATTTCAAATTCGACGATACACCTGAAGGGGAATTCATCGAGACTATCATGGCAGCTCAAGGCGCGCTTGAGCGAAAACAGAATGGACGGCAGGTCGCACAGAAAATGAAAGCGCGGATGCAAAACGGATATTGGATTCACAATCCACCCGTCGGCTACAAATATGAAACCATCAAAGGACGCGGCAAAGTTCTGGTCCCGAATGAACCCCTCGCCTCCATTGTTCGCGAGGGATTGGAAGGATACGCCTCTGGACGGTTCCAATCGCAGGTCGAGGTCAAACGCTTCTTTGAAGCCTTCCCCGAATTCCCACGCAACAAGCATGACATTATCGTACAGCAGCGCATTACTGATATTCTGAGACAACCTGTCTATACAGGTCACATATGCTCGGAGACTTACGGCATCTCGTGGCTTAAGGCGCACCATGAGCCTCTGATTTCACTGTCGACCTTTGATAAAATACAAGAGCGACGCAACGGTACCCCGAAGCTCCCAGTCCACCAAAATATCGGTAATGATTTTGCTCTTCGTGGTTTTATCTGTTGCGCCGGTTGTGGCGTACCTTTTCGTTCCTCATGGACGAAGGGCAAAACAAAGAGGTATCCGTATTATCTGTGCCAGACGAAAGGTTGCGACAGCTACGGCAAATCCATGGCGAGAGATATCGTAGAAAAAGACGTTGGTGAGGTGATTAAGACTATCGAGCCAACCGGCAATCTCGTGACTTTGGTGAAATTGATGTTCCGACATGCTTGGGATATTCGCCTGAGCCAGTTGGATTCGCTCAAAGCGTCCATCTCAAAACATATCAGCACTGCCGACACTCAAATTGAGAAGTTGGTGGAGCGTTTGCTCACGACAGAAAACGGCACAGTTATCAGTCGCTACGAAGACAAAATTGATGAGTTAGAGCGCACCAAAACCAGATTTCGGGCGCAAATTGCAGAAATGAACACCTCAAATCAACCGAGCTATGAAGAACAGCTAGAACCCGCTCTCCATATGATCACGAACCCTTGGAAACTCTGGGCTTCTGGCAATATCACATTGCGGCGCTTGGTGCTGAAATTGGCCTTTGCGGATCGTCTTGAATACGACCGAAAAACAGGAGCTAGAACACCCCATTTAGCCTTGCCTTTCAAGGCTTTGGGGCATGTTCGGGGGGTGTATTTGAAGAGTGGTGCGGTCGAGAAGACTCGAACTTCCACGGGTTTTACCCCACAGCGACCTCAACGCTGCGCGTCTACCAATTCC
>JBPOFU010000144.1:0-5566 GCA_051252075.1 Oceanococcus sp. | reverse complement strand
CGCCGAAGTTGGTGCAGCCATCCGCATCACCCTCTGGCAACAAACTGGACTGAAGTGTCTTTACCGTGACAGCAAACGACGCGGCTGTACCTTGCAGGTCTTCCGCATGGTAATCCTCAGGGAAGGTCACCGGCACATCGCGGCTTTCGCCAGCTTTCATGCCAACAATGCCGTCTTCCATTTCCTTAAGGAAACGGCCTGAACCCAATTCCAGGTCGCTGTCTTCGCCACTACCACCTTCGAAGGCCTCGCCATCAATCGTGCCCGCAAAGTCGATTTTTACCTGATCGCCAAGTTCAGCTGCGCCATCCTTGTCTTCCCAAGTTTTACCTTGCTCACGTAAACGCTGAATCAAGGTATCAACATCGCTGTCGCCCACTTCGGTTTGCGCATCTTTGATCGCCATGCCTTCGACGCCCTGTACCTCAATTTCTGGGTACACGTCGAAAATAGCAACATAGCTCATGTCTTTGCCATCTTCTATGGCATCGAATTCGATTTGCGGCTGTCCAGCAGGCTGCACACCCGACTCTTGTAGCGCTTTCGGGTACGTGTTTTCCAACAAGTCGGTGAGTGCATCTTGGCGCGCGCGGGCTCCATAACGCTGCTCTAACACCCTTGCTGGGGCTTTTCCTGGACGAAAACCGTCAATGCGCGCGTTTTGGCCAATTTTCTGCAAATTGACTTTAACGGCTTGTTCATATTCGGCGGATGGGATGCTGACGCGCATCCGGCGCTCCAGACCCTCGGCGGATTCAACGCTGACTTGCATGGATGTTTCTACTCATGAATGTTAAATGGTGCGACAGGAGAGACTCGAACTCTCACGGGTTTCCCCACTGGAACCTAAATCCAGCGCGTATACCAATTCCGCCACTGTCGCATCTGACGAACTCTACCACCGGACCGTCCGGAAGTTTTGGTGGGCCATGAAGGACTTGAACCTTCAACCAGCGGATTAAGAGTCCGATGCTCTACCAGTTGAGCTAATGGCCCGAAAGAAACTAGCTATTCTAGCGTGCTCTGACGCTAGCGTCAGCGGAAACCCTATCCGGGCCACTGTAAAAAAAATGGGGTGGACGATGGGACTCGAACCCACGACAACCGGAATCACAATCCGGGACTCTAACCAGCTGAGCTACGCCCACCATTGCAGGGCGCGAATGATACCGGAAAATTGGCCAGAGGCGAATACCCCTCGAAAGGACATTAGCCGCGCTAGCTACAGCTCATGCATAGTCAGAGGCGCTGGAGTCGCTATCGAAGCGACGAATTAAGTCACAGAACAGGGATTCAGTGCTGCTGCCGCCGCCTGCATACCACGATGCCAAATGCCGTCCTCCAAATAGCGTTCGCCGGTTTCTACGAAACCAAAGCGCGCATAAAATGGGCACAGCCGTTCTTGCGCTCCAATCCACACCGTCTGATCCGGCATCCACTGCTGCAGATGCGCAATTACATGAACCATAAGCGCAATGCCTACCCCTTGACCGCGCAGACTAGGGCAAGACACAACACGACCGACGGAAGCTTCGGATCGCGCTTCTCCCGCAGCGAACAGACGTGCATAGGCGCGCAACTGACCATGCTGCCAACCACAAAGATGCATAGCGACAGGATCTAGACCATCGGCGTCCTCAAATGCGCACGCTTGCTCAACCACAAACACCTGTTGGCGCAAACGCATAATCGCGTACAACTGCGCAGTGTCCAACTCAGAAAACGGCAAAACCTCCCATTCAATCACCGCTACTGCCCAAGCACTGACAGCGGCAGGCGTGCCATAGAAGGCGCTGACAAACTACCGAGAAACAAATAATTGCCAGCTTGGCGTGCGCTGGTGATCGGCGCAAAAGCATCATCACTTGCATCTTGCAGGTTATGCACAACCTCTCCCTGTAGGTCGAGCCCCAACACAAAGCCGTGTTTCACGGGCATCGGATGCAAGGCTTTGGGCAAACGCCATATGATTTTGCGTAAAAATGGATGCGGCAAAAGTGCGTCTAGGTTTTTTGCTCTAGGGGCGTACAAGGCCAACCAAAACAGCCCATCATCGTTATAAGTAATGTTGTCTGGAAGGCCTGGCAAGTTGTCGATAAATATTTCTCGCTGCCCTGCTCGCGCTCCTTTTAACCAAAAGCGCCACACGCGGTACTCAGCCGTTTCATTGATCAACAGATAGCCTTCGCCTGGCCCCAAGGCGACACCGTTCGCAAAGTGCAAGCCGTCCAACAGCACGCGTGTGTCGCCGTTTTTTAAATCCGTAGCCAAAATCCGTCCGTGTGCACGGTGCTCAAAAAAGTCCTGCATGACCTTATGCACGCCAAAACGCACGGAAGCATCAGAGTAATAAGCAACATCTTGACTAGACACCACGACATCATCCGCAAACCCCAATGGCACACCTTCAGCCTGATTCGCCACGACCATCCACTTGCCGGACTCAGGAATCCGTAACAATCCTTTGATTGCGTCGGTGACGATCAAGTCGCCGTTGCTGGCAAAATCCAAGCCCAAAGGCCGGCCTCCAGTATCAGCTAGCAACTCGGGATGGCTACCGTCTGCGGCAAAGCGCATAACTCGGCCATCTACAAAGCCGGTTACAACGCGCCCCTGCGCATCAACATTGACGGCCTCTGGCCCTAGACCTACACCTGCAGCCAGAGGGTGCGCAGCTTGCAACAAGCTATTTTGCGCAAATCTAGGATCATCCAAGGGTGCTAATGATGGCTGCCACGCAGCAGGGTCTATTTCCACTGGCCAAAAGCAAAGATAAAGTACAGCAAGCAATAAGGACAGACCGAATAATTGACGCATATTTCCCCCATAAAAAAACCGCGGCACAGAGGCCGCGGCACAAGTCTAACCGGTTCCGCTTAGTGGCTTGGGGGAGCCATAGGGGAGGACATCTTGGGGATGCGAACTCCGGTCAGAATGCCTTGCAGGGGAACAAGGCGGGGGAAAATCGTTAGCGCATTTCAGTTCGCCACTGCCAACCAATTCGCGAACAGACAGGCCGTCGCCATCGCGGTAGACCAAAACACCAAGCGCATGCAAGAAAGCTCTCGCCCGTGTGCCAGCGGCGTCAAAGCTTTTACTGCCACGTGAATACCTTCGATGTGTTGTGCCATGGCGCTCTCCTTTGCCACTGCGCGAGATTGGATTTCAGTGTGCCCAAGCCGCAGTGAAGAAAACGTCAATATGCCGACGCGCACTAGCCCGCCACCTAAAAAGTGGCGGAAAAACGTCAAAAAAAACCCCGACCGTCTCCGATCAGGGCTTTTGTTGAAGCCATTTGGCCCGAATTCAAAGTCTAATTAATGACTCGGAAAACAACGCGACGATTTTTCGACCGCCCTAGCTCGCTATTGTTGTCGGCAACAGGCTGACTCGCTCCATAACCCGTAGCCACTAAACGCTCAGCTGATATTCCGTTATCCACAAGGAAATTCTTTACCGCGTAGGCACGTCGTGCCGATAATGCTTGGTTGTAGTCGTCATCGCCCAAATTATCCGTATGCCCTGCTATCTCAATTCGAACCGTGGACAAGCTCGAGCTCAGCAAGCTCGCAATTGGCCGCAAGACCATGCGTGAGTCCTGATCGAGTACATCGGAATTCAGCGCAAAATTCACGCCTTCAAGCAAAACGGCCGCTTGCTCGCCACAACCAAGCTCATCAACAACTTCGCCCGGAGGGGTCGCAGGGCATCGATCGCTGGCATCGGAAACACCGTCACCATCACTGTCTTTGTTCGCCAATGACTCACAGCCAGTGCGATCGACCTGTGCACCTGGCAAGCTATCCGGACACAAATCAGCCTCATCCAACACGCCATCAGCATCTCCATCAGCAGGCGCCACAGTAGCGTGACCAAAAGCCCACAACGCGCCCAAGCCAAAGCGACCATCCACCAACAGCGTGCGGCCGGACGTTGATTGCCCGGCTCGCTCATAGTCATTTTCCAATGCCACGGCACGCGCTTCAGCGCGCAGGACGAGCGGTGACGCCGTCGGTTGCCAGTCAAAACCAGCACCCAAACCCAAACTAGGCAAGGTACTGTCGTCATTGTTGATGTCTTCATATGCCACTGCCAAGCCCGTGACAATGTAAGGAATGAGCGCTGAACCAAACTCAAAATGACGCAGCACATCGACTCCCAACTGAAAAACCTCATCATGTCCGGTGAAGTCATCCCGCTGCAATTCGTTCCACGCTAAGTCGATCTGAGTCGACCAGCCTGCGTAGTTTTGCAATGGCAAACCCAATAGCAATGAAGCTCCTGCGGTTTCCGTGCTGGCCTCACGCACGTCAGAAGGCTCAAGATATGTTGCCATGGCGCCGATGTAGCTTTGCTGCCACCAAGCTGCAGAAGAATCAGCGGCGAGCGCCAGCTGGCTAGACGCCAACAAAGCGCCCGTAATCAAACCTGTGTACTTCATGAAAATATAGTCCTGAACGAGATAGAAACGTCGATGAGCCCCCAATATAAGGCGGGCGATACGCGAAAAGTCGACGTATTATAGGATGTTGACAGCTTTTCCTCAGGATGCCCCTTGATATACCGCCCGAACAGAGTCAACTGATGCCGCGTCCAGCGCCAGAGTGGCCTCTGCTGATATGGCTGGCCATACCGCTTTATGTCTTGAGTTTTAGCTGCGCAAGCCTATGGACGCATTCTCAAGCCGAAAACTGGGCCAGCGATCGCCAATTGCAGTTGGCCGCTGAGGTCGCCACACATTTTAATGACGCAAGCAATTGGTCAAATAAAACAGCACTAAAGCGGGGCCTACAGGATATTGCACACCACAGTGCTTGGCTGGAAGATCAGGACAGAGCACGGGTGTGGCACCAAGGCCCAGGGCTGCAGCAGTCCCTATGGAAGGAATTGAGCCAAGGCCCTAGCGGACCACTTTTACGTTGGCAACTTCGCCCTGGCCTCATACTCGTCATTCAGTCGAAAGGTATGCAGGGCCAGGAGCAGAAGCGTTGGCTACAACAATGTTTACTGGCATTCGGCGCAGCCCTATTGTTTCCGTTTTTTCTCTGCCTATTGGGCCATCATTTTATTATGCGTCGCTGGCGCAGGCTGCGTAGCTGGTCTGGCCAATTAGAAAAGGGACAGTTGGATAGTGCATTTTCTGCGCAGGGCATCAGCGGCGACATAGCTAAAAACGTGAGCATACTGGCGCGCCGCCTTTGGTACTCTCGGCAAACGCTGAGTCACTTTCAGCAAGATATTGATGTACGTCAACGCGATCAAATTCGGCAGTTAAAAAACCAAATAAGTCAGCTGCAAGCCGAGCAACAATCCGTTCGCGACGAAGGTCAAAACCGAAGCGCCCTTTTTTCCGGCATTAATCATGAGCTACGCACCCCCCTGACCGGCATCATCGGCTTTGCTGAATTGTTGGAACAAACCTCATTAAGCGCTGAGCAACAGGAATTCGTCCAAACCATCCGCAAATCCTCCGGCGATATGGTGGGACTCATCTCGGATTTCTTGGACCATCAACGTGCAGATGCTGGGCAATTGGTCATTCACCAGGGCAAGCTTGATCCAGCGC
>JBPOFU010000143.1:0-5616 GCA_051252075.1 Oceanococcus sp. | reverse complement strand
ACGATCAAAATCTAGCTGTGTTGATCGCCCTGCAACGGCCACACCCAAAAAGAACTGGCCGCCTTGAATCCGCACAATGTCAAGAAAGGTTTCGCCACCATCATCAGTGACATCAAACTCACGCGCTTTCAAACCACCTGCGGTGGTGACCTCATTCCCCAGTACAAAAGTGCCCGTGTCAGTGCCATCTGGCGATGCTGTTCCGCTGCAAGCTGCACCTTCAAAAAACTGTGTGGTGTCACTGTAATTGTTGCCACTGATGGTGATCATGGAGCGGGAGGAGCTGCTGCCAGCGGAATCACAAATGCCCTGCCAACTGCCTTGTAACTGGCTGCGAACTTGGGCTGCCGAGTTTTCATCATCACGATCAGAGCGAATTTGATAACAAATAGGTGCAGGCTCAGAAACTAAATCGTTGATGTCGCGGGCGACAAATTCAATACAAAAACGGCCGTCGAGGACGTTGCTGGGCACGGTGATATCGATGGAAAAACTGTTAGATGCCTTCGCTGAACCATTGCTTAAGGCAAATTCCACATAACTGTCGGCGCCGGCGACTTTGGCAAACAGTCCGGTCAGAGAGGCTGTGCTATTAAAGACGATATCCGCCTTGGCGGTGTCACCATTGGCAACATCGAGGTCATCTGACGGCGCGGTTTGTATTGACGGGGCATCAGGGTCGTTACTGGGATCTGGAATCGGCACGTCTTTGCTGCTGCGTACAGCACCGCTTGCGCCGCCAACTTTAACGGTCAATCCGCTCGCGAGTTCTTCCTCGTTCGTCGGATCTATCAGTGTTTCACCGCTGCTGCTGCTACCGCAGGCTGTAATTGTCAGTGTGCCGGCCACAATGATTCCGGCCCAAGCGATTGATTTCATGTTGCTGCCTTCTTGAAAGTTGGCGCCGATTTGTAGGTTTGGCGCAATGAGTCCTATTAAAACGATTTTTCTCGCCAAAGCATACCTCTGATTTGCCCTATCGTCGCCCGCAATACTCGGGGCAGCGGCAGGTGTGGAACACAGCCGCCGCAAAGCGGTGTACAAATCTTCAGGGCATCGTACAATCACGAGACCATAGATAAATTACGGGGATCATGATGGTAAAGGGATGGAAGTCAGTTTTGGGTCTAGCGGCAATAAGTGCTGCATATAGCGGTACTGCGCTTGCAGATGGGTTTTTCTTAGGGCGTGCATCATTATCGCCAGGGTTTTATTCCACAGAAGTGAGCGCCAATGGCGTTTCCATAAAAGGAGATGGCCTGCTGGTCGCAGGAGATTTGGGCGCAACTTTGGGGTTTAAACTCGGAGGCGCGGGCTCGCCAGTCATTTTGCTCGATAGTGAAATTGAATTGGCCACTGTGGCATCCAATGCGGAGCTGCCTAACGGCTCTCAGGTCGGAACGGATTTCGAGAAGACCGATACCAAATTAACCGTGGGGATTGCGATTCCCGCCGGTAATTTGAGCATCACACCATTTGCAGGCGCCCGTTTGTCTTGGCAGGGCAATGGCATGTTTGGTGATGATCTCTATAAGGAAACCGGATTTTTCGTCGGTGCCGGTTTGAGCGGTATAAAAGTGGGAGGCGATGTAAAAATGTCCATCTCGGCCGCTTATAACGCCACCGAACTGGAAGATGGGATCATTACCGGTAAAGTTGATGCTGATGGCTATTCCGCGAAAGTCACGTTTCGTAAGACTGGATCGGCCCATGGCTACAGTCTGAAGTATCAAACCTTTGAAACGGATCGTGACGCGACAGGCGCTGATCTGACGGAAGGCTATTTGCTCGCTTCACTGACCTGGTATTTCGCACAAGGCTCGATGTAACAAAATGCTCGCCTCAGCTGAGCGTTATGACACGTTTGGCTGAGGCGGTTTTTCATTTTCAGCACATCCAAATCCTATGATTGAAGCTGGCTTTGAGCTAGGGAACTATCGTGTTATCAAAGCCTTGGGTTCAGGCGGGATGGCCGATGTCTATGAGGTTGAAGATAAGCGCCTAGGACGCCACCTGGCTTTAAAGCTGTTGCCGGTGGAGATGTCTCGCTCTGGCGATCTTATTGCACGCTTTGAAAAGGAAATTCAGGCTGCCGCAGCCCTGAATCATCCCAATATCGTGACCTTGTTCGAGTTTGGTCACGAAGATTCGTATCACTTTTACACCATGCAATTGCTGCCAGGCGGCGACTTGCGAGCACGCATCCGTAAGGGCATGGACTTGCGTGAGGTGTTCTTGGTTATGCGCGGCGTCACCGGCGCCTTCGTGCACGCCCACCAGCGCGGATTTGTGCACAGGGATGTGAAGCCCGAAAACATCATGTTCGATGATCATGATACGCCGGTGCTGACTGACTTTGGCATTGCCAAAGCCATGGATTCGCAAACGCGGATGACCATGACCGGCATGGCGATTGGTACGCCACGCTACATCAGCCCAGAACAAGCCCGAGGGCGCCCGATTGATGGGCGTGCCGATTTGTACAGTTTGGGCTGCATCTTGTATGAGATGTTGGCCGGCAAACCGCCGTATGACGCCAACGATGCATTTGCCTTGGTGTTTCAGCACATTTCCGACCCGATTCCGACCTTGCCAGAACAGTTTGCCGAGCTGCAGCCTTTGGTCGATAGCCTTATGGCCAAGGAAAAGGAAGACCGTTGTAGCGATGCGATAACGTTGTTGGCGGAAATTGATCGCTTGTTTCCACGCGATTGGACGGGCAGCATCAACAGTGCCATGACTGGGACTTTAAGTGCTGAGGCTTTGACCGAACGCTTGAGCAGCCCTGAGCAATTAAAGACACCCCGTGCCGCAGCCGCTCAGCCCGCCAGCACCAAAACATCGAAGGACTCGGCCAAAGCGGATGACAAGGCGGCGGCTGCGCCAAAAACTGACCCCACACTAGAACCCACCGTTCTCATGCAAGGCGAGAGCGGGGCCAAGGCGGGGCAGGCTGCGGTTCAGGATCCGACGCTGGAACCTACCGTACTGTTGCAGCCACCGCTCGCAAAGGATAGTGCGGAAGATGCCAAAGACGCGTCGGATAGCACATCGCAGATTGATCCGACCCTGGAGCCAACCGTATTGGTGGATCGGGCGGGTATAGAAGACGCGCTAGCGCAGCCGGTTCAAGAACCGACTTTAGAACCCACCGTATTGGTGCCGCGCGAAGAAGCCGCCGCTGCGAAGCCGGCGGAGCAAGTTCAAAAGAAAACCGCAGAGCAAGGCGCAGGTGCGGATATTCGCGTGCCGGCGAAGCCTGCTCAGCAAAAGAAAGCCAGCAAACCAGCGAAAGCCAAGCCAGTCAAAAAAGCCAAGCCCGCCAAGCCTAAGCGTGTGGCCGCGGCGAAAACAAGTGCCAAGCCGGCTAAGTCGAAAGCTGGTCGGGTCGTTATACTGGGTTTGATGGGGGGAGTGGCCTATGGCGCTTGGCAGTGGTTTTCCTTGGATCAATCCAAGCCCGAACTAACGCCTAGTGCCAGTCTGCAGCCCTCAGTCACACCGCAGCTGAGCGATCAACAGATGATTCAACGCGATCAGCGCGCAGCGCGTTTGTATCGCCAAGCGCAGGCACAGCAGCGAGAAGGCGAGTTTCGTCGCGCTAAGGCCAGCTACAGCAATTTGTTAGCACAGTATCCCAAAACACCGACAGCTGATTTGGCACGCACTGCCTTGGCTGAGGTTGAAGCCCGCTTACGCGCTATCGATCAGCCGAAACCAAAAGCAACACCGCAGGCGACGCCGCAAGCCCAGCCTGAGAAAACAGCGGCACCACAGCCTACGCCAAAAAGTACGCCTGTTAGTCAACCGAAAGCAAGCGCTGCTGCGCCGCGTGCCGCGGAGTCTACAAGTCAGCAAAGACAAGCATCCGCTGCTAGACAGCTGAGTGCAGATGCCGCGGCGCGACAACAACGCTCCGATTTGACCGGCGCGAAGGCGCTCTATCAGCAATTGCTGCGTGAATATCCCAACAGTCCAGAAGCCAGTGCGGCAGCTGAGCAGTTACGCGTTATAGACAATGTTTTGGATACACAGCAACGTGCGGCGCGTGCGCGCCTGAGGCAGAATGAGGCGAAAACCTTGTTCCGCGATGCCCAAGGTTTAGAAGATAGGGGGCTGTTGGAACGAGCACGTTCGGCGTATAGCTCATTGCTAAAAGGCTATTCTGATACCTCAGTCGCGCGGGATGCGGCAACGCGTATTGCAGCGATTGATAAAGCCATCGAAAGGCAGCGTCAGCAGCAGGACGCACAACGTCTAGCGGATGAAGAAGCCGCTAGACGCCGTGCAGAAGAGCAGCGCAAACAGAAAGAAAAAGACGAGATGCCGCCGACTATCGGCTTCTGACTTTCTAGCGTTCGCTAGGGATTAAAGATGCTGAATATGCGGCCGCTGTCTTGGTCTTTGCCCAAGCTGTGCAGCAAAATGCCATTGAAAGCAAAGGCCGAAGATGAGACTTCGAAGTCTTCGCTGTCAAAACTTGCGGCGCTACCGCCGCCAGCAAATGCTGCGAGCCAATCTTGGCTTGCGGATTGAGCGACGCGCACGCCGTCTTCGAAGGTCAGCAAACCGAACTGACCTGCTGGTGAGATGGAGAAATCCAAAGCGGTGCTCGGTAAATTGTCGAAAACGCCAGTTGCTGATGCGATTGCAATATTGCCGTCGCCATTGTTCAGTTCAAAGCTGTACAGATCGGCTTCGTTGCACAGCAAGCGGCCATCGCTACCGCTATTGGCGGTGACCAAGGAACGGCAATCCGGCAGGCTCAGTTCAGCAACGCTAATGACTTGGGTCGATAAGCGGCTGCTGACGGCATCAAAAGGCGGTGGTGTATCTGGTTCATTGATGTGGTGAACCAGCAATTGCGCGGAGGCCACGTCAAGTATCAACAATTGTTCGTTGTTGATCGCTAAATCACGCCACACACCGCGTGGCAAGTCTTCGATGCTGATCTGACCTTGGCTTTTGCCGCTGTCATCCAAGGCATAAATGACGGAAGCGTTCTCGTCCGCGATGGCGTACAGAGTTCCGGGCCAGCGTTGACTCGCAATAAGCGCAACGGGAGAGGCCAGTTCGGCAGCTTCTACCGCTTCGCTGGTGCCTTCAGTAAAGGGGTTGTCTAAGTCCGGCTCAGCATCTCCAAAAACAGTGTAATCACAGGCGGCAATGAGGCTGGTCGCGACCAGCGCGAAAGTATGAATACGCATGGGTTTTATTGGCAAAGTTGATCGAGAATGAAGTCGGCGTCGAACCAGACGCCTTCGGCGCGAATTTCCAGATCGCTACGACCTGGGCAACGCATGGTGCCACTGCGGTTTTCGACGAAAATGAAGTTGTCGAACTCGAGATAGCGATCTTGTGCGAATGAGCCTTCTGAAAAGAACAGTGCTACGCCGTCGTCACCATCGACTTGGCGGAAACTGCCAGAAAAGCTTTGTTCGTCGGTATCAAAGAAGATATAGCCACGTTTGCCACCTGAGCGCGTCGCCAGATCAAACTGCAGTTTGCTGACCTTAAACTCATCAATGGCAATTTGTGTGCGCCCATCGCTGGACTGTTGCTGGTCATTCAGGGTGACCTGTTCGCTGGTTTCAAAGTTAAGCGAGGTGTCCGTGC
>JBPOFU010000142.1:0-5830 GCA_051252075.1 Oceanococcus sp. | reverse complement strand
CATGACACGCATACACTGTTTGCTGGCCTGCATGGCGAACACCAGCTTAACCGGGCTGCCGTGCAATTCGGGCTGACGGCGGGCCATAGCTGGATTGATCACAACCGCTTCGTCAACGACAATCTGGCATCGCTTGGCGAAAGCTGGGTCAGTGCTGATTATGGCGGGTTCTTTGTCAGTCCAGAACTGGCACTCTCCACCGATATCCTTCTGGAAAATGGTATGACACTGACCCCCAATGCGGGCCTGCGCTACGCCGCACAATGGCTGGGTGGTTATGCAGAAACCGGTGCTGTCAGCCCAGCAGCCAACGCCACCGTCGCGGATCGCTTTGTAGGCACCGTGGAAGCACGGGCCGGTCTGGATATCACACGCAGCTTCGAAATTCGCGGGCGGACGGGCACCCTGACAGGTGGGATTGGCTATCTGGGGCGCTGGGGTGGTGGGGACGATGATGCCAGCATCACCCTGAACGGTGTGACCCAGAGCGTGGCTTCCGGCCATCAAGACCTGAACGCGGTCATGGTCAGCGCCACGCTTCTCAGTGACATCGGTGAGACGGGCTTCCTGGAACTCGACGCCAACTATCTGGTCGGTGACACCGCCCAGGGCTTCGATGGCCGCCTGACTATGGGTATGGCGTTCTGATGACGGGCGCGAACGCAAATAGGACCGGATCATGATCATCACCGCCCGCCACACCATCCTCGCCGCATCGATCGCGCTGGTTTTTGCGACCGCGCCGGCACTGGCACTGGCACAGGCACAGGCACAGGCACAGGATTTCGTGATCGACGGCGTTTTCGTCAATCCCGACGGGACCAACGGTCCTTTCTCCGACACCGCGTTCGACGCCAACAGCACCAGCATCCTGATGACCGAAGGCAGTTCCATCGACGTGTCGGACTCGGCCGGCGACACCGCCAATGGCCTCTCTGGCCGGCTCACACTCGGAGCGGCGTTTTGAGCAAGTTCGATCAAAATCAACATGCCTTGTCGGTCCCGGCTGATCCGGAGATCGATACCAGCAACAAGACCGAAATATCACGAGGCTTCAACACCATGCCCATACGACCTTTTTCCCTTGTCATGCTGGCTGCGGTGTCGTTGGCCGCTCTTGCGACCAGCGTCCAAGCCAATGATGTTTATTTTGGCGCGCGGCTGGGTGTCATCGATCCTTTGGCCTCTATGCATGAAATGGACGTCGACACTTTCGAAGTGACCTATGATTCCTCGTTCTTTGGCGGGGTTTATGTCGGGACGTTCCTGGGGTCGGGTTTACGAGGGGAACTCGCGGTCGATGCGATGCGCTTCAACCTGGCGAGCGGCGTTGATGATGGTGGCGAACCAGAGCCGATGTCTGGCAGCACCGATGCCGTCGTCGTGACAGCCAACCTGTGGCGTGACCTGCCAGCCCTTGGACCTCTTACGCCCTATATTGGCATTGGCGCCGGCTTGGCCTGGACGTCCGCTGACATTCTTATGGACGCAAATAGCGGACCCGATCGATTTGAGAGTTTTCAGGGTAGCGATCTATCGCCCGTTGGCCAAGTCGGTGCAGGCGTGCGTTTTGATGTTGGTGAAAGCTTGACCGTTGACCTTGGCTATCGGTTCCTCTCCATCTTCAATGCGCGCCACGAACAGGTGATTTTGTCGCCTGACCTGAGTGACCCGAATTTCGGATTTGGCCATTACACGACCCACCAGTTTTCAGCCGGCCTGGCCTATCGCTTCGGCGAGACCGCACCTGAAATGGCGTCAGCGCTTGACGGCCCAATCTACCTCGGCGGCTATTTTGGCGGTGCCTGGACCGCCGAAACCCATATTGCGGCTGACTATAGCGAAGGGGCACCCACCGTTTTTGACAACGCTGAAGGCAGTTTCGGGTTTGTGGCGGGCGCTGAGATAGCCCCCGGGCTGCGCGGCGAGTTGGAGCTGGGTTTCGTGCGATCCTCGGTCGATCGAATGCGGCCCAACCAGATCGGCGACCCAGACCAACCGTATGTTGGCCGGTTCGATCAGACGTTTTTGCTCGCCAATCTGTGGAAGGATTTCAACCACGGTCCGCTAACCGTCTACACCGGCGGCGGGCTAGGCTTTGCTCTGGTCGATTATGACATCACCGATTTCCCGCAGTCGGTCGGCTTTCAGCCCGATTATGATGGGTCCGATGGCGTCTTTGCCGGTCAGTTCGGCACTGGAATACGCTACGCCGCGACGCCCAATGTCACGCTGGATTTGGGCTATCGCCTGAAAGGCGCCTTTGGTGCTGTCTTGATCGGCGAGGATCGCAGTGACGAAAATGCGCGGGCAACTCTTTTCAGCCAGACCGTGCAGGCCGGTCTCACCTACACTTTCGGCGCGAGCGCTGGTGAGCCGATGCCCGTCCAGGCCGACTACGGCGCCTATCTCAGTATTGCGGCGGGCACCGGCTTCAATGCGGTGGGTGAGCTATACGAAGACACGGGCCACCCCTTTTACTTTGATTCTCCGTTGTCACTTAGCCTTGCGTATGGCCAGCGCGTGACGGATTATCTTCGCGCCGAGGTGGAACTGTCAGCCCTTCATTTGGACGGCGACAAAACCCGCGACGACGACGTGAACGATCCATTGGAACCTGTTATCGGCGACGTAACCCAACTGTCCGTTCTGACCAATCTGTGGGCGGACTTCGATGCCGGGTTTGCACAGCCTTATGTTGGCGGCGGCTTGGGCATGGCGCTGATTAACGGCGAATTCAATGGTGAAGGCGCGACGAACGAGCTTTTCTCGGCCGACATGCACCCTGCGTTCGCCCTGCAGGCTGGGTTTGGTGTGCGCACGGCCATAACCGACAATATTCTGCTCGATATTGGCTACAGATATCGCACGGCGATCGACGCCTTTCTGACGGACAACGACACGACTGGCCAAGACCCCGGTACCGTCGCGTTCGAAACGCACGGGGTTCAGTTGGGCCTGACCTACGAGTTCGGGAATTAGGTCAAACGCGGCGATACCGGCATCCGTGATCGATAAGGTGACAGAATCTTCCGTCATG
This sequence comes from Oceanococcus sp., assembly GCA_051252075.1. Lineage (GTDB taxonomy): Bacteria > Pseudomonadota > Gammaproteobacteria > Nevskiales > Oceanococcaceae > Oceanococcus. The sequence continues at coordinate 2,790 of JBPOFU010000142.1, read as the reverse complement.
ACATCGCATCTGCTTCGCAGCGTCAGCCTATCGGCACTCCTGGTCATGGGAACGGTCTCGGGAGCTTTTGCGGATGACCATAACCTGGAACCTTCGGCAGTTGGTCAGACACCTATTTCGGTGTGCATGCGGGCATTGACGCTGTAACGGGCCGCACCAATGATCGTGAAGATAACGTCATCAAAGGCCCCTAAGGCGACATGGATTTGAACGGCTTCGCTGGGTTTGGTGGGTTCCAGGCTGGGTTCAACCATCAATTCGGTGGCGCGATCATAGGCATGGAGGCGGACGTATCGTGGTCCGACTACGATATGGACCGAACACTGAATGACACGGTTTTGAATTATGTGGCCGCAGAATTGGACTGGATGGCGTCGCTGCGCGGTCGGCTCGGCGTTACGGCAGGCAATGGCATGGCCTATGTCACAGCGGGGCCCATGCTCGCCTATCTGGAGCACTGTGCCTTGGCCGTCGTCTCTCAGGCTTGTAGGTCGGACGGTAGCGATGAGATCGACTGGAGTGGTGTGATCCCGGACTTCGTCGCTGGGATGGGTGTCGAGGCGGCTATAGCCAGCCATTGCTCGTTTAGGGCGGAGTATTTGTTCTCTCAGACGGCTATTCGGAACGTGTTGGTTGACCCAGGCCCTCCACTGGTGAGAGATATCGACTTCTCAAACCGCTCGCACCTGTTCCGCATCGGCCTCAACTACCGTTTCGGCAGCCCACTTTAGCTCGTGTTCAGCTGGCGTCCCCGTCGCTGCTCGCCAAGGCGCCACTCGCGAAAGAGCTGCTAAAGTCCGCTAGGGGATCAAGCGGAAGCAGCTTTTTCTTCCTGCCAATGGCTGCTTTCCACCCCTTCTCGTCCTTACCCCATATCTTGGAATTGATTGTTTTGTCACGCATCCCAGTAGAGGGACCATCGCTCGGGTGTGACTTTGGAGCCAAGTCACTGGTTCGAGTTAGCGTGTTAGTCTTCGATGCGGCGGCGCCCTCGATTTCGGCGCGGGAATGTTCTGATGCGGCTTATATCGGAGCCAAATTCCTCACCGTGATGAATGAGACCGCCTTCTTCGAAATCGATGCCAACTACCTTCATGGCGACACTGCCCATGGCTTCGATGGCTGGCTCACTGTGGGTATGACATTCTGAGGCTGAAAGAGCCCCGGTGGTTGCCGGAAGGCAATAAGAGCAATTCGGTGAGACGGATAGCCAACAAATTTGAGAACGTGGTGGAATATAATCGTTCTGCCTTGCCGTGTATGTTCTGGATCACGACGAGTCCAAATATTGTGCACGTTCCACCATTTATGCGGTTTCCATGCTTTCACTCAACTGTCTGCCAATTCCTGATAAACCACTGATTGAATCGGTGACCGCTTTGCCAATTGGTCAATCGGTCTTGCCAAATCGTGCAGCCATGTTGGCGGCAACAACCGCCATCGTGCTGGCTCTGGCGACCAGCCCTGCTGCGGCTCAGTCGGTGTTCATTGTCGACACAGACACTACTGTCACCAGTGTTCTGGATGGTGATGATCAGATCACCGTCACCGAAAGCGGCTCGATCACCACTTCCGGTGCAGATAAGGAGGGCATTTTTGCTGACGGACCTGACAATATCATCCAGGTCGATGGAACCGTGCACACACAGGGGACCGGAAGCTCACATGGTATCGATTCGGATGGCGCCAATGCACAGATCACCATCAATGGCTCCGTTGTTGTAACCGTCGACGGGTCTCCCCTCCTGATCAAAGGCGCCAATACGACAGTTGTGAACAATGGCAGCATCACATCCGATGGCAATCAAGGCGTGTGGTTTCGTCCGTCCGCGACGGATGGCACGCTGATCAACACCGGCAGGATCATCACTACGGAAACCGGCGATCAGGCCGTCTATATGAGGGGCTCAGGAACCCTGATCAATTCTGGCCTCATCATGTCCAGCAGAGATATCAGAGAAGCTGTCGACTTCCGTGACGGGATTATTGAAAATACTGGCACCATTTTGGCTACGGGGCTCGATGGTGCGGCAGTGCGGGTTCGTGACGGAGTGGTTGTCACCAACTGGGGGCGTGTTGTGTCGGAGCGCGGCAATGCTTTCGATGGCGGCGGTTTCAGTGACGCCGACGATACATTCAACCTGCTGGCGCCGGGCTTCATTGGTGGTAACATCGATTTCGGGAGCAGAAACGTTGGCGGCACAGAAACGGCCATCAATATTATGACTGGTCAGTCGCACTCGATCTTCTGGACGCTGGAAGGTGATACAGCCGATTGGACCGGCGGCGCGCCCGACATATCCGGTTCTGTGCCGTGGTTCTACAATGCAGCGACACAGAGCGTGGCGACCTTCGATCCAACGCTGCTGACCTCAGAAACTTATGCGCTGGGTGATCTGACATCCATGCTGTCACGGGTTGGACTGGGCGCATTGGGTGGTTTTGAACCCGGCCCTGGACCAGATACTGGCTTCAGCGCGCTCGGTTACATGCCTGTGGCTGACGGTGAAGCTGATACCGCCACGCATCGCGTGGGCCGAGCCTGGGCCACTGCGCTGGGCGGGCAAATGGACCATGAGGGCGGCGGAACGACCCTCGACAGCACAATTGGCCATATCGGCTTTGCCGCAGGCTACACCTGGCAGCAGGCACCTGATCTCATCGTCAATGCCATGGCCGGTTATGTGGCAGGCAACAATAAAGCTGATGCAAATTGGGCACCGTCCTTCGATCATGACACGCATACACTGTTTGCTGGCCTGCATGGCGAACACCAGCTTAACCGGGCTG
>JBPOFU010000141.1:0-5834 GCA_051252075.1 Oceanococcus sp. | reverse complement strand
GTGCGGTGCAGCATCCCCGAGAGAGCGCGCTAGTTTACAGCGTCTTTCAGTGCTTTACCAGCTTTAAATCCAGGAGTTTTTCCAGCTGCGATTTTCAGCACTTCACCGGTCTTAGGATTACGACCAGTACGAGCTGCACGCTCACGTACGCTGAACACACCAAAGCCTACTAACGACACTTTGTCGCCACCTTGCAGTGCACCAGAAATGCTGTCGAACACAGCCTCTACAGCTTTAGCAGCATCTGCTTTTGACAGCTCAGCACCAGCAGCGACGGCTTCTACGAGTTCGGACTTATTCATTGAGTACTTCCCCTCTTGATAAAAAAGTTTTTACACAAAAACAAAATGACCCTGAACACCAATTGGTGTCTAAAAATCCACCCCTGAGTCATCCGGATTGCCGCCCCTTGAGGGCCGGCCGATACAGGTCGAATGCCTGATGTACCGTTGATTTTTCCAAGTGTGCAGGAAAAAAAACGCGTGGTCTATACCTAATGTGCACGTTGCGCATTGTCATCAGATTTTTTTTCTTCATCAAGCTCGGTCTTCACTTTCGCTTGAGGCACTGACTCCAAGGCAAGCTTGATGACGTCATCAATCCAACGCACCGGATGAATGCTCAGTTTCCCTTTGATATTACTAGGAATTTCAGCCAGATCTTTTTCATTCTCGATCGGGATAATGACGGTTTTAATGCCGCCACGATGAGCCGCCAGCAATTTTTCTTTCAGTCCACCAATTGGCAAAACTTCACCGCGTAAGGTGATTTCCCCGGTCATAGCAACGTCTGCGCGCACTGGAATCCGCGTAAATCCGGAAATTAACGCGGTACACATGGCGATACCTGCGCTAGGCCCGTCCTTCGGTGTGGCACCCTCCGGCACGTGAACATGCACATCACTGCTCTGCACCATTTTCTGATCTATACCCCAAGCTTCCGCCCGTGAGCGCACAACAGTCAGCGCGGCTTGTATCGATTCTTGCATAACGTCACCCAAGCTTCCGGTATACACCAGCTTGCCTTTGCCCTCTATGACCGCACTTTCAATGGTCAATAGTTCGCCACCTACCTCTGTCCACGCTAAGCCGGTCACCTGACCGATTTGATTTTGGTCCTCTGCTTTTCCATAGCGGAACTGAGGAACACCGAGGTATTTCTCAATTTGGCGTGAGCCGACGTTAACGTGCTCTAACTTATCGTCTTCAATAATTTCCTTAACCACCTTGCGGCAGACTTTACCGATGGCGCGCTCTAGATTCCGAACTCCAGCTTCACGAGTGTAGTGCCGAATGGTGTCGCGCAGCGCGCCATCAGAAACGCGAATTTCTGAATCTTTCAGGCCATTGTTCTTGATCTGCTTTGGCAGTAAGTAGCGCCGCCCAATATTCAGCTTTTCGTCTTCGGTATAGCCTGGCAGGCGTATAACCTCCATGCGATCCAACAAAGCGGCGGGAATATCTAATGTGTTCGCAGTGGCGACGAACATCACATCCGAAAGGTCAAAATCGACTTCTAAATAGTGGTCGTTAAAGCTGCTGTTTTGTTCAGGGTCTAAAACTTCTAGCATGGCCGACGCTGGATCACCGCGAAAATCTGCAGCCATCTTGTCAATTTCATCCAGTAAGAAAAGTGGGTTGCGCACTTCCACCTTGCTCATGTTTTGCAGAATTTTTCCGGGCATAGAGCCGATATACGTACGTCGATGACCACGAATTTCCGCCTCATCGCGCACGCCACCCAAACTCATGCGCACAAATTTACGATTAACCGCACGCGCGATCGAACGCCCCAAAGACGTTTTACCCACACCAGGAGGGCCGACCAGGCAAAGAATGGGACCACGCAATTTCTTAACCCGTTTTTGCACCGCCAAATATTCCACGATGCGCTCTTTAACGGACTCCAAACCGTAGTGGTCTTCATCGAGATACTGTTGCGCGGCCACCAAATCAATCCGAGATTTGGTTTTCTTCTTCCACGGCACCCCAACCATCCAATCGAGATAGTTACGCACCACGGTTGCCTCAGCAGACATCGGCGACATCATTTTGAGCTTGTTCAGCTCAGTTTCCGCCTTTGTCTTTACTTCTTTCGGCATGCCGGCGCTACTAATTTTGTTTGCCAGCTCTTCCAATTCGCTAGGAGCGCCCTCCTCGGATTCTCCCAACTCCTTTTGGATCGCCTTCATTTGCTCATTAAGATAGTAGTCGCGCTGACTCTTCTCCATTTGTTGTTTCACGCGGCCACGAATGCGCTTCTCAACTTGCAGCACTTCGATTTCGCCCTCCAACAATCCCAGCACGTATTCAACACGTTCAGCTGCGTCCAAGCGCTCTAGCACTTGCTGGCGATCTTCCAAACGCAGATTGAGGTGCGCGGCAATGGTATCGGCCAAGCGTCCACCATCATCCATGCTGGTCAAAGAAGGTAGTAATTCCGCTGGTACCTTCTTATTTAACTTCACGTAATGTTCGAATTGCCCCAGGATGGAACGCACCATGGCATCCATCTCCCGCTCTTCTTGTTCATTGGGCTCTTCTGGTAAATCGGTACATTCGGCTATTAAGTAGCCGTCTTGCTCCGACATCGTGTTGATGCGCGCGCGCGTGCTCCCCTCGACCAAAACTTTGAGGGTTCCATCGGGAAGTTTGAGCAATTGAAGAATATTGGCGAGCGTGCCAATTGGATACAGATCATCCTCACCAGGATCTTCAGTATCTGCGGTCTTTTGTGCCACCAACAAAATGCGCTTGTCCGTCTTCATCGCCTCTTTTAAGGCAACAACTGACTTTTCCCTGCCGACAAACAGCGGCATTGCCATGTGTGGGAACACAACCACATCACGTAGCGGCAAAACAGGGGAAAAAGATTGACTTGGTTCGCTCATGGACAGCCTCGCAGGCGTGAAACGCCCTAAAAAAATGCTAGTGGGGTCGAATTACTGCCATTTCAAGGCAAGAACTCGGCCATCAAGGCCATTCTACGAGGTTTTGATACAAAAAATATTGGTTTGGGGGGCTTGCCCCTGCTTAAGCGCTCAATTTTATCGAACTGGCCTACGAAGCGTTGGCTTTTAGTCCGCTATCTGACATGGAACTAAAAGCGAGCGGCTTCGAGGCCGTCGTGGCCAATTAACTGGCTTGAGCTTCGTCTACTTCCGCAGCACTGCCGTAAACGATGAAGGGTTTCGCATCACCAGATACAACCGACTCGTCGATGACCACTTTTTCGACATTTTCCATAGAAGGAATGTCATACATCACATCGAGCAATATGCTTTCCATGATTGTGCGCAAGCCACGCGCTCCGGTTTTCCGATCCAAGGCCTTACTGGCAATCGCCCGCAAAGCGTCTTCACGCAACTCGAGTTCCGCGCCTTCCATCTCAAACAGCTTGCGATACTGCTTGGTCAACGCATTTTTCGGTTCGGTCAAAATTGAAATCAATGCTTCAATATCCAATTCGCACAAGGTCGCAATCACTGGCAACCGGCCTACAAACTCAGGAATCAGACCAAAACGCACCAAATCATCTGGCTCGGTATCAGCAAGAATCACACCGACCGCACGACTATCTTCCGGGCTTTTGACTTCGGCCTGAAAACCAATGCCGCCTTTGCTGGTGCGCTGGCTGATTACTTTATCTAAACCGGCGAAAGCGCCACCGCAAATAAACAAAACCCCGGATGTATCGACCTGCAGAAATTCCTGCTGTGGGTGCTTGCGCCCACCTTGTGGTGGGATCGAAGCAACAGTTCCTTCGATCAGTTTCAACAATGCTTGCTGAACACCTTCACCTGAAACATCGCGGGTGATAGAGGGATTTTCAGATTTACGCGAAATCTTGTCGATTTCGTCAATATATACGATACCGCGCTGCGCTTTGTCGACATCGTAGTCGCACTTTTGCAGCAGCTTCTGAATAATATTTTCAACGTCTTCACCAACATAACCGGCTTCGGTCAAAGTGGTGGCGTCAGCGATGGCAAAAGGCACATCCAGCACGCGGGCCAAGGTTTCCGCCAGCAAGGTCTTACCGGAACCGGTAGGGCCAATCAGCAAAATATTGGATTTAGAAAGTTCAACGTCGCCTTTGGCTTCGTTGTTATTGAGACGCTTGTAATGGTTGTAAACGGCAACAGCTAAGGTCTTTTTCGCCGATTCTTGAGCAATAACGTATTCATCCAAAACCGCTTTAATTTCTTGCGGTTTAGGAAGGCCTTTATCGACCGGCTTCGCCTGCAGCTCTTCACGAATAATATCGTTGCACAGCTCAACACACTCATCACAAACATAGACCGAAGGGCCAGCGATCAGCTTTCGGACTTCATGCTCGCTTTTACCGCAAAACGAGCAGTACAGCGTACGTCCGTTACCACCACTGCCTCGATTGTCGTCACTCATATTTCACCTTCGGACTTGCTCACTCCGTTTATACCACGCCTTCAAAGCGATGCAAGTCCTATACCGGGGCCTACACAAAAGCTAGAAAGCATGTTCGCACTGCCGCTTAACGTCCATGGACGTCAGCCTTACTTCTTCTCAGCAGCGGTTTCGGACCGCGAATCCAGTACTTTGTCTATCAATCCGTATTCTGCAGCTTGCTGAGCACTCATAAAGAAATCACGCTCGGAATCTTTCGCCAACTGCTCAACATCCTTACCGCAATGCCCAGCCAACATCGCATTCAAACGCTCACGCATATACAAAATTTCTTTCGCATGAATTTCAATGTCCGTGGCTTGGCCTTGGTAACCACCCAACGGCTGATGAATCATCATCCGTGAATGCGGCAACGCGAAGCGCTTGCCTGCTGCGCCGCCGGCGAGCAGCACTGCGCCCATGCTGGCAGCCTGACCGATACACAGTGTGCTGACATCCGGCTTAATGAATTGCATGGTGTCGTAAATCGCCAATCCTGAAGTGATCACACCACCCGGAGAATTGATATACAAATGAATATCTTTATCCGGGTTTTCTGATTCTAAAAACAGCAATTGAGCAACAATCAGATTCGCCATGTGGTCATCCACTTGGCCAACTGCAAACACCACACGCTCCTTGAGCAGCCGCGAATAGATGTCGAATGCACGCTCGCCGCGCGCGGATTGTTCAACTACGGTGGGGACAAAGTGCATGCGGTGTTCCATAGATTAACCCTGACTTGGTGCCTTTGCGGTGAGTTCTTCAAAACTCAAAATTTCGTTTTCACGCTGAGCCTTAGACAGGCAATGTTGTACAACTTGCTCTTCCAAAACCATGGCGCGCAATGATTGCATGAAATTGGCGTCTTGCTTGTAGTAAGCAACGGCCGAAGCACTGTCTTCATACTGGCCTGCTATTTCCTGCAGTTTTACTTCAATTTGCTCAGCGCTTACAGCAATTTCTGCGCCTTTAATGATCTCGCCAATAATTAAGCCTAGAGCGGTACGACGCTTAGCCTGCTCTTCAAACAATTGATCCGGCAGCAACTGGTGCATTTCATCGTGAGATTTCTGGCCTTGACCAAAACGCTGTGCTGCATCGTGACGCATGCGTTCAATTTCTTGACTCACCAAGCCTTTCGGCACATCAATCTTGTTGGCTTCCAACAGATTTTCCATGACTTGCTGCTTAATGTAGCGCTCTGTAGCTTGGTCCTTTTCCTGACCCATGGATTCAGCCATGCGTACGCGCAAAGCAGCTTCATCGCCATCTTCTAAGCCGAATTTTTTGCAGAATTCCGCATCAACTTCTGGCAACAAACTGGTCTGAATTGTCTTTACCGTGACAGCAAACGACGCGGCTGTACCTTGCAGGTCTTCCGCATGGTAATCCTCAGGGAAGGTCACC
>JBPOFU010000140.1:0-5850 GCA_051252075.1 Oceanococcus sp. | reverse complement strand
GGGAATTTCTTAATCATGATGGTTTGGCTGCTCGCATACAGGCCAAACTTGCAACATTGGATCCTGAAGATGTCGTTGCATTAGCTGAAACGGGCAAAACGATTCGCCAGTGGGTAATGGATCAGCCCTTCCCAGCGCAACTTGATTCCGACATCAAAGAGGCTTACGCCCAGCTTGCAGGGGGCGATGGCGTTTCCGTGGCGGTGCGTTCCTCAGCTACGGCGGAAGATTTGCCAGAAGCCTCGTTTGCTGGCCAACAAGAAACCTTCCTCAACGTTAACGGCTTGGATCAGGTCTTGGCCGCAATGAAGGAGGTTTTTGCCTCCCTTTATAACGATCGCGCCATTTCCTACCGCGTGCACCAAGGCTTTGCCCACGAGCTGGTCGCATTATCCGCGGGTGTTCAGCGCATGGTGCGCTCGGATAAGGGCGCTTCAGGCGTCATGTTCACCATTGATACCGAATCCGGTTTCGATAAAGTGGTTTTCATTACGTCAGCATTTGGTTTGGGCGAAGGTGTCGTACAGGGCGCAGTTAACCCCGACGAATTCTATGTTTATAAACCGAATATTGAAGCTGGCCGACCTGCAATCCTACGGCGCAATGTAGGTGCTAAGGCAACCCAAATGGTCTATACCCAAGATCGCAGCTTGGGCAAGACTGTCGAGTTCATAGATGTGCCGCAGGAACAGCGCATACAGCTTAGCCTTACTGATGAAGACGCTGAATCATTAGCCAGACAGGCCTTGATTATTGAGAAGCACTATGGCCGCCCCATGGATATCGAATGGGGTAAAGATGGCGTCGATGGCCAGCTTTATATCCTGCAAGCACGACCTGAAACGGTAAAAAGTCGCGCTGGCTCAGGCAGTTTGCAACGCTATCGCTTGTCACGCCGCAGTACGGTCTTGAGTGAAGGCCGTGCCATTGGTCAAAAGATCGGCGCGGGTTCCATTCGCAATGTAAAAGACATTTCTGAAATGGCGCGGGTTCAACCTGGCGATGTCTTAGTTACCGATATGACGGATCCAGATTGGGAACCGGTCATGAAACGATGTGCTGCGATTGTTACCAATCGTGGCGGCCGTACCTGCCATGCCGCCATCATCGCGCGTGAATTGGGAATTCCTGCGGTTGTTGGTTGTACTGATGCGACTACGGTGCTGAAAGATGCTGAAGAAGTCACAGTATCGTGTGCTGAAGGCGACACCGGTTTTGTTTATCAAGGTAATTTGGATTTTGATATTGATGAAGTGAATCTGGGAGATATGCCCCCCGTTCCGCTGAAAATCATGATGAACGTTGGCAACCCGGACCGCGCGTTCGACTTTGCCTCCATTCCAAATGCCGGTGTGGGTTTGGCGCGCTTGGAGTTCATTATCAATCGCATGATTGGTGTGCATCCTCAAGCACTGCTGAAGTTCGATCAACAAACACCAGAAGTGCAATCAACTATCCGCAAATTGGCAGCGCCCTATGCGGATCCTGTTGATTTTTACATTAAGCGCTTGGCTGAAGGCATGGCGTCTATCGCCGCAGCATTTGCACCTGAACCGGTGATCGTGCGCCTGTCAGATTTCAAATCCAATGAATACGCAAATTTAATTGGTGGCCGACAATACGAACCGCATGAAGAAAATCCGATGATTGGTTTTCGGGGTGCGTCACGCTACATAGACCCAGCTTTCCAAGCTTGTTTCGAATTGGAATGTCGTGCGGTGCGATATGTACGTGAAGAAATGGGGCTGACCAATGTGCAAATCATGGTGCCGTTTGTTCGTACTGTCGCCGGTGCAGAAAAAGTCATTAACATTCTTAAAAAGTTCGGGCTCGAGCGCGGTAAGGATGATTTGAAGATCATGATGATGTGTGAGTTGCCGTCCAATGCGCTGCTCGCAGATCAATTCCTGGAATTTTTTGACGGATTCTCCATAGGCTCAAACGATATGACTCAGCTCGCCCTGGGTTTAGATCGTGATTCTGGATTGATCGCGCACATGTTTGATGAGCGTAACGATGCTGTTAAAGCGTTGCTGCACATGGCCATACAAGCGTGTCGCAAAGCTGGCAAATACGTCGGCATCTGCGGGCAAGGCCCATCAGACCATCCGGATTTTGCGCAATGGTTGTTGGATGAAGGCATTGAATCCGTGTCATTGAATCCTGACACGGTCTTAAGCACCTGGCTTTACCTTGCAGGTAAAGCTAACAAATAATTCACTGTTCCCGTGCTTAGATGCCTACGTGCCGTCGTGGGCTGAGCATTGATGCTTGGCCTTAAAAAAGGTTCATAGGCTTCGATCGGGATTTGTATGCTGGATTCTTGTGGTGGCAACGGGGTTAACGCCCCATTGCATTCCTCAACGCGCAAAAAGATTATGGGTTTTACCTTGATCGAATTGCTCATGACGATGTTTATCATGGGCATACTGCTTGCGATCGCCATTCCTACTTATCTTGGCTATGCCAAACGGGCCCAACTCAGTGAGGCCTTCTCGCTCACTTCGATGGCTCGGCGTGGTGTTGATGAAATCTGGGCGTTGGATAATCGCTTGGCATCAAGCAACGCGGATGCAGGGGTAGCAGAAGCGCAATCGTTTGCTACCGACGTTGTTGAGCAGATCGCCATTTCCGATGATGGTGTAATTACCGTTACCCTAACTGCCGCGTTTTCAGGTGGCCATTTACTTTTGATCCCTGTTCCAAGTGGCGGCATCCTAAATTGGCAATGTACGTCGCCTGACATTCGGCCTTCGTTGCTATCAAGGTCGTGCAGATGAACGCAGCAAAAAATGAATCCCCCCGCCTTGCGCATGATGCGGAGCAGAAATAATGAGCAGTGGTAATCGCAATTCGCAACAATTGCTGCAATTTCAACCCGAGCAATATCTAAGCATCCTACGCGGCGTGTGCGCCGCCAATTGGCTGGCGCTAGCTATGCTCGCAACAATTTTCATTGTAAGCGGAGTCTGGCCACTCAATAATCCTACCATCGGCTTTTTGTTTGCATTCGTTGCGGTTGAACACATATCAGCAAATCTAATTTTGACACTTGCCTTGAAATACAGAGGTTGGTTGCAAAAAACCCCGCGGCAAGCACTAAACAGATTGCGTCAATTAACAGCGTTGGTCCTTGCTTGGGGCGGACTGCATGTGCTCGGTGCGTTCGATCTATTTGGAGGACTGCAAGGCCCGATGGCAGCCATGCTGCCAATACTGGGTCTCATCGCGTTCATTATCTTGCCGCGATCGAGCGCCGCTTGGGCGTGCGCCATTTGGTATTGTTCAATTTTGCTACTGATTGGTTTGCAAGCCGCAGGAATCATCATTCCCCTGCCCGATTTACTTGATGAATCACAAGTCATGGCACTTCAATCCAAGCCGGTTTTTGCACTTGTATTAAGTGGAATTAGCATCGCCAGTGTGATTTTTGCCTATCGACTCGTTCATGGCCTAGGTTTTCATGATCAAGGCAGCAATCGCCTATTCGATCCACGGTTTAACTGCTTCAGCCTTGAGTGTTGGCATCAACGTTTGCAAGATGAATTGACGCGAAGTTATGCTCAAAACTCAACTACCAGCATTGTCATCCTAGGTTTAAAAGCGCATGAAGCTGATACGCAAAGCATTGACTTCGATGAATTAACTTTTCAATTGCAGGGATTGGCCGCAGCCGCATTGACACGCACGCGGCAAGATTTGGACACGGTAACCTATATTGGAAATGGCCGATTTGCCGTGCTGTTGCCCACAGCCAACCAAGAAAAGTGTATCGGTGCAATCGGTCGCATACAATCGTATTTTCCGGATGCCGAGCTAGTCAAACTCAGCAATGTGGCACCACAAAAACCAAATGATGCGCTTCTTGCCGCCTTGCTTAAAGAACTTTCTATTCCGGCAGTCGCCAATATCAAGTCCTTGAGAAAAGACAGCAATTGAGCGAATCACGCGGTTAACTTAACCGCCCGACTCAGCAGTGCTAGCCAAGCCGCAAGTAACAATATGCCACCCACAGGAGTTATTGCGCCTATTGGTTTTATACCGCTTATAGCTACGGCGTAAAGACTGCCGCTAAATAACGGTATACCAATGGCAAATAGCCACAGCGGTAAGCGTAGTTGCAGCCCTCCCGTTTGAGCGAGTGCGATCACAACCAGCATGGCCAGCGCGTGGATCATTTGATATTGCGTGGCGGTTTGAATAATGTCTAAGGCGTATTGATCCAAACGTTTCTTGAGCGCGTGCGCTGCAAAAGCTCCTATGGCGACAGCGGTGAAGCCATAGAATGAAGCGAGGCCGAGCATAAAGCGATCCACTCCTATTCCTTAGGTGGAAATTGGGCAAAGCGCATCCAAAATGCGCGTATCGATTCGACCAGCTCAATAAACTCATCGAGGTCTACGGGTTTGCATATGTAGGCATTGGCCTGGAGTTCATAGCAAGTAAGCACATCGCGCGGTGCATTTGAGGTGGATAGCACCATTACGGGGATGCGTTTTAGTAGTGGATCTTGCTTGATTTCTGCCAGTACCTCTCGGCCATCTTTTCGCGGCAAATTCAGGTCCAAGAGAACAAAGTCAGGCATTATGAGGTCTGCATGCTCACCTTCGCGGCGCAGCATTGCCAAAGCTTCTACACCGTCGCGCGCCACCTGCATGTTGAACGACATGCCGCCTTCTTTGAAGATTTCTTCAGCTAACTTTACGTCTGCTGCGTTATCTTCCACTAAGAGTATTTCTGCCTTTCTTTCGCTCATGATCCGTTTATCTTTGCTACTGCTAATCGCCGCGTCTCGGCCAAGCTGCAATGCTACACCGCGTGTATAAACATTCCCACCAAAACAAGGCAATTCGGCGTGCAGCCGTTTACGCCCTAAGCGCGGCCATTTTTTTCAGTTTCATGGGCGTTGCAATTAAGGCCGCATCAAAAGAGCTTGATGTGCCTATGGTTGTCTTTCTGCGCAATTGCTTTGGTTTGCTTGCGCTTACGCCCTTGCTACTGCGCAGTGGGCTCAGCAGCCTGAAGACCACGCGTTTTTCCATGCATCTCACACGTTGCCTGGTCGGCTTGTCTGCGATGTATTGCTTCTTTTGGGCTATTGCCCATATGCCCTTGGCGGAGGCGATGCTGTTGAACTATTGCACGCCTCTGTATATTCCTTTAATCGCTTGGCTATGGCTGAAAGAGAAGCCGTCACTCGCGGTAATTCCCATCATTCTGATTGGACTTTTTGGGCTGGCCTTGATTCTGCGCCCGAGCAACCCTGCGGCCACTGGTTTGGTAGGTCTCGTAGGTGTGGTTTCTGGAGTTCTTGCAGCGGTTGCTTTCGTTGCCATACGGCGGCTCAGTAGAACTGAACCCGCAGTTCGCATTGTGTTTTATTTCACAGCGCTGAGTTTGATGATATCCAGTGTCCCACTGCTTTGGTATTGGAAAACCCCTAGTTTTGACGCGGGGCTGCTTATGGCCGCAGCAGGGCTTTTCGCCACGTTGGCGCAATATGCGCTAACCCGAGCCTATGCCCAAGCCCCTGCAGCTCAAGTTGCACCATTTAATTATTTGGTTGTCGTGTTTGCGGCAGCTTGGAGTTGGTTGCTCTGGCATGAGCAGTCGGATGCCTTGAGTATAGTGGGCGGAGGCTTAGTTATTGCGAGTAGCCTATTGGCACTGAATCAACGGCCTCAGCGCTAATTAAGCGGCGCGAGGAGAGCGTAAACCCCAGCTGGTATACAGCTCATGCTCGTTGATTGGGCGCGAGTAATAATAACCTTGAGCATGTCGGCAACCCAGCTCGAGCAGGCATTTCACGTGCTCTGCCGTTTCTACTCCCTCGGCGATGATATCTAGGTC
>JBPOFU010000014.1:0-50312 GCA_051252075.1 Oceanococcus sp. | reverse complement strand
ACATAAACGTGGTCAACCTGCTCGGCCTGCCAAAACAAATGCTCACCAGCTGCGAGCTGAATTGGGCGGCGTAATATGCCTTCCAACAGTTCAACATTGGTCTCATCCATGTCTTTTGTGAGGCACCGCGGTCGCTGCGTGCAACTAAGGCAACTGGCGCGTGCGATGGATGGGCAGTTCATGACATCGATCCGGGATAGGTTTCACCATAAGATCGCTCGTTTGGCTATCAGCAACAATCCGCGATTTCACCTAACGCCATAGTGGAAAGTACTTAGTTGCCTGTTCCAATACCTCGAAATATGACACTTAAGTGATATCGCATACGCCTTAGATTACTCCGCTATTTAGACTGGATCCGCGTGCTGATGACCATGCGAATCAAGTGCGCCAACGAACGTGCCTGCATTTTCTCCATGACGCGGGCACGGTGTTGCTCTACGGTGCGCTCGCTGATGTCGAGATCGATCGCAATCACTTTGTTGGCCTGGCCGTCCATAAGCCGCTCCAACACTTCTCGCTCACGCTTGCTGAGTTGAGCCAATCTTTGAGCGTTTTCCTGATGTTCTGAATCCCGAACACGGTCATTTGCGTCCTGCTCAATAGCCTGCTGGACACGTTGTAAAACTTCTTCTTCTCGAAACGGCTTTTGTATGAAATCGAAAGCACCATCCCGCATGGCTTCGACAGCCATGGGCACATCACCATGCCCGGTGATAAACAAAACTGGCCAAGTGAGTGCCCGTCGGTTCATCTCCTTGTACAGCTGTATGCCATTCATACCCGGCATACGCACATCCAGCAGCACACAACCCGTGCAATCCATTGCATTTGAGTCGTTGTATGTGTCTAGAAACTCATCCGCAGAGGCAAAAACACGCGTGTGCAAACCTACCGATTGCATCAGTATTGCAATACTGTCTCGAACGGCTTCGTTGTCATCCACAATGATGACAGTCGCTTCGCTGTGCAATGCGATCATCGTGACACCGGCAGCAGTAGCGTGAATCGCGTGCCACCTGAAGCACGTGGACTGTGCCGTAGTTCTCCACCATGCGCATCGACGATACTTTTGCAAATGGATAAACCCAAACCTAAGCCATTCGTTTTAGTGGAAACGAAGGGGTCAAACAGTTTGGAACTCATGCTTTCAGGGATGCCACAACCCGTGTCGTCTACATGAATTTCTATCCAATCTCGCCCCCGCCGCACAGTGGAGAGAGTAACGTCATCACTGTTGCGCGTTGCACTCATAGCATCCATGCCGTTATGCACCAGATTGATAAGTACTTGCTGTAGCTGAACCGGGTCAACATCTACCGCTGGCAACTGTTGATCCAGATGCAGCTTCAAATTCAGTGCGTGGCGCCGTAAGTCCAGTTCCAAGAGACTACTGATTTCCTCAATACTGGCGTTGCAATTCACCGATTCAACAACGGGTAGGCGCCGCTTCAGCAAGCGACGCAACTGGCCAATGACATCTCCGGCATGTTCCGCCTGCTTGGAAATTTTTAACAACGTTTCCAGCACCAAACTCTTGTCGAATTCATCTGTAGACAATAAACGGTGAGCAGCCATCGCATAGTTGGAAACGGCTGCCAGTGGTTGATTGATTTCATGTGCAATACCCGCGGCGACCTCTCCCAAAGTACCTAAACGGGCGACCTGCGCTAGGCTTTCTCGGTGCTCCGCCAGTTCTTGAGCAGCCTGCACTTCGGTCGTGCGATCGACAATTTCAGCGATCATAAACAGAGGCCGCCCTTGATCATCACGCACCAAGGCATTATGCAATTCACCGTGTATGAGTCGACCACTTTTAGCGACATAGCGTTTCGACAATTGGTAGCGATCAACGGAACCACTTGCCAATTGCTGCAAGTGCGCACTAGACGCCTCTATGTCATCCGGATGCGTCACGTCTTTAAAGTTCATTTTCCTCAAGACTGCCTCCGCATGCCCAACAAGATTGCAGAACGCCTGATTAACAGTAAGAAAATCTCCATCCAAGTTTGTCGTTGCGATAGCCATGGGGGCTTGAGAGACTGTGAGTGTCAGCTCGGATTCGCGTTGCCGCAGCTTTTCTTCAACGGCTTTTCGGGCACTGATGTCACGTATTAGACCCACGAATCCATGTGCGCCAGTGTTATGAATTTCACCGACCGCTAAGTCCATAGGGAAGGTCTCGCCATTCTTACGCTGGCCTACCACCTCACGGCCGATCCCTATCACTTTCGCCGCGCCAGATTCTTGATAATTCTGTAAATAATGGTCGTGCGCGCTGTGATACGGCTCGGGCATCAACATACTGACATTTTGTCCTAATGCCTCTGACCGCGCATAACCAAATAAGCGTGATGCGGCAGGACTGAATTCACTCATGATGCCATTCTCATCTATCACCACAATCGCATCCACAGCTGCCGACAAGAGCGCGTCATATTTTGCTTGGATGTCAGCTCCGCTGATCTCCAATTTAGATTGGGCCATGTGCTAATTGTCATCGCTGAAAGGAGTCGCAGTATAGGTTAGCTTGAGCGGTATCAAGTTGATTCTGCTGTCATCAAATCGTCTGCCATGCGCCATACATTTTCTGCTGTTGCAGCATTTTCAGGAAACTCGGCGAGTCCAAATTGGGGGCCAAATTGCATGTTTTCGCCCAGCAAAGGCATGGGCTTGCGCAGAGCAGCAATGACTTTTTGCACGAGCTCGATTGCCGAGTCGCGATCAATGGGAGATTGCAAAATCAATCCGAATTCACCGTGACCAAAATACCCGCCGATGTCACACAGATCGAGAGCGGATCGAACACATTCACCTATCCTTTCCAAAACATATTTTTCCGTTTCAGCGCCGAGCACGTCAATCGCAGAATGAAAAGATACCAAAACCAAACTGACGACATAAACACGGCCACTGTCACCCAAATCCTCGCGTGAAACCCTGGCCAATGCGTCGTGAAATGCACTGGCATTTAACAGCCCGGTACGCTGATCCACAGGATGGGCTCGCTCACGCTCGACCTGTATGACACGTTTGCGACTGACGTCCTCATGCACCGACAAATAATGGCTGATTCGACCCTGATGTTTTAGCGGACTGATGGTTTGATTAATGGTGTAGAGATACCCATGTTTGTCTTTGTCTGTCGTTTCGGAGGTCCACACTTGGCCCGAGGACACGGTTTTCCACAGGCTGCGGTAGTAACGCCGCCCCTGACGGCCAGATTGCAAAAACCGTGGGTTACGCCCGAGCACTTCACGCGACTCATAACCGGTTAAGCCGGTAAACGCTGGATTCGCCCAGACAATATCGCCTTCCGAATCGGTCAGAAACATGGAGTTCCCTGCGCTTAGGCACGCCTGTTCTAGCAAGGCTTGGCGATGACTGGAGAATTGCCGATCGAATAGCCAAGCTATATCTTCGCCTAAGGCCTTGGCGGCGGGTGATTCGCCTTGTTCAAACAGCGACTCACTTTGTGTAAACACCAACACAACCGCGACTTGCCTATCCGGCAGAAGAACAGGCACCCCAAGCACGGCTTGAATGCCATCGTGGGTCAAATCTGAATGCCAAGCCGCAAGGGATTCATCCGTAGTGTTCATAAGAACGGGATGCGCCGCCATAATTGTATGCAAGACCGGAGCAACACACCGATCATCCAAACGCCCGTGAGGATGCTTCGTAAAATCACGTTCCACGGCGCCATCACCGGCGATAGCCAAGGTCAAAAAATCGCCGGAACTGTTTTTCTTGCCTATCCAAGCACATGCTATCGAGTCGTGCTCTCGCAATTCCTCACACAACGCTTGCGCCACAATGGGCGTATCACGGCAATCCATGATTTTCCGCATGGTGTTGGAAAATATCCAAGCACTTTTCATCACTCTGCCTGACCTGAGAGGTAGTGCAGTCAACTTACTCAATACATGTTGATCTGCATTGATCTGGATCAAGTTGGCGGCATGAGAACAGTCGTATAAAGATCACTCTAAGAGATGTGCCTGCGGCGCAAAGGGTGATTCATGTCAACGACAAAACGACTGTGGTGGGGCTTAGCCCTGCTATTGGCCAGCACTTTCAGTGTCTTGCTGTTGATGGGCAAAGAAATTCACCGCGTTGCGCCACCTATGCCGGACCTTGTCGTTTCAGAAAGCGGCGAAACCCTTTACACCCTCGACGATTTACAAACGGGCCGCCAAGTCTGGCAAAGCATGGGCGATATGCAGGTCGGTTCGATATGGGGTCACGGTGCACTGATAGCACCGGATTGGACCGCTGATTGGTTACACCGCGAGGCGATCGCTTTACTGGATATTTGGACACAACGCGAAAGCGGCAGCGATTACGCCCAACTTAGTCGCGCAGAGCAGTTGGGCTTTGAAGCCCGCTTGCAAGAACATATTCGGCCCAATCACTACGATGCGGCCACTGCAACGATTACTGTTTCCAACGATCGCGCGAATGCCATACGCAGCATTATCGGCCACTACGACAGCCTGTTTGGAACCGATCCTGCGTTGGCAGAGTTACGCGAGGACTATGCGATTAAAGATGGCTCGGTGGACACCAGTGAACATCGCCGCCAGATGACCGGCTTTTTCTTCTGGACTGCCTGGGCCGCAGTGACCCAGCGCGATGACGGTACAAAATCCCTAGCTGCGAGTTACACCAACAACTGGCCTTACGAGCCCTTAGTTGGCAATGTGTCCACACCGGGCACTTTCATTTAGTCCATGTTTAGCATCGTATTCATGATCGCTGGCATTGGTTTGCTGGGCTGGCATTACGCGGTTTATCACGGCAAGGAAGCACCGCTTAGCCCACCGGATAAAGATCCGTTGCTGGATATCGTCATCACACCCTCCATGCGCGCCACAGCCAAATACTTCTGGCTGGTGGTGGCCCTGTTCTTGGTGCAAATTCTGCTGGGTGCGATTACCGCACATTATCAAGTGGAAAAAGACTTCTATGGGCTGAATATTTCAGAATTTTTGCCCTACTCTTTGACCCGCAGTTGGCACACCCAATTGGCCGTGTTGTGGATCGCCACTGCGTGGTTGGCTACCGGACTGTATATCGCCCCAGCGGTTTCTGGCCATGAACCCAAATTTCAGCGTTTAGGCGTCAATTTTCTATTCGCCTGCTTGCTGGTCATTGTGGTCGGTGCATTTGCCGGGCAATGGCTGGCGGTGATGCAGAAACTGGGACTGCACCTGAACTTTATGTTTGGCCATCAGGGCTGGGAATATGTCGATATTGGTCGCTTCTGGCAGGCCTTCTTATTCGTAGGTTTGATGGTGTGGTTGTTCCTGGTCGGACGTGCACTGTGGCCGGCCATTCAACGAAAAGACGACATGGCCTCTATCGTCGGCTTGCTATTCCTGTCGACGATTTCCATAGGGCTGTTCTACGGCGCCGGCCTACTCTGGGGCGAGCACTCACATCTTGCTGTGGTGGAATACTGGCGTTGGTGGGTGGTGCATCTCTGGGTTGAAGGTTTCTTCGAGGTGTTTGCTGTCGCCGTCATCAGTTTCCTATTCGTGCGGCTGGGATTGGTGCGGGCCAAAACAGCCACGATCAATGTGTTATTTGCCACGGTGATATTTATGGCCGGAGGCGTGTTGGGCACCTTCCACCATTTGTACTGGGCGGGCACACCTATTGCCGTGTTGGCCATCGGCTCCTCGTTCTCGGCGCTGGAGGTTGTGCCCCTAGCTCTGATAGGTATGGAGGCCTACGACACCTGGACCCATAGCCGCGCCACGCCATGGATGTCGCGTTATCGCTGGCCGATCATGTTTTTTCTGGCCGTTTCATTTTGGAATTTGGTCGGTGCGGGCTTGTTCGGTTTTCTCATCAATACACCCATCGCCTTGTACTACATGCAGGGTTTGAACCTAACGCCACTGCACGGCCACACCGCTCTATTTGGTGTGTACGGCATGTTAGGCATCGGACTCATGTTGTTCTGTCTGCGTGGCATTAAGCCGTTAGCTGTGTGGATGGACAGTGCTTTGCGTAACGCGTTTTGGTCGCTGAATATTGGCCTCGCTCTTATGGCACTGCTCACCCTACTACCCATTGGGGTGTTGCAGCTGAATGCAGCCTTACAACACGGCTATTGGTACGCACGCTCTGCAGAATTCATGAGTCAGCCGCTTATCCATTTGCTGGTCTGGATGCGCGTGCCGGGCGACACCATTTTTGCCATCGGCGGGTTGTTCATAGCCTGGTTTGTGTGGCGACTGTGGATGCCTGCGAAAACAACCCATAAACCCGTACAACACGACAAGTAATTAGCAAGGTAAAAACATGGAAACCAGTCCGCCAAAAATCGAGTATCTACCGGAAACGTACAACGACCACGTTGTCAGGCTATTTTTATTGGCTGCCGCCGTTTGGGGCGTGGGCGGAACAGCGCTGGGCGTACTTGCAGCTTCGCAATTGGCCTGGCCGGCAATGAACCTCGATATCTCTTGGCTTACGTTCAGTCGCATCCGTCCCAATCACACCTTCGCCATTATTTTCGCGTTTGGTGGATCGGCCTTAATGGGAACCTGCTACTACGTGGTTCAACGCACCTGTCATGTGCGCTTGGCGTTTGGCAAGCTCGCTACGTTTACCTTTTGGGGTTGGCAGGCGGCGGTGTTTTTGGCGCTTGCTACCATTCCCTTCGGCATCACTCAAAGCAAAGAATATGCTGAACCTGAGTGGCCTATCGACATCCTCATCGCCGTCGTGTGGGTCTCATTTGGCATCGTATTTTTCGGCACTTTGGCGCGGCGCCGAATCCAGCACATCTATGTAGCGAATTGGTATTACGCGGCCTTTATTATTGCCGTGGGACTACTTCACATCGTTAACAACTTGGTGATCCCAGTATCACTCACCAAATCATATCCGGTATATTCCGGCGCGGTCGATGCCATGGTGCAGTGGTGGTACGGGCACAACGCGGTGGCATTTTTCCTGACCGCTGGTTTTCTCGGCATGATGTACTACTTCGTTCCACGCCAAGCACAACAACCGTTGTGGAGTTACCGCTTTTCGATCATCAATTTTTGGGCTTTGGTCTCGGTCTATATGTGGGCCGGCTCACACCATCTGATGTACACATCCCTGCCTGACTGGGTGCAGTCCGTGGGCATGGTGTTCTCCATCATCCTATTAGTGCCGAGTCTAGGTTCGGCAGCCAACGGGCTGCTGACTTTCAATGGCTCATGGGACAAGCTGAGGACCGACCCTGCGGTTAAGTTCATGGTGGTTTCGCTGGTGTTTTATGCCGCGTCGACCTTTGAAGGCTCCATGCTCGCGATCAAAAGTGCCAATGCTCTCAGCCACTACACCGATTGGACCGTAGCACATGTCCATTCCGGCGCTATCGGTTGGGTTGCGATGATTACAATCGGTTCGGTTTACGCCATGGCACCGCGAGCTCTTGGCCGCCCCATGCATTCGGTGGCAGCGATGAATCTGCATTTCTGGATGCATACCATCGGCTTGCTGATGTATGTCGTCGCCATGTGGATTTCCGGCATTACCGCCGGAACAATGTGGTTTTCCACCGACGCGGATGGCCAACTGGTCTACAGCTTCATGGAAAGCCTGCGTGCAATGCATCCCTACTACGTCATCCGCTTTTTCGGGGGCACCTTAGTGATGGGCGGCATGATGGTCATGGCTTGGAATCTTTGGCATACAGCGGCACAGATGCGCGCCCATTTAATCGATGCCATTCCCATCCCCGTACCCATGCCGGAGCCGGATCAAACACCACCTCCGCTATCTGTAGAAGGGCGCTAAACATGTCAGCTTACAAATACATCGAAGCGATCGAGAAAAATCTAGGCTTGTTCGGCGTCTTACTCGCCACAGCGATAACCATAGGTGGTTTAGCTGAAATTGTTCCGTTGTTTTATCAAGCCAACACCATTGAACCTTCACCGGGGGTGGAACCGTATCCACCATTGGAATTGGCCGGTCGCGACATTTATGTCAGCGAAGGATGCTACGGCTGTCATTCTCAGCAAATTCGCCGCTTACGCGCCGAAGTGCAACGTTACGGACCATTTTCTCGTGCCGGCGAATCGGTTTATGACCGACCATTCCAATGGGGCAGCAAACGTACTGGGCCTGACCTTTCACGCATCGGTGGGAAATACTCAGATGAGTGGCACCGGCAACATCTACTCGACCCACGTTCGATGCTTCCTGACTCCAATATGCCAGCCTACAAATGGCTGGAGGATACGCCGATTGATGCTTTGGACATCCGGGCCAGAATGAAGGTCCTACGCATACTCGGTGATCCCTATACCGATGCTCAGATCGAAAGTACCTGGAGTGTGCTGCAGGACAAGACTGAAATGGATGCCTTAATCGCGTACCTGCAAAGTTTGGGACACGCGTATCCGTTCAACACAACAAACTCCGTAGGAGACGACCATGAGTGATCTCTGGGGGCACCTCATCGGAGTCATTATCGTATTGATGATTGTGATGTTTTTGGCGGTCTGGTTATGGGCCTGGCGACCACGTCATAAACGTCAATTTCAACGTATGGCCTGCATTCCAATGGATGATATAACAAGCACAGAAAATCCGTCAGTGAGGAAAAAATCATGAGCAATTTCTGGCACTGGTGGGTCATTGGATTGGTTGTGCTGAACTGGACCTTGGTGACATTTCTACTGATTGTCGCAACTCGCGTAAAAATCCCGACACGAGAGGATGGCACCACCGGGCACGTGTGGGCGCATGGCGTTATCCGAGAAGGCGTGCGCAAACTACCGCTTTGGTGGGTTTTGTTATCCATAGGCAGCCTTTGCTTTGCGGTTGCCTATCTTTATCAGTACCCCGGATTCGGCAACACCGCTGGGTCCTTGGGCTGGAGTGCTAGTCAACAGGTCAAGGACGAACTCTCAGACAATGCAAAGCGTCAATTCAACTTCAATCAAGATCTATTTGAACTGCCATTGAATGAACTCGCTAAACGGCCCGAGGTGCTGCAAAGCGCTGGCGTATTGTTCGCAGAAAACTGCGCCGGTTGCCATGGCAACAACGGACAGGGCAACTCACTTATCGGCGCACCCAACTTAGCCGATGACAGCTGGCTGCACGGCGCTTCTGACAACATAAAATTGAGCATCGAAAATGGTCGTCAAGGGACAATGCCGGCGTTCGGGCAGCTCACCGACATTCAACTGCATGAGGTCGCTGAATATGTTTACACCCTGAACGGCCGCGCAGCTGAGCACACTTGGGCGCTAGCGCCGGGTAAACAACGCTTTGAGATGAGTTGCGCGGTTTGTCACGGCCAAAATGGGCACGGCAATCAAACCATGGGCGCCCCCAATCTTGCCGACGGCGCTTGGCTATACAGCGGTGAGATGGCAGGCATCATCAAGACGGTGCGCGATGGTAGACACGGCGTTATGCCCGGGTGGAAAGACCGCTTGAGCGAAACCGACATTCGCCTATTGCTGGTCTGGATTGAGGCTCTGTCCGACACCACGGATTCCGAAAATGTCTCACACCACTGAACAAAACGCTGCTGCCATTTGGTACCGCCTACCCCTCATCTGGTTCAGCGGTTTCTGCCTGCTCGCGGTACTCGCAGGCTGCGTGTTTAATATTATGACTGGACTGCAACATGCGGATGCCGGATTGCAAGAAATTGGTCCCACAGCCAAATTTCAAATCCCGCAAACTGACAATGAGTGAACTCACGACATGAGTGCTACGCACACGGTTTGGAACCAGGCCAGTTTGCGCCGACACGTCGTAAGAACGCGTCAAGATGGCAGCAGCGAAGTGGTGTTAGTTGTAGATGGATTGCGCTGTGCAAATTGCGTGCTGAGCTTGGAACGCGCCTTGTTGGCGCTACCCGCGCTGAAACGGGTGAGAATTAACGCGGCATCTCACCGTGCTCACATCGTCTGGGATACCGATAAACATCAGTTAAGCGACATCCTGCAATGCATGGGACAGGCGGGTTTTCAGGCCCGCCCTTTGGATGCCCGCGCACTCAGCGACCGCCGTGGCGAGGAATCCAAAGATGCTTTAAAACGCTTATTGGTGGCAGGGTTTGGCGCCATGCAAGCGATGATGTTCGCCACGGTGCTGTATTTAGGTGCCATTGATCCCATGGACGAAACCACCCGCGATCTGTTTCGATGGCTAGGTTTTCTAGTCGCAACGCCGGTGGTCATGTATTCCGCTCGGCCGTTCTATCAAGGGGCACTGCGCAGCTTAAGCGCCGGCAAACTGGGCATGGATGTGCCCATCGCACTGGCCATTGCCTTGGTATATGGCGCCAGTTTGTATGTCGCTTTGAATGGCGGCCACGAGGTCTATTTTGATTCCGTGAGCATGTTTGTTTTTTTTCTGCTGACCGGCCGTTATCTGGAAATGCGGGGGCGTCACAAAGCGATGGATTTAACCGACGCCCTAGCCTCTCTGTTACCGGATACTGCGGTGCAACGACAGCCCGATGGAGGCTTGAAAACCGTACCGGCATTAGAGCTGAAGCCCGGCGACCGCATAGTCATTGATAGTGGCGAAGTCATAGCTGCAGATGGCAAGTTACTGAACTCACAATGCCTAGTCGATGAAGCCATGCTCAGTGGCGAATCACAATCAATCCGCAAGTCGCAAGACGACCTATTGTTGGCTGGAAGCATGCTGCAGCAAGGGCCAGCAGAAATCACCATCGAACGCTGTGGCGCCGACACCACCATGGCGAGCATTATCAGCCTTGTGGAACGCGCCCAAGCAGAGCGACCTCGCTTAGCTAAAGTCGGAGAGAAAATCGTCAGCCAATTCGTACTGCTTGTACTGACTTTGGCGGCAGCGACCGGCGTATTTTGGGCGCTTGTAGATGACAGTCGAATCTTTACTGCCGTGATTGCCGTGTTGGTTGTGTCCTGCCCTTGTGCCTTCGCGCTTGCGGTTCCGGCGGCGATGACACGCGTCCTGGCCGTATTGGCGCGCGAAGGTGTTCTGGTTTCCAAACCTGACGCCATAGAAACTATCGCTACAGCAAACCATATTGTTTTCGATAAAACCGGCACGCTGACCAACGGATTGAAGTTGCATAGCGTAGACGTGCTCGGCACCGACAAAGGGCCTAAGGAAACCAATCGATTCGTCGACATTGCAGCGGCCTTGGGCCGCGAGAATCAACACCCTGTTTCACAAGTCATCGCTGCGGCTACAAAGCAAGGTCAAAATTTAACGCTGGCCAGTGATGTTGAAACGTTTGTGGGCCTGGGTGTGCAAGGGCAAATCCATGGGGATCTCTACCGCTTGGGCCGAGCCCGCTTCGCCTTGTCTGAAAATCTGCACGAATGGCCAAAGATTCAAGCAGACGACCTGATCCTCGCCGATGTCACGGGCCCACTGGCGCGATTTGAACTCAGTGAATGCATACGCGACAACGCCGAATCCGCACTTCAAGACCTGCGCAATGCCGGGTTTAAAATCAGCTTGGCCAGCGGCGATAGCTCATCGAAAGTGGATGCCGTGGCCGACCAACTTCACATCGAACACCGCTACGCTGGCCAATTGCCCAGTGAGAAACTTGATTATCTCAAGCAACTTCGCTCGCAGGGCGCATGCGTTGCTGCGGTCGGTGACGGTATAAACGATGGCCCGATACTCGCGGGAGCCGATGTGTCTTTCGCTATGGGCCAAGGCACCGACCTTGCCCGTGCCAGTAGCGACTTTGTGTTGGTGGGCGGCGATCTACAAAAAATCATTCTCACTCGGCATCTTGCCAAGGAATCGCTCAAAGTTATTCAGCGCAATCAACGCTGGGCACTGGTCTACAATCTCATTGCCATTCCTCTGGCCGCCGCCGGATACGTTCCGCCCTGGCTAGCCGCACTAGGCATGTCCGCAAGCTCCATCATGGTGGTGCTGAATGCCTTACAAATTGGGCGGAATCTTTCACCGCAACGCATGGAAAATCATGCTGTAGAGCTTACTACCACATGAACATATTGCTGATCATGATCCCCTTGTCCGTGTTACTGGTCATCGGCGGGGCGATTGCCTTCTTTTGGGCAGTCAATAATGATCAATTTGAAGACATGGAAAGTCCGGCTCACTTGCCGGTAAACGACCAGCCGGATTTCGACTCCGACAAACAGGCAAAAAAAGCTGGACTCGCAACCAAAGCGAGCTGATTTTCAACTCTGTCGCTCTAAAACCCTGTGCCGGCAATAACTTTGTAGCTAGGAACCTGATGTATGGTTCGCTGCACAGCTGGGCGCATAGAACACAACGCCGAAAACGTAAATTGGTCCTCTATTTAAATTAAGGAGATAGCGATGAGCACCCTTCCCAACACACTGCGGATAGACATCGTGTCTGATGTGGTCTGCCCATGGTGCATCATCGGGTATCGGCAACTGGCGAAGGCGTTGGAATCATCTAACACCTCTCACGACATACACTGGCATCCGTTTGAACTGAACCCCAACATGCCCGCAGAGGGTCAAAACCTGAGAGAGCACGTGGCTGAGAAATACGGCACGACGAAGGCGCAATCAGAAGAGAGCCGAGTCACGATGACAAGGCTGGGCGCGGAGCTTGGCATCGAGTTCAACTTTGCCGAAGACATGCGCATGCACAACACCTTCAATCTGCACCAACTCCTGCATTGGGCCAATCAACAAGGGCGCACGCACGATTTGAAACTAGCGCTATTTGTGGCTCACTTCACCGATCGCCGAAACCTATCTGACGATCAAGTCACTGCAGACATAGCCGCCGAAGTTGGGCTGGAACATAGCGAAGCTTTGGCAGTGCTCGCAGATCAACGCTTCGCCACAGACGTGCGTAGCGCCGAAAACACGTGGATAGAAGCTGGCATTCAAGGCGTACCTGCGATGATCTTTAATCGTCGCCACCTTGTAACCGGTGCACAAGGGGTCGAAAATTACAGTCAAATCTTGCAGCAGTTGACCGAAGAAAATCAGTGAACGGCCAATCATGAAGAACGCATTCTATTTGCTACCGGAACACCCTCAACACACATGACAAATCTCAAACTGAAAGTGAGTTTGCTCTACCCCACTACCGCAATACTGGTCACTGCAGCCTTGGCGGCATGCGGCAGCGCAAACGGGCCCGAGACCAGTTCGTCCCTAATTGCGGCCAGCGCTGAGGATGTCGTTATTGACTCCCCCGTCGCCGACAATGCAAGCGGTGCCCCCACCACGGCGATTGCCGCAACCGTATTTATTCCCGAGCACGCCGCTGGCAGCAGTTACCCGCTGATCCTGCACAGCCACGGCTGGGGCGGCGACCGTGTCACAGAAGCTGACACTCAAGCCGCTTTCGACAGTTCGAATTTCTATTCCGTGGCCATCGATGGCGAAGTGCAAAAATTCTGGCAAGAGGGCTACGCGGTCATCAGCTTTGATGAACGGGGCTTTCATGATTCCGCCGGTGCCATTCGGGTCATGGACCCTGAGTACGAAACACGCGATGCAATCGCCATCCTCGATTGGGCTGAGGCCAACCTCAACTTGTCCCGATCCACTGACGGAAACCCCTTGGTCGGCGCCATAGGTGGCAGCTATGGCGGCGGCTACCAACTGCTGCTCGCAGCATTGGATGATCGGCTCGACGCCATCACGCCCAGCGTGACTTGGTATCACTTACCGGATTCACTGGCCCCCAATGGCGTCATCAAAAAGCTGTGGGATTTTGGGCTTTGTTTTTCCGCCATCGCGGCCGGTGATCGCACATTCTCCGATGAACTCAATCAAGCCTGCCAGCAAGCTGGGATAGATCCTACAGTGCGGTTCTCCGAAGATATGGACGCGGACATTTTGAGCTTTTTAGGCGCACACGGCATGGCCGCATTCGAAGCACGGCATGATGATCCCGCCGATGTTTTTCGCATGCGTCCTATTGATACTTTGCTGACTCAAGGCCAACGTGACTTGCTGTTTCCGATCAACGACGCCATAGAGAATTTCCGCTTTTTGTCCTCATTGGGCGGTGACGTGCGGCTGATTACACATCAACACGGCCACTACATTGGGCCACCGCTGGATGTACAAGAACCGCTGGGTGCCATGCGCTGCGGTGAACTGAACACCTTGAGTGCGAAGCACGCTTGGTTCGCAGAAAAACTTAAAGGCGAATCTGGCGCAGCAGCACACATTCCAACAGTCTGCATTGGGCTGGACGACGACAATGGTGTTGAACTCGATAGCGTACCAGTGGCTAATGATAGCTATCGCGTTAGCCTGCCAGAAACCACAATTAACTCTGCCCAGAACAACTACGGCGGCATCGCCCCTACGTTTTTACCACTCACAGCACCTATCAGTGGCGATGGTCTGCTGTTGGCGGGTCTTCCGGTCGCCAATGTCAACGTGACGGCCACCGTTCCCACGACCGAGGTTGTCGCGTTCATAGGCATAGGGGTGCTATCAAGCACCGATGGCGAGGTGCACCTCATCGACGATCAAGTCACACCGTTGCGCAATGGAGAACACATCAACAAACCGCTGATCGGCGTCGGTGAGGTGTTGCGTGCAGGTGACCAAATTGGGGTGCTGCTGTATGGCGATTACGACGCATTTAACAATGCAAGCCATACGGCTTGGTTGGCCAATCCGTACACGATTAGTGGCAAGATTGATCTACCGGTGATTAATACACCATGAAGACCATCCTACACGCCATCACCGCAAGCTTGTCCTTATCTTTGCTCGCCTGTGGAAGCAGTGGCAATCCACATGAAGCCGGAAACCCGGCTGCACGAGATCTATGCTTGAACTGCAGCACACCGAAAAAGCTACTGAGCCTGCCGCAATTAGAAAACAGTCTGTTCACTAGCAATGGGCGGCTATTCCTTAGCGGCCAATCCAATCTCTACGAAGTCCATCGCGATGGTCAAGACTATAGTGCTGAGACTTTGCTGCCAGACGGCAGTGGTTGCAGCGGTTTGACCGAAGATCGTCAAACGCTTTATGCCTTATGCGCAGGCAGCGGTGGTCCCACCGATTTCTCCGGCTTGTACACCCTATCGCTTGAGGACCCGTCTGCGGTACCCGAGCTGAGTTTCAGCTTGAGCGGCATGACCTTGCCAAACGGCATGGTGGCGGCGAACGGTGGGCTCTATGTAACGGATGGGCCCATAGCGGTCGACCCTAAGATCGTTCACCTCAGTATCGATCCTGCCGACCCTCAAGGCATCCTGTCGCAAAGTACGTGGTTGACGACGCCACTGGATTTTCCCAACGGTCTGGCAGTGGATGGCATGACACTCTATGTCACCTACTATCAGCCGGGTTTTGGCGGCCAAGTCCGACGTGTGCCTATCAATCCAGATGGCAGCCCGGGAACGCCGGAAAACGTTTTCCCAAGAGGCATCATGGACGATCTATCTGTTGTGGGCGACACGCTGCTCGTCACCGACTGGCAGAACGGCGCCCTGCTGCAGATAGACCTGAATGGCAATCTACTTCAGGAAACTAGCGCCAACACCTTCGCTCAACCCTCCAGCGTTACAGTTGCAGGACCACCTCTGTTTGATCAAGAAACCATACTGGTCACTGAGCGTTACACCGGCGATGGGCTATGGGCGATCGAATAGGACAGTTGCAGGCCTGTACCACGCGACCATGTGGTGAATTCGGCTGATTGGATTGTCGAAGGCACTGCACTGATACGCATAGCTTGGGCGTAAAAACCTAGCGCGCCAATCGAATCATTAACGCGGCAGAATGGCGGTCAAAGGTTGTGCCAGTACCCACAAACCAAAAACAGTGAAACTCACCATCAACATGAGGATAGGCAGTTGGCTAAACATAGCCTGCCCGCGCGTCGGCCAGACTCGCAATGCGATCTGATGGGCGATCCACACACTGAGAATGTGGCCGAACAGAATCAGGCCGACTTGCGAATGCCAAACAATGGCCATATCCGGCAGGATCGGGGCACGAAATTTCATTGCGGTGCCAAACAGATCCCAGCGCCAGCCAAAGGGATCGGAGATTAGGCTAAATATTTTCAGGCCATGCGTGGTTATTAGGGTCCAGTAGTGGGTGATGTTGTAAACCAGTGCGATAGGCAACAAGCTGTAGCTGAAATCCATGGCGAGCATCATCAGTGGCCGCGAGCTACGGGTGATTAACTTGGCTAACCACAGGGCAGCTAGATAGGCCGCGAGATAGACAAACGGCGAAATCACCAGCCAGAACGTTTCCCAGGCGATGTACACCGGCATCAATGTTTCCATGATGCGCATGGGGCTGGCGCCGGCAAGCTGGGTAAATATGCCAGCGGGGTCCTGCCAAAACAGTCCCACCCACCACTGCGTAGCCTGCAGGCCATCCATCGCTGTGGTTGAAATCATCGCTAGGACAAAAACCACTGTGGACACATGTTCCGGGCGCTCATGAATCAGGCCCGACAAGGGAAGGCGCAAACGCAGATGCTTCTGTCCAGCGCCATCGGGCCCTGCCTCATCACGCCGATAGTCGATGGGTGCCATGAGCGCCACCAGCCTGAAGAAAACGGAAAAAAATTCACAATGGCGGAACCAGTGGCGGCGACCAATCAGGACGACGCCTGCCAGATTCAAGATGCTGTAAGCGAGTAGAAACGCGGCAATGGTTTTTGGCGTTCTATGGCTGAAAAGCTCAAACCAGATAAAGCCTAGATACAGCACCAGCGCAGGCCAGTCGGCCCAGCGTTTTGGATATTGAAATATTCCATCTGTACTGCCGCTCCACACGCGCGCCAACAGATTGCTCAAGCTGCGAAACGGGTTGAGTGCCGCCCAAGCATCACCGATGAATACAAGCAAATAGCTAAAGACCAGTACGAAGATGACCCAGAAAAAGACCGGACTGAAATTTCTCAATGGATCGCGGCTGCCGAAAAATCCCGTGACTATGCAAAGAATCAAGACAAACACGCTCAGCGCCTGGAACAAAGGCATGAGCTGCCGCAGTCGCCGGACCGGCGCACGCTCACTGATGTCGAATCCTGGATCCGTTTTTTTAACTGCAGCTTTTGACCAAAAAAGCCCAACGATGACAAAAGACAGAATCAACGTGGCGGCGGCTCCCCAATGATACAGCTCCAGAGGCACCGGCAAATTGTAGGCCGCTCCAAAGCCATGGGAGAAGACCGTGCTTGGCGTCAGAGCGCCAAGCACGAAGATCAAAACTACCTGAAACGCCTTATTGATAGTGGCTGAAGAACCACTCCAAGGCTCGAACTTATCCTCGCGCAAAGCCTTTCTCCATCAACAGCATTAATCAATGTCTGCTTGGTGCGAGAGCTGAAATGACCGGTTAAGGTCGCTAAGCCCAATTGGTATTCTGTAGCTTCCTTAGCGAACAGGAAGCGTGTCAGGCGTCGGTTTAGTCCGAGCATCTATTGAAGCTTCCAGTGTTTGCTCCCAAAGCTGCAAATAGGTTTCCGCCGAGTTATAGAAAGTATCCAGCGCTTCCTGTCCGCCCTCGATACGAATTTCCTCTACCAAATCGGGGATCAAGCCGTAGTGGTACATGCCGCCTTCGTTGACGTCCCATATTTTTCCATCGGGCACGGACAAAAGCTCAACGCTGACCGGATCGATATTATCGAATCGCGGCCCCCAGCCTGGGCCTTCAAACATGGTGAATGGATATTCCACGGCTTGCGTTTCGCTAATTCTTTCCGCGCCGCGAGGGCCAGGCAAGTTGCGAAAGCCATTGGCGTCGGCGCCATAGCCGACTGAAAGTGGTCGATCCGTGCCGCTGGCCTCCCACTGCACGCGAACTTTCTCGATGAAGTCCACGTGGCCTTGGCCATTTTTGTTGCCAGGATAAATAATGCCACCTTGACGAAGCATCTGCTGGGCTTGGGCATTATTGATGCCACCGTGGCCGCCGTGCCCGGAAACCATAGGATAATCCGGCTCGGTGGTGGCGGTGTAATCCAGCATCAACTGCTTGCTGCGGTAGGCTGCATGGTCAATATCCATGATGAAGCCCTTCTTCATGATCTTGTCGATGGCATAGGCACCAAGGTCCGTGACCGTGCGGTTATTGCATTGACGCCCTGGCCCATATACCGGCACAGTTCCGGAAAAGGTCGCTACTAGCAAATCGCTAATTGGGTCATCAGCAAACACCACCCCACCGGCCGTTGGGCCGGTACTGAAATTCACCCCGGCGTTGTAGAAGAAATCATCGCCTTCGCCGCCATTTTCACAAGCTGAAACATCCCAGAAGCCCTGGGTACCATAATAGCCAAGCAAGTTCAGTATTGGGCTAAACAGGCCCGTGCCACCCAAAGCGGAATCCACGTCATGGTAAGGATAAATGTGGCGGACGCCGGCGTCCCAAGCCATATCAATCTGTTCGTCGATCTGTTCTTTGGTGCAATGGCGGGTTTCACTGCCGTCTAGATTAAAGGTGACATTGCAACCAAAGACATTGGAAAATTCCAACCCGGGAATGACCGCCAGATTACCGGCGGCGATCACTTCTCGGGCTTCCAGTGGGTCACTGACAATTCGAAAGAAACCCTTACCCGGCCCGCCATATTGGGCGTCAATATAGTCCTGAATCACATAAGTGTATTTAACCTGCTTCATGCCGATGCTCATATCTTTACAATCGACTTCGCCTTCGTACTGTAGCTGCGATTGCGTGGCATCACGCCCGAACTCGCACAAGGCTTCGATGTTAGTGCCTAGCATGGTCATCGTGCGCAGGCCCGACATCCATGCGCGTTCTAACCAGCGCCAGTACATTTGCTGATGCAGATTGGAATCACGGAAAGGCCAATCGACAAAAGTTGGCCAACCCTGAGTGTCGTGTGTGGTGCCTGGGGTCAGGTCTAAGACTAAGGCCTCCGGATCAAGTAAGCCGTTTGGCCCATGAATAGCCTCGCAATCTTCTAGCGCGTGCGTGACGCCGAAGCGATCCACAGAATGTCCGTACAACTGACCACCTGCTGCAGCACCATCTGGCGTGCTGCCATCAGAGAGCTGGTCCGCATTCGCCATATGTGTGTGTACTTCTGCGAACCCCAGCACCGGCTGGTTTACGTCGCCGGTAAAGCTTTTACCAATGACGCCAAGCGGCATTTCAGGGTACTCAGCACAATCGCTGGCCGCTTCAAATTCCAGCCGCGCTGGCGCATCAGCCAACACTAAGAGATCGTCAGCGCCAACGGCCAAAAAGCCACCCAAGGTGCCTGCGGTGAGGCCGCCATCACCGGTTTCATCAAAGGTCCAGTCTGAGCCGTCTTCGGCATTGGCTTGCGCCACAGTAGCGACGCTTGCGCCACTTGCGGTCATCAGCATTTCGTCAGGCGTGTAAAACAAATACCGCGCCAGATTCGCTGCCCGCATGTAAAATTTTTCCGCCTCGGCCGCCTGTGCTCCATTTGCGCTGAAATCAGAATCACTTCGGGTCACATAAGCGCCGTCCGCTTTCATCACAAAGCATTGGTTGAAAAGGTCGTACTTACCCAGTGCTCCGTTTCCTGCAGCCCCTTGCCCTGCGCCATTTTGACCCGTTGGCGAATCGTTACTTTTGGGGCATCCCGCAAGCGACAAACTGAGCACCACCGCCACAAATACTGTGATGAACCGAGAAAATGTTTTGTTTAGATGTGACATTGGGACCGTACTTCTGCGACGCTCGCAGCTCCTGAAGGTTTAGAATGGCGCAATTTATTGAATTCCGAGTAGAGGAAGTATAAACGCCCTTTACCAAGCAACCGATGATAGTCCGTCGGCGACCTTAAGGCCACGTAGCGACTTCCCTCGGCCGTTTATCTGGGCTAACCACTGCAAAGCGCAACAAGTTAAAACGAAGTGCGTGGTTTGTTGGATTGCCTCACCCCGACACCAGCGCAGGCATGTTTCTGCCGCCCTAATTTAGTACGTAACACCACAAAAACGTGCCATAGGCATCGTTGACACAAACACATGGGAATCATGAGAAAGCTGACATTTAAACGAATCGCTAATCCAGCGATCTCGGACGAACAAAAGCAGCAACTACGCAGCGATCTGGAAAAGATGCTGCCTAACAGTGATGACATTGAAGCGGTAGCGCGCTCCCAAATTCAAAAAGCGCAAGACGACATACTCTGGGTCAGTGATGAATTCCAAGTCAATATCGACAGCAGCAATGGACACCTCTCGATCAGAATGCACGACAACACACCGATAACAAATCGAGACGACATGCTGGCGATCGCCGCCCACTTCATCAAAGCCAAGCGCATGGTCCCGGTGGAGCTTTACCCAAAGGATTCAAAGGTCATCGATACGTCCAACAATTTTCACGTATGGGCGCTATCCATGAAACGGCATGCTGTAGAGAACGCTGTCAATGTGGCGCTGGAATCACCCGGTGAAGTGGTCGAATTGGGTGATGGCTACCAAGCTGTCATGTTGGCTGTTGGCAGCGAGAGAAGTTGGCGGCAAACACAGCAAGAAAAGAACACTGTATTTGGCCTAGATCGGGAAGCCTTTGACCTCCTTTTACCGATAACCCACAGTATGGGCGTTCTGCTTTTAGCCCTACCAGAAGGAGTAATCAACCCCATCGGCTGGCAAAAAGGTATACGCAGTGTGGTCGAAACGCCAGACCTTGATGCCTAGCCAACTATTCGAGCCCAGCAACGTAACGGTAAACGTCTGTAACCAAAATCAGGACGTTCCACCACCTGTAAAGTGCAGCATGAACATGAATTCAGATGTCGTACAAAGGCCGCGCCCGCAGCCTCCCGAAGCCCCGCTACCCAGTGATTGCTGTGACAGCGGTTGTGTTGACTGCATTTTCGATCAGTACGGCGATGCACTACGCGCCTATGAGCGCGCGCTGACGCTATGGGAGCAAGAAAAGTTGCTGGCCTCAAAATCGCCAGACATTTGAACTTGGCCACAGCTCAGTAGTGCCAATTCCAGGGTTTTAGCGCCTGCTCGGCTAAATCAGAAAATTCCAATAGAGGCATTCAGCTGAGGCCGCATAAACAAACGGCCAGACTAGAACAGCTCAGCTTTCGACCGAGTCTGACGTTGACAAACTCTGCTTCGTGAATGACCCAATGAGATCTCGCAGGTCCTCGATGACCATATACAAACACGGCACCAAGATCAGCGTAATCGCGGTTGCAAACAATATGCCGTAGCCCAGCGATATCGCCATCGGGATCATAAAGCGCGCTTGACGAGACGTTTCGAAAATCATCGGTGCCAGACCGCCGAAGGTAGACAGCGTGGTCAGTAGAATCGGCCGGAATCTACGAGCTCCAGAATGCACAATGGCATCAAGGGCACTGTCGCCAGCAGCACGGCACTGATTGGCATAGTGCACCATGACCAAGGAGTCATTCACCACTACGCCAGACAAAGCAATGACCCCCATCACTGAAATGATGCTCATGCTGTAGCCCATCATCAGATGGCCAAGAATCGCACCAAAGATGCCAAAGGGTATGGCCGCCATAACCAAGACGGGCTGCAGGTAACTCGCAAAAGGGATAGCTAGCAGCACGTAAATCAATGCCATTGCGACGAGAAACCCGGCTCCCAGTGCGGCCATGGATTCCTGCATGTCCTGCTGGCGACCTTCCAGCCCTAGGGACAGCCCAGGAAAATCCTGCATCAACTGTGGGGCTATTTCTGCCTGCACCACGGCGACAACTTGGCCAGCCGCATCGGAAGGCCGCACATTGGCACTGACTTGCGTGGTGCGCCGGCCATTACGACGGCGAATGGTGTCGTAGGCTTGGCCACGCTCTAGTGAGGCCACCAAACTTAACGGCACGTACGTGCCTGCCTGTGTACGAATCAACAGGGCATCGATGTCGGCTTCGCTACTACGTTCGGCTTCAGGCAATCGTACCAACACGCGAACCTCACTGCGGCCGCGTTGCTGGCGTAGCACCTCACGACCGTAAAACGCGGCGCGTATTTGGCTGGCAATATCTTGAGCCGAGAGACCAAGGCTGCGCCCAGCTTCGGTCATGCGGATATTGAACTGGGTTTTGCCGCGATCAAAGCCTGCATCGATATCGGTGACGTTGGGAAACTCTTCCAGTGCTTTGGCCAATGCAGTGCTGGCCTTGTTCAACACACTCACGTCACGATGGCTAAGCTCTAATGAGAGATTGGCCCCGCCACCTGGACCACGACCGGTCGAAGTGAATCGAATGTAACGAGCATCCGCCAAGCTGCCCGTAGCCTCACGCCAATGCTCAGTGAATTCAGCGGTGCTAATCGGCCTTTGCTCTGGATCGGTCAAGTAAACGCGGGCACGCACTTGGCCCGG
This sequence comes from Oceanococcus sp., assembly GCA_051252075.1. Classification (GTDB taxonomy): domain Bacteria; phylum Pseudomonadota; class Gammaproteobacteria; order Nevskiales; family Oceanococcaceae; genus Oceanococcus. Next base: position 27,999 of record JBPOFU010000014.1, on the reverse strand, counting down.
ACTTACGCTGGTGTAAATTCCGAATGAAAGCGCATCACCACCGTGCTCGTCGATCACTTGCCGAGCACCCTTGCGAATGCGAGCTTCGGCTAAGGCCAAGCGCTCGGGTGGTGTGCCCGAAGGCAACACAATGGTCGCGTCTGCGGTGTCGCCTTCAACCGAAGGCATAAGATCAAAGCCCATGCGCCCACTCATTGCATAAGACAGCACTATGACCAACAAACCTATGGCAATGCTCATGGTGAGGTAGCGGTGGTGCACCGCCCGCGCCACCAACGGTTGATACACCCGCACGACCCAGTGACTAAAGCCCTGAGAAAAGCGCTGTTGCCATTGGTGAAGCTTAGAAGTCTGAGAAAGCGGCCGAGAGTTCGCCAAATGTGCTGGAAGTATGTACAGCGCCTCGATCAAGCTGATCGTGAAAACGATGCCGACCACTACGGGAATCACGCCCCACAGCTTGCCCATGAAGCCAGGCACAAAGGCTAGCGGTAAGAAGGCCACGATGTTGGTGAGCACACTGAAGGTGATCGGCACTGCAATGTCACGTGAGCCATGAATGGCCGCATCGATAAAACTCATGCCACGCTGGCGGTATTCGTAGATGTTTTCGCCTGCCACCACCGCATCATCGACTACGATCCCTAGGCTGATAATGAAAGCGAACATCGAGATGATGTTGATGCTGATATCGGTGCCTGACAGGAATAGCAAGGTGCCGAGAAATGAGATGGGTATACCCATCACCACCCAGAACGCCAGCTTGAACTCCATGAACAAGGCCATCAGTGCGAACACCAATACCAGCCCAAAAAAAGCATTCTTTAGCAGCAGGTGCAGCCTAGCTTTGTAGATTTCGGCATCGTCATCCAACACCACGATATCGACCCCATCAGGCAAGCTGGCACGAATCGTTTCGAGTGCACCGTGCACCGCCTCGGAAACACCAACCGGCGTCTCATCACCGATGCGAAAAACCTCGATGCCGATGGCACGCTGGCCGTTAAATTGTGCCCAGCCGTCATTGGTTTCATCGAAACCCTCCTGAACCTGCGCGACATCCCCTAAGGTCACAACCGCGCCGCTGGCACTGGTGATGATCGGAATCTGAGCGAACTCACGTGCCCAGTCGCGCCGTTCGCTGACCCGTAGCAGGATATCTCCACTGCGGGTTTCCACGCTGCCGCCGCTGGCATCGATAGCCGCCGCAGCAATCTGTGATGATAGCTCAGGTAAGCTCAAGCCGAAGGCCTGCAACTGGGCGCTAGAAGCATTAATATGGATGCGGTAATCGCGCGCACCATCCAGTTCAACCTGAGTCACCCCTGATGAGGCGAGAAACTGGTCACGCGCGGTCTCCGCTAATTCACGTAATTGCCATTCGCTGGTATTGCCATAGACCAAGACATCGAGTACATCACGTACCCGCTTGGCCAAAGCGACGCGCGGCTGTTCAGCATCCGCTGGAAATGTCGTAATGCGCGAAACAGCCTGCTGAATATCCTGAAACACATCCGAGGCATTGGCGTCCTCACGCAGTTCTGCCGATACGCTGGCTGAACCTTCCGCCGCGGAAGCGGCGATTTCTTTGATGCCATCGATACCCTGCAGCGCCTCCTCGACCGCCAGCACTATGCCTTGCTCGACATCCTCGGGGCTGGCCCCGGGATAGCTGACACTCACGCTGACCATATCCAGATCAAACTCTGGAAATACTTCTTTCTTAATTTGGGAGCTGGCGAAAAATCCACCGATGATCAGAACTAGCATCAGCAAATTTGCGGTGACCGGGTTGCGTGCAAAATAGGCAATGGGCCCGCCCACCAATGTTTTTTTCGTGCTCATGGGCGCGAGCTCGGCGCCGGCGCTTCTAAGCGCACCTTCATGCCTTCAACAAAGCCAGAGGGCACGCTGGTGACAACGCGGTCACCGTCGGTAAGCCCAGAACTCACTAGCACATGGTCACTGGCTTGATAGGAGATCTCCACCGATTTACTGCGTAATTGGCCCTGCTCGACGACCCAGACTTGACCTTCATGCACCCAGTTTGTATCAAGCCGAAAGGCATTTTCTAAAGCGCGGCCATGAATGCTGGCCTGCACATAAGTGCCAAGCAGCAACGGCCGTTCACCTGAAAATGGATCATCAATCTGTACTAGTACACCGGCTCGTCGGCCTTCAGTTTCCAGTCCCGGCAGCAGTTGAATGACTCTTCCTTGCCAGCGTGGGCCAGCAGGCTCAGCCGCATCAATGAGCGTCACCTGCGAAGCATTTTTCTGGGCCTCATTTGGCCATTGCAACCACTTCAAGCTATCAACCGGTAGACGCACAGTGACCCAATACGGCGTAGCCGCCGCGATCTTGCCAATCGCGCCGTTGCTAGCCAACTGTGAACCCAGTGACACTTCACGGCTGAGCACATAACCATCGAAGGGTGCGAGTACTTCAGTTCGTTCAAGATTGAATTGCGCGCGAGCCAAGCCCGCTGCGGCACTATCAACTTGTGCCTGTGCGCTGGCCAGTTGTGGTTGGCGCAGCATCAACTGACTTTCCTCCTTACTCACCTTCAGCCCTAGCATCTTGGCGTCCGCACGAGCTACCGCCTGCTGGCCCTTTTCTTGGTTTAATGCCGCCTTGGCAGCTGCCAGTGCAGCCTGTGCCTCGTTCACTGCCAGTTTGTAATCGCTAGGATCAATGCGGATCAGCCATTGGCCTTTGCTGACCCGTGCGCCTGGTGTAAACCCTGGTGCCAGTTCGATGATCTCACCGCCGACGCGGCTCGCCAGCGTGGTGGTCTGAGCGGCTTCGATGGGGCCATAGCCATCCACGTTCACGCGTGCAGCCTCAGGGTGCACCGCCTGTGCTTCAACCAGCCTTGCACTACGTTCATGAGCTTGGCGCTGCGCCGTTGGCGGGTTGTTCAGGAAAAATCGGCTGAGCAAAAAGGAACCGCCGAGTATGGCCGCGATCAACAAGCCGAAGAACCAAGCTTGGCGATAAAAAACTGTGTTTGTTGTCATGAGGAAGTTGCTAGTTCGGGCAAGGGGGCGGGCAAGGAACCAGCCAAGGGGCCAGCTAGGGCGCGGTACAGGGAGATACGGTTGTCAATCAGTTGCTGACGGGTGCTAAGCCATTGCCTGCGTACACCAGAAAAGCTAATTTGGGATTCCAACAAACTGGGGAAATCAGCAGTGCCATGGCGCAACTGGACCAGCAAGCTCTGCACTGTGGCATCGGAGAGGCGTTGCTGCTCATTCAAGCTGGCTAGCTGTTCAATGAGGTTGTGCTCAGTCACCAAGGCGTCTTGTATTTCGCGAAAAGCAGACAGAACTTGTTCACGAAATTCCGCCAGTCGTTGATCCAGAACGGCACGCTTGCCACCCACATTGGCGCGTCGACTACCGCCATCAAAAACCGGCCCAAACAGCGAGGCAAGGATCGAACCGGTCCATTCATCAAGCAGGTCGAGTAAACCGGCATCGCTGCTGGCCAAATTTATGCTTAAATCCATGCGTGGAAAACGTTCGGCTATGGCTGCGGCGACAGCTTGGTCAGCCGATTGCACGCGCAACCACGCCTGCTGCACATCAGGTCGTTGCAACACAGTTTGCGACGGCACACCTGTTGCTGGAACCGCGGGCAGTTGCCAGTCGCTGTCGGCACCTCGCCAGGGTTGCTCGGACTCGTTCGCCCAAACGCCACCCAGAATTTCGCCCAGAGCGTTGCGCAATAACTCTAAATTGTTGCGTGCAACGGCCTCGTCAGCACGCGTCGATTCCAGCAACTGGCGCTGCCGAAGCACATCACTGGCACTAATCTGACCGTGGCGATAACGCGTTTCGATCAAGCTCAATGTTTTTTCGTAACTTTGCCGGTCGCTAGCGATGAGTGCTAGGCGTTCACGTGCACTGCCGACCTGAAACCACAAACTAGCGACATTGGCCGACAGCGTAATGGTGGCGGCATGCAGATCCTGAACGCTGGCCTGTAATTCGTAATCAGCCGCGCGGGCAGCGCTGCCGACCCGCCCCCATAAATCCAGCTCATAGTCGGCGGCCAAACTCAGGGTGTGAACGGTGCCCGCAGTATCGTCGAGCACGCCTTCGCTGCGCTTTGCACCGAGATTCAAGCTGGGGAAAAGCCCTGATCGCTGAACACCCAAGGATGCTTGGGCCGATCGCAGCCGTGCTGCGGTGGCCGCAAGTCCGGGGTTATCGGCGTAGGCGAGACGCATCAAATCTTCTAGCTCCGGCCAACTCGACCACCAGTCGCTGCTCATCGTCTGCGTGCCGCTAGCAAGAAAGGCCTCCGGCATTGGCGGCAAACTCGCCTGTCGATCTGGCAGGCTGGCACAGGCGGTCAGAGCCAGCAGGCAAAGTATTGCAATAGTGCGGCTCATAAAGCGTACTCGAGTGTCTTTATCAATTATGGCTTGTGGCTTATGCGAAACGAGTTAGTTTCACGAAAAACAGTTTCATATCTGAATATATTCCAGTATTGGATTGCCACGGTTCGTGGAGGTTCATTCGAGTAAATTTACAATGGCCTTGTCGGGCGTCAGGATCACAACTTTACGGTTCACTGCTGCTGGTGTCTTAATGCTGACCTCGATCGTTTTTTCGTCAGCCTTTGTGCCGAAAAGCAGGGTCTTGAATTGTAACGTTTGAGGATTCTTCGACAACGGGAAACGCCCTGTAATCACGATTTGTGAGGCGGTGTGGTGCGGCTCTCCATGGCCAAAAGTCGGTGACAATATTGGGCCTTTCAATGCTTCCACTTCACCATCGACGATAAGCGACAGGCCTTTTTGAATCTGTTCGAGAATTTCATCGTGGTGCTTTTGGATCTCCGTAGTCGACAAGCGCTCATCGCGATCATCGTCAATGCCAGAAAAAGCCGTGGCCGGTACTGACAACACCATGAATACGCCACCGTCGGTGATATTCAGCGTGCCGTGCTGCGCCACCATCAAGTGTGCATGAGACGAGAACGCGGCCAAAAAGCTGGCCGCTATTGCCAGTGATTGCAGGACAAATAATTTGCGCAACATCATAAAGGGGCTCTCTGCGTAGTGTTGGACGACACTTTATTGCGGTGGCGGCGGCGCGCCATTTCCAGCAGCTACTTCCCCTTTCACGCAGCGTTGAAAGTAAGGGTAATCGTCGGTCGCGAAATAGTGATAAATCCCCTCGGGAAACTCAGGTGTAACGCCTAAGCGACCGTTACATTCATCGAGATCTCCCGAGCCTTCAATGTATATCCAGTCCTGGCGAAATGTCCCCAACGGATAGTCTTGCGTGGATGGTCGGGATGCAGGCACGGCCGTGACAAAATCGTAGCTACCGTGCATCGCCACGATGGCCGAGTTGGCATCATAGGGATCGGAATAGCCATAACGGGCGTATATGGGAAAGCCATCTGCGGCCCAAGCGATTAAGGTTAGTTTGCTACTGCTTCCTCCGAGCTTCTCAACAAAGCGCTCGGGTATTCCGTGGTAGTGGTATGTGCCGTCAGGTTGCACATGTGCATTGTTAAAATCCGTGCCGAAATCAAAGCTAGATTGGCCTAATGCCTCGATGCTCCAGTTGCCACTGGGGTCGCCGAGGCTGCAGTTTTGGCCGCTGTCATCACAGGATCCGCCAGTACCCGCATCGACCTTAACGCCATTCAGCACAAAGGCGAGGACACCACGCGGCCCGCCCAATTCAGTAGCCGTATCGGTTTCAACAGGATCCAAAGTAATGCTTGCAGACACGTCCTGTTCGACGATGGTGTTGGGGTTGGCCGGATTGGGGAAGGTTCCGACCTCATGGTCAGGAATACCATTTGCGACGAGATCACGGCTAGCTCCCGGGCAAGTCCACTCCGATTGGCTGGTGTATGTCAGCGACGCCTGGCTGTTGGTTGTGACATCGCTGTAATCACACAACACGCTACCCGTAAGTGTGGCGCTTGCTGAGCCGCTGTTTGTGCCGTTGTCGTCAGAGTTGTTGGAATCTGTCGCATCAGTCGTATCAGCGGGATCCGCAATTGAAGTTTCGCCATTGCAGGCAGCGATAGACAAGCTGAACAGCATCGCTAGGCCGGTAAAAATGCGTTTTCTGTCCATTAGATGCTTACGTGCATTCATTGCTTTGCTCCGGATTTTCTAAAAGGGGGCTTCAGCGCTGCTTGTTATTGCGCTGAGATTCATGACCTTCAGGTGCGCAGGCCAACTCATCTTGTGGCGTTGTGATGCACTGGCCACTTTCATCGCCGCGACGGCCGCTGAACGAGCAGGCATCGCCTTCACTCAGACTTTTGCAAGCACTTATGGCCTCAGGCGGAGGCCCTCGGCGACTGGGCCGATCTCCGTTAGGTTGAGCTGTTGCACCGTAGGATGCTGTTAATAGCGCTCCGGCAAGCAAAATCCAAGCAAAAGAGGAATTCGATCGCTTGAGTTTAGTGCCGAGGCGAAAATCTTGGGGGCGTCTTGGGGCCATCGGTTTGTTCCTTGTTTGATTTGTGATGTCTATGGGTACAACGTGGGCGACCATACGATTCCGTCGAAAAATTCGAAAAAAGTGATTGGGGGAATGCCCAGTTGCTTTGCCGCGACGGAATGCCGAGCGGGCTGCGTTTAATCTCAATTGAGGCTTGAGAGTTTCTAGCCAAGTTGCCTCAATCCTGTGGCCGACCCAATCCAATAAGGAAATAGCAATGCGTAGCAAATCTTTGAGCATTTACGCGACAGCGGCAGCAATGGCACTGTGCCTTGTGGGGTGTGCTCAAAACCCTGCCCTACCGGAGCGCGATTTGGGGCACGGGTGGGCGCTGGAGCGACAACTAATCAAGGGCTTGACGCGTGTACAGGCATCAACCGATCAGCGCAATGCCGTGCTTGCTGTTTTTGACCGGGTCGACCCCACATTAGAACGACTCAGTCGCGAATCCGCAGGTTTGCGGGTGATGTGGGCCGCACTCGACGCCAAAAGCCTCGACTTTGCTGATCAGAGCGAGCGCGTGATCGAGCAGCGCGTCGAGATTTATCAGAGCATGCTGAATGTCGAGGCCGATTTTGATCGCGCTGTAGCCGTAGTACTAACTTCGGATCAATGGGAGATCTGGAAAAAATTTCTCCGTGAAGAAGAAACCAGAGGTCGCTCGCGAGGACCCAGGGACGGCGATGGCGACCGCAGGCGACCGCCACCGCGTTGATTTTCTTTCTCTACGGCTCTGGTCGCGGTGGCGGACGCCCCCCCCGATCATCCGGTGGTGGCATGCCGCGATGCCGACCAACAAATTTGGCCAGTTTTTCACGCTGCTCTGGCGCCAAACCAGCAGCTACTTCAGCAATTTTTTGATGCGCATAGGCGGTTTTCTTGGCTTCCGATTGACGTAGTTGGGCCAAAGCCGCATTCAATTTCTCTCTATCGAACGGATCTGCCGTCAGTGTGAGGCGCACGGTATCTCGATGCTGTCGCAATTCAGCCATAGACTCGCGAAACCCAGGAATTTGTCGTGGATTGATTTCGCGAAATAAGGCGCGCGCTTCTGGCGGCAAAGGTGGGGGACGATCTCCTCGTTCGTGCCGTGGGGCAAAGACATTCGTAACAAGAGCAGCGATGCAAAAGGCGTTCACCGTCAGCGAAACGCCAAGCGCAATGCCCCAGAGTCGGTGGTTATTCATAAGTCCAATCCTGAGAAGTGTCTAGACCGGCGACGGTCCAAACGGAATCCTGAGAAGATGAGATGGTGCTGCTCTGTTGGCCTAAAATCAGCGGTGTACAAATGCCCAAACTCACGCTGAGTGCGAAAGCCGGACCAGCAATTCGCCAGCCGCCCAGCACGTCAAGTAGTTCACGCCAGACGCGGGGGTTTCTGACCGGTACAGCCAATATGCGTTGTTGCATGGCCATGTCCGCGGGCTTCACCTGATAAGCATTCAGCACATTGCCCAGGTCTTTTTCGTTATCGTCTTTATGTTTCATGGCTAAGCCTCCATTTCGGTGGCGAGTTGTTGCCGCAGTGTGCGGCGGGCGCGTCCTAGTAGCGATTCAACTGCTTCAACGCTTATTTTCAGCACTTCCGCAGCTTCTATATTGGTCAGTCCGTGGTAATGATTCAGAATTATCGCGCCTCGCTGACGCTCTGGCAGGGCCTGCAGAGCGATTTGCACGCGTTGCGATTGGGCGGCGGTTTGGGCCGCTTGATCTGGCGTGGCCTGATCGCAAATGATGGTTTCATTCAGCTCCTCGCTAGGTCGTTGTCGCCGCCATCGGTCACGGGTCTGATTCATCGCCACCTGATATAGCCAGGTACGGTATTTGGCCTTGCCGGGTTTCCATTTGGCGGCTTGTTGCCAGGCCTTGGCAAAGCTGTCTTGGCAGATGTCCTCTGCATCGGCACGGTTGCCCGTCATACGTTCGATAAAGGCCAACATGTCATTCAAATGTCGCTGTACCAACTGCGCGAAGGCGGCCTGGTCACCCGCAGCCATGCGGGCGACCAGTTCATCATCTTCGAGCAGCGAGCTCACTTACTTTTGAGCCGGATGCTGATGGCGCTTCTTGCCATTGCGGGCTGGGCGGTCATCTTTGTTTATAACACCGTCACCGTTGCTGTCACGACGCATCACCTGTTCGACCATCTGGCTGCTGAATTCATCTGGCCCGACCACGCCATCACCATTGGTATCGGCTTCATTCAGTCGTTTTTGCATGTGTTCCTGGCGCCGCCGTTCATGTGCAGCCTGCATTTCCTCGAGGGTGATATTGCCATCACCATTGGCATCAAATTCCTGAGCCTGGCTTGCGGCATTGCTTTCGACTTCGGCACGGGTCACGCTGCCATCGTTGTTGCTGTCGAATTCCTGAAAATGTGGGGGGCGTGCAAAGGCGACGCTGGTAGCGAATGTCAAAAAGACTGCCGCGGTAACATTGAGCTTATTCATGATTTCTCCTGTTGAATTTTGAACCCAATAATTGGTGGGCTTCAACAATGAAACGCGGGTAAGTTAGGATTCCGTCGCACGGACGACACAATTCTATCGATGGGTGCGATGGTGATCAGGCCCGTTTACGATCCCCGTACTTATCCAAAAATGCCATACAGCGATCAAAACTCGTCTCGCAATTTTTCGGTAGTTTGACTTGCTTCTTGCCCGCCACAAACTGGGCCGCCTTCAGCATGGCCGGACTGGGTGGCCGCTTGGCCTTGAGTTTTTCTATGAACGCTTGGCACTCCTTATAATCTTTAGTGACTTTCGCCGGCACTTTCTTGCCCGCTTGCTGCGCCAACTTCTGAGCGAAGGCTAAGGCTTTCGGAGACGGTGAAAGATCGCGCTTATCGGCATTGGCATCAATAAATTCGCTACAGACCTTGGCATCTGTTGCGGCGTCCTGAGGTAATTCCACACTCAGTTGCTCTGCCAATCTACGGGCAAACTCGATCGCTTTCTGGCTGGGATGACCTTCCTTTCTTGGAATCACCCCATCGGCCAAGCCTGTCATGATCTGCGTATTCACTTGCCGACATTGAGCCAGAAATTCGTCGCGCATGTTGCAGGCCAATGTGTCGTCAGCCTGCTCGACCTCGGCCATGATCGATTCCCAAGCCGCTGTCATCTCTACGCTGGTCAAAGCGCCGGGCGCATGATCTATCAGGTCACGGCCTTTGTCTGTGGAGATAAGCGATTTCTTCTGCTTGCCCATGTAGGCTCGCTCATGCAGCACCTCAATTATCTTTGCTCGCGTGTCCGCTGTGCCGATGCCTTCTACAGATTTCAGCATCTTAGCGTCCGTTCCTTCTGCGAAACGCCCCGCATGCTCCATGGCATCAATCAGTGTCGCCGAGGTATAGCGGGCCGGAGGTTTGGTTGTCTGAGCATCAAGGCGTGACGCTGTCGCCTGACAAGGCCCGTCGACAAAAGCGGGAATACCGCCCTTCGATGGCTTACGGAAATAACCCTGCCACCCGGCATCAAGGAGTTGCTTAGAATCAGTTCCAAAGCGAACCGGATTTTCACCCAGTAAGCCGGTCAATTGGCTGCTGCCGGCTACGATCTTCATGTGCTCGTAAGTCGATGCGGGAAGATGGGCTTCAATGTATCGCCGCACGATCTCCTGATAGACCCGTTTATCTTCGCGGCTTAAGGCCTTGAGGTTTGGAAATTTCGTGGTGGGCTGTAGTCCATTATGCTCTGCTTCTTTATCGCTATAGCAGCGGGGCATTTTCGCTTGACCGTGCTCAATATGCTCCAGCGCGGCGGTGGCGGCTTTTGAAAATTCATCCTTCAAGGAAGCAAGTAGGCTCGGAGCGTGTTGGTAATTCGAAGGCGGTAGTTCTTGGTGTTGCGTGCGCGGGTAAGAAATGTATCCGCCCTGATACAACCTTGCCGCGGCATCTTGTGTCTCTTGAGGTGAAAGCCCTGCGCTCTTATCCATCTCTTTTTGCAGGCTGGGGAGCGAGTGGCACATCGGTGCTGCAACGTTTTTCGTTTCACGCTTGACCCGCAGGGTGTACGGGTTGATCTGAATCAATGCATCACAAAAAGCGGTCGCTTGCAGTTCATCAATGAACAGCACACGTTCTTTCTTTCCTTCGCCTAACCACACGGTTTGTTCATTCATCACCCGGGGCGTATCCGCGGTGAAAATGGGGCGGTATTTCAGATCTGCCGTTTGCTCTCCTTGTTGTACCGTCAGTATGGGAACGTAATGGTTGCGTTTATCAAAGCTTTCGATCAGCCGATCACGTTGAACAACCAGCGCCAGGGTGGCTGTTTGCACGCGGCCCACCGAGACCACACCCTCTCGGCCTTTGCCTTTGCCTAGGTTATTCCCCATCAGGCCCGACCTTGCTCGGATGGTCATGGCACGGGTGAGCAACTGCGATTGCCAATCGGCTCCGGCTCGGCACTGTTGGGCGCGGTATAGGCCAAGTGTTTGTTCGCTAGGGCGCAGCTTTTTAAAAGAACCCTGGATAGATGAGGGGTCCATACCGCTGACCAGCCACAAGCGGCTGACCCTGCCGGAAAACTGGGCTGCATCAAGAATTTCGCGCCCGATGGCCTCTCCCTCACGATCCGGGTCAGTGCCGATAATCACATGATCTGTCGTCCCAATAGCCTGCATCAAGCGCTGCAAGTGATCCTTTCTATCTTCCTTTGCCGCCATGGATATGCTGGCCGGAATTGGCATCAGCGTGTTGATGTCATTCCATGTCGCATCCGGCATGGACGCTGCAACGTCGAGTTGCTCCAGCAAATGCCCTGCCGCCCAACACAGCTCCACCGCATTACCGAATATAGAACCTTGGTAAGACTGCCCTCTCTTCGACAAGGCAAACGCCGTTGCGATGGCGTCGGCCTGGGAACGTTTTTCCGTGAGGACAAGTGCGGTCATTGGATCGGTAGAAATCGGGACGATTAAACATGCAAGCTCATATAAACAGAATAACCTGTGTATTTGTTCGCCACGAGATAATGTTTTAGTTTGCTGGCATCCTCAACAGTGGTTTCTTGCTTATAGCGAGCACGGAACTGCTTATATGAATCGGCGAATCATCAAGCCGTTTTTGAGCGAAGTCACTCAAGACCTGCCCGCTAACCCAGAAACGTGAACCGGGCTAGCGGGCCGAATGGCGCTAACTGACCAGGCAATCTCGCGATGTTTCTCGCTCAATTGGCAGCCACATAGCGCTCGCTGAACTGCCCACTAAATCACCCAAAACTCGACTGCAGCGGTGCACTGTCTCATGAGCTGCGCGCAGGCGTTGAACGGGATTTTCGACGTGCTAGTAGTCCAGCAAAGATGAAGAACAGACCACCTCCCAAGGCACCACCTTGGCTGGCAGCCATATCAGTTGCCCGCTCTGGCGTGCTGTTCAATCCATCACTGCCACTAAAATCATCTTCTCTTTGCGTCGGATGCGGCCCGCTAAAAACAGTCTTGGCGGGATCCCACGGTGATGCACCCCAGCCACGCTCAAGGATGTCGATGGTTTCACCCTGTACTTCGATATAGGCGTATGAAATGTTGTCGGTCTCGTCTGACTCGATCACATTGTTCTTCTCATCAACCTGTGCCGTCACGACATAACGCCCGTTGCCAAGACCGTCAAACTCCACATACTGTCCAGGCCGCTGCCAGCGGTACACATCGCCCCAACCCACTGACAAACCCACCACACCGTTGCTGGGCGAGGAACAACTACCACCTGGGCTGTCGCCGCCGGGTTTCTCTACTCCCTGCTCAAAAGCACGCCAGTTGCCCCAGAGTTGGTCGGCTGGACAAAAACCTGACTTGGTTCCAGTGCCCACGCGCTGCAGTTCGCCTGTCGCGAGATCAGCAACCTGAGCTATGTAATAACTCAGTATGTAATCGTCATGAAAATGGGCGTGAGTGGGATGGAAAGAGTAGGTTCCAGCCTCAACGAATTCGATCGAGCCATCGCTGTAATGCACAGCTTGCTGCATGGGCCCCACCACCAGACGCGAAAAAGCATCTTCCGGGTTGAGCTGTGCAGTTCCTTCGAGATAATCATCTATCAGCTTGAAGCGCATGTCATAAATGCCCTCACCAATATTGATGGGACCTGATGTCAGCCGCAGGCAGTGGACAGCATCTCCTCCGCCCACTTCCGCTGGAGCGGCTTCATCCGCGGTGCACGAGATTAACGACTCTCCGGCAACAGAGGCAGGCGGATTAACCGAATCAGGCGGGTACAGTCCATTCAAAGGATTGAGCGGGGCTGTGAAAGTAAATTCATACGGCGGTACGGTGCGTAGATTGGGGTACAGAGGGCGACGATTCTCCGGGCTTGTTGTCACCCGTGCCTCCGGCGTTTCCACCTCCAGTTTTGCACGCAGGCGGTAAGATGCGCTTTCAACAGATTCTGGCCTCACAATGACGGTCCAGAGTCCACCCTCGGGATCATCAACTGTAGCTTCAGAGTTGAACTGATTCGAGGTGCTGTCCGATCCGCGCAAAGTGCCGCTAGGGTCGTAGATCTCTACCGCAAAGGTATCGGTACGTTCCGGAGTTGCAATGCCCACGCGCAGGCGCTTAGCTCCGGATTCAATCTCTATGCTGTACTCCTCACAGTTGTTCGCGGTACACGCGGCGCTATCGGCCACCTGACCATCAAAAGTTCTCGACTGATGCCAGAACCATGCTTCCTCCAAGCTGATCAAACCATCCTTTGCTTTTGTCTCTTCATAGCGCTGTGCATAGGAGTTAGCCTTGGCACCCTTGCTTTGGGTGTGGCTATCACCATTGTGTGCCGACACCGCAGTGCCGGCGGTACTGAGCACGACCCCGCTGAGTAGGGTCGTCACTATTCTATTGGCAGTCATTATTTGTCCTTAGATTGTTGTGGCTATAACGCCTAAAAGTTCTTCTTGGGCCTGCTGACAGGCCTCTAGCGGGATGTCTTTTGGCGCCGTTGAGGCGGCGTCCGAGTCAGCAGTCGGCCTGTTGCCGACCAGTAGAAAATTCAACGCTGATGCCATGCGCCCTACGCAAAGCCCAAGCCAACTTATTTTTTATTTTTAAAACAATTGCTTATGACAATTTTGCGGAGCTTCAATTAAGCGATAACAAAGCAACTTGCACTGTATCTGTGCAGCCGCACCATAACGGCAGGACCGCACCCAGCTTTGCCACGAGAATGCGCTTGCGAAACCAGCATGTTGACGAATGACAAACTTTGCAGCGACGGCAAGGAGGCCAAGGTTTTATGGGCAATAGAAGCGATCTCTCGACACACTCAGCCCACGTTTAATAGCCAAAAACTATCAATCTATTAAATATTAATCATTTTATTTACTGATCACGGCTAATTAAGCTACTCCCACCGATGGAGATGGCTTAAGCGGCAACAATGCTTACGGCCACACTCCCTAAAGCACAGCAGCGTCGCAACAAGCGGAGACGAAAATGAATACAAACAAAACCACCGGCCAATGCCCGGTCATGCACGGCAGCACGACAACAGCTGAAAAATCCACCCGAGCGTGGTGGCCGAACAGCCTCAATCTCGACATGCTTCACCAACACGACAGCAAGTCGAATCCGCTTGGGGGCGACTTTAACTATCGAGTAGCGCTGAAAAGTCTGGACGTTGATGCTCTGAAACAAGACCTGACTGCGCTGATGACAGACAGCCAAGATTGGTGGCCAGCCGATTGGGGGCACTATGGCGGCTTGATGATTCGCATGGCTTGGCACGCGGCTGGCTCCTACCGCACGGCAGATGGCCGCGGCGGTGCCGGCACCGGTAATCAGCGTTTTGCGCCGCTGAATTCCTGGCCCGACAATGCCAACTTGGACAAAGCCCGTCGCTTGCTGTGGCCGATCAAGAAAAAATACGGCAATAAATTCAGCTGGGCCGATCTGATCGTGCTGGCGGGTAACGTTGCCTATGAATCGATGGGATTGAAGACATTCGGATTCGCTTTTGGCCGAGTAGACATTTGGCAGCCAGAGCAGGACATTTATTGGGGATCTGAAACCGAGTGGCTAGACAAGAACCGCTATGAAGGAGAATCTCAAGACAGCCTGGAGAACCCACTGGCCGCAGTACAAATGGGATTAATTTACGTCAACCCTGAAGGGGTCGATGGCAAACCTGATCCCTTGCGGACGGCTCAAGATGTGCGGATCACTTTCGAACGCATGGCGATGAACGATGAAGAAACAGTCGCCCTAACCGCCGGCGGTCATACCGTCGGCAAAGCCCACGGCAATGGCGATGCCGCACTGCTAGGCCCCGCTCCAGAAGGTACCGACGTGGATGAGCAAGGCCTAGGCTGGAATAACAAGAGCGCTGCGGGCCTCGGCCGTCATGCTGTCACCAGCGGTTTAGAAGGGGCCTGGACCACCAATCCAACGCAGTGGGACAACGGATACTTCCATCTGCTGTTCAGCTATGACTGGGAACTGAAAAAGAGCCCCGCGGGCGCTTGGCAATGGGAGCCGATCAATATCAAAGAGCAAGACAAGCCCGTTGATGTTGAGGACTCTTCCATTCGTCACAACCCCATCATGACCGACGCCGACATGGCCATGATTAAAGATCCGGAATATCGGAAGATTTCCGAGCGTTTCCACCAAGACCCCGCATACTTTTCAGAAGTCTTTGCGCGAGCTTGGTTCAAGTTAACTCACCGCGATATGGGACCGAAGTCACGCTACATCGGTCCAGAAATTCCACAACAAGATTTGATCTGGCAGGACCCTGTTCCCGCCGGTCGCGATGACTATGACATCGAAGCGATAAAAGCCAAGATCGCCGCCAGCGAATTGTCCATCAGCGATATGGTTTCCACCGCTTGGGACAGCGCGCGCACTTTCCGTGGTTCCGACATGCGTGGCGGCAGCAACGGTGCACGCATCCGCTTGGCCCCGCAGAAAGACTGGGAGGGCAATGAGCCAGAACGTCTGCAACGCGTACTGGATGTGCTCTCCAGCATTGCCACTCAGACCGATGCCAGCGTTGCCGATGTAATCGTGCTGGCGGGTAACCTTGGCATAGAGCTGGCCGCCAAAGCCGCTGGTCTGAGCGTCAGCGTTCCCTTCACAGGCGGTCGCGGCGATGCTATAGACGCTATGACCGATGCGGCATCCTTTGATGTGTTGGAGCCGCTGCACGATGGCTATCGCAACTGGCTGAAGAAGGATTATAAAGTCAGCGCCGAAGAGTTGATGCTAGACCGCACGCAACTGTTGGGCCTGAGTGCGCCAGAGATGACGGTGCTGGTCGGCGGAATGCGGGTTTTGGGCACCAACCATGGTGGCAGCCAGCACGGTGTGTTGACTGACCGGGTTGGTAGCTTAAGTAATGACTTCTTCGTCAACCTGACGGACATGTCCAACACTTGGAAACCGGTCGCAAACAATCTGTATGAGATTTGTGATCGTGCCAGCGGCAAGGTCAAATGGACCGCAACGCGAGTGGATCTGGTGTTTGGCTCCAACTCAATACTGCGGAGTTACGCCGAAGTCTATGCTCAGGACGACAACCAAGAAAAGTTCGTGCAGGACTTCATCGCCGCTTGGGTCAAAGTCATGAACGCAGATCGATTCGATCTGGCCTGATTGCCACGCACTGCCCCCGCGCTCAATTTTTGGGCGTGGGGGTTTTCTATTGCAGTCCGCGAGCAACCCCATCGGCTACTGCCACTATCCGTCGACGTCGAATAGCCGCTAAGGCCATAAGCCAAACCCAGCCGCCGGAACCGGCGCTGGATTCGTCAGCAGACGAGGTGTCAGCGCTACGCAAAGACTGAGGCGCTGCGGCACTATTGATTGGAGGAATATCCGCAAGAGCCAACAATATTTCACTGGCCAGAGGCAGAGCGTTGTCACGAATACTTACGAGCTTGCTGCGCTGACCAGCAATGGCCACATTCTCGCCTCGCTGCAGCCAGAAGCGCAGTTGCTTGGTGGGCTCACGTACTGCATCGCCAAAAAGTAACACCGGCACGATGACGCTACGCTGCCCCACTGCAAAATTGATGCGTTGCTGGTAAGGCATACTGAAATCCAGCCCAGCAACGGCGCCGACGCGATAAGTCAGCAGTTCGACAGCAGCCGCCTCAACACTATCGCTGCGGGTCAATGTTATGGGTAGATATTCGGAGAATTCTGCAACCGAATTCGGTGCAGATAAACTCACGCTGCCGCGTACTGGCGAGTCCAAGCGCAGGCTGGCCAAATAGCTGGCCGTGCGGGTAAAGGTCTCTCGATTGTTAGCCGGGTAAGGCACCCCTACCGCAGTGCCACAAGACTCACCGTCGCGGGAAATCGCCGGGTTACTAAAGAACGGTAAGCGCACTGAGGCATTGGACATCAGGGTGCCAGGTTGCGTGCCACCTTGGTTGTCACCACAAAATGAGGCATGTGCAAAATCAAAAGCGGCCGACCCAGTGTCGGAATTCCAATCATGATTACTGCCCAGGTTGTGGCCAATTTCGTGGGCAACCAACAAAGCAAACTCTTCCGCTGCCGCTGCGGCAAAACAGCCCGCACTCTGCGTACCAGGGATGCCACGCATGACAGCGGAATAACCATACCCATCCGATGAAACGCGACGACTGGCTCCCATGATCTGAGCCCAACCGCATAAGGCCGGATCATCCACACCAGGCTCTGGCAATTCCCAAAGTTGCACCAAGTCAGCGGCCGCACCATCGCGCAAGCGCGTTTGTGACTCGACAAAATATGGCAGCGCTTCAAGATCATCTTGCAGCGCGTATCCGGCAGGACGGTCCCACTCGATGATGCCACTGATCTCAATGCGGGTCGCAAGGCCCGTATTCACCATAAATTGGTTGACTGATGCGACGCTGCGAAGCATGTACTCAACCAGATCGGGATCTGCAGACTGCAAAGTCGAGGCAAAGCGCGGGGTGTGAACGATTAGCAGTTTCAGGGTGGCAGCATCGCCGCCAGGCTGAGCATCGCCGGGGATTTCAATCAGCCTGCCGGCTTTGGCACGGCTGTCCGGAATATGGAGATAGGTGTCCTGAGGGATTTGTGCATGAGCGGGCCAATTCAACACGGTCAAAAAAGAGAAAAACAGGACAAAATACGAGCAGGAGCATGGCGTATTATTTTTCATAATTTGTTTTCCGCTGCTGCTCGCGGAGCCTCTTATGACAGCCAGTTCGTGAAACCTGACCCTGCGCGTTTATCAGTGAAGAGGCCGTGAAGCCATCGACTTCAAGCCGACCGTTTTTCAGACAACAAGCGAACATAGCGGCCACAGGATCCCTGCAGTGAAATACGTGTAATGTGTCCGCGACAGTCGCTGGACGCACAACTGCATGAGCGGGAAATAGCGCTCGACTTCAACTCTTTCAAGACAACAGGACCTTCCATGACGCTTGCGACCATCATTAGCTTGTCTGACTTTGACACTTTGATTGAGGGTGCCTTTCAAGCCGAGACGCCACAGGTTTCATCGTCTGAATCGGATCTCGGCCAAGCCTTACAACGTTTCGCAACGCTGGATGAAATCAAGGCCAAAGCTGCGCAGTGCTACAAAGCAGGCACTTACAACTACGCCTTTGGGCTTTGGTATCCCTCGATGAAGGGCAAAACCATAGAACGAAAAGTAAGTTTCGATCCGCCTAGAGACGGGCATACGTTTCGATACTCGTTGAGCGGCTGGGGCATTATTCATTTGCACCTGTATGCCACTCGTCCCAAAAGTCTACAGTGCAGAATCGCGGTCAATTCCGAAGGGAGAGCTCGCTCACGTCAAGAGCGTTTTCCCGAACTCGGCGCTGCTTCAGATTGGGATTGGCCTGTGGTTGAGAAATACGCATTCCGGCTTTCTCGTAGCTTAGCCGCCATGGGGCGCACGGCACCGGTGGTCGCGCCTAAGCCTGTGGATAATGATTGATCCACTAACGCCTGACCTCTAACGCCCCACTCCAGAGATTCAATGATGGAAAAAGTCGCACTATTTGTTGATGTGCAAAACGTGTACTACACCACGCGAGATGCCTTTAAGCGCAACTTTGATTACAACGCGTTTTGGGCTAAGGCCACGTCGAATAGACAAGTCACCACAGCGATTGCTTACGCCATAGACCGGGGTGATCAAAAGCAGCGCGAGTTTCAAAGCATCCTCAGAGCGATTGGATTCGAAGTGAAGTTAAAACCCTATATCCAACGCTCCGATGGCTCGGCAAAAGGCGATTGGGATGTCGGCATCACCATTGATGCGATGGACTATTCTGCCGATGCTGAGACCATAGTTCTGGCTTCAGGCGATGGTGATTTTGACCTCTTGGTCAATAAACTTCGGCTGGACAAAGGCAAAACTGTAGAAGTTTATGGGGTGAAGAAATTAACCGCAGCATCGCTGATGAATGCGGCCAGTGAATTCATACCCATACAGGATTCACTTTTATTGAAATGAATGGACTGCTACTTAGGCTGTTGCACATCCGCGGCCTATGCAACTGACATTGAGTCAGGTCCACTCAAAGGCGCGTTAGAGCGATTCTGTAAATCAGCCGAATGCCCTTGTTGCGAATGATTATCGTTAGCGCTATGATTCGCATATCACTCGCTCTGGAATCCAGCATGCACTGCTCGCACAAAAAACTGACATTGACCTTTACCAGCTTGACCCTACTGGCTTTAAGCGCCTGCGGAAGCAGTAGCACCGCTCCTAGCTCCGGCCCTAGCGCCGAAGAAAAGCGTGCGGTAGTGAATCACTACGCCGACATTGCCTTGGCGGTTTTCGAAAGCGCGCGCGACGATGCCCAAGATCTAAACGACGCTTTAGCAAGCTTCTTAACCAATCCCACAACAGCCAGCTTGGAGGCGGCGAAATCCGCCTATGTGGTGGCACGTTCCAGTTATCAACAATCCGAAGTTCTGCGTTTTGACGAAGCCTTTGTCAGCAATGCTCCGGACTCCGATGGCGGGCTCGCCAGCGTCGACAGCTGGGAGGGGCAACTCAACGCTTGGCCTTTAGACGAAGCATTGATCGACTATGTGGACGGAGATTACTCCGGCGCATCTCCGGATGGTGGCGGCAACATCGTGGCCAGCACATCGCTCGTGGTCAATGGCGAAACGGTGGATACCAGCAGCATAGATAAAAACCTGCTGATCAGCCTGAACGAAATTGGCGGCTCAGAAGCCAATGTCGCGACCGGTTATCACGCGATTGAATTCCTGCTCTGGGGACAAGATTTATCTCAGGACAGTGGCGTGACGGGGCAGCGCCCGGTCAGCGATTACGTGCTTGGTGGTGGCTGCAGCAACGGAAACTGTGATCGTCGCGCGACTTATTTGCAGACACTGGGCGAGCTGTTGGTGGAAGACTTGGAGACTATGGTTGTGGAGTGGACTGCAGCCAGCGTCACGAAAACTTTGCGCTCGGACCTGCTTGCACAATCGTCAGACCAAGCCTTACAACGCATCCTGTTCGGCATGGGCAGTTTAGCTTTGGGTGAATTGGCCAGCGAGCGCATGCGTGTAGCACGTACCGCCAACTCGCCAGAAGACGAACACGATTGCTTTAGCGACAGCTCGCACAATTCATACTTCTATAACGGCGAAGGTGTGGCCAATGTTTACTTGGGCACCTTTCAACGTGCTGACGGCTCCACTTTAAGCGGGCCTTCCCTGTCCAGCTTACTCGCCAGCGTATCGGTTGCAGCGGACGATGAGATCCGTGCGGCATTGAGCAATGTACGTTCACGCTTGATGACGCTCAAAGCCAGCGGCGATACCGGAGACACCTTCGACTATTTGATTGATGGCAACGACAGCAACGAATTGATCTTGGCTGCAGAAGAAGCGCTGCTTGGTTTTACCGAACAATTGGAAGCCGGCGCAGCTGCACTGAACATTGAAATCAACAGCGACGGCGGCAGCCAGTTCGACTAAGGCCGGATCGATGACGACAACATATTACGGCGCCCTTTTGGGCGCCGCTTGCTTTTCCATGCTGGCCTGCAGCGAGTCCACTACACCCTCCATAGCCTCCCTACTGCAAGCCGACAGTGGTGGTGACACCACAGTCTATGCCGATAACGCCAACGCATTCTCGCTGCCAGCAGCAAACTTGAGCGTGAGCAAGCGCGGGGACTTCCAAGCCGGCAACAGTTTTTTTCGCGAGCCCTGGGTGATAGCCCCTTCCTCCACCGATTTACGTGACGGCTTGGGGCCGCTGTTTAATGTCAGTAGCTGCCAGGCCTGCCATATCAAAGATGGCCGTGGCCACGCCCCGACAGATGAACTCGATGCGGCCGACTCTCTGCTGGTGCGTTTGTCAGTGCCGGCACAAACCATGGCGGAAAAAATTGCACTCGACAGTGGCGCCCAAGCCAATATTCCAGAACCTAGCTATGGCGGCCAAATCCAGGACCGCAGTATCCCTGGAGTTGCTCGCGAAGCCGCAGTGGCTATCGCTTGGCAACATGAAGTTTTAGAACTGGCTGATGGGGCATCCATAGAACTGCGCCGCCCTCAACTGACGCTGACCCAGCTCGGTTACGGTGAGTTTGCCAGCAACACCGCTTTTTCTGCACGTATCACGCCTCCCATGATCGGCCTCGGACTGTTGGATGCGCTCAGCGACGCTAGCATCTTGGCGCGGGAGGATATCGACGATGCCAACAATGACGGCATTTCCGGTAAAGCCAACCGCGTAGTCGATCCAGTTACCAGCGAAAGCGAACTAGTGGGTCGCTATGGATGGAAGGCACTGACACCCAATGTGCGAGCTCAAGTTCTCAGCGCCTTTCTAGGCGATATCGGCATCAGCAGTCAGGCCATGCCCAGGCAAAACTGCACCGACATGCAAAGCCAGTGCATGCAAAGTCCAACCGGTGGACAACCCGAATTGACCATGGAAGTGCAAGATCTTGTGGTGTTTTATTCACAGCACTTGGCGGTACCCGCTCGCCGTGGTTTGGATGACCCACAAGTGCGCCGCGGCGCTGAGGTTTTCCAAGCCGCAGGCTGCGCCGCTTGCCACATTCCGGAAATGAAGACCGGAGATTTGGCCAACCGCCCGGAGCTCTCACAGCAGACCATCCACCCTTATTCCGATTTGCTATTGCATGACATGGGTGATGATTTGGCCGATGGCGTTGCTGAGTTTTTGGCCAGTGGCCGAGAATGGCGGACACCGCCCCTTTGGGGCATAGGCCTGAGCCAAACAGTGGCGGGCGATCAGCCCATAGGCTTTCTGCATGACGGACGTGCACGCACCTTATTAGAAGCGGTCTTGTGGCACGGCGGCGAAGCACAAGCAGCACGTGATGCCATCGCCGATGGATCCACTGAAGATCGCGAAGCGCTGATGCGTTTCTTGGAGTCCCTGTGAAAATTTTCTACAGCTTGATGATAGCCACCCTAGCAATCGCACTGAGCAGCTGCGATGAAGCACCTTTGGCCGACAACAATGCCATCAATCTACACATAGCCGAAGAGATTATTGAACCGGCCTTTGCCAAGACCGCAGCAGCCAGCGAGCAGCTTGCGACAAACAGCGCGGCTTTATGCGCAGCATTCAATGCAGCGAATCTTGCGATCACGCGCCAAGCTTGGAAAGACACGTGGTTTGCTTGGCAAGCCGCCTCGATCTTTACCTTCGGCCCACTGAGTGAAGAGGCACGACTGCGGATCGAATTCTTTCCAGATGATCGAGATTTGGTCGAGTCACGCAGTGAAGACTTCCTGCAAGATCCAAGCGTTGAGTTGAACCAGCTTAGCGCTCCGGTTCAGGGATTACCTGCTTTGGAATACTTGCTATTTTCTCCGCGCGACCAGCGTCAAGTCATTTGCCCAGCAGTAAGCCACATCGGTGAATTCCTGAACAATTCACTACAGAGCATTCATCAAGCTTGGCCTGACTATATCGAACAAAATTTTGCCCTTTCCGACAGTGCGGGGCTGACCCAGCTGGTGGAAAGTGTGATCCGTGAAGTGGTCAGTGTCCGGGATGATGAATTGGGCCGCCCTCTGGGCAATAACAATGGCAACGCGGCACTCCCGCAACGTGTCAGCTCACCCTACGCGGAGCAATCTCTTAACGCTATAGTGGCCGAACTCAATGGCATAGAGCAGCTTTTCCGTGGTGAAGGTGGCCCTGCACTTGGTTATCGCATACGCAGTTTGGGCGGCGGCGTGTATGAGGATGATGTACTCGCCTTGATCGGGCAAACGCGCAACGGATTAGACTCCATTGACAGCGCTTTAGTAACCGCCGTGACTCAGGCAACCAGCCGCGCTCAGCTGTACCAAGTGTATGACGGTGCTTTCGCGCAGTTGCGCAACCAAATCCAAGATTTGGGCGGTGCTGTTGGTGTGGTGCCAGGATTCAATGCCAATGATGGCGACTGATGCCCAACGCCGCACGCTGCTAAAGGCATTGGCAGCGACACTCTGCACGCCAGTACTCACAAGCTGCAAAGGCTTGGATGATGAACAACTATTGCTGTCCACCTCGCGCCTCGCGGACGGCCAATTTGCCTTGTGTTGCTTGGACACCCGCGGCGCGCTGCGCTGGAAACATGTGGTCGAGCAACGCGGGCACGACGTTGTGGTCCACCCACAAGGCAGGCAAGCCGCATTCTTTGCTCGCAGGCCGGGCAAACAGGTCTGGATTATGGACGTGGGCCGCGGCCGCTTACTGCAGCAACTCAACTGTGAAGCTGGCTGGCACTTCAACGGCCACGGTTGTTTCAGTGCCGATGGGAAAACGCTGTTCACCACAGAAACTGCTTTGAACCCCAACCGCGGGCAAATTGGTGTTTGGTCATGGCCGGATGGAAAACGCGTGTCCACCTTTAGCAGCGGCGGACTAGACCCCCATCAATGTCTACTCAGCGATGATGGAACAGGCCTAGTTGTTGCCAACGGTGGCATTGATACCGGCAACGGACGCAGCAAATTGAATCTGACCCAATTGCAATCCAATTTAAGTTATTTGTCAGCAGACAATGGGCATATTCAGCGCCAAGAACACGCATCACACCAACAACTCAGCATTCGGCATATTGCCCGTTTGGCTGATGATCGCGTCATCATCGGCATGCAATTTGAAGGCGACAAAAAGCTCCAGCCTGCATTGGTCGCAATCGCCGGGAGAAATCACGGTTTTCATGCTTTGCCGCCACCGAAAAAAGGCTGGGCCAGCATGACTCACTATATTGCCAGTGTCGCCAATGACAGCAGTGGCCGTTACCTTGCTGCCACCTCGCCTCGGGGCGGGCAAATGGTGATTTGGGATAGTGAAACCATGCAATGCGTAGAGCAACAAGCCTTAGCCGACGTTGCCGGCCTCGCCAGTCTAAAAAACGGATTCGCTGCGACTAGCGGATTGGGCATTGTTGCCAGTTGGCATAGCAATGCCGCCATGCAGATACAGCGCACTTCGAATAGCGCCGTGGCTTGGGATAATCACGCGACACAAATATCCATCTGAATTCCAGCGAATACCCAGCATCGACTTTGAGTAGAGCCACCGCCTTACGGCCACCATCATGCAGCGAGAGTATGAAAATTCACGCTCGTCGTGTGTAACGTGTTGTTTGCATCTGCACACTTGCCATTTACACTGGCTTAAGCACCCATGCCGTCCAACGCTTAGGAAAACATCATGAAACATGTCATCACTGTATCGCTTGGATCATCGGACAAAGATTACCAATTCGAGACCAAATTCCTCGGGCAGGACTTTAAAGTCAGTCGACAAGGTGCTGACAACGACGACACGCAAGCTTGGGAATTATTGAGGCGCGCACAGGCTGATGCCGATGCCGTAGGCCTAGGCATGATTCGCGATCATTACGATGTGGGCACACGGCGCTTCCAACACGAAGACACGGACAAACTGCTCAGTGTTGTGACTCGCGTTCCGGCCACGACCGGTGCGAACTTGCGGCGGATGCTGCAGGTACGCGCCGTACGCCATGCTCAAAAAACGCTAGGGAGTTACTTCAATAACAACTTGGTGTTGTTTCTCTCCGGCACGGTCAACTATGACCTAGCTGTCGAAATGCAGCATTACACACCGAATCTTAAGTTTGCTGACGCGGTCTTAAGAACCGGCGCACCGAAAATGTTGACCTCCATGAACCAGCTGGAGATGTTCGCGGCTGGCAGCAAAATGGCCGGGGGCTTTTGGGCGGCCCGCAAACTGGGGGCAGTGCTGCCGAAGCTCTCCAAGGTGAAAGCCGCATTCCTAGCCAGTGAAATGGCTGAATCGCATGTGATTGTCGGTGCGTTTGAAGATATTCGTGCCTTGGCTGGGGTAGGCAATCTGGAAGGCAAGACACTGATCACTTCTGCGATAGACGATGAACGCTTGGCTTGGCTGACCGAGCAGAAGGTCAATCTCGCCATCGACACCTGTCCGCAACCGTTCTCAGAAGTCGTCGGCATCAATGTCATTGAGGCAATGATTCTGGCCGCAACCGGGCTAGCGCCAGACGAACTCGCCGATGACGATCTTGCTGAAATCATTGATGAACTGAAGCTGCAGCCACGCATGCTCCACCCCACGGGGACGTTCCGCAATATCCGCCGCTTTGCTTTCGTGATTCATCCCTTAAGCCAAGAAGCGATCAAAACCGGTTTCAAGATCCTGCCTAAGAACACGCCAAAGCTGGTCATGAACCAAGTGGAGAAAGCAGCCGCCTTCGCCCCACCGCGGGTGTATTGCAAGATGTCCAACATCGTTTCACCTACCGGCTCCGAAGCCGAAGGTTGGTTGATTGCGGTTGGTGGCACGCCCAAGGAAATGCTCAGCCGCAGTCCAGAATTCACCTACCGTCGGCTGTTGGCGGCCGCCGATATGGCGCAAAAAATGGGCGCACAGCTGATCGGTCTAGGTGCGTTCACTAAAGTCGTCGGCGATGCCGGCATCACGGTAGCCCGCCGCGCCCCCTTGCCGGTCACCACGGGCAACAGCTACTCCGCCTCTGGCGCACTTTGGGCCGCCGCCGATGCCATGCGCCGCATGGGCTTGGTCAAAGCTCGTAAGAATGGTCGTGTTCAGGCCAAAACCATGGTTATTGGCGCCTCAGGTTCGATCGGCTCGGTCAGCGCACGACTGATGGCCATGGCCTTTGATGAGGTCTATTTGGCAGGTCGCAATCAAAAGAAGCTGGATACCCTCAAGGCGTCTATTCTCAAGGAAACACCGGACGCCAAGGTCACCGCCTGCATCGATTACGAAGACTACTTATCCGATATGGACATGATCGTGACCTCGACTTCTGGCGCCGGTAAAAAGATTCTCGATATCACCAGAGTCAAGCCAGGCTGCGTGATTACCGATGTCGCGCGACCACTAGACTTACCCCCAGAAGAATGTGCAAAAAGGCCGGATGTGTTGGTGATCGAATCCGGTGAGATCGATCTGCCTTCACAGGTCAAAGGGCTCAAAGACATCAGCCTGCCACCTAATATTGTCTACGCTTGCCTGGCCGAAACCATCGTGCTGGCATTGGAAGGGCGCTTTGAAGTCTTTACCGTAGGGCGCGACACCGAGTGGAAAAAGGTCAAGGAAATTTACAAGCTGGGCATCAAGCACGGCATGAAGCTGGCAGCCATATCAGGGGTGAATGGCGTGTACACAGACGAAGACATTGCGAACGTCGTCGCGCTGGCAAAAGAAAAGCGCAAAACGTGGAAAGCGGTCTAGCCGCATACGCCATTGGAACACGCTGCAGTCTCTCTATGCAGGTGCTGCATGGGCGTAAAAATTTGATGATTTGTGCCGCAAACCACGCCATTCAACTTAAACAGGACAACACTCATGAGCGAACTCCCCTCTTCAACGCGCCGCCTGGTTTCCAAGGTGCGCAGCGACGCCGTGTTGGAACTCTCAATCGAAACCACTGACATTCCCAGCTGTGCTGACGACGAAGTTTTAGTCAGAGTAGAAGCAGCGCCGCTGAATCCTTCAGATCAAGCTGTCATGTTCGCCTTTGCCGATTTATCCACGGCACGGCAAAGCGGTAACGACTCAGCACCGGTTATTGAAGCCGACATTCCGAAACGGGCGATGCCCATGCTCAAAACGCGCATCGGCAAGTCCATGCCTATCGGCAACGAAGGCGCTGGCACCGTCATTGCCACGGGCGCTAAGACGCAGGGCCTGCTAGGAAAAACCGTCGCCACCATGGCCGGCGGCATGTATTCTGAATTTCGTATGGCCAAAGCCAAAGACTGTCTCCCCGTCGCCCCTGGCGTCAGCGCCGATCAGGCCGCCTCTAGTGTAGTGAATCCGATGACCGCGCTGTGCATGACAGAAGTGATGCGTCGTGAAGGCCACACCGCACTGATCCATACCGCCGCAGCCTCAAACTTAGGCCAGATGCTTAACCGCATTTGTCTCGCCGATGGCATCGCGATCGTCAACATCGTTCGCAAACAGGAGCAGGCCAACATACTGAAAGAGCTTGGTGCAGAGCACATCTGCAACTCCAGCGAGCCAAGCTTCATGCAGGATTTAAGCGAGGCAATCGCCGCGACCGGCGCCACGCTGTGTTTCGATGCGACCGGCGGCGGAGATCTCGCCAGCCAAGTACTCACTGCGATGGAAATTGCGCAAAATCGTGACAACAAAAATTACAGCGTCTACGGCTCCACCACGCTGAAGCAGGTTTATCAGTATGGCTTCCTCGATCGCGCTCCCACAGTGCTCCAGCACAGCTACGGCATGGCTTGGAGCGTCAGCGGTTTTCTCCTGCCAAACTACCTGGCCAAGCTCGGCCCCGAGACAACCCTGCAGCTATTTGGCCGAGTACTGAGCGAACTCACTAGCACATTCGCCAGTCAATATTCAGCTGAAGTTTCCTTAGCCGGCGCGCTGCAACTGGATGCTATTAAGAGCTACAGCCAACAGGCTACTGGCAAGAAATATCTGGTGATGCCTTAGGCTTAAATTCCTGAAACGCAAATTTGCAAACTGGGGCGAAGCTTTTCACTCAGCAAGCCCCAAATAAATATGCCCGCTTACGCGGGCATTGTTTTATTTGGAGGAGAAGGAAGGGATTACCTCGGATCATCCGTGGCCATCTCGTTTGAAGTAGCGCAAAAAGCGCAATCCCTATCGGAAATCTCGCATCCGCGATAGTCAGCTCGGCGCTACGGCGACAAACACAAGACTAAACGGATGTCCGTCAAATAGATCGCTGGGTAATTTGTCATCATCCATTGCATCCGCCAAGCCAACCGCGTTGTTGTCCGGCACCGCCAGCACTTGTTCCTTCGGCAGGAAATGGCTGCTTTGGCGCGTTGCTTCATTCACGCTAGGACCGAAGTAATACGCTTGAAATATGTAACCGTTGCCATCGATGGACGACGGCAGATCCTCGACGTCGTAAGTGAAGACCACTTGGCCGTTATTCACAATGCCTAGTTCTCTATCCTCACCCCCAACTGGGCCATCACTGGCTTGACCGTAAAACACACCCATATCAACACGCTGACCATCCGGTACAGCTGTGTACTCACCTGCGGTGGCATCAAA
>JBPOFU010000139.1:0-5866 GCA_051252075.1 Oceanococcus sp. | reverse complement strand
TGCATACTCGGCCCGACTTTCACGCCGATAGGATTATTGACCCCACGCAAAAACTCGATATGGGCGTGATCGAGCTGCCGGGTCCGCTCGCCTATCCACAACATATGTGCAGAACAGTCATACCACTGATCGGTCAAGTGATCACGGCGCGTTAAGGCCTGTTCATAACCCAGCAATAACGCTTCATGCGAAGTGAACAATCGAGTACTGGCTAGGGCCGGTGTGTTGCTGCTGTCTACTCCACACACTTTCATAAAAGCCAGCGCATCTTCAATTTTGTGGGCCAAGACTTCATAGCGCTCACGCAGCGGATTGCCTTCTAAGAAGCTCTGATTCCAAGCGGCAACTTGATTCAAATCGGCCAAACCACCACTGGCAAAAGCACGCAATAGATTCAGTGTTGCGGTGGACTGATGATAAGCCTGCAGCATGCGTTGCGGATCGGGCACGCGGGAGGCTGAATCAAAAGCCGGGCCGTTGACGATATCGCCACGATAGCTCGCCAATTCAACGCCATCACGCACTTCAGTGTCAGCCGAACGCGGCTTCGCAAACTGGCCCGCTACGCGCCCTACTTTTACCAGCGGTTTGCCACCGGCGTAGGTCAATACCACCGCCATTTGCAGCAAAACCTTGAACAAATCACGAATGCCCGGCGAAGAAAAATCGGCAAAAGTTTCCGCGCAATCCCCTCCCTGCAACAAGAAGGCCTGGCCATTGGCCACGTCGGCGAGTTGACGGCGCAGCTCGCGCGCTTCTTCCGCAAAAACCAAGGGCGGCTGTTTTGCTATAGCGGACTCAGCGGCATGTAGTGCAGCCGCATCAGGGTAATTCGGTTGCTGCGCGATCGGGAAAGAACGCCAGCTATCAGGCGTCCACAGTGAGGTTGAGCTCATGGTTTTAGATACTTTCTGCCGCGATAGGCAGCGTTTAGATGCGCCAGTATAGGCTTTGGATGTGAAGTAATTGAGTCGAATTCAATCGCGGAAATTTTCAAACTGCAAAGGCAGCTCTAGCTCTTCATCTTTCTTTAGCAAAGCCATAACAGCTTGTAGCTCATCGCGCTTTTTACCGGTAATGCGCAACTTATCTTCATTGATTTGCGCGGTAACTTTGAGCTTGCTGGCTTTGATCAAAGCTATGATTTTCTTGGCTGCTGGCTTATCTATGCCCTGCTTGCAGCTAACATCCCGTCGCGCCTGAGCAATGTTGGCCTGAACGTCGCCGACCTCCAAACTGCGTAAATCAATGCCGCGTGCGACCAAACGCTGCTTCAATATGTCCAGCATTTGATCCAGCTGAAAATCGCTAGGCGCGGTCTGAGTAACGACCACACCATTCAAGCTGAATTCAGCCTCTACACCGCGAAAGTCAAAACGATTTTGCATTTCGCGCATGGCTTGATCGACAGCGTTGGTCAGCTCGTGTTTATCCACTTCACTGACTATATCGAAACTTGGCATAACCCAATCATCACAATGAAAAATGCCATTTTACCCCTATCCGCTTTGGCTTATCGGCCTTCTGGGAGGAACACAGGCTTTTCTAATTAAGGAATTTGCCTTAAAATCTGCTACACTCTTCCCCATAGTCCCTCCCAGACATGAACACCACCACCCCAAAAAACGGCTTTTCTCGCGCCCGCGACGCCATTGAGCGGCGCTTTGCGCGTTGGGGTGAAATTTGTCACGACTATCCCTGGCGCATCATATTGGCCGTGCTCATAGTGCTGACGTGGGTTTCTAGTTATTTTCCGCAGATACAAGTGGATATGTCCACCGAGGGTTATCTGCGTAAATCCGATCCCGCTCGCCAAGTTTATGATGCCTTTCAGCGAGAGTTCGGTCGAGACGAGAGACTCGTTATTTTGGTCCAAAGCGATAGCGATATCGTTAACGATGAGTTTCTTCAGCACCTGAAAATCTGGCATGAAGCCCTAGCGGCGATCCCACAAGTAGATAAGGTGGATAGCTTGATCAATGCACGACTCACGCGAGGCCAAGGTGACGAATTAATCGTTCAAGATTTGCTAGAACAGTGGCCACAAAATGATGCCGATTTCAGCCAACTGCGTGATCGCATCCGCAACAATCCCTTGTACCGCAATCACTTCGTGAACCCCGATTTAACCCACACCATTTTGGTGGTGACTCCGGATACCTACACCGCCAGCCATGTTGGCATGCCCGAAGTGGAATCCTTAGATGAGTTCGACTTCGATGCCGGGTTTGCAGAGGATGACGGGCTGCTCAGCGGCGACGAGCCTAGCGCAGCCAACGAAGGGGCCGCCTTCCTCAGTCAGGATGAGGTCTACCTCATCATCGATGCAATACGTGCGAAAACAGAACAATTCGAACGCGACGATTTTCGGATCGGCATAGCGGGCTCACCATTCATGATGCACCAACTGACCTACATATTGGGTCGCGATATGTTCGTCTTTTCTGCCCTGGGCATATTGATAACATCGATATTGCTGTACGCCATTTTTCGACGCTGGATCATGGTGATCTTGCCAGTCGCCGTCTCTGCTTTATCAGTCTATTGCACATTTGCCTTAATGGCGTTCTTTGGCATCGCAATAACCACTTCAGTGCAAATCCTGCCTTCATTGTTGCTAGCCGTTGGTGTGGGTAATGCGGTACATATCTTCACCGTATATTTTCAAGCGGTGGATCAAGGCAAGAACAAACGGGCAGCCTTAAGTTATGCCTTGGGACATTCCGGCTTCGCCGTCGTCATGACCGGTCTCACCACGGCAGGCGGTTTGATCTCATTTGTCACCGCCAACATGAAGCCCGTTGCGGACATCGGCATCGTTAGCCCTATGGGCATCGTCTGTGCTTTGGTCTTTTCTTTGGTCCTGATGCCAGCACTCATCGCGGTCACACCATTCAAAGCTCAAGGGCTACGCGACGACAAAGATGGCGCATTGCAACGCTTCTTAGGACGCTGCGCCGATATCTCGACTCAACAACCCTGGAAGGTAGTCACGCTGTGGTTCGTCCTTATTCTTGTGTGCCTCTTCGCCGCAGCGCAGCTCAAACCCAGCCATTACCCTCTGGGCTGGTTTCCAGTAGGCAGCGAAATTCGCGATACCACAGAGGCGATAGATACGCATTTTGGCGGTGCCACCTTTGTGGAAATCGTGGTGGATAGCGGCGAAACCAATGGCTTGCACAATCCAGCTTTGCTGAAGGCTGTCGATCAAGCCTTGATCTTTGCTGACGAACTGGAAGTGCATGGCGTGCGCCTAGGCAAATCCACCTCTTTGATTGATATCAACAAGGAGTTGCATCAAGCACTGAACGGCAATGACCCGGCGTTTTATCGCATCCCTGAACAACGCGAGCTGATTGCTCAAGAATTGTTGCTGTTTGAAAACTCCGGCAGCGATGACCTCAATGACATTGTTGATTCCAGCTTTAGCAAAATGCGTATCACTGCCAAGCTCCCCTTTGTTGATGGCGTGCTTTATCCCGACTATTTGGCGGAGCTTAAAGCCGGATTTGAACAACGTATAGGGCCGTATGCGGAACTCACTTTCACCGGCATCATCAGCATACTCGGTAGTACCATTAAGGCCTTGATCGGAGACACCATTCGCGCCTATATGCTGGCCTTCCTGATCATCTCGCCTTTGATGATGCTTTTGGTTGGATCAGTACGTACCGGGCTCATCAGCATGATTCCGAACCTAGCACCTATTGTGGTCACTTTGGCATTGATGGCCTTGGTGGGCATCCCCTTGGATGCCTTCACTTTGCTAATTGGCTCCATCGCACTGGGCTTAGCTGTCGATGACACCATTCATTTTATGCACAACTATCAACGCTACTACGCCAGCAGCGGAGATTCGACTTGGGCCGTGCGGCAAACCCTGCGCACCACCGGCAAGGCCTTAATGATCACATCTTTGGTGCTGTCAGCCGCCTTCTTCGTCAACCTACTGGGCAGCATGCACAACATGCGTGCCTTTGGCTTACTTACCGGGTTTTGCATCATCTTGGCCTTCTTAGCCGACGTCTTGCTAGCCCCGGCGTTGATGACCTTATTGGCGCAATGGAAAGAAAAACAACCCAAGGAAGTACTCGCATGATGAGCCTAAGACTCCCCCTACTCGGTCTGCTGTTAACTCTATCCATCGATCCAGCAAACGCTGAGATGAGCGCCCGCGAGATTATGCAACAGGTGAAGGATCGCGATACCGGAAGCACAGCAACCATGGACATGGCCATGTTGCTGATCGATTCCAAAGGCAATCAGCGTGAGCGCTCTATACGTTCTTTTCAACGCGACGTACCGGATAGGGATGGCGACACCCAAAGCATTATGTTTTTCCTTGGGCCGGCCAACGTCAAAGACACGGGCTTTTTAAGCTACGACTATGACGATGGCAGAAAAGATGACGATCAATGGCTGTATTTGCCAGCATTGAAAAAGGTCAAACGTATCGCCGCAGCCGATAAAAGCGGCAGCTTCATGGGGTCCGATTTTACCTATGCCGATATGAGCAGCCCCGATTTGGAGGCTTATGAGTATCAGCTGATGAAAATCGTGGATATTAAAGGCCACAAACATTGGCAGATCTTATCCACCCCCAAAACCGAAGCCGAAATTGAACGCACGGGTTACAAAAAATCCGTAGCATTTATCCGACAAGACAATTATGTGGTGATGCGCAGCGTGAATTTCCTGGCCGATGGCAAACGCATGAAATACATGGAAGTAAAAAAACTGTCGCAAATCGACGGCATTTGGACGGCACAAGAAATCAGCATGAGCACCAAAAAGGGTAAACAAACTGAGCATGCCAGCGTTTTGCGGTGGCACAACGTACAGTACAACCTGCCCCTGTCCGATGAGTTGTTCAGCCAACGTCGCCTCAGCCAAGGTTTGTAACAACCAGCATGCTTTTTTCCCGTGCACTATGGGTCCTGTGTTTGAGCCTGGCCGCCGCCTCATCGCACGCCCAGCAAGATATGGACAGCTTGTTGGACGGCTTCGATGATGGCGATCTGTATGACAGCATTATCCTAGCGGACGATACCAGCGAAGACGTTTTTGGCGACCAGCCGCTGCAATGGGACGGCCGACTGGTGCTATCCAACACATGGAATTTGCACCCGCACCATTCCGGTACCGGAACGGATTATTCCGACTTATCGCAACTGCGACTGCGGCTTGATGCTGGCTTGCTTGCACGCTTAGGCGACAACTGGAAAGCACGCATCAGCCTAGTGGCGTGGCATGACGCGGCCTATCAAATTCAAGACCAGGACTACACCGACGAAGTCCTTAAGGATTATGAGCAAGAGCTAGACATCGGCGAAGCATGGCTGCAGGGGCGCTTGTCTGAACGCTGGGACTTAAAAGTTGGCCGCCAAGTGGCTGCCTGGGGTTTCTCGGACAATTTGCGGGTATTGGATGTACTCAATCCTTTGGACAACCTAGAACCTGGCCTGGCCGACATCGAAGACCTGCGACGTCCTAGCGGCATGCTGCGACTGGATCACTTCTTGGGCCCGTGGCAGATCAGCCTGTTTGCAACACCGGAACAACGCTTCTCACGCAATCCATCGTATGGCAGCGATTTCTACGCCATCAATGATGCCGATGGACGTTCGCTTCAGTACCGCGAAATTCGCCCCAAGAGTTTTCACTCTATCAACACCGCGCTGTCACTGCTCGGGCGTTTTTCAGGCTGGGATGCCAGCATCAACCTCTCCCACCATTGGCAAGACGATCCATATTTAGATGCGCGCGCTTTTGATAGCGGATCAGCCAACGCCAGCCAAGAGCAATTTGAACGGGACGCCGTATTGCGACACAGCCGCGTCAATTTCTACGGTTTTGGGCTACAGAA
>JBPOFU010000138.1:0-5929 GCA_051252075.1 Oceanococcus sp. | reverse complement strand
GGAATATATTGGTGCGGTGATGCAAATGTGCATCGAAAAACGTGGTGTGCAAAGAAAAATGCAATATCACGGCAACCAAGTTTCTATGGAGTTTGAGCTGCCGTTGGCCGAGGTGGTATCAAATTTCTTTGATCGTCTGAAATCCATTAGTCGTGGGTTTGCGTCATTCGAGTATGATTTTTTGCACTTCCAGGCCGCCGATTTGGTGAAAGTGGAGGTCATGATCAACAATGAACGGGTAGACGCACTGGCCCACATAGTTCACCGCACAGAAGCGGAGCGGCGAGGGCGACATTTGGCTGAGGCCTTGCG
The DNA here is from genome assembly GCA_051252075.1 of Oceanococcus sp. GTDB lineage: Bacteria > Pseudomonadota > Gammaproteobacteria > Nevskiales > Oceanococcaceae > Oceanococcus. Next base: position 5,617 of record JBPOFU010000138.1, on the reverse strand, counting down.
CGAGATCATTCCCCGACAAATGTTTGATGTCGCGATTCAGGCGGCGATCGGTTCGCGTATCATCTCGCGGACTACGGTAAAAGCTTTGCGAAAAAATGTCACCGCGAAATGTTATGGCGGTGATGCGACGCGTAAACGTAAATTGCTGGAAAAGCAAAAAGCGGGTAAGAAGCGCATGAAGCAATTTGGCAGAGTTGAGATCCCACAGGATGCATTCATGGCGGTATTGAGCCGCGACAGCAAGGAATAAGCGTGCCCGCAGACGTACATTTTGATTTTTCCGCGGCGCTACTGCTGGCGTCGGTTGTTACCGGTGCGGGTTATTTGCTCGACGTGTTATGGCTTTCCAAGCAGCGTACGTCGGACGAGCCGGGGCGCTGGGTGGAATTTTGCCGCTCCTTTTTTCCGGTTATTTTTCTTGTTTTGGTATTGCGTTCGTTTCTGGTTGAGCCTTTTCGGATCCCATCAGGTTCGATGATTCCCACTCTGCACGTGGGTGATTTTATTTTGGTCAACAAATTTAGTTATGGATTCCGCATGCCGGTTTTTCATAACGTACTGATACCGGTCAGCGATCCTGAGCGCGGCGATGTCATGGTTTTTCGATATCCCGTTGATCCCAGTAAAGATTTCATAAAGCGCGTGATCGGTTTGCCAGGTGACCGCATTGCCTACCAAGGCAAAACACTCACCATCAATGGTGAAGTAATGTCGCAAGAAGTCAGTGGCTACTACAGCGCTGATGCAGCAGGCCGTAAGTTAATCGCGGAAGAAAAGGTTGAGAACTTGGGCGAGTTGGAGCATAAAATTCTCATCAACCCGAATCGCCCCGATGATGATGGTGAGTTCGTAGTACCAGAAGGACATTACTTTATGATGGGGGATAATCGCGATGGCTCGGATGACAGTCGCGGTTGGGGCTTTGTGCCTGAAAGAAACCTTGTCGGTAAGGCTTTTTTCATATGGATGAGCTGGGATAGTCAAAAAAGTCGGCCAGCATTCGATAGAATCGGCCAATCAATACGTTAGAAGGGGATCGTATGAAGTCTATAAAAAAGCAAATCGGCGGTATGTACAACACATTGTTTTTGTTGGCAGTCATTGGTGGAGGTGCATTGTTGGCTCTTTCGGTCGCGCCGGTTTATATGAACGAAGCTAAGGCGAACAAAATTGTTTCACAAGTCGCTGCACAACCAGGTAGTGCAAAGGCATCCCTTTTGGAAATTCGCAACGCGTTGCAGCGCAGGTGGGATGTAGATGATGTTACGGAACTCAAAGTTAAAGATGTGAAGTTAAAAAAGACAAAACAAGGCAAGTTGTTGGCATATAAATACGAAGTTCGTAAACACTTATTTGCCAATTGGGATTTGGTGCTGACTTTTGACAAGAGTTTTTCCTTAAATAAAAGTGGTTGATTTTCTGCGGCTGCAAGATTTTCCTTTTACCGATGAGTCGCTAAGGCAATCGGCACTGACGCATCGTAGTGCCGGAAACCGGAATAACGAACGTTTAGAATTCCTCGGGGACGCCATACTCAATATGGTGATCGCCGAAGCGCTTTTTCATGCTTTACCAAATGCCAATGAAGGGGACTTAACCCGTTTTCGTGCGCATTTAGTGCGTGGGGAAACACTTGCCGAGTTAGCCTCGGATATGGGCTTGGGGCTGGATATAGAGCTGGGTCCTGGAGAGCTCAAAAGCGGGGGGCATCGCAGGGCTTCTATTCTGGAAGACGCTTTGGAAGCGCTGATCGGGGCGATACATTGTGATGCAGGATTTGCGGTTTGCCGTGAACAAATACTTCTGCTTTTTTCTCAGCGTTTGGCCAATCTTCCCTCTGCCGAGGATTTAAAAGACCCTAAAACTCAGCTGCAAGAACTTCTGCAGGTCAATGGTGGTTCGCTCCCGGCTTATCGATTGGTAGGCGAAGAAGGACCACAGCACAAAAAATCATTTGAGGTGCTATGCCAGGTAGGCAGTCGGGACGCGCCAGGACAGGGGCGTAGTCGCCGCGCTGCCGAGCAAGCCGCGGCACGTGCGATGTTAGAACAATTGCAAACAGGGCAGGCACGATGAAGAAATCTGGAACTATCGCTTTAGTTGGTCGCCCGAATGTTGGTAAGTCGACCTTAATGAATGCTTTGTTGGGGGAAAATTTGTCGATAGTCTCTCCCAAAGCGCAAACCACCCGTCATCGAGTGATGGGTGTGCTATCACGCGAGTCGTCACAGTACATTTTCGTCGATACACCGGGCCAAGCCGACATCCAAGGCAAAGCGTTAAATAAGCTGTTGGATCGTACTGCTTTGAGCGCGATGGCCGACGTGGATATCACGTTATGGTTAGTTGACCCAAGGCAATGGACGCGCTCCGATGAACAAGTTCAACAGCGTCTGTTGAGCAATAAGCCGGCTTGCCTCGGTGTGATTTTGACCAAAGTAGACCTGATAAAGGACAAAGCGACGTTGTTACCGCAACTTGGGCGGCTACAGCAACAAATGCAGGCTGATTTTTTGATTCCTTTGTCTGCTACAAAAAAAATCAACGTAGATGGTCTATTTACTGAATTGGACCGCTTTCTGCCTGAAGGACCTTGGACTTACGACGAAGATACTTTAACGCCGCATTCGGCAGAGTTTTTGGTGTCAGAGCATGTGCGTCAGCAATTGTTCTTACGCTTAAATCAAGAATTGCCCTATGCGACGACCGTGACAGTAGATCGCATGGTCCAAGATGAGCAAGGCATGCAGATTCACGCGACTATCTGGGTCAATCGAGCCTCGCATAAGGGTATCGTCATCGGGCGCCAAGGTCAGGGCTTGAAGGCTATAGGGCAGTCTGCACGGGAGCGCTTGCAGCGATTATTTGATCAACCTATTGAATTGAATCTTTGGGTGAAAATTCGCGAAGGCTGGGCTGACCACGAAGATAGCATTCAATCATTTGGGTACGGGGCTACTGAATGAGTTTACGGGCCAGCGCACAGCCGGCCTGGATTCTGCATCGTAGGGAGTATCGCGACAGTAGTTTGATACTCGATTTGCTCACATTGGACCACGGGCGTGTCAGTGTGGTTGCGCGCGGTGCGCGTAAAGCAAAAGGGGGCTCGCAGCTACAAATGTTTCGGCCCTTGCAGCTGGATTTCTTTTTGCGTGGCGAGCTGGGCACTCTGGGGCGCTTTGAGTCATTGGGCAGCGCGATCGAATTGCAAGGTTTGCGCTTATGGTGCGGCTTCTATTGCAATGAGCTGCTAATGCGCATGGTGTCTCAGGGGGAGCCCGGAGATACCCAGTTGTTTCATTTGTATCAAGAGATGTTGCGCGCCTTACTGCAGCGCTCACCGGCACAAGTGTTGCGTTATTTCGAATATCGATTACTCGAGCTGAGTGGCTTTTCATTTGACCCTCAATTAATAACTGCCAGTGAAGCTTACGTCTGGGATCCATTGCATGGACTTTGCGCCAGCTCTCAAGGGGTTGCAGGGCAGGTATTGCTGGATTTAATGGCAGATGGCTGGGATGCTCAAGTAGAAAGCAGCAAGCCGGTTTTGGCCAGCATGCTGCATCAACAGCTAGCAGGAAAACCACTCAAAACGGCTGTGATGTTGCGTGATCTTGTGGCCTTAAAACAACAGAATGCTGCCACTGCCGACGCAAAGCATTAAACTGCGCGGCTTTTGCCGGTAAACCTGTATGAGCCAGCCCGAATCCCCAATACGACTTGGTGTGAACATTGACCACGTTGCCACTTTGCGTCAGCAGCGCGGCACACTCTATCCCTCACCATTGGCGGCGGCCTTCGTGGCTCAATCTTCGGGTGCGGATGGGATCACAGCTCATTTGAGAGAAGATAGACGCCACATTCAAGAACGTGATGTGCAAGAGATACGGCAAGCATTGGGTATTCCCTTGAATTTAGAGCTGGCATTAGCCGATGAAGTTTTGGCCGTCGCGGAAAGCCTAGCGCCGCCTGGATGTTGCATTGTGCCCGAGCGGCGTGATGAGTTAACCACGGAAGGCGGTTTGGATGTTGCGGGTCAACTGCCTCGTGTGCGCGACGCTATTGCGCGCTTAAATGCTGTTGGCACACGCTGTTCACTCTTTATCGAAGCCGATCCAGCGCAAATTGATGCGGCATTGGCGGCGGGGGCGCAAGTGGTTGAATTTCATACCGGCGCTTACGCCGACGCGGTAGATGCGGGTGATCGTTCGGCCGCAGTTCAGAATTTTCAGAAGTTGGCTGAGTACGCCAACGCGGCTGGGCTTGAAGTGCACGCCGGACATGGATTGACAGTAGACAATGTGGTGCCGATTGCGCGAATTCCACAAATTGCGGAATTGAATATCGGTCACAGTATTGTGTCTGACGCGGTCATCATGGGCATGGCGGCTGCGGTGGCGCGGATGAAAGCGGTCATCATGCAGGCACGCAGCATGCCATCAGCCCGTTCGGCTATCTAAATCCGTTGCGACTGCAAGCGGCCATAGCTGCGATTTATCTCAGCTGTGGCCGGACTGCAAATTGAGCAAGATTTTGTTGACGTCTTGGGTCACCTTGATCACGTCGTCACGCAGCTGCAGATTGTCCCCAGGTGAATCGTCTTTGTTGAGTCGCGTCTCAAGAAGAAAGACGTGACTTTTTAGTGGCTCTAAATGAAAGAACGCAGCAGTACCATGCAACTGATGTGCTGCGGCACGTGCTGCTTCCCATGCACCTTGGACAAAAGCGTCGTCCAACTCCTGAAGTTGAATAGGTAACTCTTCAAGCATAAGTGCGGCGAGTTCTGGATCGTTGACCAATTTAGCGCCGCTGCTTTCTGATGCGTTTACCGGCGCGTTTAGAGCGCTATTGAGCCAAGGATGTATGCAGCGCAAGAACTGTGCTTGATCGAACGGCTTGATCAGTAAACTATCCAAACCTGCCTCATACCACTGGCGTTCTTCATTCGGTGTTAAGTGTGCCGACATCCCAATGATGACAGTGCTACCACTGGGGTCGATTTCACGGATGCGTTTGGTGATTTCATCGCCGCGCGCACTGCCCATATTGAAATCCAGCAACACGAACCGCGGCTTATCTTGTTGCCAGCGTTGCAAGGTTTCGTCTCCGTTGCTGGCTATTAAAATGTGTGCGCCTGCAGTTTTCAGCATGGATTGCAGATAACGTTGACTGGCGCTGTTATTTTCCGCTATCAGCACTTTAGAGTCGTGTAATGGGGGCTGCGCCTGCTCCTGTTGCAGGCACTCAGACAAGCTGCGATACAAGCTGCTGCGTGGAATGGATTTCGCTAACACTTGATCGCAACCTAGGCTGCGCAAACGCTGGTGAGTAGAACTTTCTACGCTATCAACCACGCAAAGTACGCGTAGGTTTTTGTTGTGTGCGAGTTGGCAAACGCGACTCAGTGCATCTTCATCCAAATGCTTGCTATCGACGCCTAGCACTACCAAAGCCATTGATGCAGCTTTGGAGTGGTTGTCAATATTGTTACGCAGGACGTCCAAAGTGTTGGCGATTTCGTAGTCCAGCCCCCAGAATGTCAATTGGTGTTGTAGACTGCGGCGGCTGATTTCATTGGGCTCAAACAGATGAGTCGAATGACCCCGCAGCGCATCCC
>JBPOFU010000137.1:0-5999 GCA_051252075.1 Oceanococcus sp. | reverse complement strand
CTTACGCCCATCGGGCCGAAAGACAAGAGAATCGAATCCTTGCAAGGGACTCATTTTGAGCTTCCGTTGCTCTTGAAAGTTATGCCCAGTCAATATTGAAATAAGGCCTTTGCTATCCAAAATTGCGATGCTCTTGCCGTTAGCGCTAAAGCTAACAGCTGTTACCGTATTTTCCGACGCAACGACTTTTCTAATCTCAGTCGTGACCGTGTCAATGAGCTCCAGCCCCACACCCTCATTTGCGGGCGTCGCCAATATTGCCAGATCGGGACTGAAACTTTCTCCGGCAACAACTTGACTGCTTTCGCGTTCGAATACCGCGCCTTCTACACCGATTTCCCATATTCCGGCAACGACTTTGTTGGGTTGAACATCTGATTCATAACCACGAATGAACAATTTTTCGTTTCCAGGAAGAAACACCATAGTTCTGGGAATAAGTGGCACATTTGGAAATTCAGCCAATCTATCGCCAGTGCCGGCATCGTAAATTTGAGCGGTCGCTGTTCGAGTCAGCGCGCCCTCTCGATGAACGACAGCCAAGGCGATCCGTGAACCATCCTGACTGAATACCGCTTTGCGAACTGCGTCACCACCATGCTCAATGAATGTCCCTGAAAACGAATCTACCGTTCGCATGGCGCGACCCAGCATGAACCTTAGGGCTGGATTGTCATGCCCCATAGACAAGGCTTCGTTCAGATAGACAGCGGCCCGTCCATGCTGCCCGCTCCTCAGCGCCTGTCGTCCCTCGCTTACCAATCCATCAACCTGAAGTTGCCGCTCACGCTCTAACCGCTCGCGATCAAACTTCATCCAGGTACCAAGCAGCGCGCCACAAACAAGCAAGGCGAGCACAGAAATCTGCACGCGCTGCCAAACTCTCCTTTGCCTATCCCTTTGTTTGAGGTCATCCAAACCCAAGCTGAGCAACCCAGCAATCAGCTTCAACTTAGCGTTGAGTTTTCCATCCATCGACGGCCGAACATCAGCGGCAATAGGTTCCAGCGCAGGAATGTCATCGCCACCTCGTATTGCCGCAGGAAAACACTCCATATGAGCATTACCGGATTGCGAAATGGCACCAGGTTCCCCTGACACAAGAAGACAGAAAATTCGATCCTGCCGCCCAAGTTGACGGAACTTCAAAATCTCTTCGTTCACCCATCGAGAGTTGGCTGCAGCCGGTGAACAAATAACAATCAAATTACGCGATTGCTTGAGCGCCTGTCCCAATGCAGCACCCAATTCAGATGAGCCTGCCAATTCATCACGATCACGGAATATCGGCTGTAATCGCCGAGGAATAACCTCCTCGTGCCACTTTTTACCAACCAAGCGCCGAGGCACGTAATAGGTCTCTAAGGCCTTATGCAGCCACTTTGCCCACGCCTCATCCTGATGACTATAAGAGATAAACGCCCAGTATTTATGACTTTTATTCTTGCTGGATTTCGCCACGATGATTTCAACAAAAAGGAATCAACTTTTGCAGTCTACGTGCGAATTAAGAAAAAGTCGCGATAGCTAGTTTCAAGTTAACTGATGATTTCGATACTGACCAAGCTTAAATAAAGGACGAACTCATCAAGCCAAGGGCGGCCACGATCAACAGCCGGTATATCCACAATTTAAAGCGGTCCTCGTCGACGCGATGATGCAAATATTCTCCGAGAACCACACCCACTGGTATTAAAGCGACATAGGCCAATATCACCCCCGCATGCGGCTGTATACGCCCCTGCCACAGAAAAACCGCGGTGAGCATGCTATTGAGAGAAAACCAAACTAGGATCAAAGTTGCACGAAAACGCGCTTTGTCCATAGACATGCCAGCCAAGCCATAAACCAGCAAGGGTCCGCCCGAGGCAAACAGGCCGTGGGTTAGGCCCGCAATGCTCACCACCACACGGCTCCACAGCGGCGAGCGGATCGGGCTAGGCAAGCCGCGGCCGGCACGCCACAACTCACGCGCGGCGAACCACAAAATGAGTAAAGCAAAGAGGAACTTGAGCGCTTTGCCGCCAAGATGCGGTTGTAGCACCACGCCTAACACGGTGCCCAGCAGCATGAAGGGCAAGATCAATCGCAGCAATAAAGGCCAATCGATGGCCGCTCGATGTTTCCAACTGAGGTAGCCGGTCATACAAATATTCAACGGCACCAAAACCGTCTGCAGAAATTCGATGGGAAACAACAGGGCGCCTAATGACAGCGCGATCACAATGCTACCAAAGCCGGTCATGGCCTCAGCGGTATACGCAAATAGGATAAACAGTCCAAACAACAAATATGCCGCGCTCATTAGTGAATTCCTTAACCCATATTGTATTTTGCTAGCAAAGCTTGCCTAAGCAATCGCATTCGCAGACCGAAACGGTCTAGTAGCCGCGGCTTTATAGCATGACCTACTATCACCCTGTTCTTACGACATCAATCAAAAACACGCCGCTCTCGGCACCGCAATTGCCACCGGGTAATCAACAGGTCAGTGATGTGTACACATGCCCACTTGAGCACTCGGAGTTACACTGCAACAACACCATAATTGGACCCTGCTCATGAAACCGCTGATTGTTGTTTATTCAGCTCCCAGTCTACCCACGGTAGCGTGGCTACATGAGCGACTCAGCGATGCCGGCATACGCTGCATGATTCGCAATGAGTTTTTGAGCGCAGGCGCTGGTGAATTGCCACCGCATGAAACCTGGCCCAGTTTATGTTTGTTTGATGACAAAGATGAAGCGCGTGCCAAGCAAATGGTGGCGGAACTCAGCGACACCAGCCAATACGATAATTTGCCCGACTGGGAATGCTTGAACTGCGGCGCGAGCAATGGCGCCATACTTGGATTTTGCTGGCAATGCCAAGCGGCGGACAACCAAGACCGTGCCTTTTAGTGCACAGGTGTTGACATTCATTTCATGCAAAGACATTATGTGCACATTCGTTCACTTCATAGTCTTTGATCATGAATCAACAAAAACAATCCAACAACTTCAAAAAAGCCCTTAAGTCACAAGTTAAAAGCGCTTTACGATCCAAGTTGGCACAGCGATTGAGCTACCCTCATGGCGTTGATCGTTATTTGGAATACGTGAACCCTGCTTGGTCAATTGATCAAGTCCGCGCTACGGTCGTACGTAAATGTACACAAACAGATGACACCATAAGCCTGTTCCTGCGCCCGAATAGCAATTGGACCGGTTTCAAACCGGGCCAATATCTACGCTTCACCGTGAGCATCGATGGCTCCTTACGCACTCGCTGCTTTTCACCGGCTCAATCGCTGCACACTCCCGATGGCCTAATAGAGATCACCGCCAAACTGCATGATCAGGCCTACGTCCCCCGCTACATGCGTGATCAACTCGCTCTGGGCGACGTTGTCACCTTGTCTCAAGCCGACGGTCAGTTTGCTTTACCGGATCAACGCCCTCAACGCGTCGTACTCATCAGCGGCGGCAGCGGCATTACTCCAGTCATGTCCATGTTACGGACGCTGATCGATGAAGATTACAGCGGCGAAATTAGCTTCCTGCACTACTGCAATACGCCAAAAGATCAGCTTTATGCCGACGAACTCAATGCCATCGCTGAAAGCTATCCCAACGTGGACGTACAACGTTGCTATGCCAATGATGCGTCTGCAGGTGAATTGCATGGCCTGTTCACGGCAAAGCAACTGAGCAAAGTCGTGCCTGATTTGGCCGGCGCTCAAAGCTTCTTGTGTGGCCCACCTGGGCTGATGCAAGCCGTTGAATCGACCTTTGCGAAACGCGGCTTGAGCGAACAACTGCATTTGGAGCGCTTTAGTGCCGCGCCCGTTGCCGTGGAATCCAGCAACACAGAAGGTGATGTGCGTTTCGCTCGCAGTGAACGTATTGCGGGCAACAACGGCGACACCCTACTCGACCAGGCAGAAGCCGCAGGCCTCAAGCCCAACTCCGGTTGCCGCATGGGCGTCTGCTACGCCTGCACATGCCGCAAAACTTCAGGCCAGGTACTGGACACCCGCACAGGCCAAATCAGTTCCTCAGATGAACAAGACATTCAGATCTGCGTCAGCGTGCCGGTTGGCAGCGTGACCCTGGACATCTAATTCAACGTATCTACGAGATTATCTTATGAGCACTTTCAACTCTTTGAATACTGAACAGTTCGATCAAATCGGACAACAATTCGATGCGATTCGCAAAGAAATTGTCGACGATCTGGGCGAGCGCGATGAGCAGTACATCCGCGGCCTAGTTAAACGCCAACGGCAAATGGAAATCGCTGGCCGCATCATGATGATGCTGCCTCCAACCTGGCCATTAGGTGTGGCCGCACTGGGCACGTCAAAGATTTTGGACAACATGGAAATCGGTCACAACGTCATGCACGGGCAGTACGATTTCATGAACGACCCCATATTGAATTCACGTGACTTCGATTGGGACAGCGCCGATACCGCGAGAAACTGGAAAATCACCCATAACCATGAGCACCACACCTACACCAATGTCTTGAACAAAGACCACGACATTGGTTATGGCCTGCTGCGCATGTCAGAAGAACAAAAATGGGAGCCACGGTTTTTAGCCAATCTCCCACTCACAGTGCTTTTGCACACCTTCTTCCAGCACTTTGTCGCGGTGCAAAACCTCAAAATTGAAGATTACTTAATCTACAAAACCAAAACGGCTCAACAAGTCAAAGATGATTTCAAGCCGATGTGGAAGAAAATGCGCAAGCAGTTAGGTAAAGACTACCTACTCTTCCCCTTACTCGCAGGACCACTTTTCCCCTTGGTTTTTGTCGGCAATGGCATCGCCAATCTGATGAGAAATGTGTGGGCCTGCGCGGTCATCTTCAATGGTCACTTCCCTGAAGAAGTTGAACAATTCAGCGAAGAAAGCATAGAGAATGAAAGTCGCGGCCAATGGTATGTGCGTCAGCTTTTGGGCAGCGCCAACTTCAGTGGCGGCCGCTTGATGCACATCATGAGCGGTAACTTGAGCTTCCAGATCGAACATCATTTGTTCCCAGATCTGCCAGCCCATCGCTACGCGGAAATCGCACCACGTGTCCGGGCGATCTGTGAACAACACAACTTGCCATACAACACAGGCCCCTTCTTGAAACAAACGCTGTCGACGTGGACGCGTATTGCCAAGATGTCTTTACCTACACGCCGTAAAAACAAAGACGGTGGTGACAATGCCAAGAACGGCGGAAACCCACTGCCACTGGCGGCTTGAACTATTGATGGCTTGGGTAGCTTCTACCCAAGCCATCATTACCTATTCGCGCTTACGGCTTTACAAATTTAAGCGTCATACGGTCGCTTTCGCCGATGCTGAGATATTTCGCCATATCTTCTTCCGGCCCACGCAAGGATGGCGGCAATGTCCACACACCCTTGGGATGGTTGGCCGAGTCCAAGGGATTGGCATTGATTTCGCTACGCCCTACTAATTTAAAGCCAGCTTTTTCAGCGGTTTGTATAACAAAGTCTTCGTGCATATAACCGCTTTTATCTTGATCCGATAACGGCCGATCTGCGGGTAAACGATGATCCACAATACCCAAAATACCGCCGCTCTTTAGGGCAGAAAACATCGCTGAGAACGCCGAATCCAAGCGCTCAGCACCACCGCCACGCATATACCAGTTGTGTACATTGCGGAAGGTCAAAATCACATCTGCACTGCCCGCAGGAGCGATCGCTACCTGCTCTGGCGGATCAAATGCAGTGGTCATCACGCCGTCATAAACAGCCGGATTGGCCGCCAATTTTTCATCAAAGCGTACGCGTGATTTTTGAAAATACGATACCGAAGATTGCGGATCAAAATGGGCAGCATAGAGTTTGCCATTGGGCTTTAAATACGGCGCTAAGATTTCGCTGTACCAACCACCACCCGGCCACAACTCAACAACCGTCATATACGGTTCAACACCAAAAAACTGCAAGGTTTCATAAGGACGGCGGTAGGTATCGCGCTCCTTATAGG
>JBPOFU010000136.1:0-6025 GCA_051252075.1 Oceanococcus sp. | reverse complement strand
AAGAACTGCCTAAGATCAGCCAAATGAAGAGCCAATATCTCGCTTAGTGGCGCCGCCAGTTGTTCCAAACACTCTGACGTCGGATAACGCTGAATAAGTGACCGTTTTGATAGAGTTTAGCCACTTTTTATATGTGCGCAAAACATGGTTGGTTGCGGCATAGATTCATCCTATTCTCGCCAGAACATGAATCCAAACACTCAAACGATCGTGATTTTCGACACCAAATGCGTCTTGTGCATTGGGTGGGTGCGGTTTTTGCTAAGGTATGAACGTAGAAATTCACTAAAATTTGCTTCATCTCAAAAAGCCGTCGGTATCCACCTTGCTGCTGAGTATGGCATGAAAGCAAGTGATTTGGAGTTGACCTATCTGGTGATCCAAAACGGGAAGGCACTGACAAAATCAAGGGCGAGTCTTGCTCTAGTGGAAGAGCTTAGGGCACCCTGGCGGTATTTGGGCGTTTTGCGTTTTGTGCCGCGTGGATTCCTGGACTGGTCTTATGATGCGGTTGCGCGGAACCGGTTGAAATGGTTTGGCGAACGGCAAGATTGCCTTATGCCGAGCGATGCGCAGCGTTCAAAGTTTTTGGACGAAATTTGATCCAAATTCGGTCGCCGCGCAGAGCGGGTTATTTAGTAAGACTAACAACCTATTATGGTGAAGGCGCTTGCAGTGGAAAATCAATAGCTTCCATCATCACCGATTAGAATTCAGCCGAGAAGATAGTGATTGGATCGATATCTGAAGCTGTGAAGCATATCTTAAGAGTGTCTAACACATCTGATTTTGCAGCAATTGATCCATAGCCATAGGCAGAAATTTCCGTCGTTCCGGTGGCTGTATGTTTGCTGCCTCTTGGCTCTCCCCAGGCAAACACGCCCGTGCCGATCGTGTATTGAGTGTTCGGATGCGTGACAAATTTGTATTTAACGCGTGCCGCGATATGCCAACCAAGCTCCTGCCAGTCGCGTCCAATTTCGCTGCACTCATAGTTGGCCGCCTGCGCTTTCTGGGATGTCGCAAAGGATAGCATCGTAAGAACCGTTGCACAGATTGCTTTGTAATTTGCCCTTTTTGCTGAATGAGGAGGTAAGTGTACCAAAAGCAAAATAATATCTTTAGTTGACCGGATCGAATTCGCACGCGAAAGTGATCTTACCGATACAAGGGATGATTTCATGAATATAAATAAGATTATTAACAATTGCACCAAAATAATAAGCCAATTGATCTTTTCTGTTTTTACCTTGTTGGTAATTAGTTGGGCTGTACATGCTCAACCCGCTGTGCTGAGCGCCGCAGCATCATCAAAAGTGCTCTCTGACTTTATTGATGACGCGCGTGCCTCTGCTGAACAGATAATCCTGTCCGGCGAAGTGGTAGCGGACCGTCAGGTTCGCAATGCGGCGAACCAAATATTGATGGTGACGCGAGAGCTGGAGATTGCTCTTGGCGACCAATTGGACAAAACTGTGGGAGACTTGGATAACACCGTTAAAGCAGCATTGGGTCAAGTTGAAGGATTGCAGATGGCGTTGGAAGGCGGCACCTCGGATCTAACCCAAGCTTTTGATGATCTAAGTTTGGATGTTGCGGAAATTGTCGGGAACACTATTTTTTCCAAATACGCGTTTGTGCTAAAGCGAATAGAAGGGGTTTCCCATCTTTACCAGAAGAGTAACGACTACGTTGTTGAATTGGTAGGATCGGGTTTTGGAAGCGCGAGTGTTGACTTGAGTAAAGTCGTGCTAAATTCTGTCGACTTCACAGACAATGTTGTTGTTAATTCCACCGCCCAACACCGGGTTTCTATTTTGTTTAATCCAGAGAAATTCAATGAATTCTTTGATTTAAACGATGACCCAGCCTTGCAACAAATCAAAACCGTACCGCTGGCACTCAGCTTAACCAGATCGACGGATGCACCGTGGTGGCGTGTTTGGAACCGGGATGACGAACAAGAAACCGTAGACCACAAAGTGTATCTCTATCTAATTCCGCCAGTTGCGGGCCAGGTCGATTTAAGTTTCCTTGGTGAGGCATTTGAATGGACAGATACCGGTGTTCTAGAATTTGGCCATACGTCTCTGGGCAATCACTGCCAGGGAGATTGCGACACTGATGACCGCGGAGATTGGTCCATCAGCCAACACGGCGCGCCCACTCAAGAGCAGCGTTGTGTGACACAGCGCCGTGGAAATCCGCTTCGGGTAAATGACGAATACTTACATCTTCCCAGACACCTTGGTGGACCAGGTTTTAACCCGACCGAGGTGCGTCTTGTAGAAAGTGAACACTGTCTTTTCTTCCGAGTTTTATCCCGAACGCACTCACACGCGTACACAGTTCAGGCGAATAGGCGCACCTATTTGAAGTTACCAGACCCTGTCGAATTGGGTGTCGAAGCCCAGATCGTTTCATTTGGAGAAACGTATCGCGTGACCCAACCGGAAAACACAATCTCTACCTTGTATTCCTTCGATCCTTTGGGGCCGGTATTGAAACAAACCGGGGAGCTAAACATGAACGTCAATAACAATGCGTTGCGCGTCGTGAGCAACGAGGTAATCGGAAACAAGAGGGTTACCACGTTCGTGGTGAAGTACCCAGATCTGAATTGAGTGACTTTCAAAAAAGGCAAAGCTATTTCAGAATAAAAATTGGTTTTCCCCGTCTCTAATATCTGGGCTAAACTGCAAGATGAAGACTTGCAGTTTAGCCTGTTTTGCCAGCTCTATACGGCCTCCCTGACAATCCATTATACTAAGCGATGGAACGAACCTGAAATCGCGGCGGCTGCGCTGACTTGTCTGGTTTTCAGCATTTTTTCCCGACCTAAATTGGTTTGGGCCGTTGCTATTAGCATGATCGTGATTTTCGCAGAGATCCAAGGGTTTCCGCGCATTGCGAACCACGCAACGCTGATGCTTTTCACGTCTTGCGGGATATGCCTCGCTTTCGCAATATCCACAACTATGGGGCGGAATTTTCCGGTAGATTTGGTCAAGAATGGCCTGAGAGGATTGGCCGTTGTTTTGTATTTCTATGTGGGCTTCCACAAGATCAACACCGGTTTCCTAGACCCAATAAATTCATGCGCAACGTGGTTTCACAGCCGTATTGAAACCGAAATTCTTGGCGGAAACTATGACATTCCCGACTTTGTCATTCGGTGGTCTCCGCTTTACGTCATCACGGCAGAATTGCTTGTAGCTACGCTTTTGATTTTTCAACGCACATGGCTACTCGGGCTTATTATTGCCTTACCCATCCATCTTTATGTTTCGCTGGCAGGCTTCACAGATTTTTCATCCTTTATGCATGCGGTGATGATACTGTTCTTGCCAGTATGGTTTTGGAAAGCACTAAGCCTTAACCCGTTTTATACGACGCTGGTTAAGTCTTCGATTCAAATGTTTGGTCTCGGGGTTGCGGCCTATTCTGCGTTCTCAGTTTTTGCGCTGAATGTTTGGTATTGGGACTACTGGACTGCTGAACTCGCAAAAGGTGTTATTCTGAATGTGCTAGTTTTTGAATTTTGTTTGGTCATCCTCTATATCTGGATTCGAAGCAAAAATACTGACAACGGTTCCGGTATATGGCCGAACTGGAAGCCTGTTCATAGTCTCTTTATCGTCTTCGTGTTCAGTTGGGGGGCTTTGCCATATATTTTTGGCTCTCAGGGTAGCCTAACCATGTTTTCCAATTTGGTTACTCAGAATGACCGATCCAACCATTTGCTGATCCACACAGAGTGGAGCAAAGTCATCGATTTTGAAAAAGATCTAGTCTTTGTTCGGTCGTTTGACAACGCAGACCGCATACAAGGGCGAGATGACCTGCAGGGATACTACTTGCCCGAGCGGGAATGGCGTTGGTTGGTTCATCGTGCGGCCCAGAGCGTAGATTCTAAAATTGGAGTTACACTGGAAATCAATGGACAGATTGACCACTTTCCAGACGTAACCAGATCGGATTTCGTAAATGCAAAGCCAATAAGCAATTGGCTATCATTCAGGAAGATTGATCCAATTGGTCCAGCAAAATGCAGATGGTAACTGACCAATTTTTTAGCAGCACGACGCGAGCAGAGTAAATTTGATGTTCACCTTTGTCCCAAGCCAAGGAGACACCATCCGTAATTTCTAAGGCGAACACCTCAACCATTCAAATTTTGGCGCAGATAAATACCGTTCTTTGCAGAAACAATATGGTTTTGAATTTCTAGAACATGTCATCGAAGATTCGTACGTTGGTCGTCATACGGTCTGGCTCGCCCCAGTCCGCGCTGCCGCGTAGCATCGACAGGAGTCGTAATGCAAACATTCAACCGCGCGGCAGCATTTGGCTGTTTTGACTGCACGGTACTTGGCCCATCAGCCAAAGCCAATTGAGGGCTCAAGCCCTGCAACGTAATTTGGTCCAGTATCAGAATTGTAAAGATTTCATGTTTGCTAGACGGGATGCAACGGGAGAGCGCAGCGTCCCCCTTGCCAAGTGGTGTTGTATTACAACACACACCTTGCCAACAGCGATAAGCGTTCGGTAACGTTCAGAAAGCCTGTGAACTGAAGTTTCAATACAGGACCAAATTGGTTTGACCTGATCCAGTATAATTAAATCGATTTTGTTGTGAAAAATAAACGTTTTACACTCAGAGATTATTAGTCAAACACCAATCCGCTGCATTGCAGCATACTTTTTGCAAATTGGGTCAACGTAATCAATAACCTCGACGCTCCTGCAGTAAAGCCTTCGACGCCAATTCAGCAGCATTGATTGTCGACCTTAACCTTGCTGGTGTTGCTTGTTCTGGTAGCATTTTGTATCGCCAGACACCGTCGCTCGCTCCAATCGTTTCAGGGACGGAATAGGAATAGAAACGGAGAGACCACTTTGCTGAGACAAATTTGAAACTGCCACCAGTCTCTTTGCTGTAGTCAAAGATAATGCTCCGCGGAGCCCAGGTTCCATCTTGATTCACATACTCTCCGTTGTCCCCCCAACCGCTTGTCAAAACCCTGTGGTTCCTAGTTGCATCTCCAGGCCTAGCGCCTAGCGGATACACTTCTGAATGACCGGGAAGATTGAACCGGACAATTAATTGGGTGCAGTTCCCGTCTTGCCACTGACTGCAGCCGGGACTAAAAAATATATCAATCAACCCGTTTGAGGCTTTCAGAAAATCTTGATCCTCCCATTCAGTATCCTCAATCCCTCTTACCTTTGTTGAAGCTCGATAATCCTCGATTAATACATGAAAGAGGAACGCAGCCGTAGACCCTCCGTCAAAGTTTGTATGGTCCAGAAATTGCGCCGCAGACTCAGCCGATTTCTCATATCCCAATACCGGTTCATCCGCATCCAGATAGAGACTCTCGGCAACATAATCGTATTTTTCAGTCCAAAAAAAACTGAAAACACCCAGAGCACCACTGAACATTCCGATAACAAAGCCCAGACCGGAAAGCATTGTCCGAAAACCATTGCCGAAAAAAACTTCTTCAATGTGTCCATGTTCCATATGATCCAAATCAGCGAAGAACATTTGCTTACCAGCAAACCAGGCATTTAATCGCGGCATTTATTGAAATAATCGACAAGAACAGTCTATCCTGACTGATGCTGAATAAAAAGTCCGTCGTAAAGTAGCCGTTATTCATTGATTCAATTTTCCCATTGATTTGGGAGGTTGATGCGATGCTGGTACCACGTCAGGAATTTCAAGCGGCTCTGCTTTACTAGTTTAATCTCGAAAACCATATGCCGCGTTCTGCCCAGCGTTGGAACCGGTTGTACAGGGTTTTCCTGGGACCGTAATCGGCAGGGGCGTCAACCCACCGCCCACCGGAGCGGATAAAATGGACAATACCACTCAAAACATGGCGATCATCAACAAGTTTCAAGCCACGTGTGTTGCTTGGCATTACTGGTTCAATACGAGCGCATTGTATAACGGAAAATCAAAAAAATCAGACACTTGCAACCCTCCAGAAAAAAGGACCGAGTTACACAATAAAAC
>JBPOFU010000135.1:0-6028 GCA_051252075.1 Oceanococcus sp. | reverse complement strand
CACGCACATTCTCCATGGCCTTGTCGATATCGGCACCGGCTTCGAACTCCAGCTTCACCGTGCCGTAGTTTTCCCCCGCGGTGGAGCGCATCTCCTTAAGACCTTCAACGGAACGTAGCTCCTGTTCCATCGGCTTAATGAGTAGCCGCACCGCATCTTCAGGGGTAATACCCTGATGCACCATGGAGACATAAATCGTCGGAAAACTGACGTCCGGCTCGGCTTCTTTGGAGATATTTTTGTAGCTAATTGCACCGGCAATCAAAATGGTCATCAAACCCACGAACAGGGTGCGCGGGCGGCTAAACGCCGCATTCAATACCTGACTGCTCATGCTTCAGGCTCGCTGGCCCCAGCAACCACAGGCTCCACCACATCTCCGGTGCTCACAAAGCCCTGTCCTACAGTGATGATGCGTAGCATTTCCGGCAATCCGGTCAACCAAATTTCATCCTGATTGGCTTGTGCAATTCGCGCGCTATGAAACTCGACTACCCCCTGATCATTCACTGCTTTGACCCCAAACTCGCCAGCGTCATTCAGCGCCAATGACGACGGTTGCAAGACATGAGCACGCACCAACTCCAGCGGTAACATGAGGACTGCTGAGCCACCCGCGATGACCGGTTCGGCCAATCCACGCACCTCCAATTCCACCGGATACGTCCGCGACCCAGCATCCGCCTGAGTCGCGACATAGCGCAACAGGCCATCAACTTCACGGCCATCAGGCAAACGTGCACGTGCACTCTGGCCAGTTTTCAGAAACACGATGACGTCTTCTGGAACCTGTGCTTTTACTAGGAACGGCTGTTGTTGTATGAAGTGACCGAACTCATCGCCCACACTAGAGTAATGACCAATATCAAGTTTCCTGGTTTCCAATACGCCATCGAACGGGGCGCGAATCTCGCAATTATCTAAGGCAGTTTTCGCCTTTTGCCATTCCGCTTTGGCTTGCAATAGATTGGAATGCGCGCCAGCCAATTCCACATCGCTGATCACCGATTGCTTGTGCAAGCGCTGTGCAGCTTTAATTTCCAGCTCTCTTTGATCTCGCAAGGCTTTGGCACGTTGCATGGTGGCAAGCCTATCGCCGGTATCTAAGCGAGCAATGAGTTCTCCCGCACGAACCTGCTGCCCACGCTCCACCAAAATTTCCGTCAAGCGGCCACTTTGTTCAGCGCGCAAGGTCACCTCACGAACAGGCGCAGTTCGAGCGCTAGACAATGCCTCACGGGTTAAGTCTTGAGCAGCTGAGTCCATCACGCGCACGCGCACCTTAGGGATGGCCTCGCTGCTCTCGGATTCAGCAAGCACAGCGTCCTCATCGAAAAACATACCCGAGGCTAACCACAGACTGACTAGTACAAATATGCCACCCGCGATCCAAGCTGGGGGAAGGGTCGAACGGCTACTCATGATGCTTTCCTTGCGTGTTGTCGGGACTTTTGGCGCATGTCGTCGACGAGTTCTTGTGTGCGTAAAGAGACGGTGCTGTAAAAATCGTGCATATCTCGCAAGCGTTGTTTGGCTTGTTTGTAACTGGGCGGTAGTTGTTTCAGTGCGGTCTCTGCGTTGGCACAGGTGCCATTGACGCGTTCTATATACCCACTCAACAATGACTCATAGGGGTTTTCCGCCAACTGGTAGTAATCCTGCCGATCACCTGGGCGCGCGACGCGCTGCAAAATACCCAGCGAGCGCAATAACCTCGCATTGGTACTCACGCTACCGCGCGACACCTGCAAACGCTGCGCTAAATCAGCGAAGCTACAAGGCCCGCCGTTTATGATGAAAAAACCCCACATGCGGCCTGCAATGCGAGGTAACCCGTCGCCTTCCAAGCTTAAGCCCATGCGTTCTATAAAGTCGGCTGCTGCCGGATCTAACGTATTCATCAAGAGAGTGTGTTTGTTTCATATTGTTCAGTCAATACTAAACAAACTAATTGCCGGTACAGCCTTAGCCGATTAGCCGCCTCATCACCAGCAAACTGCTAATCTCCAAAGCATCAATCCCCTCATCTGCGGACAGTCCTGGAGCCCTATACCGTGAATATCACCCTGACCCGATTTGCCAAAGGTCGTCTGTTCCCCAAAGACGGACGGCGCAATGCCATCACTGGCACGGATGCACAGAGCTTTGAGGACTACATTAATGCCCATGAGCCGGAAAAAATATTGGATGGCTATGCCGCTTTTTGTAAGCTCTATGTCTATAAGAACTGGACCAGTTCGCGTGTCGCCGCTGTTCCCATAACGGCACAGAATGAACACCTGCTGCACTCGGCTTATGAAGCCCGCAACAAGAAAGAACTGGCGGTATTGAACCGCTGGTTTGAAGGCGTCGAACCGCCGCTGGCCAATTACCTCTTGGTGATTTTGTACGACCGTGAACAATTGCATAAAGAAGGCGACAAGATCAAAACACCCTGGGGTGTGGTCGGTTGCCTAGCCACGAGTGAAGCCGAGGAAATACCGCTGGCCCCAATCACCATGCTACGTAACGCCTTGGGCGTAGAAGAAGGTGGTTCCGGTGTGCCGCTAGATCGAGAGGCGTATAAGAAAAGCGTAGAGTTTTGGTCGCGTCACGCGAATTGGCGTGTGCCGCGAAAAACGCAATCTGATTGAAACTCAGCGCGTAATGAAATTGGATAAAGCAGGATGAACAACAGAGCAATGAACACGTTAAAAGTCGCATCCCTAAATCTTGCACTGCTACTCGCGCTGACGACTGCCGCCTGCAAAGGCAACCCACCGCTGGAGATCACGCCTGCACCATTTCAAACGCAAGTGCTGGCGAGCAATTTAGACCAACCGTGGGGGCTCGCTTTCTTGCCCAAAGGTGGCTACCTCATCACCCAGAAGCCGGGGCAACTGATCATGCTCCAAGGCGACCAACGCAGTGCCGTAGACGGCGTCCCGGAAGTGGCTCATCGTGGCCAAGGCGGCTTGCTCGATGTCGCCCTGCATCCGCAATACAGCAGCAAAAATAACTGGGTGTATTTGAGTTACAGCGACGGCGAAGACAACTACGGCACCAGTTTGGGCCGCGGCCGTCTGAGCAAAACGGCTGACGGCCGAGCCGAACTGACAGATTGGCAATTGCTGTTTCAACTACCCAAAACAACAGGACGCAAACAACATTTCGGTTCGCGCATCGTGTTTGATCGCAAGGGTTATCTGTTTTTGAGCATAGGCGATCGCGGTGACAGAGAACGAGCGCAAGACATCAGCGACCCTGCTGGTAGCATCTTGCGGCTGAACGCAGATGGCAGCATTCCAAAAGACAACCCCTACATCACAACAGCAGGTGCCCACCCCGCTCTGTACAGTATTGGCCACCGCAATCCACAAGGTTTGGCCTTACACCCCAGTGACAACCAAATCTGGGAACTGGAACATGGCCCACAGGGTGGCGATGAACTGAATGCACTGATCGCAGGCAACAACTACGGCTGGCCCACGATCAGCTATGGCGAGGAATATGGCACTGGGTTTTCCATAGGCGTAGGCACCGAGCAAGCGGGACTAGAACAGCCACTGCACTACTGGAAGCCCTCAATTGCACCATCGGGCTTGGCCTTTTACCAAGGCACCGCCTTCCCTGACTGGCAGGGTGATATTTTGGTCGGGGCACTGAAATTTCAGACTTTGGTTCGTCTGCGTATCAGCGAGGGGAAAATCCTTGAAGAAATCCGCTACCAACCTCTGGCCGAGCAACCACAACGCATACGCGACGTCCGCGTTGGTGCCGATGGCATGATTTATTTGTTAACCGATTCGCGCAATGGGCAACTGTTGCAGCTAATCCCCAATTGAGCTTGGCTCCTGCCCCAGAATCACTCCGCGGCGTATAAGATCTGCGACTAATTCGGTGCCGAAGGCCAAAACCTGCTGTGCAGGCAACTGCGCCTCTTGCGCCACTTGTTCTAGCGCCTCTTGAAGCTTGACACCCTCGTTCCTGAGCAGCTCGATCAAACGCGCTGTGAGCACATTGATCTGCAGAAAGGACACATCCTCATCGAGCGTACGGAATACCAGCAAACAGGTCACCTGCTGCGGCAGTTCGTCTGGCAAATTGTCCGGCCCAATCTGATGCACCGGCCATTGATAGGTCAGCACCTCTAACCAAGGGCTGAAGACCGGACGCGCTGACTCGCCCAAAACCTTACAGGCTTCAAATGCTGGAGCTGCTGCGGGATCAATCGCAAGCACCAATTCCATCCATTCGTAGTGTGCCAACTCCAAACGAAAAGCCGGTGCACCTGGATCTACATCCTCCTGCAGAAATTCAAGAAACTCTTCGGCAAGTTGATAGAACTGCGGGCGACGGCAGCGGTGCTGAGCATAGAAGCGACGCATCAATTTGTGCCATTGTTCGTCTTCAGTTATGAGTCGTAAAACCGGAAAGGCTTGCGCCAAAAATCCTAGAATATTGTTGTAAAACAGGCGCCGATATATCTGCATGCGGCGATCTTCGATGCCGACAGGCGCAGGCGCGTGTTCCGGATCACGCAAATGCAGCGAGAAGCTGCGCTGTACCTGCTGGAAGTTCTCGATTGCTTCAGGCACAGGCCTGCTCCGACTGGGCACATCGGCTTTGCGCATGATGAATGCGGTCCACTTCGCCCATCAATTCAGACCACGCCGGGATATTAAAATCACGCTCAAGCAGGGTTGGGAAAACGCCAAAACGCTCGTACGTGGTATCCAATAAATCCCACACCGCAGAATCCACAGGCTGCCCATGAGTATCTACACGCAAGTCTTCCGCTTCATAGTCGTGCCCGGCGATATGGCCGTAGGCAATACGTTCGACTGGGATAGCTTGCAGAAACTCTACTGCGTCGTACGCGTGGTTAATGCTATTCACGACTATGTTATTCACATCCAGCAACAACTGGCAGTCGGCTTCAGCCAAAACAGCCAGTAGAAAATCTATTTCACGCATCTGCGCACCAGGCGCTGCGTAGTAGGACACGTTTTCTATGATCAGGGTGCGTTCCAACTGATCCTGCACCTGACGTATACGTGCAGCCACGTACTTCACCGCTTCTTCGGTGAATGGTATCGGCATCAAGTCGTACATGTGGCCATCATCACCACACGCACTCAAATGCTCGGAATACATCACGACCTTGTTGGCATCCAGAAAGGTTTTGAGCTGGGCGATGAAATTACGATCCAACTCGCGTGGCCCGCCTATATCCAAAGACAAACCGTGACAATACAGCGGGTAGTCGGCAACGGCTTCAGCAAACTGGCGCCCTAGCCGCCCGCCTATGCCGATCCAGTTCTCCGGCGCGACTTCGAGAAAATCGACATTCTTCGGGCGCTGCTGCAAAAATTGCCTCAGAAAATCACGCCGCAGACCAAGGCCAGCGGCCGCAACCGGATTCACCGGTGCGGCCGCCAAGATATTCGACTTATTTGCCGATAAGTTGCTCACGTACGCCCTTGCTGGTTTCTTTCACTTTGTCAGCGCCGCATTTTCCTTCACCACATTTGCCTTCGCCGCATTTGGCTTCTTTGGCTTTATCACCGCCGCATTTTCCTTCGCCACACTTTGCTTCTTTGGCCTTGTCTGCACCGCACTTGCCTTCACCACACTTTGCTTCTTTGGCCTTGTCAGCACCGCACTTGCCTTCACCGCATTTGGCTTCTTTGGCTTTGTCAGCGCCACACTTGGCTTCGCCACATTTGCCTTCCGCAAGCTGTAAGTAGCCACTCCCCAAGTCTGCAACGTGGAAAGGATTTTGCTCTGCTTGAACACCGGTGGACATGGCCAAAGACAAAGCTAAAGCGGAACCTGAGGTCAACAATATCGATTTACCCAATTGCTTCTTCATATTTTGAATCTCCTACACATTACGGGGACACCCCCAAGAATTCGGCCGCAAGTCAAAATATCGCGTCCGTGGATACTGGCACAGACCGAGGTTTTCACACTTATCTAACGCCGACGCTAAAATATAGGCGATTTTGACTTCAGGGTTGAGCGACTGAATATTTCAACCCAGAAC
>JBPOFU010000134.1:0-6104 GCA_051252075.1 Oceanococcus sp. | reverse complement strand
ATGAAGCGTCGAGTGATGATTGCCAAGGCCTTGTCGCACGAACCCGATATCTTGTTCCTGGACGAACCTACCGCCGGAGTTGATGTTGAACTGCGGCGTGATATGTGGGCCATGGTTGCGGATCTGAGAGCCTCAGGTGTCACCATAATCTTGACCACGCATTACATCGAAGAAGCCGAGGAAATGGCCGATCGCATTGGCATCATTCATAGCGGTGAGTTGATTTTGGTGGATGAGAAAAGTGCATTAATGCAACAGCTTGGCCAGAAACAATTGAATTTGAGCTTGCTAGAACCTTTGCATGAGCTCCCCGAAGGCTTGGCCGATTGGCCGGTGGAGCTCAAAGCGCAGGGGCAAGAATTGTCCTATAGCTTTAACGCCAATGAGGATCGTCAAGCGATGTCTCAACTGATGCGAAAGCTGGATCAACTAAACATAGCGTTTAAGGATGTGAATACGCGTGAAAGTTCTTTGGAAGAGATCTTTGTTGATCTGGTCAATCAACGCGATGGAGCCCAAGCATGAGCTTTAATCATCACGGCGTGTGGGCCATTTATAAATTCGAAATGGCCCGCGCCAAGCGCACGTTCTGGCAGTCCTTGGTGGCGCCGGTCATCACCACCTCGCTTTACTTTGTGGTGTTTGGAGCGGCGATGGGTGGGCGCATGAGCGATGTCTCCGGTGTGCCCTATGGCGCTTTTTTGGTGCCCGGTCTGATTATGTTGTCGCTGTTCACGCAAAGTTTGTCGAATGCGTCTTTTGGTATCTATTTTCCCAAGTTCTCCGGCACCATTTATGAATTGTTGTCGGCTCCGATATCGCCATTCGAAGCGGTGCTTGCCTATGTTGGTGCGGCGGCGACCAAGTCCATCATTTTGGGTCTGATCATTTTGGCGACGGGGGCATGTTTTGTTCCTATCACTATATTGCACCCGTTTTGGATGATGACTTTCCTCGTGCTGACGGCGGTGAGCTTTAGCTTGTTCGGCTTTGTGCTTGGAATTTGGGCGCGCAATTTTGAAGAGCTGCAGTTTGTGCCCATGTTGATTGTGACTCCGCTGACCTTTTTGGGCGGTGCGTTTTACTCCTTGGATATGTTGTCACCGATGTGGCGCACAGTGACGCTGTTTAATCCTGTGGTGTATTTGATTAGTGGCTTTCGCTGGAGTTTCTACGGCTTGGCAGATGTCAGCTTGGGCTTGAGTTTGGGCATTACTTTGGGCTTTCTCGCGATCTGTACCGTGTTGGTGTGGTGGATTTTCAAAACCGGTTATCGATTAAAAGCATGAGCGATTCACAGCAGGCAGATGACTGGGCTCTTGTACTGCAGCGCGTGCAGGGTTTGTTGGACCGCGTGGATGCGCGACTGGCGGGAGAAGTATCAGAACCGGATTGGTCGTGCAGTGCTTACCGTTGGGTGACAAATCAGGGGCAAGGGCGCTTGCTCGGGCTGAGTCATCCCCAGTTGTTGGATTTGGATAACCTGCTGGGCATCGCACGCCAAAAGCAGCTCTTAGAACGCAATACGCGGCAATTTTTGGCTGGTTTGCCCGCAAACAATGCTTTGCTATGGGGCGCGCGCGGAACAGGCAAATCCTCACTCATACGTGGGCTTTTAGCACGCTACGCGGAGCAAGGTTTGCGGGTGATCGAGGTGGATCGACAGGATTTGGTGGATCTGCCGGATATTGTGGAACCACTGCATCAGCGTGAAGAACGCTTTTTGATCTACGCCGACGATTTATCTTTTGAGGCAGACGATGCTAGCTATAAAGCGTTGAAAGCCACTATGGAAGGCTCTTTAGCGGCGCCGCCGGACAATGTGTTGATCTACGCCACCAGTAATCGGCGCCATTTGCTGCCGGAATATCATTCGGAGAATCAGCAAAATCAGGAAATAGATGGCGAAATTCATCCTGGTGAGGCGGTGGAGGAAAAGGTGTCCTTATCAGAGCGCTTTGGACTGTGGTTATCTTTTCATCCGTTTAACCAAGAGCAATACCTCGCCATCGTTGAAGCCAGCTTGCAGCGTTTTGATCTCGGGTCGCTGGAAACGCAACAACGTGAGTCCGCTTTGCGCTGGGCCTTGCAGCGAGGCTCGCGTAGTGGTCGCGTGGCCTGGCAGTTTGCCCGTGATTTGGCCGGGCAAACGGGGTTGTCTTCAAGGACAAGCTGACGCGATGTAAGCCGTCAGCTTGTCGCATTGCCATGCTGGCGCTTAGAAGCTGTATTCCATATTCAGCCCGAAATTGCGTCCCGGTTGCGGGGCTAAATCTTTCAGGAAGGAGACGTGATTGCGCACCTCTTCATCCAACAGATTGCGTGCACGTGCACTGATTTTAAGATCACCCTGCGGTAAAGCAAGCAGCCAAGACACGTCCGCTGAGACCAAAGAGTAAGCAGTACTGGGTGATTCCAAAGCGGCGGTCCGCGTTTGCTTCAGCACTTGAGTCCAGCCCAGCCCCCATGTCCATTGTTGGCTTTCACCGTGGTAGGCCAAGCCGATGCGGTCGGCAGGGATGCGGGGCAAGCGATCGCCGCCGCTGCGTTTGGCCCGCACCATGTCGGAAAAGAGTCGCAGGCTATGTTGCGGGCTGAGTGCGTAATCCAATTGCAGTTCGCCGCCCCAGAAGCGGGCGTCAGATTGTCGGTATTCCACAATCAACAGGCCTTCTTCCTCATGCTCCTCTTCTTCAGCGTGATCGGCGTCTTCATGTTCGTCTTCAAAGACATCGGCCTGCCCATCGTTGTCGCGATCCACTTCGCTACCAAATATGAAGTCAGCAAATGCGGTGTGGAATAGGTCCAGATTCATGCTCAATTTCCCCAGGTCCGCGTGCCAACCCAAATCCACATTGATAGCGGATTCCTTGGTCAAATCACCACGACCTAAGTCATAGGTGCGGGTCGCCAAGTGCGGACCATTGGAGTACAGCTCTTGCACATCAGGGGCGCGTTGCGAATAGCTCAAGCCTAGGCGCAAATGTTGGTTCTCGCCAATTTCGCGATGCAAGGTGCTGGCTGCGTTCAGTAGATTGTAGGCCGCGCGATTGAAACCTTGCGGTGCGTGTTCCAGGTGCTCGATGCGGCCACCCAAACTGAAGCGATAGGCAGCAAAGTGCCTTTCCTCTATGAGGAAGAGCCCGTGGCACTGAGTCTCGACCGGTGGCACGACAGCCTCTTCACCGAATGCGGAAAAGTCCTGCAGCGATGACTGCAAGCCGACGACACCGATCCAATCCAAAATGGACCGATGCCCCAGTTCTAGCCGCAATTCCTGTGAGTCATTATCGAACAAAGTGCCAGCGACGCCGGATTCCAGTTCTTGATGTTGATAACTGTTGTGGATCAAGCTGCCACGTAGGCGTTGCCATAGGCCTTGATCCCATTGCCAGCCGCCACGCAATTCGACACGGGTTTGTTGCATGTCGATATTGACGATCTCTACCTCCTCTTCGCTGTCGTGCGTCATGTCAGCAGGGGCTGCAGTGTCCTCGTCATGTTCATGGGCATGGGCATGCCCTGGGACACCATATTGCGTGTCGTATTGGCTAACGCCCAGCCCAAGGAAACCGTGCTCCGGTGTCCAGGATAATCCTAGGCCCCAGCTTTCTGTCGCAATTGCGGAGTTGTGTACGCTCCCGGTTGTTTCAGGGTCGGCATCGCCATCGTTGTCGGCAAGTCCGGGGATGTCATAGTCCTTGGTTTCGCGGCTAAGGCCGTCCAAGTGAACAGCAAAGTCGTTAATGCCGGTTTCTAAGTGGCCCCAAATGGCACCGCCATCGTTGACGCTGTCGCCAGAGATACCGATGGCACCTTGCGCTTCAGTGGCGGATTGATTCGGCACCAAATCCGTCACAATATTAATGACACCGCCGATTGCACCGGAGCCGTACATCAACGAAGCAGGTCCTTTAAGAACTTCGATTTGCGTGGCGCGAAACGGTTCTACCGCGACATTGTGGTCAGGGCTCAAGGTGGATGCATCGGCAACGGCGCTGCCGCCATTGAGTATGCGTACGCGCGGTCCTGCTTGACCGCGAATAATCGGGCGACTGGCACCGGCACCGAAATCAGCGCTGTGGACACCGGCTTGGCTAGCCAGCGTTTCACCCAGAGTTGCGCTACGGGCTCGCTCTAGCGCATCCCCGGCGAGAACGGATGTCGCTTGGGTGGCTTCTACTGGGTTGCGTTGTGCAAACGGGTCTGCGGTGACTGACAGTGGTGGTAGTTCGGTGTGTGCTTGGTCTGAGTTTGGCAGCGATTGCGCCAACAGCGACACGGGCACAAGGGCCAGGGTCGCGAATGAGATACGAGAAATCATGAAAATCTTCCAGAAACGAAAAAACGTGGCGTGCTGTTGAGCACACCGGTCGGTTTATGCGTGGTGTTCTGGAGAGTGCGGTGGGCCGCGTATGGGGTGTGATCGCTTATGCGCGAACCTAGGTGCTTCAACGTCTAGGCTCTCATCCAGCGCATGTGCCGCAAATTGAAACTGTGGAGCAATGCTGGTGTTGCCCGAGGGGCCGCCGTTTTGGCTGAGCTGACAGGCTACACAGGGCGCATCGGACAGACTGGTCAGTTCATCGCCGACACCGTGGCCCGCGTGCAGCCAGCCGTGCGCGTGCAGCGCCAGCAAAGCGGCGATGACCAGCGACCATGTCCAATGACGTTTCATACGCAATAGCTTAGGGGCAGACTGTGTCACTTCCAAGACCTTTTTGGTCTTGTGTGTGAAATCCGCTTGTCTTTAGGGGCGGCTAATTGCGTGCTTGGCCAAACAAAGCGGTGATCCAATTGGCTTTGTAGTTGCCACTGGGCCGGGGGATTTGATACAGCTCATCTAATCCGGAATCCACCCCATGTTCGGCATTCAAAATATCAGCGCCCCGCGTTCCGGTCAGCAGTGCCTGGATCTGAGTTTTGGTCGTATCCGGCAAGGCTTGCCACTTGCTGCGCAGCTGCGACAAGCACCAAACGCGGTAATGGTGAGTGACTGTTTTTGGAAAGTCTATGGAGGCGCCACTGAAGTTGAAGCGTTTTTTCCCGGCTGCAAAGGCGGCTGCGTTTTGTTCTAAGTAGGGCAGGTAGTCGCCGCCTATGCGTGCAAGCAAGGGTTGCCACAGATTGGCATCGAAGTCGCTCCAAACAGCGTTCGATGATGTTTCGACGTCGACTGCACCTTGCCACAGCCGCGCGGTCCAGGCGTACACCGCAGGGGCGCGTCGGCGCATGATTTCCGCGGAATCGGGATCGTTTCCAAAGTGCCGAAACATCGATGCGAAATAGCCAAAATCTGCCAAGCTGGGTTGTTGCCCCAATAAATAAGGGGAGTGTTGCAGTGCCGCTTCAAGCTGCTGCAATTCTTCAAAATAAAGATCACGTACTTGATTGCAGTTGCTTTTGTTCATGCCGTCGCCCCACAGCCACGTGTGGCGCTGGCGATGCGGAAAAAACCAGGCGAATAACCAAGGTGGTATGCCTGGAGGCTTGACCTCTAGGGCAATACGCCAGCCCAAAGCTTTGCGTGATGCCAGCGGTTCCCAGCGCCACCACATGGCCGGACGCCACAGCCATTCATCGGCATAGTCTTCGATCAGCGCTGCCAAGAAGGCCAGTGCTGGATCTTGTGGTGTCGCCGGTCGGTGCGGGTATTGCTGCTCAAACCAAGTGATGGTCGGCGTGGTGTCAAACAACCACTGATTATCTGCAGTGCGCACCGCGGGTACCTTTTTAACCCCGGTATAGCGGTAAAGCTCGTCGAGCACTGCTGCTGTGCCTGTGACCGTGGTGTAGGGGATCTGCTTGTAACGCATATACGCTTCCAGCTTGCCGCTGAAATACGAAATATCCATTTTGTACAGGGTGTAAGGCGCATGCGGATCACTCATGCTGCTGCCCCTCGACGTAAGTACTCTTCTACCAGCCACCAACGATCGCGGCCCCAGGTGACGAAATTGCCGCAGCGGTAACTTGGTACTCCCCACAGACCGTTGGCAAACAAATCCGGACGATTGGCTTCGGCGCTGGCTAAATCGAAGCCCGCTTTCAGCTTGTTTTGCACCGCCTTGCTATCCATATTGGCTTGCTGGCAAACATAGTGC
>JBPOFU010000133.1:0-6361 GCA_051252075.1 Oceanococcus sp. | reverse complement strand
GAAATGGGCTTTGACGGCAACGACATCTTTGGTTATGTCGATACGCATGCTCATATTTCAGCTTACGAATTCATTGGTGGGCGTATCAACTATGGCGATCCCTTCCATAAATTCGGTATCGACCACGCTTTAGAAGATTGCGAAGTCAACCACGGCCCCAATGGGATCACGGGTTTTGTTGAAGCTGTGACCACTGATCCCACTCCACACGAGACTCAAGGTTGGCCAACATTCCCGTATTGGCCGGTCAACAATTCTTTGCAGCATCACCAAACCTATTACCGTTGGATAGAGCGTAGTTACTATGGTGGTTTGCGCGTTTTGGTCAATCCATTGGTCCACAACGAAATTTTGTGCCAGTTGAATCCGCAAAAGCAAAATGACTGCGATGCCATGCCCGCCATTATTCTGCAGGCGGAGTTGATGCATGACATGCAGAACTACATCGACGCTCAGCACGGCGGGCCGGGTGAAGGTTGGTTTCGCATTGTGACCTCTCCCGTAGAAGCTCGCGAAGTCATTGCTGACGGCAAGATGGCGGTCATTTTGAGCGTTGAAATGTCCAAGCTGATGAACTGTGGGGAGTTTCTCGGCGTGGCTGAGTGTTCGGAGGAAGAAATCGTCGAACGTATGGATACGCTAGGGGCTTTGGGTGTGCGTAGCTTATTCCCTGTGCATAAATTTGATAATGCGCTAGGTGGTCATTTACCGGATCTGGGTAATCCCGTGGGCATTGCCGGTGTCCTGTATGCGGGTAATCTAGGCGAAACCGGTCATACCATCGAGTACGAAGTGTGCCCGGATGATGAATACAGCGGCAATGAAAGTGATCAAGAGCCCGAATTGTCCCTAGACCCTTTGGGCATCATCGATCAAATGCTGTTTCAGATGGATTACTTAGGGGAAACTTTCCCTGATGCACCGGAAGGTTTCGACGAGTTTGATCCACGCAGAGGCACTGAGGATTTGTGTAACTCGCGTGGATTAACCGGCCTTGGTGAATTTTTGGTTGAAGAGATGATGCGCCGAGGTTGGTTGATTGAAACCGATCACATCAGCCGTAAAGCAGCGGCGCGCGTACTCGAACTCACTGTCGTACAAGATTATCCTGTGATTAACAGTCATGGCGGTTGGGGCGGAACGCAAGCCTTGCGTAATCGAATTGCGGCGCAGGGCGGCTTTTCCAACGCTTTTTCCTCTGTGCGTAACGGCTTGCTGGGTAACTTGCTGGAAAACGGTAGGCGCCCACGCAGTGCTGAATTTAAGGTTGGGCCATATGGTGCGAGCGGTTTTGGCACCGATGTGAACGGCATCGCGTCTTTACCTGGTCATCCAGGTGATACCGACATTGAGCTGTATCCGTTTACCTCAGTGGACGGCCGTGTCACCTTCGATGTGCAGAAGACTGGAGATCACGAATTCGGCTTATATTCCGGTCGGGGCGTGGCGCATTACGGCCTGTACCCTGATGTGATCGCCGATATGATGGCCAACCATAACCGCACTCAAGAAGAGTTGGATGAGGCGCTAGGCCAGCTGTTTACCTCGGCCGAAGCGTATTTGCGTATGTGGGAGCGGGCTGCGTCCGGTCGCGATATTCCATAGCCTGACGGAATCGGCTTAAATCGGTTCCGCGCTAACGATAAGGCGCAGCGGTCCTCCGCTGCGCAGTGTATCGAAGGGCCAGCAGGTCACGAGCTTCAGTTCTGGGATATCCGCGAGTGCAATGCGATGCTTGCGGCTATCGACGATCTGGCGATCACGAATACGGTAGGTCTGCGTCGCTTTGCTGCTGCGCACCTGTACCAGCTGGCCAGCCAGCGCGTTTTTCAACCATCGAAAATGCGTATCGCGGTGGCCGGAGATAATGCTCGTGCGTGCCTCGCCGGGCAGCCCAGAATGCGGGTTGTGGCCTGGCGCGAAGGCTAACACCGCACCGCTGTCACCTGCCAAAACAATCAGGCGTTGGTCTGGGCTGGGGCCGATGAGCTCGGCGATGGGCCAATGATCCGCCCACGGCCAGGGCTTATGGTTTTCGCCGTCCTCCAGTGTGCGTTGCCACGCGTGTTCCAGTAAGAGTTGGGCCAGTTGAGCTTTGCCTTGTATCCACAAACCTTGGCTGGCGAGCACGAGGCCCGCCAGCAGCAATGTCATCACCAGAAGGCCGCGCTGAGGAAGGCCTAAGCGCATGAGCGTTGTGCCCGTGGCGCATGCAGTAGCCACGCCAGCATCAATAACAGCCCGCCGCTGAGCAGTAGTAACAGTGATGGCGTAGCCCCTTGGGCTAAGGGAACACTCATGCCCATGGGCAGATTGCTTTTCAAAGCGTGTTTTTGCAACGGGTCTTGGGCATCACGTATCGGTGTTTTATCGACTGCTACCAGGCTGGTATAACGGCTGACGAGATGGTGCTGCAGGGCCAGTTTCAGGATTTCTTGACGGGCTGTTTCATGGGCCAGTCCGCGGCGTTCTTGCCGTGTCCAGTCGGTGATTTTGCGCCTTGCCCACAGGGTGGCAAGGCCGCTTTGGCTGACGCTGGACTGTAGATTTAAATCATGCTGCCACGGGCGCAGGCCCAGTTGAGCAAACAATTGCGCCTGCTCGGCCTTATCTGCCAGTTTCATGACCACACTAATGGGTTCGCCAACATACAAATCGGGAATGGGGGCGGGCAGGGCATCCGTAGCCACTGGCAGCTTGAGTTCGATGTCTGTGAGTGCGGGGTGATTGAGTTGGGCAAACAGTTTGCGCATGCTGCTTTCGACATCTGCAATATTGGCGATATAGCTAAAGCTGCCGCGGCCAAAATGAGCGGCTTCAGTCATGAAGTGAGCGTTGGGTGCGGATCCAATACCCACAGTGAATAGACGGGCATCACCCAGTCGGGCGTGAATAAGGCTCATCAACTCCGCTTCATTGCCGACTGCGCCATCGGTGATGAACACAATCTGCCGTAGTCGCTCCGTTTCGCCTTGTGGTCCGCGTGGTAAGGCCAACTGCAAAGCCTTGCTCATCTCTGTGCCACCGTTCGCGTTCAGCCTTTTGGTCCAACGTCTCGCTTCGTGCAGATTGTCGGCGTTGACTGGGACCGCTTGGTTAAACAGCGCGCTGGCGCTACTGTCGAATTCAATCAAGTTAAAGCTATCGCCTGGACTGAGGCGGTCGAGTCCGGCTAACAAGCCTGCACGGGCGGCGCGTATCGACTCACCGCCCATGGAACCAGAAGTATCAATGACGAAGATGACTTCGCGAGAGCGACTGTGCTGGCCTTGCATGGCTTGCTGCGGTGGCATCAACAGCAGCAGGCCATAGTGCCCGTCGTCGCCGTTTTCTACGAAATAGGCCGCGTGTACGGCGCTTTTATCACGCGGTGACCAGCGCAACACAAAATCGCGATCAGAGGCCACTTGACCTGCCGCCAGTTGGATCTCGCTATAGTCGGTGTGATCTTGGGTGTGGATGGCGTGATACGGGCTCAGTACGGGGCCAGTTTCAAAACCCGCTTGTAACTTCACCTGTATCGAGGTCGGGTTGTGCAGCCCTTGTTGGGAAGGATCGAGCTCGGCTTGATGAGGTAGTTCGCTAGGCAATAGGCTCCAACCCGCGACTGAATCGGATTGCGTATGCAGCAACTCTTGTGGAGTTTCAGGCAGTGAAGTTGTGGCTGTGTTCGCTGCAGGCTTGTAGCGCGGTGTTATGGCCATAGGAAAGCGCAAAGAAAATTCGCCATCACGCCAATGCAGCTCTTGTTGGTATTCCAATTCAATCTTGACTTCGCCGTGAGGCGGAATATTGGCCACTTTCGCGGTGAACATATTGCTGCGGACTTGCTCGATTAAGGCGCTGCGCTTGCCTTCGCGCTTGCCCTGCTCGTAAATCTTCTTGGCTTGCTGCTTTTCCTGAATTTCACCTTCTATCACCCGCTCACCGATACGCATACGCATGTGATCCACCGCCGCTGTCTCAGGCAGAGGGAAGACATAAGTTGCCTCTGTCCAACTGTCCCCAGGATTGCGAAAGTGTTGAGTTAAAACGGTGCGCGCAATCGGTCCGCTAATGTTGATGCTGACATCGGTTTGCAGCGTTGGGGCTACTTGCCACAAGGCTTGATCTTGGTCGTGTTGCTGGCGAAACATCAAGCTACCGCGGCGCACATCGCCGAGCCGAACCACGTTTTCCGAAGTGCTGTCGGTTGAGATGGCCAGAGCAGTTGAGGGCGCCAAATTGCTGCTCATGGCCAGCAGCAGTCCAGCCAATTTGCTTAAACTGACGATTTTCGTAGACATCGATATGATCCTCAAAGAATGTGGATCACACTGTGGGCTTCACACTTGTGTTTAGAATGAAGTCTGTGTGAAGTGTCTTTCCCCTAGCCGTTTTCTGCCCATGCCACAGTCTCGAATTCTGATTATTGAAGACGAATCGTCCATCGCGGACAACATCGTCTATGCCCTTACATCAGAAGGATTTGCAGCACACTGGTGCGCCACAGCAGGTGAGGGGCTGGCGGCAGCACAAGAAGATGAATACGATCTTGTAGTGCTGGATATAGGGCTACCCGATGGCAACGGCTTCGATGTTTGCCGAGATTTACGCAAAACCTCTCAAAGACCAATAATCTTTTTGTCGGCGCGTGATTCCGAATTGGATAAAGTGCTGGGGCTGGAATTGGGGGCCGATGACTATATGGTCAAGCCGTTCAGCCCCCGAGAGTTGGTTGCCCGTGTCCGTGCTCGTCTGCGTACGGCGAGCAGTGCGACTCAGCACGCGCAGTTGCAGTTGGATGAATCGGCCAACACCGCCCAACTCAATGGACAGCCCTTGTCACTGACCCGATATGAGTTTCTCTTGTTGGCCTTTTTGAAGCGTCGACCGGGGCAGGTTTTTACTCGCGATCAGTTGCTGCAGGGAGTATGGAGTGACCCCGGCTCGGCTTTTGATCGCACGGTCGACACGCATATAAAAACTTTGCGGCAAAAGTTACGTGCGGCGGACGCCAGCAATGCCATGATTCGTACTCATCGCGGCGTAGGCTATTCCTTGCAATTGCCGGCCTCAATGTGAGTATTCGCAGTCGCATCTTTGCTGTTTTTGTCTTAGCCCTAGTGCTGGGAAGTTACGCTTTTTTCAGTTGGCTTAGGGATGACATGCGTCCCCGCTATATGGAAGCGCAAGAAGATATCTTGGTGGATACAGCGTGGCTGTTAGCGAGCCAGATAGAGGCGGCTTACCTGCAGCGCACTGATGAGGCTTGGCAGATCGACACCACATTACTGCAGGCCAGCTTTCAGCAGCTGCGAGAGCAACATTTTGAAGCGCAAATTTATAGCCTTTTGAAGACGGCTGCGGATATTCGGGTTTATGTCACCGATGCGCAGGGAATCGCGATTTTTGATTCCCAGCCACAGCGAGATTTAGGGCGTGATATGTCGCAATGGCACGACGTGGAACGCACCTTGCGCGGTGAATACGGTGCACGCAGCTCTCAGGACGAACTGTTTGCTGAGGGCTCAACCATGTACGTCGCCGCACCGATTCGTGCGGATGGTGACATCGTTGGCGTTGTCAGCGTGGGCAAAACCACCCGCAATGCAGAGCGTTTTTTGGACTCGGCGATACCGCGTTTTGTGGGCGCCGCAGTCGCCAGCTTGGGTTTGGCCTTGCTACTGGCATTTGCGCTCAATTGGTGGGTTACTCGGCCGCTGTATCAATTGCAGCTGTACGCCCGCCAGCTTCAATCTGGAAAACCACAGGCGCCGCCGAAATTGCGTGACAAAGACATGGCCAGAGTGGCGCTCGCCATGAGCGAGCTGCGCCAAGCCTTGGATGGAAAGCAATATGTGGAGGACTATATTCAAGCGCTCACGCATGAGTTGAAAAGCCCAAGCGCGGCGATTGCTGGGGCGGCAGAGTTGCTGCGTGAGCCATTGCCTGAGGAACAGCGGCAACGCTTTCTCAACAACATCGATAAGGAAGCGCGACGCTTAAGTCTGTTGCTTGAACGTATGTTGTCCTTGGCGGAAATAGAAAATCGCGATGGCTTGCAAGCCATAGAGCGCGTTGATCTGGTCCAGTTGGTTTCAGAAGCCTGCGAAAGCTTGATCGCCCTTGTAGAGCAGAAGAATCTGACGGTACACATTGATGCGCCGGACGCGTTGTTTTTGCGTGGCGAAGGCTTTTTGTTACAACGTGCGGTGCTCAATTTGTTGCACAACGCGATGGATTTTTCATCACAACAGGGACGCATTGAAGTCGTGATTCGCAGCGATGAGGCGACGGACATAGCCACCATTTGTATTCGAGATCACGGCAGTGGCTTACCTACCTACGCGTTGACTAGGGTTTTCGAGCGATTTTATTC
>JBPOFU010000132.1:0-6369 GCA_051252075.1 Oceanococcus sp. | reverse complement strand
GTTTATGGATTCGCTGTAATCTCGAAATCTCACTCGCTGTGCTTGAATGTCGATGGTCCAGGACTGAGTGAGCTCCGGAAACGGCTCGTCAAAGAAACTGGGATATAGCAATGCGGATACCGAATTTTTTCGGACGTCGAATTTGTAAACATTGGCCGTGCGTATCGCCGCCTCATCGAGTAATGATGCTGCTTGTAGAAGCGAAGCGATCGATTCTGGCGCGAGCTCAACTACGGATTTGTGTAGATATATGCTGTCACCGATTTTCTTGCCGACATTCAATTTCATAGCTGCCCAAATTGACGATTATCTGAAACTAAGCTTTAGATTATGGAGCGTTGTGCTTATTGCATACATCGAAAAGTGGTTGCAACCCGAATAATGCCAAAATTCAATTTCGCGTAGGCCAGGTGAATTCTATAGTTAAGGTGAGAGGTAGAACGCTTAGGGCTTGGAGCGATTTCTATCAAGGCCACAAAATAGCCGTTACTTGAGGTAAAAAAATACTAGTTTGTTGGACCAGGAATTGCGTGTTAGCCTCGATTAACATATAAGGGTAATTCTGCACATCGAGCTGTGATGATAATTGATTACATGGTTAATTTCGGCAACTCAAGTCATTTATGACTGACGCAGCTAATTTGGACAAGTTGAAGTCGCTGCTAATGAGGTTTGGTGTTGCCAGGCTCTCGCAGCTAGTCGGAATTGAAACGCTAGAAAATATGGAGAGATGGTTCCGCGTTCGAGTTACCGCTCCAAATTTAGTCGCTATTCTTATCCAGCGGCATGGGTCGAGCATACTCGGTAACGCCTTGATCCGAAAGGCTCTTGTGGATCATCTTGAAGAGTTTGATCGGAATTATGTGCTGAGCGGTAGCTCTCGAGTTACTTGGTCTAGTCGCAGCGCCACGACTCAGAGGCTCGTTCAAACTTTGGGTGTTGGTGATGGTTTTTTGCCAAGAGAGAAAGAAGAAAAACCCCAATCCATATTATCCATCTGTCCACAGGCACCACTTCACGATTTTCAGTTTAATGTGAAGGCGAGGATACTAGGAGCACTCTATTCACCAAGCTCCCGTGTTCTAATGCACATGCCGACTGGTGCTGGCAAGACTAGAACTGCTTGTGAAGTTATGGTGGATGTCCTTCGCGCCGAGCCACCTGGCCCCGCCATTATTGTATGGCTAGCTCACTCAGAAGAGCTTTGCCAACAGGCTGTCGAATCTATCGAGCAAAGTTGGGCTTTAAAGGGCGACCATAAAGTATCAATAACGCGTCTTTGGGGGGGCTTTGACAAGCCAACTGAGGTACCAAGCAGAGGGTTTGTGGTTGCAAGCTTTCAATCTGTCTATTCGATGCTTACTTCGACTAGCATGGATCTTTCACTGCTTCGGGTGATAGGTGGTGCAACAAAATTGATAGTTGTTGATGAAGCGCACAAGGCCACTGCGCCTACCTACGACATTGCGATTACCACGCTCTCGATGGCTAGCACGCCCCCGAAGATTCTTGGTTTAACCGCAACGCCAGGGCGTGGGGAAGACGAAGATGAGAACCTAAAACTCTCCAAATTCTTTGACAACACGAAGATTGGCCTTTGCGACAATGCCGGTACGCCATTATCCGACGGAATTGGCTACCTGCAGGAACTCGGTGTGCTCGCGAAGCTACAGCGAGAACGAATAGAAACCAATCTTTCCATCGATCTCACCAACGACGAAATCACCAAGCTATCGAATTTGATGGAACTGCCATCGAGCTTCTTGAAGAGGTTAGGAGGGCAGCATGAAAGAAACCTGCTTATCTTCAATCGTCTTATGGAACTCTCTGATGCAAGGAGGCAGGTAATTCTTTTCGCGTGCTCAGTTGCACAAGCTGAACTGTTCAGCGACCTATGTGTCGCTCGGAACATATCCGCGCGACTAATTACCGGCAGCACTGACGCGTTCGATCGAGCTCGATGGATTGATGAGTACAAGCGTTGTGATGTACAGATTCTCATCAATTATGGCGTATTGACCACAGGCTTTGACGCCCCAAATACGGACACGGTTTTTATTACGCGGCCGACAGCTTCAGTTGTTCTTTATTCCCAAATGATTGGGAGGGCTATCAGGGGTCCAAAAAATGGAGGTAACGAAACTGCCAAGATAATCGATGTTGTTGATAATCTCATTGGCATGCCTTCAGAAAACATGGCCTATAACTATTTTAACGACATTTGGAGTTTGTGACATTGACTACCTATATTTTTCCTGCATCAACTGCGGTCGAATCATTCCGAGATGCCGGATATAAAGACACATCTATGGCGTTAGCAGAGCTAGTCGACAATTCAATTCAGGCTAACGCGGACCATATTCGAATATTGGCGATCGAAGAAGAAGTCAGTATTCAACGTACAGTAGCAAACGTTGGCTCATTGGCTGTTTACGATGACGGCGAAGGAATGCCGCGCGAGGTGCTTGAGATATGTTTGGCATTTGCGCAAGGAACCCGACTGCATAAGCGCTCAGGAATAGGCCGATTTGGAGTTGGCCTTCCCTTGGCATCAATCAGTCAATGTATATGCGTCAGGGTCTACACGTGGCAAAACGGAGTGTGTCACTCCACTTACCTTGATATTGACGAAATAAAAAAGACCGGTCAGCAAGAAACAAACCCCGTCGTCGAGTGTGATATGCCAGGTGAGATTTTACGGCATCTAGACGTACCCATTAAGGAGCACGGCAGCTTGGTCGTATGGGAAAATTGTGACCGCTTAGATCTAAAACGGACGCAGACGCTCATAAGACGGATGCGGGCGAATTTTTGTAGGATATATAGACACTTTTTGGATGATGACGATCGTTATGGACGCAGAAGAGATATTCGAATACTGGTGGTGAGACCAGGAGAGTCGAAAGTGCACAACATTGAATTGTTGCCGAATGATCCGTTGTATTTAATGACGCCGAACAATTTGCCGGGATTCAGAGATGAAGCGACGAATGAGCCGTACATGGATGTTCAGAAAATACCAGTAAAATTCGGGCACGCTGGAAAAATATCCAATGTTGAGCTGCGGTTTTCAATAATCCGCCAGGATATTGCTCGATGGACTAGAAATTCTGATCATGCGGATGTGATAAATCATTACAAAAGTAATACCGGAATTTCCTTTGTAAGAGCGGGGCGAGAAATCGATTTTGGCTGCTTTGGATACTTTAATCCACAGGAATTGAAAGAGCGCTATTGGGGATGCGAAGTAAGGTTTGAACCGGAACTAGATGAGCTGTTCGGGGTCACCAATAACAAACAAGCTGTAAGGGATGTGGATTACATAGAGCCTGAGGAAGTTGATGAGATTCACGAGGGGCTTTCTCCAGACGATATCGATTTTGATCACAAAATAGCGTTGCGCGCGGAACTCAGTAAGCGGTTTAAGGCTGGTCATCGAAGTATAAGAGCTCGAATTGACAGTCTTGCACCTGAAACAGGCCGCACGGCGAATACCCGTAAGACCGATCCGGCAAGTCAAAGTGCAGAGCTGGCCGGGGAGGACTTTAAGAACGACAGAGCGGAAACCAAGACGAAGAAAGAACAAGATTTGATCACTCCGGAGGAGCGAGATAGCAAACTTAAAGATCTTCTAATTTTAGAATACGGGGAAGTAACTGAAGAACGTCTCACTGAGATGGTCGAAAATATCAAAAGCGCCGGCATCACAGTCGATGAAAAGTCATGGCCTGGTAATCAATTTTATACCATTGAGCGAGTGCGTGATGTTATGACTATTGTGTTAAATAGCAGTCATCCATTTCACAAAGAATTATACGGAAAAATATGTAAGGGCTCAGACACTCAAGAGGCTATAGCATTGAATTTATTTCTCATGGCGGCCGCTCGTGCTGAGGATGAACTTTGGAGCGATAGAGATCAACAAATTCTTGAGGAATTTAAGGAAAAATGGGGGGGCTGGATTAAGAAGCTACTCATAAAGCTCAACGATTTATAGGATGCTTTTGCCGACTTCTGAGTTGCGCAGGAGGCTTGAGAGCCAGTTCTCCGAGTCGCAACGTTGCTGGGTCTATAGTGCTTTCGTAACGCAGGCAGGGGTTGATCTGATTCTCAGTTCCCGAACAGTCTTTCCGGCAGACCGACTTTTGGTTCGATGTTCTGTAGCTGATGTCTTGGCAGGAGCATGCTCTCTTGAAGCAATGAAAGCAGCCTTGCAAGCTGGAATGAACATTAGAATTTCTACCGCATTGCACGTCAAACTTTATGTGTTTGACAGTGTCCTTTTTGTCGGTAGCGCCAACCTTACTGGCAAGGGGCTTGCTTTAGTGGGGTATTGCAACGACGAACTCAGCGCGGAAGGCGTCCCAGTGGAACAAGATTTGGAAATAGCGGAGAACCTTTGGTCGCAGGGATTGGTGGTAGATATGCAGACGCTTCAATTGATGTCGGATTTCATCAATGAGGTGAGCGTGAACAACAGCAACGAGCAACTAAATTGGCCAGATTCGATACTCAATGAGGTAAGAGACTTGTATTGCTCGGATTTTCCGCTTGGATTATCTGCAGACAAAGATAGGTGGGGCAGCTCGACTAAGATTGAATCGAGCATTGCATACAAATGGCTCTTAAGGGCAGTAACAGAGAACGGTGGGTCTGCTTCATTCGGATATTTATCAAGCGATCTTCATTCGGCTGTTTTTGATGATCCCGCCCCCTATCGTCGAGAAATTAAAGAGTTGCTGAACAATCTTTTACAATTCGTAGAAAAATATGGATGTTCAGATGTTTTGATTACGAAACCGAATAGGTCCACCGTCGTTTTTCTGAGATCTTAAGCTGTCTTTAACTGGATTACGTAAAATCATAAAGCTTGGTGGTTATGATATTTGTGTGCCTAATCGAGCATTTCCACCTTTAGTTCTTTTTCTTCAAAGTCCGCGTTTAGAACCGTTGCCATAAGTGATCGAAGCCGCGCGCCACGGGCAACAAAAAATTCTGCAGTTGGGACCTTATCCCCCCCTGCATTAGTCTGACAATTTATATCGAACAACTGACGAAGCTCGTTGACTAGCCAATTGTCATTTAAGCCTGCAGCTTTTAGATGTGCAAAACAGTCCCGCATCGGACTATTGCTTTTTTGAATGTTGTTGGAGCTATCAATTAGCATCATGTTGCCTAGCCCGTTCACCAATCTTTGGCGCTCGGGATGTTGTAAGTAAGAATTGGAATGTGACGCATTTGCGCGAGCTGGCTCCAAATGATCAAGCTGAAGCTTTTCTGCTGGAGGAAATTCGGTGAATGCCATTCCCATCTTCAATTTGTCGCCATGCAATTGTGCTCTTACGAGCCGTGTGAGGAGTGCTCGCAGCCTGAACCCAGGACCTTTTTGCGAGTATTGCCAGCTAGATGACCACTCGTTGAAGCTTCCAATTTCAGTGCTTGATGGTCGGGCAAGGTCCCAGGGAGGCGTTTGCGGTGAATTTCCCTTTCGCCAGTCGTGAATAAAGTGGTCGGAAACTAATTTACGAGGTCGCTTATAGTCATTTGCGGCGAGTACGTAGTTGATCAGATAAAAAGCAAATTTTTCTAGTTCTGGGAATGAGGCTTTGGCTGTATCGTGATTGATCAACTTATCTAACCATGATTCCCTATCATTATCATCATTTGTCATTGCTCGATTGATCGCAGGGCTAACAATTCCTGGAAGAACAGCGGTTAGTCCGAGTGCTTGTAGAATAAGGACTGCGCGTTTGATCTCCGAGGCATCTTTGTTTGCAATAGAGTCAATGGCTGCATTCTCTTTTTTCTGATGAGTTATTCCGCAACTTTTCAAAAAGTATTGAATCAACTGAAAAGCTCGAAAATCTTCAGAAAGTTCTCCTGCCGAATAAGATTTTCCGCAACGGTCGAGATACCCCTTAATACTCTCTCTCAGACGAGGTCCCTTGACGTCAGTGAGTTCTTTGTCACCCGTCAGAAAGATGGTGCCTAAATAAGCGGTGTTTGATTTTAGAAATTCTTGTGTTCCATCAGAGAATATTCTGCCACTCCAAAGTTCTTCCATTGAATCAAGTGTGCTTTCGACAATCCCTTCTTGCCCTGGAATTGAATTTTGTAACACGTATGTTCGATAAAAATAATTCTTTACTATGTCAAGATCGTTTAGTGATAGCGCCCTATCATTTAGAACTTCGAATAGTGTGTATGCATCTTCTTCTTTTCCTGTTTGAACAACACAAACTTGGAGGTTCTCTAGAAAAAATTGAATTTGGTCAAGCATCCTCTCGGTTCGCACCATTGAGTTCTGCTCCCATTCGTCCTTACCGCCACGAGATCTAGCTTCGTTTTCAAATTGCTCAAATAGTG
The DNA here is from genome assembly GCA_051252075.1 of Oceanococcus sp. Taxonomy (GTDB): domain Bacteria; phylum Pseudomonadota; class Gammaproteobacteria; order Nevskiales; family Oceanococcaceae; genus Oceanococcus. The sequence continues at coordinate 3 of JBPOFU010000132.1, read as the reverse complement.
CGG
>JBPOFU010000131.1:0-6379 GCA_051252075.1 Oceanococcus sp. | reverse complement strand
GCGTACATGGTCCACCCCACCATTGGCGCACCAGCATGACGCCGGCAATCTGAGCAGTGACAGAGCGCATGAGTGTACGGCTCTCCTTCAACTTCGTAGCGGACAGCGCCGCAATGACACCCACCTGCGAGCTTCATAGCTTATTCCTCAAGTAAACGATCGAACTTCATAAACATCATCGACCATGACGCCCAACGGCTAATCCGCTGCCCCAACAAAGTACTCATCAATCTTTGCCTGTGCATCTTCTTTGAATAAAATCCGGCAGGCTTCGATGAGCCCAGGCGCATCTCGAATGACGTCTTGTCGTTCGACTAAGGCGATCTTTGATCTGCGACGTAGAAAGTCATCTAGGGTCACAATCATTTCGCGTCTGGCGGCCTGGCGCAGTTCACAACGCGTATATTCCGTGCCTTTGATGAGCACCTCGGCTTCGCTGACATCCTCGCGGATATTTTCCAGCAGTCCTATGGCTTGCGCACCATAGCGACGCCACAGACGAATGGATAAGGGCTCACTGGATTCTGATTCGGTAAGCGCATCAAGATTCATCAATTTCGCTTGATGAAAGAATTCATCGCGAACCTCATCTGGCGGCTCGCCGAACCATTTGAAACGTGGATGAGGAATGGCAAGGCCCAAGCCTTTAACCGCATCGCAAATCTCCTCACCGACATTGATGCAGTCGGTAAGCTTGCCCCCGAAAATACTGATATGGCGGTCGTTTAAGTTGACGTCTACAGCGTGTTTACGCGACAACTGTAGAAAATCTTCAAATTCCTGCTGCTGGCCATCAACTACCAATGGCCTTACGCCACAGCGTTTGGCGATCACATCGCTTGGGCTTAAGGGCTTGTCCAATTTCAGCCGTTTGTTGATGTTATCCAGCACAAAGGCTTGGTCTTCATCGGTGACTTCCACGTCCGGCGAATCGACCATGGTGTCGGTGGTGCCGATACAGGTGCGGTTGCCCATAGGTATAGCGAAAAATAACCGACCGTCGTCAGCGAAAAAGGTCAGAACCCGACGCTCGGGACTGATTCTGTCCACTATGAGATGGATGCCCTTGGACAATAAATGCCGGTGTGGCGTGCTCTGCCCCGTCGCCTTATTGTATTGATCAACCCAAGGACCTGCTGCATTGATCATCACCTTGGCAGTGATCTCAAACTCTTCACCGCTGACTTTGTCCTTTGCTTGCACCCGCCATTGGTCATCTTCGCGCGTAGCGCCGCGAGACTCTACATAATTTGCAGCGATACAGCCGCGACTGAGTGCCGACCTTATAAAGTTAAAAACGAAACGGGCGTCGTTGTCGTGCAAATAGGCATCCGAATATTCGAAACCACCGACCGCCGCACTGGTATTGATTTTGGGCTCTTCTGCTTGGATACGTTTGGGCCCGAGCAAACGCGGCATACGAGTAAAACCATTACCGATAAGCCAATACAACCACGTCCCCATATAGAGGATGAACGGATGCCAGCGGAAACCACGTTCGATGGTGGTGTAGAAACGCATCTCCTGCACCGTCGACGGATAACTGCGAATCAAACGGTTGCGGCTCATGCATAAGGCCCGCACCAATGGAAACTCCCAGGTTTCCATGTATTTGATGCCGCCCCAAGCCAAATTGGAAGAGTGCTGACTTGTACCTCCGGCAAAGTCGCCTCGATCGATCAAGGCCACAGACACGCCGCGGCCACTTAAAGCCGCTGCCGCCACAGCACCATTGATGCCGCCACCAACAATCAGGACATCAAAATTTCGTTTTTTTAAACGCTGGAGATTACTGTCACGCAGCATCATACAACCGGCGCCCAATCCAGCGCCAGCTGTTGAATATTAGGCAAAAACATCAGTCGATTTTGCCCTTACCTCGTTTGGCCATGTTTTTAGCCATGATTTGCACATCTTCGATTTGCCCGAAGATATCGCTGAATATCTGGCCGACCTGCTTGTTAACGGCGCGCACAGCGTCGTAGGCAATGCCAATCGTGTCCGCTTGCTTGCCTTTCATGGCCGTGGCCTTTTCTTCAAAAAAGCCAAGCTTTTCCAAGGTTTCAAAGGGTAAAGCGGCTATGTATTGATGCACTTGCTCAACACTGGTAGCGCCGTTATCAACTGCTTGTTGGACTGTGTCCTTTAGCAGTTCCATACGTTCCATTGCTTTCATCGCGAAGTCCTAGTGGTAGCTGTCTTAATGATGACGTTGTTGCCGTACACGGGCAAATTCTGATTTCGGGTTCCAAGACGGCGGCGTAGCGCTATTGGCAACACGTCGCCCCACTTGTTCTAAAAGTTGCAAATCCGCAACCTGGCCGGACAAATCCCAATCCGGTTTTATCTCGTCGCTAACTTGATGATAGTCCTCAGCAATATACTGCGCAGCCTTGGACATGCCAAAGTCGGCATCTTTGCCGACAAATTCTTTGCCGCTACGGGCGTACAGGGCAGGAACGCCTTTGCGTGCAAATTCAAAGTGATCCGAGCGGAAGTAAAAGCCTTTTTCCGGCGTCGCTTCGGCCACAACGCGGCGCGATTGCTTCGCTGCTTCCGCCATTAAATCCAGCTCCAGCGAATTTTGCCCTTTGCCAACCAAAACAACATCAGCCGTACGACCCCACAGGTTCATCGCGTCCATATTGATATTTGCCCAGGTCTTGTGCAACGGTACCAAAGGGTTATTGACGTAATGACGCGCACCCAGCAAACCTTGCTCTTCGGCGGTCACCGCTAGCAACAGCACGCTTCGCGCTGGTGGCTGAGCCGCAAACACTTCAGCCAGCTCTAGCAAACCCGCAGTTCCGGACGCGTTGTCTACCGCGCCGTTATAAATTTGATCCCCATTGAAATTGGAGTTACGTCCGAGATGGTCCCAATGCGCGGTATACACAATGTATTCATCCGGATGTTGCGTACCAATGACCTTGGCCACTACATTTGCGGAATTGACCTTGCGCACTGTGTTGCGCACTTGAAAACTGGCTGCGGCAGGCAATGCGATCGGTTGGAAATCGGAACGTGCGGCCGCCGCTTTCAAGCGATCAAAATCCTTACCCGCTAGCGCCAAGAGCTCGCGCACTTTGCCATCACGTATCCAGCCCTTCACTGGCACTTGGTCGCTATTGGCATTGGCTGCATCCAGGGTGAAATGTTCTTCACCGCTGTGGCCAGCCACTACGCCCCAGGGATATCCCGCAGGCTCCGTTTCATGTATGACCAAAACCGCATCTGCGCCCAGCTTGGCGGCGATTTCATGCTTGTACGACCAGCGACCGTAATAGGTCATGGCCTTGCCTTTGAACATGGATTCATCCAGATCGGCACTGCCTGGCATACGCACCGCAGGATCATTCACCAGCACCAACAGGGTTTTTCCGCGCATGTCCATGCCTTTGTAATCATCCCATTGATATTCCGGCGCTTGCACACCGTAACCGACGAAAACAAGTGGAGATTTACGTACGCGGATCAATTTTTCGATGCGGTTGCTGCTGACTGAAATGTCATCATGTAACAGCATGGGCAAGGGTTTGCCGTTGACAGACACACCCACGTCGACACTTGCGGTTAAACCGGCCAGGGGCACGCTTTGCAAATAAGTACCATCGGGGTTGCCTGCTTCAGCACCGGCATCTTCAAACTGCTCGACCAAATATTCCAAGGTGCGTTGTTCACCGCGTGAACCTGGCAAACGTCCTTCAAATTTGTCCGATGCCAAGACACTAATGTGTTTCAACAAAGCCTTTTCATCAATGGCAGCTTCTTTATCGCCACCTAAGCCAACCCAAGACAGCGGTGCCTGCACCATACGATTCATGGTGCTGCATCCAACCAGTAACGACAGCGCTAAAAGCGCAGCAATTTTGAATCCCTTCATCCCCTATCCCCAATGTGTTTTTGCCACATTAGCAAGCTGCTGTCTCGGCGTCACCCGGCTTAAGCACCGACCCACAGTTTTTACACAAATACTGCTGCCCAGCCTGCACACGTCGATGCCGGATACTGCTCAATTCATGGCTGCGACAACCACAGTGGTAGCTGTGCCGGCGGACTTGCCGCGCGGGTGTTACTTCATAGTTATGGCAAACATCGGGGCGACAACCCAATACACGCATGATTTCCCGCCACTCGCTGCCATGCGGCCGTATGCGAGAGCCGTAGATGGCGTACGCGAGTAAATGCGCCCACTCATGCGGTACCGTTTCATCCACAAAAACTTGGCCGTGCTGACCCAGCAACTTTGTGTTGAGGCGTATGGACCAATCACCGGGTATGGCCTGCCCTGCGCATCGGCCGCGCAGATCAAAGCGCAATTTTGGCATACGGTCCTCACGCCCCAGTGCCTCATTACTGCGTGCTACGTCGGCTTGTAAGCGCTGCATGGCGCTGCGCTCCGGCAGCATGCTACTCACAACTCAGCGGTTAAGACTTTCATCGCCTGGTCGACATCGTCCACATGTTCAATCAGCGAGAAATCTTTTGAGGAGATCAGACCTTGTCGTTCCAAAGCGGAGAAGTTCACAACTTCACGCCAATAGCTATCACCGAACAAAACGATAGGCCGCTTCTGCGCCTTCCCGGTTTGAATGAGTGTGAGCAATTCAAACAATTCATCCAGCGTGCCAAAACCACCAGGAAACACCACCAAAGCGGACGACATCTGCAGAAACCAGAACTTCCGAGTAAAGAAGTAGTGGAAGTCGAATAGCTGCTGCTCTGGAATATACGGATTGGCGCTTTGCTCAAACGGCAGAGAAATATTAAAACCCACATTGAACATGGGGTTCACTTTCGCCGCCCCGGCATGTGCCGCCTCCATGATGCCGGGCCCGCCACCAGTGAGAATATGATATCGCTCACCTATGGGATGCTGCTCTTGTGTCCATTGCGCGAGCTTGCCCGCGAGCTCAAAGGCTAAGCTGTAGTAATCACGACCATCACCAATGCTTTCGTCACCGGCAACAATGCGCGCGGAACCCCAAAACGTAATCGCGCGTTTTATGTTGTGTTCGGCCAATCGCTCGCGCGGCTCTAAATATTCCGCCAGGATACGCAGGGGGCGGGCACTTTCCCCATGCATAAACTCTTCGGATTCGTAGGCCTTAGGCACGATCTCGGCCGGAAACTCAGGCTTTGCCTTGATTGGCTACGGCTGCAGCGGCTTTTTCTGCCTCAGCTGCATCGCCTAAATACCCAAACGACAAGACATTAAGCTGCTCATCCAATTCGAATTTTAGGGGTCTGCCAGTTGGAATATTCACTTCCAAAATGTCTTGATCTGAGACTTGATTCAGATATTTGTACAAGGCACGCAAGCTGTTGCCATGAGCCGTGACCAGCACATTACGACCTTGCTTGAGCTGCGGCCCAATGTTGTCGAACCAAAACGGTAGCACACGCTCCAAGGTCAGCTTGAGCGACTCAGCCCCTGGCAACACACGCTGATCTAAGGCGGCATAGCGCGGATCATGTATGGGGTGGCCTGCATCTTCCATCGCCAATTGTGGCGGTGGCGTAGCGTAGGAACGACGCCAAATTTTGACTTGCTCATCACCATGTTTGGCTGCGGTTTCAGCTTTGTTCAAGCCTTGTAAACCGCCATAGTGACGTTCGTTCAAACGCCAACTGCGATGCACGGGCAACCACATTGCATCCATTTCATCCAGAGCGGTAAACATGGTGCGGATGGCGCGTTTGAGTACCGATGTGTAAACCACATCGAACTTCAAGCCTTCTGACTTCATGAGTTGACCCGCTGCGACTGCTTCCGCGCGCCCTTGCTCAGTAAGGTCGACATCTACCCAACCGGTAAAGCGATTTTCCAGATTCCACTGGCTTTGGCCGTGACGCAGAAGTACTAGCGTGCTCATGAGAATAACTTCAAGATAAGTGAGCGGCGCATTTTACATGCACAGCCGCAGTTCTGTGGTCTCAAGCGCGTCGCCAAGCATGAAAACGCTCAACGATCTTCAGCAAACCTTCTGGAGCATGCGCCCTCTTCCACTCACCGGCGGCGAATTTATTGGCTTCGGCCAAAGTGGGGTAAATATGGATGGTGCCCAAAATTTTATTCATGCCCAGGCCGTGTTTCATGGCCATGACGTATTCCGCGATGAGATCACCGGCATGCTCACCCACGATGGTGGCGCCAAGGATTTTATCCTTGCCAGGCTGGGTGAGCACTTTCACCATGCCATGGGCGTCTTCATCGGCAATCGCTCGGTCTAGATCGTCAATGCCAAAGGTGGTGACTTCATAAGCAATGCCCTGCTCCTTGGCGTCGATTTCATTCAAGCCAACGCGCGCCACTTCAGGGTCGGTAAAGGTGGCCCAAGGAATGACGGAGTAATCCACTTTGAATTTCTTGAATTCA
>JBPOFU010000130.1:0-6393 GCA_051252075.1 Oceanococcus sp. | reverse complement strand
CATCGGCACCGATTAGCGGAATGATGAGAAGCAATACCTGCTCTCGCACGCCTTTTTCAGCTCGGACAATTGCTTTGGCTTTACGATCCGTCCAAGAAAGCGTTTGAATCAAGCTGGCAGCAACCACGGATGGTTGATCCAAGTTGTTTACCGGTATTTCGGTGGCGCCGCCACGAATGCTCGTGCTGATAGGGCAGCAGATTAGCAATCCAGTCTGCTGTTTTTGGCCAGTCGAAATAGCCTGGGAAGTCGCGAGATGATGAAGAAACTTCGTGAGGAAGGCTTTGAAATTGGTCGTTATCGAACGCGCACCATCATGCGCCGCCTGAATTTGAAAGTGCAACAACGTGTCGTCTACAAGGCCACGACTCGGCGTAAGCTCAGTGACTCCGTGGCTGATGATTTACTCAACCGCAACTTCAACCCGGCAGCGGCGAATCATGTCTGGGCGGGTGACGTCACTTATCTGCGAACGGCAGAAGGCTGGCTGTATCTGGCTGTGGTGACGGATTTGTACTCACGGCGTATCGTAGGCTGGGCGGTAGATAAACGAATGACTCAAGCCCTGGTGGGCCACGCATTGATCCGTGCGATTAACTTGGGTTCAACCCCACTAGCGCGGATTGTTAAAACACTCCAAACAAAGTGTTAGCCACGACGAAAGCCACGCCTCCAAAGGTTAGTATTGTTCGAGGCCGAGCTCGAGCGACTAAAAATTGACGCGCTAGCGCCTATGGGCTCTTCGAAGAGTGTCACATAATTTGCGCCTTATTTTTCTAGTGGTTTTCCACTCTCAGAAGCCGAATCCGCTCTGCTAATTTTATAAATTACGGCTAAGGCAATGAATTCAAACAAAAATAAGACAAAAATTTGACGTGCTTTAGACAGCGGCTAATTTTTCTGATTTCTTATTGTTGCTGGTTGCAATTTCCGTTGATATAAGTAAGGGGTCAATGTTCAACAAGGACATTGCTTCCCAAGCAGAATAAGGCATGACACGAAATCGTTCGACGATAAGGATGCTTTAGACGAAAAGGGTGCTTTATATGGATAAGATCAGAAGAGAAGTAGAGGCAACGGGGTGTTGGGTTCTGGTGAAGTACAGGAGTGAAACTTGTGTGCTTTGTTAAGCAAGCATGCTCCTTATTTTTGCTTGTTATGATTATGGTGTGGCCAGGGATAAGCTGGTCGCAAAGCGCGGCTGAGAGGGATCAGGCCGTGCGTGAGTTGGAGCGTATTCAGCAGGCGGAACAGCAACGTAGGGAGCGCGAGCGTCAGGAACGCCTTAGTCGTCAGCCGCGCACAATAATTGAAGCGCCTGCTCCCGAACTTCCTAAATCAGGCGAGGGTGGGCCCTGTCGTGATATCAGCGAAGTTCAGTTTGATGGTGCAACGAAGCTGGACGAGCGTGGTGAGTTTGAATTTACAGAGGAGTTCGCCGGACGTTGTCTGGCTGTTTCCGACATAGAAAAGCTGCTTGGCGCGGTGACGGCCTGGTATGTCAATCGTGGATTTATCAGTGCGCGGGCATATATTCAGACTCAGGATTTGGCCAAAGGCATCTTGCGTGTGCTGATTTTGGAAGGCAAAGTCGAATCGCTGACACTGGACGATGAAGACGACGGTAGCATCAATCTCAGTACGGCTTTCCCGGGAGTTACCGGTGAACTGCTCAATCTACGCGACTTTGAGCAAGGCCTAGATCAAATTAATCGATTGTCATCCAATCGGGCGACTATGGAATTATTGCCCGGCGAAAAACCAGGCGCCAGCGTGGTGCTCATACGTAACCAGCGTCAGCGTCGAGTGCACGGAAATTTTACGCTGGATAATTATGGCAGTGACAGCACGGGCGCGAATCAAAGTGGTCTGAGTCTGTTGTTGGATAATGGTTTGCGCATCAATGATAGCGCTAGCCTGACATACAGACGAAGTCTCAGCAGTGATCTGCAGAAACGTTATTCGGAAACCACATCCGGTTTGTATTCGGTTCCCTTCGGCTATTTCCTTTTGACTGCGTCACAAGTTTTTACCGAGTACGTGACACCTGTAGAGTTACCCAATTCTAGTTTGTCAGCCGAGGGCAGGAGCAGTATTAGCTCGTTGCAGCTGGACTACGTGGCTTTTCGCGATCGGATAAACCGAGTGCAGCTCTATGCGACCTTGAACTCCAAAGATAGCAAGAATTTCCTAGGCGGCACGCGTCTAGATGTAAGCAGTCGTCGGTTGTCGAGCGTTGAGCTTGCCGGCTCTTGGAGCGGCCGTTTTTGGGGCGGTACGCTGAATAATCGTTTGGCTGCAAATCAAGGTGTCGATTGGTTTGGTGGTCAGGAAGACCCGGCTGGACTGCCCAGTGATGCGCCCACTGCTAAGCATTTAAAGTGGCTTTGGAGCGGTAGCTGGAACAGGCCATTTGCGGTGAAGGGGCAACCATTGATTTATGCGGCCAGTCTCAGCGGGCAATGGAGCGATGACGTGTTGTTTGGCACAGAGCAAACCCTAATTGGCAGTGTTTTTAGTGTGCGTGGTTATCGTAATAACTCTTTCTCGGGTGACCGTGGTCTGTACTGGCGGAATGATCTTTCATTCCCACTCGGTCTGCAGCTCTTGCGTCGACCAGTCAGTTTGCGACCGTATCTGGCTATCGATGCCGGCAAGATTTTCAAACATTTTGGCATAGGTGAGGGTTCTCTGGTTGGCGCTTCTACTGGCGTGTCGTTTTCGGGCTTTGGCCTCAACCTGGATGTTCAGGTGGTAACGCCACTTAGACAGCCCAGTGAATTTCAGGATGAAGGCGTGCAGTGGTACGCCAATTTCAGCTATCGCATTTAGCGGTTAGCTGAGGGTAAGGAGTAACACCATGAGTAAGGCTTCCATGAACCACGTTTATCGGCTCGTCTGGAGCGATAGTCTTGGCGGCTATGTGCCTGTTGCCGAAACTACAAAGGCTCGTGGAAAACGTGGTCGAACTACTCGCATCGTGGGCTTTATTGCAGGTTTAACCATGTCATCCTTGGCTATGGCTCAGGGTGCAACGCTGATTTCAGGGTCAAATGCGACAGTAGAAGCGGCGCAAAATGGGGTGCCTGTCGTCAATATCGAAGCCGCCAACGGCAGTGGTCTGTCACACAACAGATTTACACAGTACAACGTCGGTTCTGAGGGTTTGGTACTAAATAACGTTACTAGCGGCAGCGCTGTAACAAACTTGGCAGGGGCAATTCGGGCCAATCCGAATCTGCAATCCGCTGCTAGCATCATCCTAAATGAGGTGGTCGAAAACAATCGCAGCTTGTTGAGCGGTTACACCGAAGTCGGCGGCACCTCAGCCGATGTGGTTGTGGCCAATCCGTTCGGCATTACCTGTAACGGTTGTGGGTTTCTGAATACCTCACATGTCACTTTGAGCACGGGTGTTCCGCAAATTAACGGGGCCTCCTTGCAATTTGGGATTTCTGGTGGAGATATCCGTGTTGTGGGTGAGGGCTTGGATGCAACGCGCCAGAATGTGCTTGATCTGGTCGCACGTTCTGTCGTTTTGGCAGGGCAAATCAACGCACAGGAACTTAACATTGCTGCCGGTAGTGGCAATTGGAATCGCGATAATAATAGCTTTGAGGGAGGGGCAAATAACTCTGGCTTAGCTTTTGATTCCACCGCGCTGGGTGGCATGTATGCCAATCAAATTACGATACGGGTGACCGACCAGGGTGCCGGTGTGCGAATGTTGGGAAATGCAGCAGCGACTGCAGGTGATCTGCGTATCACAAGTAACGGTGTGCTTGAAGTCGCTAGTAACATTTCTGCCGCCAATGACATCCAACTTTCGACAAGTAGTGATGATGTCAGTGCAGTCGCTCTGAATGATGCCTCTCTATCTGCCGGCGGAAATCTTAACGTCAGCGCCGTTGACGGCGGAGGCGCTGTTTCGGAAGGGTTGATGTTCGCCGAAGCCAATCTGAATCTAGAGCTGGCATCACTTACAGACACGGTCAGCAGTGTTGATAGCGATGAACAGAGCAACCGCTATGCCGGTGGTGATTTGACGCTTTCAATCTCCGATGAACTGAGCATTGATGGTGCTCGCTGGGCTGGTGCTGGAGATGTCGATGCCAGTGCAGAGACTGTGAGTCTGACCGGAGCGGCACTAGTCAGCGGTGGTGAGCTTAGCCTTTCGGCCCAGAATGACCTTAATCTGGGAGATTCCCTCATCAGTAGTGTTGGCACGTTGTTGCTTAATGCAGGCGGGGCCGTATCGACCTTAGCTGGCGATGCACAAGGCGTAATTGCTGCAGTTGGGGATGCGATATTGCAAGCAGCGAATCTCGACAACGCCGGGGACATTGAAGCGGTTGAAGGTTCGGTCACGCTTGATATTTCAGAAGAAGCCACTAATTCAGGGATTATTAGAGCTGGGGGGGATATCAGTCTGGGCGGTGCACTTGGTGAAGGGGCATCGCTGGCGCTTACCAATAGTGGAACCTTGTTGGCCGGCATGAGTGTCAATCTGTCAGCTACTGAGATGAACAACTCGGGTGATATTCAGGGACGAACAGATGTACAACTTCAGGGCGATTCACTGGACAATTCAGGTCGTTTGCGTGCGGTTGGTGGCGAGTCTGCGACGCTTGAACTGAGGCTCGCGTCGATTCTCAATAACGGTGTGGTTGTTGCAGGTACTGCCTTGACCATTGCCGAGGTTACCAATTTTGAGAACCGAGACATTTTTTATGCGGGTGAAAATCTCACAATTGGAGATGCTGATACCGCGCTGAATTTTATCAATGCTGCAGAAGCTTTTATGCAGGCTGGTGGAACATTCAGTTTGGATGCTGGTGGTAGCGCCGTCGGTGAGCAACGTGGCAGCTTACTGGGAGAAACGATTTCGATACGTGCCGCAGCCCTGGCCAACGCAGGGCGCATACAGTCTGGCACCGATAGCAGTTACGTTCTTGAAAGTAGCCTGCAAAATTCTGGGGAACTTATTGCTGGTTCCGCAATGAACGCTGAAGCCGGTAGCTTTAATAACGCTGAAAATGCCCTTATTCAGGCCGAAACAGGTGTTGTTTTTAATATTGTTGATTCACTCGACAACGCGGGTGCGATGTATTTGACTGGGCAGGATTTTCGGCCTGAGCAGAACTCGGCAGGTTCAACCCTAAGTGCGGCAAACATTATCAACAGCGGCATGATTTCAAGTAATGCAGATCTGGCATTGAACCTTGATGGCGAGTTTTTGCAGAACAACGATGAGATTTCAGTCGCCGGTTCGCTGTATATCAATTCATTTGGCGATGGCTTAGACATTCGCAATCAAGGGGGGGCGGTTTTACAAGCGCAGGGGAATTCGCTGCGCGTCGAGGGTGCAAACGTATCCCTGTTCAACGGCGTTGGTGGTGTGTTGGCGGGCAATGCTGTCGAATTGCAACTGCAAAACCTCGATAATCTCGGTGATTTGGTGAGTGGGGAGGGTGGTGTACGAATAGCTGCTAGCGGTGAATTTCTGAACTCGGGCACGCTTTCTGCTGGTAATGATTCAGGTGGTGATGCCGAGATTACAGCCAACACGGTTAACAATATCGGTCCGGCTGGACGTGTCCAGTCATACAATAATCTAAGCTTTAACGTATCCACATCGCTGGACAACAGTGGTCTCATATTGGCGGGTAACAGCTTATTCATCAATAGCAATGAGGGTTCGTTAGATGTTGGCAATCATTTGGGTGGACTTATACAAGCCAGCAATGACGGCAACTCACAACTGCTCATAAATCTCGCTGGTGGCGCCCTAAATAATCGGGACAGTGCGGTCATTTTTGCAGATGCGCTGACGGTCAATGCGGGACAAATTAACAATCAGGGCGTAGACAGTGCGCTGCAAGCAATAGGTGATTTAAGTCTGACGGTCGGGCAGCTCGATAACGGGGCCTTGATACTCTCTGGGCTTGAACTGCAGGTTGATACGCAGTCTTTGACCAATGCGGGATACATCGGTGCTGGCTCTTCCAGCAGCAGCACAATTGCCGTTGCATCACCCTTGGTCAATTCTGGTCGCATTAGTTTTGGTGACGCAGCCAACGGCGGTTCGGGTACAGTCAGCACAACTGGCACCTTAAGTAATACGGCAGGCGCCTTCATTCAGGCAGCAGGTACTTTACGTCTGGAACTGGCAGGCGCCATTAATAATGCGGGCACGATTTTAGCCGATATCGTCAGCATCGTTGGTAGCAATTTAAATGTTAACAACCAAACTGGCGGCGTGCTTGAAGGGCGCCAGAGTCTACTCTTCAGCGCTCCGATAGCCAGTTTAATAAATCAAAATCAGGCCGGAATCTACGGACTTAGCGGCAGCTTAAATTTAACTCAATTAACCAATCTTGGTGACCTGTACGG
>JBPOFU010000013.1:0-51398 GCA_051252075.1 Oceanococcus sp. | reverse complement strand
GCAGTAATCGCGTCAGGGAGGCGAATAATACAGGGGTTTCAGATTGCGTCAACGGTTTATTTCAGTTTCTTTACAAAGACTGCGTAAATCAAACACTTACGCTGCCATTGCTTGTCACTTGCCGAGATTTACGCGCGCTATTCGGCGCTTTCCGACCTGCAACAACACCTCAGAACCGGGGAAAAACATGGATTTAGGGTCGTTCGCACGCTGTTGATCCACCTTCACAGCGTTCTGCTTCAGCATGCGCATGGCTTCTGACGTACTCGACACCAAACCCACCTCACGTAGCAGATGAGCGAGACCTATTCCATCGCTTGAGACACTCAAATTTTTCTCCGGAATTTCGTCCGGTAACTCGCCTTGAGCAAAACGCTTGTCAAAACCCTCCCGAGCCTGGCGCGCTTCTTGAACGTTACTGAAACGAGCAGTGATCTCCTCTGCCAACTCCATCTTCGCCTGCTTAGGGTGTAAGCCACCGTCTGCAACCGCCTGACGCCGCCGCTGCAGCTCAGCCAGTGGCATAAAGCTAAGCAACTCGTAATAACGCCACATTAATTCGTCGGATATCGACATCAACTTGCCAAACATTTCGCTTGGCGACTCATTGATACCAATATAGTTGCCTAATGACTTAGACATTTTTTGGACACCGTCCAGCCCTTCCAATATCGGCATAGTCAAAACCAATTGCGGCTGCTGACCAGCCTGTGATTGCAACTGACGCCCCACCAACAAATTGAATTTCTGATCGGTACCACCCAACTCAATGTCCGCCTTCAAGGCCACCGAGTCTTGACCCTGCATCAGTGGGTAAAGAAACTCATGGATCGCAATCGGCTGCCCCGATTTATAGCGCTTGTCAAAATCATCCCGCTCCATCATGCGAGCCACCGTGAACTGGGCTGCCAATTTGATGGTGTCGGCCGCATCCATCTGCGCCAGCCAATGGGAGTTGAATTCGATTCGCGTCTTGTCCCGATCCAAAACTTTGTAAATTTGCTCCGCATAGGTTTGAGCGTTTGCCAGCACCTGCTCCTCAGTCAGTGGTGGCCGGGTCGTGCTTTTACCTGTGGGGTCGCCAATGCGGCCTGTAAAATCGCCAATGAGAAAGACGACATCATGTCCCTGCTCCTGAAACTGGCGCATTTTATTGAGCAAGACGGTATGCCCTAAATGCAAGTCAGGCGCAGTCGGGTCAAATCCGGCCTTAATAATGAGGGAACGTTTTTCTTTTGCGGCCGTCTTTAAACGTTCTGTTAGGCTATTTTCGGGAATCAGTTCCGCGACGCCGCGGCTGAGCTCGGCTACTGCCGTATCTAAATCCATTATTTATCTGTTTTGTCTGTGTTTGGGACGAAGTGCTGATGTTGCACTAGAGGACCGAGCCGTATGCTTATGAAAACACTAGCCTCTTACCTGTCTTTAGCGTATCCTGCAACCCCAATACTCGGAAACGGGTGTTTCGGGGATATTGGGGAATTGCAGCCATGAAGTTTGACGCTATTGTAACGGAGCGGCCGACCCGGTCGGCGATTAAGGTTTGGCCGACGCTACTTGCAGGCCTTCCTGTGTTTGCCTTGGCATTTTATCTAGCCGGTGACGGGGCCGCAGGCGAAAGCGCACTCCGCAATGCCGGCAAGCCCGCTGAAGTCAGCCTGATCAATCGGCCTGAAACCACCACCAAAACGCATCGCTCACTGCTCACCGACATCGCACCCATTTCCAGCGCTCAAGCCGCGGTCACTCCAAACACTATCTCGCAGCCGATAAGTATCGATCCTGCAGACATCAGTGACGCCGTTACTGAACTGACGCTCGCACCAGGCGAGCAGGCAACGGCAAGTAGCGAAGCCACACTCACACGCTTAGATGACAAAGTCATAAGCGTTAGAGAGGGTGACTCGCTCTCCATCTTATTTGATCGCAATGCCCTCAAGCCCATCGACTGGATGCGCCTGGCCAAGCTCAAAGGAGATGCCAAGCGCTTGTTGAAGTTACGACCCGGCGATCGTCTAATGCTGGGGCTAGACGAAGCCGGCCACGTCGCCGCATTAGACATGCGCATTGATACGCTTCGCACCCTGAAAATTCGCCGCAATGACGAAGGCCGCTATGAACAGAGCGTGGCCGAAGACGCCATCGAGCGGGTACAGAAGACCGCACGTGGCAGCATAGAAAGCTCGCTGTTCCTCAGCGCCAAAGCCGCCGGACTTTCTGATAACGTCACTATGGAGTTCACTGATATTTATGCTTGGGATGTGGATTTCGCGCTAGATATCCGCTCAGGCGATAGCTTCGAACTGGTGTACGAAGAAATTCACCGTGACGGGAAAAGGATTAAGGACGGCGACATACTGGCCGCTCGCTTCACGAATCGAGGCAAAGCGCTGCAGGCCGTTCGTTATGTCAATGAAACAGGGCAAGCTGCGTATTATTCGGCTGAAGGAAAACCTATGAAAAAGGCCTTCCTCCGCTCCCCTGTCGATTTCACCCGCATTAGCTCTCGCTTTTCGCTAGGGCGCAAACACCCCATTCTCAATAAGATTCGTGCCCATAAAGGCGTGGACTATGCCGCCCCTCGCGGTACCCCAGTAAAGTCCGCCGGCGCAGGCAAGGTCATTTTTGCTGGCAATAAGGGCGGCTATGGCCGCGTACTGATCGTGCAGCATGCGGGTAAGTACAAAACGCTATACGCACATCTCAACAGCTTCCGCCGCGGGGTTCGTCGCGGCTCCAATGTATCGCAAGGCGAAACTATCGGCTTTGTCGGCAGCTCCGGCTTAGCGACCGGCCCACATTTGCATTACGAATTCCAAGTAGGCGGTCGCCACGTTGACCCACTGAGAGTCAAACTGCCAACGGCACCCACTCTTCACAGCAACGAGTTGGCACGCTTCAAAGCGCAAACAGCCCCATTACTTGCACTGTTGAAAGAAGCCGCACCAGCAGAGCAACTTACCGCTTCGAACTGAAAGCGAAGCCTGAGCATTCCCGATCTAAACAGAAAATGAGGAACCGCAGCCACATGTTGTAGTGGCATTGGGGTTGCGAATTACAAATTGAGCACCGCTTACGTCATCTTTGTAATCGATCTCTGCGCCGCCAAGATACTGAAAGCTCATCGGGTCAATAAGTAAGGCAACGCCATTTTTTTCAACACGGGTATCGCCCTCATCTTGGTTTTCATCAAACGTAAAACCGTACTGAAAACCAGAGCACCCGCCCCCGGAAACGAAAACCCGCAATTTCAAATTTTGGTTGTCTTCGTCCTGCATTAAGGCCTTCACTTTGTCGGCTGCAGCTGCGGTAAATACTAGGGATTCAATCATTTCTAGCTCTCTTCGGCGGCCTGCGCCACCATAGCTTCTTGCCAAATAAAGGTTTGGCGCACGGGCTTACGCCCCTTTGTATTAGGTATGGCCTCGGTCGAAATTCTCAAGGGTTTAAACCCCTCAGGCAAACGAAACTGGCCATGCAACTCCATGTAGTATCGGAAGGCATACTCACCCGAGAAATCACCGGCAAAGCCCAACTCTGACATCGGAATCTGGCGAAATACATCTCCAGCCAAGCCTTCCACCACAATATTAAGACGCCCGTTGGCATCCTTGCTTTGGCGTACTGGCTGAATCAGTGTCAACCTAAACTGTACGCTACGCCGACTAATCTTGAATAAATCGAGGCCGTGAATCCTGACTCCAGCCTCATCCTGTTCCGGCGAAACAATACCTCGATAAAAAGCCAGCTGCTCATTCAGCTTACTAAGCTCATCTTCTTGCTTGGCCAAGGACTTGCGCAACTCAAAGCACGCCTCTTGCTCCACCACCACTGACTGCTTGGTATACGCTAACTCCTCCCGCAAAACGCGGCGTTCCCTCTCGGTCGCGCTGAGCTTTTCTGGACATGATGCGTAAGGATTAGCCAATGGAATATCCTGCACTAAGCCACCACTGGGTGCATCGCGAAACAAACCATAGCCCAAAACCAAGCCCAAGCCGATACACACCGTCCATTGGGCGGATTTAGTTCGAGCCGCGATGAACAGCAGTTCCTTCAAGGCAGTAATGCTGGGGCACTCAAACCCAGCCCTTGATCTAAACCAAACATGATATTCATACCCTGTATGGCCTGAGCCGAAGAACCGCGCGCCAAATTATCGATAACGCAATAAACAACAGCCATTCCATTGCGCTCCGTAACCGCAATACGCGCCATGTTAGTGCCACGCACGCTTCTTGTCTGTGGATGGCTTCCAGCGGACATCACATCGACAAAGGGCTCATCCCGGTAGGCCTCTTCGAATACGGCCTGCAAATCCACGCTGTTGGATTTTAGCGGAGCGTAAATACTGGACTCAATGCCCCGAATTTGCGGCACTAGATGCGGCTGAAATAAACAGTGCACCGGAGTTCCTGCAATTTTACTTAGGACTTGGTCGATTTCAGGCTGATGCCTATGCCCCGCACTGGCATACGGGGAAATGCTATCTCCAGCCTCACAGAACAACATGCCGATCTTGGCTTGACGACCGCCTCCTGACACGCCCGATTTACAATCAGCCACAATCCCATGCGTTTCTATGCACCCATGCCTCAACAACGGCAGCAAAGCCAACTCAACAGATGTCGGGTAGCAGCCGGGGCACGCAATCAGCTGCGCATTGACCATAGCAGCACGATTAAGCTCGGGAAGGCCATACACAGCCTTATCCAGAAATTCTGGCGCAGTATGCGTTTGTCCGTACCAACTCTCCCACAATTGCGCATCACGCAAGCGAAAGTCCGCAGAAAGATCGATTACGCGAACACCACGGCGCAATAGCTCGGCCACGCCGTCCATCGCCGCGCCATGTGGGGTAGCAAAAAACACCACATCAGCCTGATCCGCCAGACTTGCCATATCAGGCGCAACAAAGGACAGTGCATAATGCCCGCGCAAGTTAGGAAATGTGTCGGCGACGTCTTTCCCCGCCTCCTGTCGAGATGTCACAGCAACTACCTGTGCCTGCGGATGACCGGCGAGTAGACGCAACAATTCAGCACCGGTGTATCCGGTGCCGCCGACAATGGCGATGCGCAATAGGTTCGACATAAACATAGGGCTTGGGAAAACTCATCAGATTACCATGATGGCAGGCAAGACACGACGATTTTGGAGCTCGCCTTGGTATTGGCTGTTCCCGCCCACCCAACAGCCCGGCATGTTGGCGCTGTCCCTGCTGGGGTGCTTATGCGGCCTTTTCGCTGGCTTAGCCATTTCCGCCCTGCATTACCTCATTGATCTCGCCCGCGTAGCCTTTGCTTCTGCCGGAGATGAATTAGCCGCCTTATCCCCAAACCTTAGCGGGGTATTTTGGAGCACGGTTACTGGCGCCTTGTTGGTGGGCTTGCTGTATCAATTCATCAAAGCTCGCCACCGTCACAGTGGTTTGGTGCACATCGTAGAACGCTTAATGCACCATCAGGGCCAACTTTCAACCAAAAATGCTTGGGCCAACTTTTTTGGCACCGTCATCGCCGCGGGCTCCGGTCAAGTTGTCGGGCGCGAAGGGGCCGCTATGCATGTCGGGGCGGTTGGCGGCAGCATCATTGGTAAATATTTGGAACTGCCGCATAGCACCGTACGCGCGCTGGTCGGCTGCGGCGCAGCTGCTGGCATCGCCGCTTCATTTAACACACCGCTTGCTGGCGTCATATTCACCATGGAAGTGATAGTCATGGAGTACTCGGTGCTCGGCCTAGCACCCACGATTATTGCCGCGGTCAGCGCCAATGCAGTCGCTCATATTTGGCTAACCGCCCCGCCCAGCTTAAGCGTCAGCGCCACGGATATAGAATCTTTCAAGCAACTGCCTGTGCTGCTTTTAATCGGCGCGCTGATGGGCCTTGCAGCCTCATACTACCAACGCGCTATCGCTTGGCTAACGCAACGTGCACAAACAACGCCCACCTGGCTCAACATGCTCGCCGCAGGACTGGTTACTGGCTTGTTTGCTTTACTGGTACCGACCATTAGCTTAGATGGATTCACCAACATCAACCTTGCACTGGCTGGAGAAATGGAGCTACAGACGTCGCTGGCCTTGGCTGGGATCGTATTGATTTGCTCCAGCCTCGCGATCGCTAGCGCGATACCGGGAGGGATCATATTGCCGTGCATGCTGGCAGGCGCCTGCCTAGGCAGCGCATTGGGCCACCTTAGCCAACTGGCAGGCCTACCGGGCGAACAGGTGGCGCTCTATGCACTGCTAGGCCTAGGAGCCATGATGGGGGCCGTCCTGCAAGCTCCGCTAACAGCATTGATAGTGATTTTGGAACTATCAGGCAGAACAGAAATGGTTTTTGCCGCCATGATTACCGTTGTGACTGCTGTTTTGGTTTGCCGCCAAATCAGCCAATCGGAATCCATCGTTGCGTTGCTGCTTAAAAACCGCGGACTGGATTTCCGCAATGACCCGGTATCGCGCTCCTTACGCCGCCTAAGCGTCATACCTACAATGAATCGCAATTTCACTATTAGCGACGAAGTCATTAGCTTTAAACAAGTCCGTGAATTATTAAAAACTCAACCAGATTGGGCGTTGATACGCCCTGAAAAAGCAGCCCCATATATCGTAAGCGCTGCCGACATTCGGCAGGCCTTATCTTTGCTGGAAAATGACCCGGAAATGGAAAGCATCAATCTGGCAAAAATACCAGGCGATCGCCGGCGCTGCGCTCCAGTACAATTGCGTGCGTCGCTGCAAGAAGCGACAGAATCCTTCGACAGCACAGGCGCAGAAGCTCTGTTTGTTGAACGCCAAAGCCGGCACGACCCTACTGTCGTTTACGGCATAATTACACGCAAAGCCATCGACAAAGCCTATCGAAGCTAAGTCGCACAAGGCTTATTGATCGTTTATAGAGAATTACCATGCTCTGGGTGAAGGCCTTTCATATTGTTTTTGTGGTGACTTGGTTTGCCGGCCTGTTTTACTTGCCGCGCTTGTTCGTCTACCACGCAGATTGCAGTGATCGCATTGGCAATGAACGCTTTAAAGTGATGGAAAGGCGCTTGCTAGGAATCACCCATATCGGCGGAGCCTTGAGCCTGCTCTTTGGCACTTGGCTGCTGCTGGGCTGGCGTATGGATCTACTCAGTAGCGGCGGCTGGTTTCACGCCAAACTCCTGCTGGTGTTTGGCCTGCTGTCGTATCACTATGCCTGTATTCGCTTAGTGCACGTGTTCCGCGAAGATCGCAATATGCGCAGCCATAAGTTTTACCGCTACTTCAATGAAGCGCCGGTTTTACTGTTGATCGCTATAGTCATCCTGGCGGTAGTGAAACCCTTCTAAAGAAAAAGCCGCGCGGACACTCCGGCGCGGCTTTCTCAAACAAACGCAGATAAACCTACATCTGGCTTTGCAGATAGTTTTGTATGCCCACCTTATCGATGACTTCAAGCTGAGTTTCCAGCCAATCGATATGCTCTTCTTCGCTTTCTTGTATGCGAACAAAAACTTCGCGACTGACGTAGTCACCAACAGACTCACAGTGCGTGATGGCACTTTTGTACAGCGGGTGAGCGTCCATTTCCAAAGCCAAATCCGCTTGCAAACACTCTTGGACGTTTTCACCTATCCGCAAACGCCCCATGTCCTGCATATTGGGCAAGCCTTCCAGCAACAAAATACGCTCGGTTAACGCATCCGCATGCTTCATCTCATCGATGGATTCTTCGTACTCATGTTTCGCCAAGGCTTCAAAGCCCCAGTTTTTGTACATGCGCGAATGAAGAAAGTATTGATTGATCGCAGTTAACTCTGCTTTGAGTCCTAGATTGAGGAACTCAATGACTTTGCTGTCGCCGTGCATACGCCCATACCTATAATTTAACCGACTGCCATTCTAGCACAGCAAGCCCATACGGATAAACCGTAAGCGACTGTTTTAAAACAATCTTTTAATGGAAGCGCGAATCAGGACCATTCGCATTATGCAACCTGTTTAGCCACAGGCTCACGCCGCTCTAAGGCTTGTTGCAAACGCTGCTTTGCCTCTGGCAAACACTTGCCACAACAGGTACCTGCACGCGTTGCCAGACACAAACCTTTAATACTGCGAACGCCCTCGTCCACAGCTTTTTCTATACGCCGCTCGTTTACGGCATGGCAAACACAGATATACATGGGGCTTATGAAAACCCAAATGCGAATCATTGTCAATAGCATTAAGGAATGGAGCAGACGCCCTCACCCAGCAAAGGCTCCAATTCACGTAGCGCTCGGCGATACACCGGCCGCTTAAAAAAGATCACATCGTTGGGCGGATACCAGTAGTCCACCCAACGCCAACCTTCAAATTCTGGCTTTTCGCAGGTATCAAATTTGACCTCCGATTCCTCACAGGTCATGCGCAACAAAAACCATTTTTGTTTTTGCCCTATACAAATCGGCTTCTTATTGCGGCGTATATAGCGCCTAGGCAGGCGGTAACGCAGCCAACCGTTTGTGCAGCCCATGATATCCACATCGTGTGTTTGCAGGCCCAGCTCCTCATACAGCTCGCGAAACAGCGCTTCTTCTGGGCTCTCGCCTCGTTGAATGCCGCCTTGCGGAAACTGCCAAGCATCTTGCCCTACCCGCCTAGCCCACAAAACTTGCTTGTTTGGGCCAAGCACCACGATGCCGACATTGGGACGAAATCCATCAGCGTCGATCATCGTATTTCTTAAATTTATAAACTGCCCCCATTCTTCCACAAGCGAAGGGCAGTTCCAAACCTGCAGGCAAATCCCAGCTAAGCCACAATATGCGCCCCTTCACGTTGTGACATAAACATGGAATTGGCCCTGTTTGACCTTGATAACACTTTGCTTGCTGGCGACAGCGACTATCTATGGGGCCGCTACCTCGTCGAACACGGCCTCGTGGATGGAGCGGAGTACGAAGCGCAAAACCAGAAGTTCTACCAAGATTACAAAGCGGGCCAGCTGGATATCCGCGCATTCGCGCGCTTTAGCCTAGGCCGCATGGGCCAATTTGAACCGAAAGAATTGGACACATTGCGTTCGGATTATGTCGCCAATTGTATAAAACCAATTGTTGCGGCTGGCACCCAAGCTTTGTTACACGAACACCGCGAGGCTGGCCGCGAACTGGTCATCATCACCGCAACCAATAGCTATATCACCAGCCCAATTGCCGAATTACTTGGCATAGATACCTTGCTAGGCACCGATGGCGTACGAGTGGATGGCCGCTTCAACGGAGAAATCGAGGGCATACCCTGCTTCCAACAAGGTAAAATTGAAAAGCTACAGCAATGGCTGAGCGACAAACCTCGCGTCAGCCAAAGCTGGTTTTACAGCGACTCGATTAACGATGCACCACTATTAGAATGGGCGGACCACGCTTTTGCGGTCGATCCTTGTGAACGGCTCAGCGCGCTAGCGAGCGAAAAAAACTGGCCCATACTCAGCCTTCGCAACTAACGCTGTACTTACGCTGAAAAGCGCGTCAATAAGTCCGCGTGCAAGCTAGGGTTTGCCGCCAACACGCTGGTCGTATCCAACCCGATATCGGCGCCATTTAGATCGCAAATAATGCCACCAGCTTCACGCAAAATGACCGTATTGGCGGCTATGTCGAGAATGTTTACGTCCGACTCCACCACCGCCTCGATACGGCCGGCTGACAACAAGTGATAGTGATAGAAATCGCCGTAACCACGAATCCGGTGCACGGTGCCAGTCAGATCGCCCAGCTGCTTCCAGCCAGCGGGGTCACGACTCAAACTGCCAATGTTTCCAGTCGATAAAGTGGCTTTAGTCCAATCGCTGATCTCGCTGACATTCAGCGCATCACCATTCAAGAATGCACCCTGACCACGCTCGGCCCAAGCCAGCTCATCAAATAGCGGCGCAGATGAAACACCCAACACCAACTCGCCTTGGCGCAGCAAAGCAATCTGGGTTGAAATAAACGGGTAGCCACGCACAAAACTCTTGGTGCCATCGAGCGGATCGATAAGCCACACGGCCTCGGCATCCATATCGTATTGCCCGGTTTCTTCACCGTAGAAGCCATAGCCGGGACAGGCCGCATCGAGAATTTCGCGAATCTTGTGCTCGCAAGCGATATCGACTTCAGTGACGGGGCTCAAATCTTCCTTAATTTGAACTTCAACGTTTTTTCGGTAGGCGCCGCGAATTATTTCGCCTGCGGCCTTTGCTGCCGCCAACGCTGCTGTCAGTTGCTTGCTTTGCACAGTATTACTTCCCATAAATTTGCCGCGCATGATAACGGATCAGCAACAACGGCTCCGCAGCTTTACTAACTACACTCCGTTGCTCGGGGCACTGTGATAAAGCAAACGGGAAAATCCACCACGCTCCACATGGTGCAAACCACTTAAGCAGGCATACGGCACATCCAAGGTAAACATGCGCTCCAAACCCATCCCCAAAACATGGGCAAGCAGCGCACGGATCACGCCGCCATGGGTCACCAGCAATATCCGCTGATCGGAATATTGATCAATTAGCCGTTGGTACGCAGCAATCACCCTTTGCTGCAATTCCGCCGCATTTTCGCCATTGGGCGGCGCGTGATTCACCGGATCTTTGTAAAATCTCGTGACACGTTCTGCTTCGCGCGCAAACAACTGGTCACGTAACTGCCCTTCCCAATCTCCAAAGCTCAGCTCGCGCCAATCTTCGTCGACGCTTAAAGGCAGCTCCATTTTTTCTGCCACCTGTTCAGCGAACTGACGACAGCGCTGCAAAGGCGAACAAACAATGGCCTGCCAAGGTCGCCCAAGTGTATCCACCGATTGTTGCATTTGCTGCCACCCCAGTTCTGACAGCGCGACATCGGTAGAACCGCGAAAGATTTCACCGCCCTGGCACTCACCATGACGAAGCACATCGATTTGTATCACGAAAGATTCCAATTTTAAGAAGCGCCAAAGACCTTGGCTGACGACAATAAGATACCTCACGACAAATCAGCCCAAGACTGGCAGACTGCTGGTTTGCGCACCGACAAATGCCCTCATGAGCATGGACATCACCCAAAGCGCAGCCATCTGCCGCATTCTGGCGGATGCTAGCCGCCAACGCTTGCTGCTGCTCCTAGAAACAGAAGAACTCAGCGTCGCAGAACTCACCGAAATTACCGGTCTAGCGCAAAGCCGCGTTTCAACGCATCTGGGGAAATTGCGCGAGACCGGCATGGTGGAAGATCGCCGCCAAGGCACGACCGTGTTTTATTCTGCCCGCAGGGACACCGAAGCCACGATTGCGCGGCTGTGGCAGGCCCTGCGCCAAGACATTTCCAGCGAGGAAATGAGTAGCGACCGCGAACGCATGGGCGAAGTACTACGGCGACGAAAACCTGGATTAACTTGGGCGGAATCGGTAGCAGGCCACATGGAATTACACTATTCCCCTGGACGTACTTGGCAAGCCACAGCCCACGCCCTGCTCCCACTGATCGAAATGGGCGATGTCTTGGACATTGCCTCCGGTGACGGCGTGCTCGCGGCCCTGCTCGCACCCCGCTGCCAAACCATCACCTGCGTGGATATAAGCCAGACTTTGGTCGCTGCCGGAACAGAACGCCTACAGCCACATAGCCATGCGCGCTATATCCAAGGTGATATGCATGACATCCCCTTGCCGGACAACAGTTTTGACACCCTGTTTTTAATGCACGCTTTAACTTATAGCAGTACGCCAAAGCAGGTGATGAGTGAAATTCAGCGGCTGCTGCGTCCGGGCGGGAAAGCGATAATTTCGACTTTAGCCAAACACGCCCATCAAGCGTCTGTCACCAGTTTTGATCACGTAAATCTCGGTTTTGAGCCAAAAACCCTGCGTAAGTTAATTGAGCAGTCTGGGCTACAAGCGCAGCACTGTGATATCAGCCTACAGGAGTCTCAAGCGCCCTACTTTGGGGTGATTACTGCCCTTGCTCGCAAGCCTCGATAGGTCCGCCGAAAAATGGACACCATCACACTCAACTTTTCGCCACAGAGCTTGCAACTGCTCAATGTCGTACTTGGCATCGTGGTGTTTGGCATTGCCATTGATCTAAAAATTGAGGACTTCAAACGCGTACTGCTTATGCCCAGAGCAGTTGTGGCAGGCTTGGCCGCACAATTTTTGCTGCTGCCAGCTGCCACATTTCTGCTCATACAAATATTGCGCCCCGCACCTGAATTTGCATTGGGCATGTTGCTGGTATCCAGTTGCCCGGGCGGCAATATTTCCAATTTTGTGACCCATATATCGCGCGGAAACTCAGCACTCTCTGTCAGTATGACGGCGATCTCATCCTTAGCTGCGATCATCATGACGCCGCTGAATTTTTCATTCTGGGGGCAGCTCGACCCAGAGCTCGCCCCTTTGTTACAAGAAGTTGCACTGAGTTTTGGCGCTATGTTCAAAATGGTCGCGATTATGTTGGGGCTACCGCTGGCCCTAGGCATGCTGATTGCGGCGAAACAAGCCAAACTTGCCAGCACCTTGCGCACACCCTTGCGCTGGTTTTCATTCTTGGCGTTTTTCGGCTTTGTTATTGCCGCTTCGGCAAATAATCTAGACGCTTTCCGCTTGTATTTGGGCTTGGTGATCGGGCTGGTCGCCACCCACAATCTACTCGCGTTCTGCTG
This sequence comes from Oceanococcus sp., assembly GCA_051252075.1. Lineage (GTDB taxonomy): Bacteria > Pseudomonadota > Gammaproteobacteria > Nevskiales > Oceanococcaceae > Oceanococcus. Next base: position 38,740 of record JBPOFU010000013.1, on the reverse strand, counting down.
CGGCTATAGCTTGGCTCGGCTCTGCCGCCTCCCACCCGCAGACACCCGAGCGGTCACGGTAGAAGTGGGCATTCAGAATTCAGGGCTAGGTCTCATTCTGATATTCAACTTTTTTGGCGGCATGGGCGGGATGGCCTTGATCGCTGCGGCATGGGGTATCTGGCACATCTTTTCCGGCAGTCTTTTGGCCGCATTCTGGTCGCGCCGTCCGTTACAAATTGCAGAGACCGGGAAACTTTAACCCACGTGTTGCGTGTAAGGTAATTCACTCAGGGCACTTTGGATGCGCCAGCAATGAGCTTCCCCACCACCCAAACCGCACTTGCCGTGGCGCTGTTACTCAGCAGCCTCAGCACATCTACGCAGGCGCAAACCTGGGACAGCCCCTGGCTATCGCGGGTGCTGCTAGACGCCATCCCCAGCCAGACGATTGAGCGCGAGATAACAACCAACCTAGCGCTTGCGCCGTCCACAGCACTGGACTATGCACAAAGCGTGCAAACAGACATTAGCAGCACAGAGTCTGGCAGTTGGACTATCGAAAATGGGCAGGCGACATGGCGACTGAAGCTACACAGTCCAGACGCACACAATCTCAGCATCACGCTCAGCGAATTGAATTTGGCTAAAGACGCCAGCTTGCGTCTATACGATGCCCAAGGCGAACTGTGGCATGGGCCAATTTCTGCAGCCAAACTCACAGGGCGCGATCGGTTTTGGTCTGCCATTGTCCCTGGCGAATACATTTTATTAGAACTGTCCCAGCCATCCGATGCCACGCGCAGCTCACTGCGCGTTAGCTCAGTTCATCACGGCACCACGTCTTGGGATAGCACCGCCAAATCTGGCAGCTGCAATGTGGACGTTGCGTGCTCATCGGCCGATAGCTGGACTGATGCCGTGCGTGCAACAGCGCGTATCACCATTGGCGGCCGACGTTTATGCAGCGCAGTCCTGCTCAACAACACTTTGCAAGATGGCACGCCGCTGCTGTTAACCGCCAAGCACTGCGGCATCGAAGAAAGTGCCGATATGGGTGCGGGCTCCGTTGTCGTGTATTGGAACTATGAAAGCAGCCAATGTGGCGGCAGCGCGAACGGAAATTTGCGCCAACAACAAAGCGGCGGCACCTTGCTCGCAGAAGGCTCCAACGCAGACTTCAGCTTAATTCGCTTAGATAGCAAACCTTTAGCGCAATACGGTGTGTACTACGCTGGTTGGGATTCACGCGCACTCGCTCCTACCAGCGGAGCCAGTGTTCACCACCCTAGCGGCGATGAAAAGCGCATTAGCTTCTACCAACAAAATGCACGCGCGCGCTCAGCGAATGTGGATGGCAACTCGGTCGCCAGTTGGGAAGTATTCTGGGATCAAGGCATTACTGAAGCTGGCTCATCCGGTGCCGGGCTATGGAACAGCCAACATCGAATTGTGGGACAGCTGTCGGGCGGCAATTCATCCTGCTCACAGCCGGATGCTTCCGATGTATTTGGACGCTTGGATGCAGCATGGGAAGCCAGTTCCAGCCCGGCAGGTCAGCTCAAAACCTGGTTAGATGCTGGACAAACGGGACGCCGTAGCTTCGATGGCCTAGACAGTCGCAACACGACAGCCAGCGCCACTACAGATCGTTTTCAATCCGTGCCACAAGACAGCCAACTGATACGCCTTGATGTACTCAGCAATGATACTGGCGCACAGCCACTGCGCCTCATCGGCGCGCAAGCAGAAAACGGCTTAGTCCAACTCAACGGACAACAGCTGAGCTACCAATTTCCACCGGATGCCACCAGCGACACCATCGAATACCAATTTGTAGATCGCTGGGGGACCAGCGCCAACGGCACGGTTCTGATCGACAAACCAGAAAAAACCATCGCGAGTGTTAACGCCCGGGGTGGCAGCCTAGGTATCCTTGCACTTCTTTTGCTGCTACCTACGCTGAGATGCCGCTGCAAATCGACTCGGTAACCTGGGACCAAGCCTCAGACCGCTGCCTATCCATCCGCGAGCACGTTTTTGTTCTGGAACAAGGCATAAATCGAGATATAGAAATCGATGGCCTTGATCCACAATGCCAACACCTGCTCTGTCATTCCAATGGCGAAGACATTGCCACCGCACGCATGCTGCCTGACGGCCATATAGGCCGCGTCGCGGTTATGCCTGCCTGGCGCAAGCAAGGTATAGGGCAATCGCTCATAGAGCGTCTCTGCAGCCTCGCGCGAGAACAAGGCATGCCGTCGGTCTACCTAGGCTCACAACATTCCGCTATCGGCTTTTATCAAGCCATAGGCTTCGCACCCGAAGGTGCCATTTTCATAGAAGCTGGCATTCCCCATCAATACATGAGATTCACGCTGTAATCATGGCTGAAATTATTCAACCCGCACCGTTTATGCGCCGTTTGGGCGCCGCCTTTTATGACGGACTCCTGCTGCTAGGCCTCTGGATAGGCATGACCTTTGTTGCTGTGCTCTTTAACGATGGAGAACCCGTCGCCGCTGGCAGTCGCTGGTATGGCGGCATATTGATCGGCATTGCGATGGTGTTTAATGCTTGGTTCTGGACTCATGGTGGCCAAACGCTAGGCATGCGCGCCTGGCGACTACAGATACGCAGGGAAGTCGACTGCGGACCGCTAGGCTGGGGGCGCGCTGGCTGGCGCTTTGCGATCGCACTGCCAGCTTGGGGATGCGCAGGCTTAGGCGTGTTCTGGGCCTTATTGCATCCGCAAAATAAAACTTGGCAAGATCTGCTCAGCGGTACAGAAACCATACTGCTGCCACCGCCTGCGCCCGATCAACACATACCGGAGTAAGACGAGGCTCAGTAACGCGGCGGTCGCTGGGCATGCTGCGCAAACCCCCAAGCGGCCGCATACAAGCTCGATTCAAATATAGCTTCTTGCTGATCCGGCAACTGGTGGAAGAAATCCAAGCCGGTTTGCGCTTTAACCGCATCCACCGTCACTAAATATTGATCCAAAGGCTCATAGCCTTTGACCTGCTGCGGCACCACAAAGGCCAGAGCTTGCACCTCGCCGTCGCCACTTTGACGTAACCAAATACGAAAAAACGCTGCGGGTATGGCAACACCACTTTTCAGACGCCCATGTTCAGCCGAAAAAATCGGCCCCGTCACGACCCAAAGCGGCCCTTGCTGCTTGGCGTAAACATCGGCTTCAATTTCTTCCAAGCGCTGCCACAACTTTTGATTGAGCGCCGGCTGCTGCGGCACAATATTGCTCATACGAAAGCTCGCCAGTTGCGCCGCCCTACCGTGAAAACGGGACATGGCGTAGTTGGGTGCCAAATGCCCGCGATCAAAACCACTGCGCACATAGTCATCCGCATTGACCCTCATCAAGGTGGCCGCATCCTCACTAAAGTGACTCGGCCTAGCACCTGGCTTGCCAGATACGCGCCCATCTAATCGATAAGCCACCCAAAGTGGATTTTTCAGCCATTCGGAATAGCCCAACACGAAACCTGGCGGGTCCACCACATGGAACCAAGTCGGCTCCCATGGCAGCAGCTGCATCGTTTGTGAACGCGGCAAGCCCGCATAACTGTCGTCGTCACTGCGTACACCGTTGAACAAGACCCAGGCGGAAAGCAGCAGCGGCGAAGCGAGCAATATCAATATGGAAATAGATTTCATAAACGAAAATTAGCACCCACAAAAAAGGCGACCCTCAGGCCGCCCTTTAGCAAAGCCGCAATGCGGCTAGCAATATTTAAAAATCCATACCGAACTGCAAGCCAGCGTTGTAGCCGCGCACATTGACGTTATCGGAGCTGTTATAGACCATGAAGCCGGCACCGACACCCAGTCCAGCAATGATCGAATCGGGATCGCTTAATAGCTCACCCAAACGCACATTAAAATTCAGCCCAAAAGCGATGCCTTCGTTGGAACCAGACACTGTGCGCACCTGCGGCTGATTGTCAGCCGTGGTGCCATTGTCGGTCACAAATGCATCGATGCTGGTAAACCCAATAGGGAAGGTCATGTCCAGCCAATCAAAAGGCTGTGCACGCGGGCTGATAAACACACCGTAGTAGCTATCGATCTCAGCACTGCCCACGCCATCCAGCCCATCGCTGCTGACATTCCCCTGCAATTCAACTGAAAAGTCTTCGTTAAGCCACATGCCCACGCGTAAACGCACGCTGCTGCCATCGCCGTCCAAACGCTCAGTGCGGCTATTGTCTCCTGGCGGCTCTGCGCTTGGTGCTGCAACGGTATCCGTAATAGATACTTCATGCATCACGTAATCAGCACCTGCGAAAAGCGACCAACTGTCCCCGTCTGCATGTGAAACAAAACTCATTGTGACTGCGGCCACAAAAATGGCACATTGCTTGTTCATGATCTCCCCTTGATCTTGCCTGGCTGGCGGTATTTTTGCGGCGGACTGCTAAACTTACGTCCACCGTGTACATCCGCTCAAGCACGGATACGCGAATCATTACCGAAAATGGCGTGCTGCGCCAGCCCACTCCTTTTCCTGAGGCTGTTGCCAATGATGAAGTTTTGCCCACATTGCGCTGGCAGCCTAGAGCACCGGGTTCCTGAAGGCGATCATTTGGCGCGTTTCGTTTGCCCTGACTGCGCCATCATCCAATATCAAAACCCTCGCGTGATAACGGGCTGCCTCGCACTTTGGCAAGACAAAGTGCTGATGTGCAAACGTGCCATCGAACCGCGCCACGGCTACTGGACCTTGCCCGCTGGCTTTCTTGAAATTGGAGAAACCGCGGCAGAAGGTGCTGCACGAGAAACCATGGAAGAAGCGCGCGCGCGCGTAGAAGTCCGCAATTTGTACAGCTTTATTAACGTCACCTATATCGGCCAGATCTACACCATTTATCTTGCCGATCTGCTGGATCTTGATTTTTCTGCTGGGCCGGAAAGCCTAGAGGTAGAACTGATGAGCGAACAACAAATTCCTTGGAACGAGCTGGCTTTTCCGACAGTTAAGATCGCTCTACAAGATTTCTTTGAAGATCGTCGCGCAGGCCGTGAGCTCAGCATGCACACACACGACCTAAAAACCCCGCCCTGGGCGAAAGCACGCACACGGGGCTGACGCTAGCTCGGCAGTTTGAGTAGAATTCGCGTTTTTATAAATCGCGTCGCGGAGCTCCCATGACCTTTGTCGTCACCGAAAACTGCATCAAGTGCAAATACACCGACTGCGTGGAAGTCTGCCCAGTGGATTGCTTCCATGAAGGCCCGAACTTTCTGGTGATCGACCCCGAAGAGTGCATTGACTGCACCTTGTGTGAACCTGAGTGTCCAGCGGAAGCCATTTTTGCGGAAGATGACCTACCTGAGGATCAAGCCCATTTCATGGAACTCAATGAAGCGCTATCAAAAGCTTGGCCGGTGATCCGTGAGCAAAAGGATCCACCTGCCGATGCCGCCGAATGGGACGGGAAATCCGGAAAATTGGAACTGCTAGAGCAGTAACAGCGGATTAGGCCGCGCGCTGGCGACTCGGCAGCCGCGCGGCCGTTCTAAATGCGCCAACTGGCGAACTCATACCTTCGCAAGCAAAGCGGTAGTGGTACGCGCAACCTGGCTGCAAGCCGGTTACATTGATCCGCGCTGAACCTAGCTCTGCATCAAGCAGGCATAAGCCATAGCGCACCGGCTCAAGTTCCCCCGCCTCGAAAACTTCCCAGTTCACGCTGCGCGCTACGCGTAACGCTGCGGGCACATTGACTTGAAGCCGAGCTGCCGTCACCGCGACCACAAGCTCTTGGGTTTTTATCTTTTCTGATTTCATCTCTGTTATTTTCGCATCTAAGTTATTTGCCACATTGTGCGCTGCGGTTATGAACGTTTTATGTCATAGCCGGCACACGTATGAACTGACCGCCGAATATGACTGTTGTTCCGATATATCAAATAGACGCCTTCACATCCCACGTGTTCGGAGGCAACCCTGCCGCAATCGTGCCGCTAGATCGCTGGCTGTCTGACGCGCAATTGCAATCCATCGCCGCCGAGAACAACTTATCGGAAACCGCCTTTTTGGTTCCCGATACGCAAGCCGATTACGCGCTGCGCTGGTTTACCCCCGCTGCGGAGGTGGAATTGTGCGGCCACGCCACCCTAGCCACCGCTTGGCACCTGTTTCATCAAGCCAAATTTGCGCACGAACAGGTGCGCTTTTCGACTCTGAGCGGCGTGCTTGTGGCACGCAAAAGCGCACAAGGCATTGAAATTGATTTGCCCAGCCGACCCAGCGAGGTCGACAATTCATTGCTTGAGCCCATCACAAGCGCCATGACCCTCAGGCCCCAAGAATGCTGGAACGGCGCCAATGCCATTGCAGTCTATGAGAACGAATCGCAGATTCGTAGCCTAAAACCAGACTTTACCGCCGTTTCAAAGCTGCACCCTAAGGGGCTTATCGTCACCGCCGCAGGGGACAGCTGCGATTTCGTTTCACGCTACTTCGTGCCGTCGTATGGCATAGACGAAGATCCGGTGACTGGCTCGGCACATGCCGATTTGATGCCGCTATGGTCGAAAAAACTGGGCCGGAACACGCTAGTCGCACGCCAGCTGTCAAAACGCCGCGGAGAGTTATTAGTTGAACTTAAAGGTGACCGAGTCGCCCTGACCGGCCAATGCGTGGCATACCTACGCGGCGAAATTTATTTGCCTGAGTAAGGCCTCGCCTACGACCACTGTGCCAACTCGCGCAGCACCACCGTCGCATAGCAACCCGGCGGCAAAACAAACGAAACCCGCAAAGCATCGTCTGATAGCCACTCCCAGCCCAAATCGCTGGGCAGTAAACGCAAGGAACGCCTATCCTGCTCTAAGCCAGCACGCTCTAGGCCGTCAGCAAGCCCTGAACAGTGAGCCACGACGCTGCGCTCCAGCGCCTCAAGCTCGCGCTTGCTTGGCAGCTCTCCTCGCCCCCACAACGGCCCTGAGGGATGGATGTCCTTGTCGCGCAGGCGCTGCAGCAATGCCACTTCGTCATCGACGTCAGTGAACCAAGAGCGGGATCCGTGTAAAGCCCAAACTTCACCGGCCACACCACGATTCCAACTCCCGTCCTGTACCCGCGCGGCCAATACTGCGTTAAAAATCTCCGAACGCGCTGCGGAGATTAAAATGCCGCGCGTCTTACGATCTACCCGCTTGCCTTCAAACATCGCTTGCGCGCGCTGGGCATTGCTGCCATCTCGGCCAAAGCGCTGCTCGCCAAAATAGTTCGGCACACCTTCGCTAGCGATCGCCTGCAAGCAGCGTTCAGCTACAGCCTTGTCACCAACCGCATCACGTAAAACCAACTCAAACCGATTGCCCTGCAACGAGCCAATTTTGAGTTTGCGATTGTGCCGCGCTTGTCGCAAAATTTTTATGTCCGGCAAGTTCAACGCAGACCAATCCGGACTTTCCTGCCCCGGCATTTGCACGGTGAAGCTTTGTTCCGTTACCGCATGCCTGTCCTTGAGCCCTGCATATCCAACTGCAACGGATTTCACACCAGCAAAGCGTGCCAGCTGCTGCGCCAACCAGACCGTGTTGGTATTGCGCTTCTGGATCGTCAAAAAAACATGCTCTCCATCGCCACTCGGCTCAAAACCAAGAGTCTCTTCTACGATGAAGTCCTCAGCGAGCGTGCGGATTTTGGCGGATAGAGCGGGATTACCGTGGGCGTAGGGAAGGACTTGCATAAATGCAGCTTAGCTTGAATTGCGTGGAATTTCGGAACCCCAGATACAAAAACACCCGCAAGAAGCGGGTGGTTTTGTAATGGCGTCCCCAAGGGGATTCGAACCCCTGTTGCCGCCGTGAAAGGGGCTAAATAGTGTTCATCATCATTCACTGAAACCCTTGTTAAACTTGACTTGCGTGCATAGTCGTACAAACTTATCCAGCAAATAACACCCCCATAAACTGGACAAAAACTGGACAACTTCGAATGGCACGCACGGATAGAGGTTCGAATCTTCATAGCCGCACTGCCCGATTAAAGCTGAAAGAAGGCAAGCGGCATTTCGCAAAAAGCTTCCAGCGTGGCGCAGCAATCGGCTATCGACGCGGTGGACGGCGCTCGAGTTGGTTTGTCCGCTTATCAATTGGTGACGGCCAATACACAATGACGCAGCTAGGCACCACTGATGACTTCACCGAAGCGGACGGCGTAGACGTATTGGACTATTTCCAAGCAACCGAGAAAGCCCGCCAAATAACAGCACTTCACGAACGAGCCAAAGCTGGCGAAGTAGGAACCAGCAAAGCAACCGTAAACGATGCCCTAGACGCGTACCTAGCTAACGCTGATGTAGAAGGGAAAAAGACCGCTGCCGATATGAAGCGCAGCGCCAAGAATTTAATTCGTCCAACACTGGGCAAGATTTTATTATCCAAGCTGAGGAAAGGCGACGTATCAGCTTGGCGTGATGACATGGCAGCACACACCCGCACCCGTTCAGGCAACGCAATCCCTGTTGATAAGACCGACGTGGAAGCCCTACGGCGTAGCCGATCCAAAACCAACAGGCTACTAAATACGCTCAAAGCGGCATTAAATTACGCATACAACAATCATATGACGGCTACCGATGCAGCTTGGAAAACCGTCAAGCCGTTTAAGAATGTGGACGCACCAAAAATTGACTACCTGACCATTGGCGAAGCCACAAGACTGGTCAACGCCAGCGCACCACCCCTCAAACCGCTAGTGCAGGCCGCTCTATATACGGGCGCACGCTATGGTGAGCTAACCGCCGCCAAGGTGCGTGATTACAATCCAGACGCAAAAACGCTGTATCTGGCAGAAACCAAAAACGGCAAACCCCGCCACGTGCCGCTAACGGATCAAGGGGCTGCATTGTTTGAGCGTGCCGCCGCAGGCAAGCAGCCAACCGACTATTTATGGATTCGAGAAGATGGCCTGCCATGGGGTAAGTCTCACCAGACACGCCCCATGAAGAAAGCCTGCGAAGCAGCCAACCTGCGCCCTATTGGCTTTCACATACTCCGCCACACATACGCTAGCCAATTGGTTATGAAGGGCACCCCCCTACAAGTTGTGTCCAAAGTGCTGGGGCATAGCGACACTCGCATTACTGAAAAGCATTACGCTCACTTGGCAAGTGGCCACATTGAAAAGACAATCCGCGAACACTTACCAGACATTGGCGGCTTCAAGCCTGACAATGTGACGGCACTGAAAACCGCTTAGGCCGAAAGCCGAATCCACCAAGCCTAGCTCGACGGAGTGAACCGGCGGACACCTTCACCGCCTTGGCTTGGTGTTTTATTGAAGGGCGCATGAAGGATACGCAGATGGCTAAGGTAACAATCCCCAACGATAGAGATGGACGAAACGACCAAAGGATTTGGGCGTTGGTGGGGGAAGAACTAGGCTTAGACCATGTCCCTGCAGCGGGCAATTCTGGAGGCGGCGCGTGTGGTAGCAAGAGCATGGGCGTGCACCACACCATTAAGCCGACAGAACCCAGTAATAAGGAGCTGAAGCTATACGCAACCAATCTGGCGTTAGGCGCTCGGCGTTATGACCAGTTTGCTGCAATGCCCGCAGATGAGCTTGAAAACAAATATGGCGAGCACCTTGATAGAACGCTGTTATTTGATGACAACAACGCCACCGCCGATTTCGAATACTGGCTAAAAATGCCTGTGTGGACGATTTTTGAGGGCATCGCGCTTTTGCTCAATTTGAACCCCGAAACAGCCGCGCAAAAAGTAGAAAAGGCACGCCACGCGCCAACCGCTAAGAAATATAAAGCCAATCTGGAAATTGCCAGACGCTATGTGAAAATTAAGCAAGAGCTAACCTACAACACCAAACCTTCAGACTTTATCGCGTGGGCAGATAACGTTGGCATCGAAGCGCCCAAGGAGCTACTGACCGCTTACGAAGTCTCGACAGGGAAAAACGCAAGCAGCAACACCCCCCCACCCGCATGGGAACGCGTCACTTTGCAAAAACCAACCCGATTCGGTACCCAAAATGGCCCAATCTGGGACGCATATGAAGAACTGAAGGACAGTCTAGGCAGAAATCCGACCAAAGATGAAGTGCTTGCTAAAGCCATACAGGACAAGCAACATGGTCCGGTTGACTCCCAAAAAAAATCGCACATAAAAGCGGCGATTAAGAAAATGATTGTTAAACCGTGATTTGCGCACGATATATCGAGCAAACCCAGCTCGCCGCTCATTTAACCACCTTTTAGGCTCGCTTAAGCTCTCTTAAGCTCGCTTAAGCCAATGGGTTAAGCCGAGCTTATCGACCACGTAAAAATTGCATCTCTGGCAACTACAGGAGATGCATGTGCACCCAAATTCAACGTCAGCCACCGCTGGCACACAAAGCCCCAAAGACCGCCCCGACTTCGAAGCGGATTCGTTTAGCGTTAGAACCTTCGCAAGCCGCAATGGCTTGTCATACGGCAAGGCATACCAAGAAATTGCCGCCGGACGCCTTCGCACTATGAAGGTAGGCCGCCGCACCTTGATAACCAAAGAAGCCGCCGTTGATTGGCGAACGCTTTGCGAACAAGGAGGGCCGCGTAATGTATAAACAACGAATCCCCGAAGCTATCAACACTGGCAACTTGCCGCTGAATCAATCACCTCTGAAGGTTCACCAAGCTAATTTCACACTGCGAGAATGGCGGGGCCTTATGGCTCTATATGAGCACCCAAAATGGCGCGAAGAACTAGACCGAGCTATTGGTGCCAGCAATAGCCCCCATATTGTCATGTGCCTGCGCCGCAAAGGCATAGATATTTGGTGCGAGCGCGTCAAACGCCTAGACCGCGATGGCAGCGCATGCAGGCCAGGTCGCTACCACCTACGCAGCAAGCTGGAGGTATGCCAATGAGCATTCGACACATTGACGCCCAAAGCGTGAAATCTGCCGCTGCTGGCAAATGGCTGACCACCCTGCAAACGCTTGACCCAGAACTATCTGACGCCATTGCAGCAAAAGGCCGCCATGTAGCATGTCCAGTTCATGGTGGCCGCGATGGTTTTCGGCTATTCCCAGACGCCAACCAAAATGGCGGCGGCATCTGCAACAGTTGTGGCACTCACGCTGATGGCTTTGCACTGCTTATGTGGCGGCAGGGCTGGACGTTCCCACAAGCACTGGAACACGTAGCCAGCACGCTGGGCATGAGCGACACCAAGCACACAGACATGCCAGCAGGAACCACCCAAAAGGAAACGCGGCCAGATAACCCCGACCAGCGCCGCGCCGCATTGCGGGCCACATGGCAGGCATCCAGCGCCATAGACTGGCGCAAAGATTCTCTGGTGCTGCGCTACCTTCGCAACCGTGGACTGGCTGGCATTGAAGTAGATCCACCCCAAGGCTTACGCCACCACAAGCGGCTGGCGTATTGGTCAGACAATAAAAGCTGCACCTACCACCCCGCCATGCTTGCGCCCATTGTGTCGCTACATGGAGAGGTAACGTCACTGCACCGCACCTACTTAGACCACAACGGCAGCAAGGCCGCTGTATGCAGCCCTAAGAAGCTGATGCCGCCCACTAAGCGTCGCGCCACCACTGGCTGCGCTGTGCGGCTGTATGAGGCTGGCAAGCGCCTTTGTGTGACCGAAGGCATAGAAACAGCCCTTGCCATTCGTCTGGCCTTAGGCCTGCCTGTATGGGCGACCGTGTCCGCAGGAGGCATGGAGTGCTTAGACGTGCCCCAGCACGTCCGAGAGGTGTGTATATACGCAGACAACGATGCCAGCATTCGTGGCCAGCAAGCGGCCAATCGACTGGCTGACAGGTTGCGCAGCACAGGCCGCAAGGCATCAATCGCACTGCCGCCAACAGTGGGCATGGATTGGCTGGACGTTTTCAACTCGCAGGAGGTGGCCGCATGAACAAGACCGCCATCCAACAAGCCAGCCATACGCCACACGCGTGGGAAAAGCCCTTGCCAATCTTGCCGGACATGCAAGCACCGCAACCATTTCCGATGAGCAGCTTGCCACCGCTGATGCGCGATGCTGCACAGGCTATTGCCAGCCACGTTAAAGCCCCGCCCGAATTGGCCGCATATTGCGTTATATCGGCAGCCAGCCACCTTGCACAATGCCGCGTGAACGCGCCGCACTTGCTCCAACCCAGCGGCATGCCGTGCTCCTTGTTCACCCTAGTGCTTGCAGATTCAGGCGACCGCAAGAGTCAGTGTGACAAGCTGGCACTTAAGGAGGTATCAGACAGCGAGAAAGCCACACGCAGCGCATGGCAAAAGGACATTGCCGAAACAAATGCAAGCTACCGCAAACAAAGCGCCAGCGGCGGCAAGAAATCACCACCACCCAAGCGGCCACCCGACCCGCGAACCATCTATGGATCAGATGCCAGCTACACCAAGATAGTGGCCAATTTCATTAATGAGTGTCAGCCCTACGCCACATGGGCGACCGATGAAGGCGGGCAGTTTTTTGGTTCGCACAATATGAAGAAGGAAACCGTAGCCGCCACCATTGGCGGGCTGGTGAAGTGGTTTGATGAGGGTGCAGGCGAGCGCGACCGCGCCACAGATAATGCGGACGGCTCCGGCTTTGCCCATAACCGGCGGCTGGGCATAAACCTACTGGCGCAGGAGGTAGCTGTACGCGATGCACTCGACAGCCCGTTACTGCAAGGCCAAGGATTCTTGCCACGCTTTTTGTTCGCATCCGCCACAACTCTGGCTGGCACTCGACAACTCACAAAATCAGACCTAAGCCTCAAGAGCTATTCCGACCGCCGCTTACAAAGATACTGGGCGCGATGTCGCTGCATCATGGATACGCACCCCTTGACCACTAATGAACAAGGCGAACTGACGAACCTGCATGTCCTGCCACTAACTGATGCAGCAACAACCGTATGGCTGGAATATTTCAACCGCTGGGAAAGTGCACAGGCTCCATTACAAGAATTTTCAGCCCTTCGCCCCTTTGCAGGGAGGGCTGGCGAACTTTTACGCCGCTTAGCTACCGTGCTGGCGTATTTTGAAGGCCAGCCGAATATCAACGATGACACTATGAGCAGTGCGGCTGCCATCGTAGAGCATTCACTTTCAGAATGGGCGCGCTATATCGGGGCTGTTCGTGCTGACCCGACGCTAAAGGCGGCATCTGAGGTCTTGCACTGGCTAACCAAGCCCCACCGCAAAGACGATTGGGCACACTTTGACAGAGCCAAGTGGGGCAAGTGCGCCCCCAAAGCACTGCGACCAGCCGCAAAGCGGGACAAGGTGCTGGCCATTCTTACGGACAAGCACTGCATCCATGAGATGAGTACAGGCCAGTACGCCATAAACCCAGCCCTGCTAGAGCTTGCGGAAACTGCGGATTCTGCGGAAAGCCCCACATATCAAGGCATCGCAGATGCGGAGGATTTGCGGCCAAGTGCGGAAACTATCGACATGGCCGAATCGCCCGCAACTATCCGCAAAATATCCGCAAACGCAAACAGCGGCAGAACAAGACTATCCGCAGAAACCGCAGAATCCGCACACACAGAGGCAAGCGCATGAGTTCCTTACACATGGCGCGTGCTGCCGGATTAGATTTGACACAAAACTATGGCGGAACAAATGCCACGCGAGTTAAGGCGTACAAATCCCGCATGAAGGCGGCAGGCTACGCGCGCGTTTCTGTGTGGCTGCATCCAGACGCCTTAGAACGCCTTAAGGAAGAAACCGGAAGAAATGAATGCTATGGCCGAATGATTGAACGCCTACTTACAGGCAAATCATTCCATAGACCAAGGAAGTGAAGCGGGAAATATTAGACACCCGCGCGGGAGGCAAGCAGCACTTGAAAAGTAGAGCCATCTATCACAGGCTCGCAAAGCCGATGGCCTGCCATCTTAAACAACCGTCAGAAGCACCGTCCGCTCCCCAATACCGATAGATAACCTAACAAGAAAATTAGGCATGCCTAAGTAGTTTAATGCTCGGCGATAAAAACCATTTTGGCAGTATAGTTTGCTATTCAATGCAGCTAGGCAATTTCAAAAAAATATCCACAACCTTTGCACTTCCAGACTTTTTTCTTGCCATAACCCAATCGGGAGGCAATGAGCATCAACAAGACACCCAATATCGTCCCTATTGGGAACAAGAAAAGCAAAACAATCGCCAGGATGAATAGGAATACTCCGAGCACTTGAAGCCCCATATTTCGCTCAACTTTCGTACCCCGAACCATAACCTCATCACATTGCTTGCACTGGATAACTTTTTTACTTTTTACAGTTGCGGATTTCGCCTTTGATTCAGACTCTGGCAACGACTGTTCAATTGGAACGCGCCAACCATCTCTCGATTTTTGACCTATATATTCGCCACTTTTTATCTTGGCAATAACCGTATCTGGAGCTTCGTTGTGAAGTTGGCAGAAATCCTCAAGCGAAATCATTACTTTCTTTTTATTAGTCATCCCCGCCCCCTTGATTATCAATCTGAGAATACCTCACCACCTGACAGGCTCACAATGTCGCAGCTTATGTCCGGATCTGGCTCAGGTTTGCGTATCTACATATAGATCCAATAACAAGGCCAACATATGAATCGCTTTCACCTATTTTTTGACGACAACAAGCAAGCAATCGTTATCGAAGATGACCCCAAGGCCTTGGACGCCGCACCCTATGAGCGCATGACCATTCGTAAGGGCTTGGCTGATGCCTTAACGGCTGATTTTTGGTTAAGGGCTAATGGTGGCGTGGCAGTCTATGCCGATGGCAGCACGCTAGAAGTGCAGGCAATATAGATTCATCGCTGCTATTCAGGCCAAACCCATGCTTCGCCTATTCGCCCTGCTACTTTGCGCCGCTGTTTTCACTGGCCAAGCTCAAGCCACCGAAATTACGGGCAAGGTGATAAAGATTGCAGACGGCGACACGCTCACCCTGCTAACCGCTGACAAGCAACAGGTCAAAATCCGGTTCGCTGAAATCGACACACCAGAGCGAAGCCAGCCATACGGAAAAGCTGCCAAACAACTGCTATCCGATATGGCATTCGGCAAACTAGCCCGCGTAGAAGTTGTAGACGTTGACCGCTATGGCCGCACTGTTGGGCAAGTTCATGTGAACGGCAACCACATTAACGCCGCACTGGTCGCACAGGGCGCTGCGTGGTGCTACAGGAAGTACATGAGGGGGGATTGGTGCGTACCGCTTGAGGATACGGCAAAACTCGCAAAACGCGGCCTATGGGGCTTGCAGGCCGACCAGCGAATCCCGCCTTGGGAATGGCGAAAAAACAAAAGAAAAAAGAAGTAAGGCCTACCCCTTGGGCGGCCTAGCTAACTCTGGCTGGCGCTACATCAGCCCCAGCACGCTAATGAGCGCGCCAAAGCCACCGATTATCAACCAGATAATCAATACGGCTGGTATAGCCGCAAAGGCCATCTTGACCATGAGCATAACCATGCGGCCAAACGGAACGTCGAAATCGACCACAGACACCCTGTCTATTTTCTCGCGCGACGGATTATTTGGTTTATAACTCTCCCCGCAGTTGGGGCACGTCCAAGAATTATCAGGCATCTGCTCATGGCAGTTCGGGCATTCGATATTGTTAATTCCCAATTTCCCACTCCCGCTCTTTTGCAGTTTGAAGGATACCCCTGCGCACACAAGCCGCACCACTCCGAGACGGCATCATATAGACACTACAAGCAAGATTCGCGCAGTCGTGAGCAACTATTCAATGCCGCCGATTTTTTGCCACTTTCTGGACAACAACTGGACAAGAAGCAAAAAAAAAGGAGCTACGCGAACGTAACTCCTTGTTTCTTATGGCGTCCCCAAGGGGATTCGAACCCCTGTTGCCGCCGTGAAAGGGCAGTGTCCTAGGCCTCTAGACGATGGGGACATAATCGTCGACTTTATCGGAATTATTTGGTGGAGCTAGGCGGGATCGAACCGCCGACCTCCTGCGTGCCACGCAGGCGCTCTCCCAGCTGAGCTATAGCCCCGGCTAAAGAGCGGCGCATTTTAGGCAGTTGTGACGCTCAGTGCAAGTCTTTTTTACCGCTGGCAGTTTGGACGCCGCCCAGCTTGCTGGGCAGCTTGGTAATTCGGCATCACTTTGGGAATCATGCTGTTCAAATCTGATATGCGCGTACTGTGTGATGGGTGAGTCGATAAAAACTCAGGAGGCTGGCCACCGCCTTGGCGCGCCATGTTCTCCCATAGGCGAACACTTTGGCGCGGATCGAATCCCGCTTTGGCCATTAAATCCAATCCCAATACATCAGCTTCGCTCTCTTGAGCGCGCCCAAAAGGCAGGATCACGCCGTACTGCGCGCCCAAACCGAGCAAACCCATGGCGATGCCCTGTTGATCAACTCCATAGGCGCCTGCGGCCGCTTGCGCCAGGCTTAAACCGGCTTGCGCGATGTAGTTTGTCGACACGCGTTCATTGCTGTGCTCCGCCTGTACGTGTGCAATTTCGTGCCCTATGACAGCAGCAAGCTGATCTTGTGTCTCAGCCACTTTCAACAGGCCGGTAAAAACACCAATTTTCCCGCTGGGCAGCGCAAAGGCATTCGCCGCATCATCAGCAAACACAGTAACTTCCCAATCACCTCCGACCAAAGCCGTCATTTGATTCGCAACACAGGACACATAGGCATTCGCTTTTCGATCCTTGCTCGTCGGCGTGTCTTGTTTTGTTTGTAAATAAGCTGCGGCGCCCATTTCATCCATTTGACTGGAGGGAAACAATTTCAAAGTGCTACGCCCGGTGGGCGACGTCGCACAGGCGACCAGCAAAGATACGGCGGCAACGGCAAGAATACGGTTTTTCATGGATAATTCTGCTGAGCTGAAAATCGTATTTTCCCACATTCGACACATCAAACGGCAGCAACCCGCTTTACGCCTGTTGCCCGCCGCTGAACGATTGCGCGCTGCGCTGGTCTTGATTGGCATGAATCTCCCCCACCTAGTTGGTCTCATTAGTCTTTTACTGAGCTGCACAGCCGGTGCCGCGCTCGATCGCCCCAACAAAGTTGCAGCTGAAATATTTGCAGGCCCCGCGCCTGACCAGCCGAACTTTCTTGTCGCACTGCGCTTAGACCCAAGCGACGGCTGGCACACGTATTGGAAAAACCCTGGTGATGCTGGACTAGCAACGAACATCCGCTGGCAATCCGTGCCTGGGATCGACACGGGGCCCTTGCTATGGCCCGCTCCGAACGCTTACCGCGAAGGTGAGCTCACCACGTACGGGTATGGGGAGGAGCATCACCTACTTACGCGCATACACATAGATAAAGCGCTTGCCGACGAAACACTAATAACGCTAAAAGCACGCTGGTTGGTGTGCAAGGACATTTGCATACCAGAATCCTTGGAAACCACCATCAAGGTTGGGCAAATACGCAATGGGAGCAGCGACAATGCGCGCGCCGTACTCACCAACGCGCTACAAAGCATTCCAGAAATCCTGCCAGAACAGGGGCGTTTTCGCATAGGGGAGGACAGTCTGGAGACGTGGATCCCATTGCCCGAACACTGGTTAAGCACTGCCACTGAGCCACAATGGTTTAGCGGGCGCGAAGAGACCGTCGACCATGTCGCTGACAGCCAATGGTGGAAAACCGACAACGGCATTGTTATCCAGCAAACCAAGCACCCTGACTTCACTGCAATGGACGCCTACAGCGGCGTCATAACATTCGTATCGGGCAATCAAGCACAGGCCATTTCAGTACAGCTACACCCTGGTGAAATCCCTGACACGCTCCAACCGTGGCAAGTGACCAGCAGCAACGCAGCAAACTCACCTAGCCTGTGGATCATATTGCTGATGGCATTTGCTGGCGGCTTGATATTGAATTTGATGCCTTGTGTTTTCCCGGTCTTGTCGCTCAAGGCCATGAGCTTGGCGCGTACGGAATCACTACTCGAAAAACGTAAGGAAAGTTTGGCCTATACCGCGGGCGTTTTGCTCTCATTTTTGCTAATCGCAGCCACTCTGCTCGCTCTACGCGCCGGTGGAGCCGCTCTCGGCTGGGGCTTTCAGCTGCAAAACCCGGTGATCGTGGGAGCGCTGGCGAGTCTTATGCTGGTGATGGGATTCGCCTTGCTTGGCTGGAGTCAGATCGGCATGGGTCTGATGGGCACCGGCCAAAACCTAACCCAACACAGCGGCCTGCGCGGCGCATTCTTTACTGGCGTACTGGCGGTCGTGGTTGCCAGCCCGTGTAGCGCCCCTTTCATGGGCAGCGCCTTAGGTTTCGCAGTGCTGCAGCCCGCTCCCATCGCACTGAGCATTTTTCTAACACTGGGCTTAGGCTTAGCGGCCCCACTGGCCGCCCTGCCATGGACACCCGGCATCGCTCAGCGATTGCCAAAACCCGGCCCTTGGATGGAATCACTCAAACACTGGATGGCCATTCCTATGCTGCTCACCGCGGCTTGGCTGTTCTGGGTGCTGTGGCGCCAATCAGGCCATATCGGCCTGCTCGTTGCTCTGAGTGGCGCCACGCTGATCACCTTCGGCATGCGACGTAAGCCCTGCCAAATCAAAGGCAATGCTTGGCATAAGGCGCTCATCGCCGGTGGCGCAGGGCTGCTGCTTATCCCCGGCATGCTCACGCCACCAGTCAAAGCCGACAACACGCTGAATTGGCAAAGCTGGTCGCCCGAGGCTGTGCAAGCCGCCCAAGCGCAGGACCGTCTCGTCTTTGTAGACTTCACCGCAGATTGGTGCTTGTCATGCATCGCCAATGAACGTGCCGTGCTGAACAGTGAGCGCATCCAAAACACATTCCAAACACACGATGTGTTGCTGCTGAAAGCAGATTGGACTCAGTATGACCCGGAAATCACCACTGCCCTGGCACAGTTTGGCCGCAACGGGGTTCCGCTGTATCTGCTTTACCCGCGTGGCGGTGCTGCCGCAAAAGTGCTGCCGCAGATTTTAAGTCGCAATCTCGTCGAACAGGCGGTGCTTTCCGTCACCGCCAATTCGGAATAAAGGCCTAAACGCCTTTCGCTGTTAGGAAAATGACACTGTCGCCAACAACTTTGGCGTCGATGTATTTATCCCCTTTACCCCAGCGGCATGACTTGGTATTGACCACTGCTGAACACTCAGTAGGCTCTCCAAGTACTGATACCACTTCGTCGTAGGGCATCCCAACTTCTAACTTGTCGTAGTTTTGAGCGGTGATTCGATCACATGCGGTCAGCGTCAAGCACAGCGCCGCTAATGCCAATACGAATGGAATTTTCTTCATCAGGTTCATGTTCCCTCGGTGGTCTCCGCTACAGATTGTAAAGCATCTGCCACTGAACAAAAGCATAGTAAAAATGCAGGCTATATCGCATGCTAAAATTCGCGCCCCGCTTGAATCAATAATGACAAAATGGCCGACTACAAAGCTCCGGAACGAGAAATCAAATTTGCCCTGCGCGACGTACTCAACGTTGACAGACTCTCAGAGCTGGAAGCCTTTGCCGATGCAACACCCGACATCGTAGATGGCGTTATTGATGAAGCAGCCAAATTCATAGAAGGCCGTTTATTACCCCTGCGCGAGCCCGGTGATGCCCAAGGCTGCTCCATCGACGATGGCGTAGTTACCGTGCCAGATGGCTATGTTGATGCCTACAAAGACTTCTCAGAATCCGGCTGGGCGGGCCTATCCAACGATCCACAATGGGGCGGCCAAGGTCTGCCATTTATTTTGGGCAAAGTCGTTGAAGAAATGACCTGCTCGGCCAATGTCGCTTTTGATCTGTATCCCGGCCTGACCAACGGCTGCTTCGAAGCCTTGCAAGCACATGCGAGTGACGAGCAAAAAGCCACATACCTACCCAAACTTGGCGCTGGTGAGTGGACCGGCACTATGTGCATAACCGAACCACAAGCGGGCTCAGATTTAGCCTCCGTGCGCACCAAAGCGGTTAAGCAAGCCGACGGCAGCTACAAAATTTCCGGGATGAAGATTTTCATCACCTCTGGCGAGCACGAAATGGCGGATAACATCGTCCATTATGTATTGGCGCGCTGCGATGACTCTCCTGAAGGCATTAAAGGTCTGTCCACATTCATTGTCCCGAAATACTTTGTTAACGACGATGGCTCTGTGGGTGAACGCAATGCGGTCAAAGCACAAGCCATCGAACACAAAATGGGCATCAATGCCTCGGTGACCTGCGTTATGGCGTTTGACGAGGCCGTAGGCTACCTCGTTGGCACGCAAAACCGCGGCATTATGAATATGTTCACTATGATGAACTTGGCTCGCATCATGGTCGGCTACCAAGGGTTGGGGCAAGCCGAATTGGCCACACAAAATGCCGTGCGCTACGCCAAAGAACGCATGCAAGGCAAAACCTTAACCGGTGGGACTGGGCCGATTGCCGATCACCCCGATGTGCGCCGCATGCTGTTGACCATGAAGGCGCAGACGGAAGCCGCACGGGTGATGGCCTATGAAACGGCCATCCACGTTGACTTGGCGCACAAACACCCGGATGAAGCGGTACGTGAAGAAGCCAATGATTGGGTTGACCTAACCACGCCACTGGTTAAAGCTTTCTGCACCGATCTGGCGGTAGAAAACGGCAGCAATGCAATCCAAGTCTTTGGTGGCCATGGATTCATAACAGAACACGGCATCGAGCAAATTGTTCGTGACTCGAAAATCCTTTGTCTTTACGAAGGCACCAACGGCATCCAAGCGATGGATCTGGTGCGACGTAAGCTCCAGCTGCACGGCGGCCGCCTTGCACAACGCTTCTTCGACCGCGTGCGTGTCGCCCTGCGTGACGCCGACGGCGAATTCGACTTTATCTGTGCACCGCTGGACGATGCCCTAACTGCATTAGAAAGCACTACGCAGTGGATGCGTGATCGCTTTGCCGACAACCCCAACGATGCAGGTGCTGGCGCGGTGCAGTATCAGCGCGCGTTCGCCCTCGTGATGCTGGGTTATAACTGGCTGCGTATGGCAGATGCTGCTCAAGACCATCAAGACGCAGACTTCAAAGCAGGCAAACTGGTGACCGCTCGCTTTTTTGCCGCTCGCTTGCTACCTGAAGTGCATAGCTTATTGGCCAGCGCAGAAGCAGGCGATATCGGCATGATGGACCTGAGTCTAGATGGTTTTTAGCATCTAGGCCCATGGTAAATCGCTGTCAACGCAGGGCAGAACATGCGTTTTCAGGATTTACCAACGCATCAACACGCTGCCCCAAGTAAAGCCCGCACCAAAGGCGACCGCGCAAACCAAATCACCCGATTTAATCTTGCCTAAGTCTCTTGCTTCAGCCATGCAAAGCGGAATGGTGGCGGCCGTGGTGTTTCCGAGCTTGTGAATATTGTTGTGTACTTTGGACGGATCAATACGCAGCAACTTTCCGACCATTTCATTGATACGTAAATTGGCTTGGTGCGGTATCAACATATCGATGTCAGCGACGCTCAACCCCAAATCATCTAGGGTCTCGTTGATGACTTCCGGCATGCGTTTGACGGCAGACTTAAAGACCTTCTGCCCTTCCATCGTGGGATATTGCAGCCCCTGCTCTAAGCCTTCCGGTGAAACATAACGATCGCGGCCACGTGCCATGCCGGGGTATGGCATCCACAAGGCTTCAGCGCCGCCGCCATCGGAATGCATGCGGCTGGATAGAATCCCTCGCTCAGGATCATCACTCACACCGATAACCGCAGCGCCGGCGCCGTCACCGAACAGAACTGACACGGTGCGCCCGCGGGTTGATTTATCCAAACCGCGAGAGTGAACCTCGGAGCCGATCAACAAAATCTTTTTGTAGTTGCCAGCCCGAATAAAGGCATCCGCCATCTCCAGCCCATAGACAAAACCTGAGCATTGTTGGCGAATATCGAAAGCTGGAATATTACCGGCACCCAAATCACGCTGAATAAACACGCCACAACCGGGAAAGAAATGGTCCGCAGACAAGGTCGCATAAATGATGCAATCGATTTCATCGGCCTCGACTTGCGCATCTTCTAAGGCGAGTCGAGCCGCTTTCAGCCCCATGTCGTAATTGCCATCTTCAGGCCCGACCCAACGCCGCTCTTCAATGCCAGAACGCTCGACGATCCAGTCGTGACTGGTATCCATCATCTCCGCAAGATCTTGATTGGTGACGACATGCGGCGGCACGTAGCCGCCTAAACCCAAAATACGACTGCGAACTTCAGCCATTGTTGTGCTCCATTGATTTCACGTCGATCTTAGCAGCCCAAGATGCGAATGAGCAGGTACAAATGGACGAAAAACGACAACGGACAACGGTCAACTTACGCGCCCTGCTTGAGCAATTACGACTTATCGCAACTCTGCTGGCACTTCGAAAAAATCGACGACGCCAGATTCAAGCTCATACTCCGCGCCAACGATCGCCAATTTACGTTGCTCAATCAGCTCCTCCAAAATGCGGGAGCCTGATTTGAGATGCTGCACCGAAGCGCGCACATTGGCTCGCACAGCAGCATCCATCAATTTGGCCGGGTTATCCCAAGGCCCACGTTCCATCAAAGGCTTAATCGATGGTTCTATACGTTCAACAATGGAACGCAGATTGCGCGACCCTGCGCCAACCGGCTGGTTCATTTCATCCAACGTTGCCGCGATTGCCCCGCATTTCCCGTGCCCCAGCACAACGACGAGTGGCGCTCCCAGCTGAGTTGCCGCGAACTCAACGCTGCCAATTTGGGTAGGCGCAACGATATTGCCGGCCACACGGATGACAAACAAATCCCCCAAGCCTTGATCGAACACAATTTCCGCTGGTACGCGAGAATCCGAGCAACCCAAAATGACGGCAAACGGGGCTTGGCCGTAGGCCAAATCCGCCGGCAACCGATCGCGAATCTTACGTTGACGTGCGGCGAAGCGCTGATTTCCGTCTTGTAGCCGCTTGAGTGCTTTGGCTATTGTCGGCATATCAGGTGGTAATCTTGGATAGCTTCTTTAACCAAAGATCCGACTTTTCTTCCTGCTGCTTTTGCTCGCGAGCTCCTTTCATACGCTCGCGAATCAGCTTGACCTTCGCGGTCGCCGCCGTTGCATCTTCAGCTGTCACTTGCCCGGAAGCTTCACCATTTAAATCAATGCGTTCGGCTTTGTCCTGAATTGACAATTGATAGCCCAAGGCACCGGTATACCAACGCAAAGCACTGGTGAGCTGATAACTCGCCAGCTCATTGGCATCATCGGCCAAAATGTCTTTATGCACGCCTATTTTCAGCGGTTTACGCTGCCGCGGATCATCAAAAAACGATTTGGGATAACGTGCAATTAAGGCAGGCAACCATTCCTCGCGAGCACGGCGGCTGCGTTGTTGGTTCTTTTTACGTGCTTGGGAATCTGACATAGGCTCAGCGCCAGCATGAACAACACACCGACGGGGTAATCGAAGCATGCAGTTTACCTGTGCAAGGCGGCAAACGGTACCGCAACCTATCAGTCGTGCGCCTACGACGAATTCTGCGACGTACAAATCAACGGCGCCTTAACCAACAAATTCGTTGGTTAAGGATTAGCATATCCTTGGCAAAACCCACAGACAGATCGAGCTATTTCGCTGTGAGGCCATTTCGTGAACGCTGTTTTTATGGGACTCAACCTGCTGTTGGGTCTGGCTCTTGAGCTGGGTTTTCGCACATCATAATTCGACCTTGCTGCGAACGCGCACCATCAACTGACTGCAACATAAAATCGAGACGTGATTGCTTCATCTGGCAATCCACGTCGTCCAACAGTTGACGTTGAATCGTTTGAACTGCGGCCGCATAACCTGCTCGAATACCCGCTGCTGTTTCGGCACGATCTTGCCCCATTGCGGGCGCAAACACCGCGAACAAGCTCAGACCCAGCAGTACGAAAATGCTTGAATTATTCATTGGACTCTTGCTCCATGTCGTCATCATTGAAGCTCATCTTATATTGCGCAAATACTTAACAAAATAAGTATAATTGCATTTCATCTTTGCAAAAATGCAATATATGGAAAATTGGGAAGATTGGCACTTGATCCAAGCCATTGCCCGGGCAGGGTCTCTTGCTCAGGCATCACGCGATTTGAACATCGACTATTCAACCGTGTTTCGCCGATTGAAATCTCTGGAAACACAACTAGAGGCCCGCCTATTTGAAAGAACCCGTTCGAGCTGCACTCCCACGGACGCTGGGGCCCGCATTATTCAAGCCGCGGAACAAGCACGCGAAGGCTTTGACAATGCCATGCTGGACATTGCAGGTTCCGACACCAAACTCACAGGGGCGATTCGTTTCACCACGATAGCCAGTTTCGCCAATTGGGTGCTAATGCCCATACTGCGGGACTTTCAGGCAACCTACCCCAAGATTTTGGTCGAACTGATGGAATCCATGACCAGCTTCAATCTGACTCAACGAGAAGCAGACATAGCATTGCGTTTCACCCGCCAACCGCCAGAAAATCTGATTGGTCAGAATCTGGGGCACACCTGTTCTGCCGTATACGCCTCAAGGCGCTATTTAGATGACAATCCCGATACGGGCCTGAGAGATATGAACTGGATCATGCCCACAGCAGATCTGGTTCCACGCACTGAAATTGACTGGTTGAATGCACATTCAAAACCTGAGCGCGTTGTTCTCATCGCCAATTCCGGTCAGGCCGGACAGCAGGCTGCCCTCAATGACATGGGTGCAGCACTTTTAATCTGCTATTTGGGCGACAAAGCCGGCCTAGTGCGGGTCACTCCACCAATCGAAGCTCTCAATACGCCACTGTGGCTACTCACACACCCCAGCATCCGACATGTCGCACGAGTCCGCGCTTTCAATGAGTTTTTCCGCGAAGAAATTAAACGGATAATGCCTCTGCTTCAGGGTTTGCAGTCGGAGGTAGATTTACGAATCTAGCGAACACTCAAAACGACCATCTGTGCACTTGAATCACCGCATACGCCGACGTTGCTTAAATCAGCGACAGACGCAAAGCCCTACGCTCTCAGGCATACACGACCACCCCGGCCGAAAATCCACATCCCTCAAGCTCAGGCACAATACGCGCTCGCACGCGACAACTAGGGTCGGTTGATCTAAGCGAAACATAAAGTCGGAAGCTACAAATACCGGCACCCTGAATTGAGGAGACACAACATGTTGTATACGGGACGCGCCATTGCGCTAGTTGCGCTGCTGTCCAGCGCGATGCTTTTAGGATGTGGCCAAGGCGGGCGGGATGCTGCCAGAGCTACAAATGCCGGCACCAACGGCAGCGGCTCAAGTGCAGCACCAATCATAGAAATATTGTCTAACCGCGCCGACATGATCAGCGGCGGTGATGTCTTGGTTTCCTTGCGTGCTGCAGAAGGAAAATCCTTAGCTGAGCTGAACGTTAGCTTGAATGGCGACAACATTAGCGACAGTTTCCATTCTGGCCCAGAAGGCCAAATGATGGCTCGGATCGATAGCCTGCAACTTGGCGACAACACGCTGATTGCCAGCTCTACCAGCGGCCAAACGCAGACCATTATTCGCAATTACCCTAACGAAGGGCCGATTTTCTCGCGTCCGGAAATAAAACGCCTGCGCTGCCAGGACAGCGCCACTGACATCAACTGCAACCAACCCGCGGAATACACCTATCTGTACCGCCCAACGGCCTTGACCGACAATCTAGAAGCGCAACCGGTGGCCGAGCTGGGCACAGGCCTTTTGCCCTACGACCCAGCAAACCCGCCAGCCGACGTGGCCATGACCACCACTCAAAATGGCCAGTCAGTGCCTTTCATCGTCCGGCAGGAGCGTGGTTATCAAGACCGCGATGAATACAAGATCCTGACCCTGTTCAATCCGGATGAAGCGTGGCAGCCGTGGTCACCTCAGCCGCAATGGAACGGCAAAATGTTGATCACGCATGGCGGCAATTGTGGAGCTAAATACACCCCTGGCAGTGCCCCATTAGATGATTACTCAGGCACCTTTGGTGACCTGCCTCTGCTTGAGCCCAGCTACATTTATGCCCTAGGCCAAGGGTATGCCGTGTTGTCGACGGCCCTTGCCAATACGGGGCACAACTGCGACGTCGCGCTGGCCGCTGAATCCATAATGATGGCCAAAGAACGTTTCGTAGAACAATACGGCCCACTGCGTTACACCATAGGCACAGGCTGCTCAGGTGGCTCAATCGCTCAATTGACCATCGCCAACGCCTACCCAGGCTTGTATCAAGGCCTACTAACGATGTGCGCCTACCCGGATTCTCTATCCGCAGGCCTACAATTCGCCGACCTACACTTGATGCGGAAATACTTCGAAGCACCGGAAACGTGGGCACCCGGCGTAGTCTGGAATCCCGCCCTGTGGGGGCCCGTTGAAGGCCATTTGACGCACGTCAATGCCGTGGTTGCCGACACCGGATTGTTCCAAGATGCCACACGCACCACCGGCACTTGCTTCGGGGATAACAGCTACGATCCACAAACCAACCCCACTGGTCAGCGCTGCGGTATTTTGGAATGGATACCTCACATACTCGGCCAGCGCTCACCGGATGTCTGGTCAGATGTCGAAAAGCAAATCGGATACGGCTTTACCGGCATCCCGTTGGGCAACACCGGTGTGCAATATGGGCTTGAAACGCTACGCTCAGGGCTCATCACCCCGGCCATGTTCATCGACCTCAACCTTAAAATTGGTGGTCTTAATGTCGACATGCTACCGCAAGCCGCTCGCACCCAAGCCGATCACCCCGCCGTAGGCAATGCCTATCGCAGCGGCATGATCAACGCGACCAACAACCTAGACACCGTGCCGATTCTGACCTTCGTTGGCCCAGACCCTGGTATTGCGCACGATTCACTGCACGCTTGGTGGATACGCTGGCGCATAGAACGTGAACACGGCAGCGCTCGCAACCATGTGATGTGGGGTGGCCCAGCACCGCTGCTGGGCGACCTGAGTTATGTTTATAAAGGCCTAGATGCGATGGATGAGTGGTTGGCCAATGTCGAAGCAGACACCACAGATACCCCACTGCCAGACAAAATTTCCCGCAATCGTCCGGGTGACCTACAGGATCAATGCGCTGTGCTCGGCGGCGAGCCCGTACTCGGTGAAGTCTGTATCGACCTGCTGCGTCCGCTGTATGCCTATGGCACGCCACGCACCGTAGCGGGCGACACTGCAACCGCCGACAACTTCGATTGCCAGCTAAAACCGCTAGACCGCAATGACGACTACGGCTTGGTGCCGTTCACCGACGAACAATGGCAACAGCTCGAAACTCTTTTCAGCAATGGCGTGTGTGATTACCGCGCCCCCGGCCAAGGCAAACAAAAAACGGTGTCATGGCTGGGCTATGTCGACGACAGCGGTCGCATGATTGTTGGCGGTGAGCCACTGCCAGCAGCACCGGCTCTGTCCGGTACAGGCACTCAGTCTGCCGCTTTCGCATACCCGGTGCGAGACCGCTAAACACTCTGGGCCGCGCGATCACGCGCGGCCCAGCGACTAAGCGTTCGCGAAGATTGTAGAAGCAGGAAATCAGCCCAGATCGATGCTCTGGGCTTTCTTTTAGGCTCTTATTAGAACCGCTCCCGGCTACGCGGAACTATGAGGCTTTCCGCGCAATTTGATGATTGCCTTCAACAGCATCATGAAACCAAAAGATGGTGGCCAAGGGCGGAATCGAACCACCGACACGCGGATTTTCAACTCGAACTTGAATCGAGATATTTAACATTAATATCAGCCATTTATGGCGCTTGCCCTTTTTTATGTGACATCTTGTGGAAGCTCGCAAAATCCTGTGATGCCCTATAAGGACACACTCAAGTGAGCATCGATGCATGTCTGCTGCGCTCAGATTCAATTGACTTGACTGACACCGAGTCAGTGACTCGCGGGGGCGATGTGTTGGGTTTTCTATGATTTTCTTGCGGTGTTTCTATATCTGTTGAGCTGTCGCCGCACTTTCCTTGGATCCGGCTTTTTTTCTCCGCCTTTTTGATACAGGATTTCGCTTGCCCTGACCTGCCAGGTACATCCGAGTGTAGGTATCCAACAACTGATGAATCGAGTCATCTACAGCATCATGCTTTTGAGGTCTAATTAGCTTTCTGAGCTGTCTACAGAACCATTGATCTGTCAGCTTTATTACGATTTTTTTATGTTCTGAATAAATCGTTCTGACCCAATCTACATCTCTGCCTTTGTAAAGATCAGTCGAACCTCCACGACAAACTAAAAACCCAAGGGAGCCGTAGTCATGAACCAAATAAGCGTTCATTTGGTAAAAATCAGAAGCATTTGGTTCCGTGTAGTTTTTTGCCTCAAAGATTACTTGCCGGCTACCATAATCATCTCTAATCCTCTTCCATGCGCCACTTTCAGCCAGATTGGTTGACACCACGTCCCGCCTCATCTGCGCGAGTTTATTCGGCTTCAGCTCAACATTACGCAATGATTTAGCAAAACAAATCTTGACCGCTTGGGCAACCCAGCCTTCGAATGCAGCATCGCCCCCTTTCCCAAGTTCAATTTGGTCTATTTCTTTGATAAGGCCTTCTATTTTTTTGTTCCGAATAGCTGGAGTTTCACTTGATACAGAAATGTCGTATTCATCATAAATTTCTTCAGAATCGATTTCCGTAATAGCTTTTTCAGTCACCCCTAGCGACATCCAGTAGCATGGGTGTATCAGAATATTTGCACCCGATTCGATATCAGCATCTGGCGACCGACCATCGTGGCAAAATACAAAATTGCCAGTTGAGTGATCCTCTAACCCCACGAATCCGACGCTATACAGCCCTCGAAGCAAGTCGATTGCGTCGTTGATAATGAAAAAATCCTGCTGCACTCTGGCATCTTCAGATCCTCGACTCATTGCAGCATCTAGCAGATTGAGCGCCTCTTGCGTAGTTTGCTTTGGAGCCCCCCCTTTGAATGCTGAGATGCACGCTCCTATGCTTGGAAGTATTGCTGAGTATTCCTTTACCAAGTCTTGGAGTCGGTTTTTTGATATTTGACGGCCTGCCTTTTCAATATGCTGAAGCGTGATTTCACCTTGGCCATCTTTCCCCGCCAAGTAAAACGCATCATTCAGTAATGAAAGCAAATCGCGAGGCCGATATAGCGTTAGCTGCAGGCACTTTCTGAAGCCGCTTATATCCTTCAGGTCCCCTGCGACAGCTTTATTCCATACTTTGTTGGAGGCTTCCTGCTGAATATTCAATACAGCTTTTAGACGGTTTGCTGTGAATTGAAAAAGCTGCTCTTCTGACCAATGCAAACGCAGTGTTTGGCCTTCAATGTTTCTAGAATAATCAGGGTCTTTTTCGTGCACTGCACGGAAAATGTTGTCTCTCAAAAACACTACAGGTCGAAGTCTTGGCGACCTTGTCTTCAGGTCTATGGCGGCTTGGAGCAATCCATCAATAAACGCGACTCCAACATCGTCGGGCTCATACCCCTCGTCAAGGCGATCGACAAGAATTGACACATCAAAATTGGTTTCATCGCAAACGGAAATCAGTAGATTTTCAACATGTGCGAGATCTAAAATTCGCGGCATGTCGCCAATTCGTTGCTCTGGGGCTCTGTCTTTCTCGATTGCAGCCGTTAAAGTGGCCGATAGCCTCTCGGTTACCCGAATTCCAGATTTGACCCATTTATCTATATGCGATTTGAGCTCTCGAAAATCCTTGGCTTGTCTGATTAAAGGATCTGATTCCAGCAAAGACGCAGCTTCGACAATGAGGGCGTATTTCCAACCCAACTTTGATCCAGCTCTGACTTTGTTAAAGGTATCTCCAAACAGCTCAACGATTGGCCTTGCACCAATTGTCTCGTATTCTTCGGGGCTGACGAGCACAACGACACGCCGATTTTCTGCTTTCCAATGCTTAGTTAGCTGTCGAGTTAGCGCGCTCTTTCCGGTGCCTCGTCGACCAACTACAGCCACCCTGTCAGTAGTTTCGATCAGAGTAAGGTAATCCGCAGTGGCCACGAATGTTTGATCCAATAGTCGACCGTCGGCTTCCGCCCGTAGGTCGCCAAGGGCATTGGGCCTGGTAAACATTGTTTTGCTCAAATCTTGGACACCTTCTGCTGCTATTATTTTCTTCTATTGTGGCACGGTATTTTTGTCGACGAGAATGACTGCTATATAGCTACGGATTGAAGTGGCACATGAGGATCACTCTCAATTCAGCCCGTTGTTATTCTGGCACGCTAAACATGGAGGTGACCTTGCTTATCGGTATCAGCAACGCAACCTCCTCGACGCAATACTGGGCGCTGGCGATCCAGAGCGTTGACCGCAGCTGGGTAATAGCCTCTAGCTGACTCAGAGCAGGTTCGTACTCTTTCTATGGACGTTTATCCATAGTATCCATGCAACTATTACAATTATTTTGACCTATTAAACGAGAAAAAATGCATGGCGGAACCTTCCCCCTCATGGACTCAAGCTTGGGCCTTGATAGCGTCTGCTACATCTAGGGGCATATCAGACGTCGGTGAGATTCGGCGCCAAATTGTCAGAGAGCTAAAGGGAGATCGATCCCTCGCCTTAACTCTAGCTTCTACATCTTGGCCTCACCTATATAGGCTGTCATACCGGCAATGTTTGGCCGTTTCGTTGCTTGGGCTTTTTGCTGCCAGCCCACTGGAGTTGATGCAGCTGGCCCCCTGGCGATTGAAGCGCCTCATTGATCAGATGGCTGCCGGCGATATCCCTACGTCTGATTCGAAACCATCTGCACTGTCAGGACGCATTGCCTTTTCCGCAACGGCCCCTGTTATAGGTCACATTCGAGCAATCACTAACTATCGCCAAACCATGGACCAGTTACTAGGTCAGGCAAAATTGGGTGATAGAGAGTCTCTTAGAAAAGCGATTAAGTGTGATCCTGCTGTCCTTTTGGTTAGACCAGCCTCGCGGGAACTAGCCCTTGCCTCGTACATTGGGGACCGAAAGCAGCTCGCTTGGCTATCTAGCGCCATTCGTGATTCGAAAGAATTTGATTCGGACAGCAATGGATATGCGCGCATTGTTGTGCAACTCATGCACGAAACTGGTCAGCTAGAGAAGCTCACAAAATCATCTTCTCAAATCATCTTTATTGAACGC
This sequence comes from Oceanococcus sp., assembly GCA_051252075.1. Taxonomy (GTDB): domain Bacteria; phylum Pseudomonadota; class Gammaproteobacteria; order Nevskiales; family Oceanococcaceae; genus Oceanococcus. The sequence continues at coordinate 7,586 of JBPOFU010000013.1, read as the reverse complement.
ACAAAACTGTATCGGTCGACTGGCGACAATCCCCCCGACGTAACCCTGTGGGCCAACATTCAAAACTGGAGGGAAGAAGCAAGGAAAAATTCCGAACCAGTTTTTTCGTCGAGAATGCTGAAATAAGTCAATAACTTAGGAGCTCAACTTTTTACATAGAGAGCTTCATATGACTTCCCAAACCGAAACCCATACCGCCGCTTCGCCAAGAGGCTTTGCCGTAGGCAAACCCTCTGCGAGCGGTGGAATAGGTGCGCCGCCCTGTAACACAGCACCCTCTAAGGACAATGGCATTGACTTGCCTGTTATTGAAGTCCTGCACCAAGGCATAGACAGTCTTTATTTGTCTTTCCCTGGCACCCTCGACGAATACAAAGAACTTCTTCTCAGCACGCTGAAAGCCAATGCAAAAGAGTTCGATGCCTTAACCAGCTCACTGTGTGTTTATAAACATCAGAGCCTTACATTCGCAGTTAAGGATCGCGGCGTGGGCATGTTTGCGTTTGTGTTGTTCAATGAGAACTACAACATTCGTTTGTCTTCATCCCGCTCTAAACAGCTTCCTCTGGCCTCTGTTCAAATATCCAGCAAGTATCTGCTTGAAGAAAGTCTGACCGATATAGCGGATGAGCTTGTTAGCCTGTTTAATTCGCTCGGAGACCTTGAGGATGACCCTGTCGTGAGCCGAGTCGACATCTGTGTCGACTTTGTTGCTCTGGACAATCTCTTTGCCCTGCCCCGTCGCGCCTGGGTCGGTCGCGCCAGGAACTTCCATCAACACTGGACACAAGAGCGCTGCACCGGTTGGAGCATTGGATTAAAGGCCCCTTTGAGCGCCCGTCTCTATGACAAGACCACTGAGATCGAGCTAACCAATAAGCTGTACATGCACGACCTCTGGCTAAAAGCAGGCTGGACCGGTGAACTACCCGTTTACCGCCTTGAGTTTCAGTTCAAGCGCCAGGTGCTCCAAGACCTTAGCGTCCGCTTCGCCAGCGATCTACTCAGCAGCACCGGCCCTCTCTGGCGCTATGCCATGGACTGGCTAAGGCTGTGTGTTCCGACCGATAGCGATACCAAACGCTCGCGCTGGCCTTCTCACCCTGCCTGGGAAGCACTGTCAAAAGTCGAATGGTTTGAGGATGAACTCGACGTCGCTCATCGCTTGCGCCCTACGCACAGCCAGAACCAAGAATGGGCTGTCCGTAACTTTCGGGCGTCCATAGTCAACTACATGGCTCACAAGCGCCTGGAAGACCCCTACAAGGCCGTTGACGAGCTGTTCGAGCAGATATTGGTCAGTTGCGAGAAAGAAGCCAAATTCGGCGAAAAAACCACGCTCAGCGTGTTGGAGGACCGTGCGCGCAAAAAGGCCTCACATTGGGGCAAACCGTTTGCTTCGGCGGTACGAGCCTCAAAACACATTGAGACCAAGTACACCGCGTCCAAATACCGCCACCGCAAATGAACAGGGAGGACGATCATGGCTACCGCACACTTACGCTGGAAGACGCAGCGCACTTCCTTCACTTGCACCCTGCGGTGTTGCGAAGAAAAGCCCGAAAAGGCGAAATCCCCGCAGCCAAGCCCGGAAAACGCTGGGTGTTCCTGGAAAACGATCTTGTCGCCTATCTGCGAGCGCTTTATGCTGCCCGTGGGCAGGCGCCGTTAAGTGGCTGTACGGAGGAATCTGTATGTCACTTTTCAAACGCGGCACCGTCTGGTGGATTGATTTCACCTCGCCCGACGGCGACCGCATACGCCACTCTGCTGGGACTTGCGACAGAGTCAAAGCACAGGAATACCACGACCGACTGAAAACGCGGTTATGGGATCAGCAGCGACTCGGCATCAAACCCGACCGCAGCTGGGAAGAAGCGGTTGTTCGTTGGCTTAGGGAAAAGGAACACAAACGCAGCCTGGACGATGACAAGGCCAAACTGCGTTGGTTGGACCGGCACTTGAGGAACAAGATGCTGCACCACATCACTCGCGACCTGATCGACAAGATTGGCGAGGCTAAGAAGGCGGAAGCAACACCCGCCACGGCCAATCGTCACTTGGCGCTCATCCGCTCAATACTGAGGGCGGCGCGGGATGATTGGGAATGGATCGATCATGTCCCCAAGGTTCGGCTTTTCCATGAGCCACGCAAGCGTGTGCGCTGGATTACGCATGAAGAAGCGTACCGGTTACTGGATGCTTTGCCGCCTCATTTGGCGGACATGGCGCAGTTCACGCTGGCGACGGGGCTGCGGCAAGCCAATGTGTCTTATCTGATGTGGAACCAGGTAGATATACGGCGGGCCGTGGCGTGGATACACGCCGACCAGACAAAAGCGCAACGCGCTATAAGCGTTCCACTCAACGGAGATGCACTTGACGTCTTGCACAGGCGACACGCGGATCATGACCAGTATGTGTTTACTTACCAGGGCAAGCCGGTGGACCGGTGTTCGACCAAGGCCTGGAAACGCGCACTGGAGAAGGCGGAAATTGAAAATTTTCGCTGGCACGATCTGCGTCACACCTGGGCGTCTTGGCATGTCCAAAATGGCACCAGCCTTCAAGAGCTTATGGAGCTTGGAAGTTGGTCAACTTACGAGATGGTTATGCGCTACGCACATTTGGCGTCCGACCACCTCAAGGGAGCCGCCAGCCGCATTGATGGCACGTTTACGGCACAGGCACCCAAAATCCATAGATTGCGCGTCGCGTAGGATTCGGGCTAAGCCCTTGATCTGCCAGGGAAAAAAATGGTGGCCAAGGGCGGAATCGAACCACCGACACGCGGATTTTCAATCCGCTGCTCTACCAACTGAGCTACTTGGCCTAATTTGAAATTCGTCTTCGCGGCGCTTGCATTGCACAAAGGCGTGGGGCGAAGGGCGCGTATTAAACCTTCCGCGCCGCACTTCGTCAAGCGATGCCGTGCTCGCTTAGGATTCTTCAGGCGGTACGTAACTGGTTTGAGCGAGTTCGCCGCCACCAAAAAAGTATTTTTCCATTTCTTCCGCAAGGAACTTGCGCGACTTGGGATCGGCCAAAACCAAGCGGTATTCATTGATGAGGCGGGTTTGGTGCTCTATCCATTCCTGCCATGCCTTTTTCGAAACTTGCTCGAAAATGCGTTGCCCCAGATCACCGGGATACGGCGGAGCAGCTAAGCCTTCCGCTTCTTCGCCTAATTTAATGCATTGGACTGTGCGGCTCATGCGCAATAGATCTCTATCAATTTTCGTATGGGTTGCGGCAGGCCCAAAGCCTGCGCTTGGTGCACAGTATGCCAGCCCCAGTCCGCTTTTTCGGCAACAGCCCAGTCCTTCTCGGCCACTTTCACGGGCTCCAGCCAAAGTGAGAAGTGGCTAAATTCGTGACGAATGGCGGGCCCCAAGGCTAGGCATTGCCGCTCTTCGAAGTGATCGCCAGTTTCGGTCAACACTTGCGGCAATGACCACAACCCGCCCCAAATGCCGCTGGGCGGGCGTTTTTCTAACAACAAACGACCCTTTTGATCTCGCTGAATAAGAAATTTCTGATGCCGAACAGGGCGTTCCTTTTTCGGCTTGGCTGCAGGAATATCGGCAATTTGCCCTGTAGCAAAGGCGATGCAGTCCGTCATAACAGGGCACTGCGCACACAAGGGTTTACGACGCAGGCACAAAGTTGCGCCCATATCCATCATCGCTTGCGCATAATCCGCTGGCCGCTGCTGCGGCAGGCGCTGCTCTGCGACACCCCATAAGGCTGCAAGCACCGAGGCTTTTCCGGGCCACCCTGGAACGCCAGCATGCCGCGCCAACACCCGCTTTACATTGCCATCCAAAATGGCCGCCGGTTGCTCAAAGGCTTGGGCAAGGATTGCGGCCGCCGTGGAGCGCCCTATGCCCGGCAGGGCGGCAAGCCCTTCCATATCGTCTGGCATATCACCCGCATGCTCGTCGACAACAATTTTGGCCGCAGCGTGCAGGTTGCGCGCTCGCGCGTAGTAGCCCAAACCGGACCACAGAGCCATGACAGTATCGGGCTCGGCTCGCGCTAAAGCCTGTATATCGGGCAAGGCCTCAACAAATCGCTGGAAATAAGGAATCACGGCGGCGACAGTGGTTTGCTGCAGCATGATTTCCGAAAGCCATACGCGATAAGGCGTACGCGGCATCTGCCAAGGAAAATCGGTACGGCCGTGTTGGTCAAACCAATCCAATACCCGCTCTGCCCACTCTTGGTTTTTTGAATTCACTTCAGCAGTTCATCCAGTTGAAGCCGCTATAAGGCATTGGCTAAACGCTCGATACCATTGGCCGTGCCGACAGCTTCGCTGGCCAGCTTGCGCTCGATCAGCCAAGGACCAATTAATGGGGGAATCCAAAAGTCTGGTTCGACGACGGCCTCAAAGATAAGCTTGGCCGTTCCAGCCTCATCCCAAATACGCCACGAGGCTTTGCCGTAACGCAGATTGCTCAACCTAGGAATGACATCTGCTCGCAGATACTCGGGCGGGCTTTTGCGCATGTCTTGCACTTGATCAAATACGCGGCAAAAGCCCATGACACACACTTGGACCTGTGTATGTATGCGTTGATCGGAGCCCTGTGCTCCTGCTATCGGCTCGGCCTTGATAATGGCACTGTTAATTTCCGGTAAGCGGGCGTAGTCGGTGAAAATCGCATAAGCCTTGTCAGCAAGCGTGTCCATGCGTGCATGCATCACCACTTGATAGCGTTTGCCTACATGGGTGACTTCCAAATGCTCTAATTGCGCGGCCATAGCGTTTCCAGATACAAGCGCAGTCGTTACTGCGAACGCAAGAAATCGCCCAGCTTGTCGTTCAACTTGTTTCGTAGCTTGTCCTTTTGCTTGTCCATCTCTTTATCGACTTCGGCTTTGGCTTTTTGCTTGAGTACGCCTTCAAGATTGACCTTGAACTTTGGCGCGGTCAGCGGTCCTCGGACATCTATCGGAATGGCCAAACCCACTAACTTGGACAGCGTTTTATCATTCTTAGTGGCTTCGTTTTCCAACAAAATGGGAGCCAAACTCAGATTGTATTGCCCCGCAAGCAGATCAATCACACCGTCGCCAGCAAATTTAAACCAAGCATTGTCGCCGCCCAAGTCTTGCACCTTTAGCTTGCCGGACTCCAGCAAGAAACGTCCGACCAATTCAGTAAAACTGGTCGATTCACTTTTGCTCTTCGCACCGCCACCAGAGGCCAAAGCGCTAGCCTGACTGACCAAATCCACCAAGCTGAAACCTTGCATTTCACCGTCTTTGAGTCGGTAGTGCGCATCACCATTGGCACTGGATCGCATTTTCCCCACGGTCGCACCGCGTGAGGTCAAATCCATACCCAATTCGGTGGTGCCACTAATCCAGCGGCTGCCCCAACCGTCTTGCAAAAAATCCCCCAAGCCTATGGCTTTGGCGGACAGATTAACGCCGATCACTGGCTCCGCTTGGCTTGCGTCTATGCTGTTGTTAAACGCCATTTCACCGCCATAGGCGTTGGCTACCACTTGTTGCTTGACCGGACTCCCCGGACGCGCATCCGCAGTCCAGCGCACATCCCGCAGCTTTACGCCGTAGGCATTCAAGCGACTTAAGGCTACGCGTGCCGTGAGATTGAGGTCGCGCGCCCACTCCATCGGCACTTCCATCTCATTGATATCGCCAGACTTTTCATCTTGGCTTTGTTTGCTGGAGGATGTACTGCCCTTGCCTTCTTCACCCGACCAATCAGACAGCGTTAATCCTGCAAGGTCTAAATTCGCCCGAATGATCGGTTGCGCAAACTGGCTGATCGACACCGTGCCGGTCAATGCCTCACCCGCCAACTGGCCATTGATCGGTTTGATGTCGATTCTGTCAGGAGCCAATGCCAGCTTGGCTTGCAAGGCGGTTGGACCTGGCGATGCTTTCAACTTTAAGGGATACCCCAACTGCGCCAGAAAAGCGTGCAAATCCAATGCGCTCAAATTCAAATTCGCCGTGCCAGTTTGCTTGGCAATGCTCTTGAACACCGCATCCAAAGAAAAATTGATTTCACCAAATCCCAACTTGATGTTGCTGGTCAATTTGTCTTGCGCCAACGCAGCATCCGCATTGATATTCAGCGATAACTTGGGCCAATCCGATGCCTGCGCTGGCAGTTCAACTTGCAATGACTTCGCTACCCGCGCTAAATCGATATCGGCGCCGAGCACTTCAACTTGGGCGTTTTGAGCACTATCCAATTCGCTGACTTTGGCGCTGAGCTCTATTAACTGCTGAGCAAACTTAAGACGCGCACCGCTCACCGTTGCCGACTGTGCTGCGCCATCATAAGCCAGCATATCCATAGCCAAGGCCACGCTTTGTGTTTGCGCAGGTATGGCTACACCGGTGACATCGAACTGCAATTCGAAGTCACTCAATTTGGCACTGGGCCCCGCCATGCTGAATTGCCAGGCCGAGCTCAGATCGAGATTAAGCACGGTTTGATCCGCCATGCTCAGTTTGACTTGCACTGCCAAATCCGAGGACTCATCTTCTGCGATCGGGCCGGTGCTGATATTCAATCCCTCAACGACGGTGAGTTCGCCAGCATCACGCCACTGTATGCGCGCATTGCTCAGCTGCAAGCCATCGACGCGCAGGTCGGGCATCTCGCCGCTGGATTCTTCGACCTCTGCGCTTTGCGCTGCGCTTTCATCAGGCTGCGCCAAGTCGTCCCAGTTGGTACTGCCATCGGCTTTACGCTCGAGATTAAGCACCAAACCAGCTAACGTCACTTGGCCGAGCTGGATGCGCTTTTTTAGCAAGGGCAATAACCGCAAACGCACTTCGACATGCTCGACCGAAGCAAACTCCGTATCCGCAAAGCCTTGTGCGTTGGATAAGCTCACACCGTTGGCTTTAACCCCTAGCCATGGGAATACACTCAGCTCCAAAGGCCCGGAAAGCGTCAGCTCTCGGCCGGTTTGCTGATTCACCTGGAGCTGAATGTCAGCCTTATAGTCGTTTGGGTCCACCGTAATGACGATATAGGCCAGTACTGCAGCCAATAGAGCTACTGCAACGACAACAACAAGCAAAAACTTTTTGAGAAAAGGACTCATGCGATATCCGACAGTTTGGCGCGAACAGCATCGATACAGTGCGACGCGATAAATTCGTAGCGCCTTATAGCAACAAGGCCCCAAGAAAATTTGGAAGCTGGAGCGGGTGATGGGGATCGAACCCACATTAAGAGCTTGGGAAGCTCCCGTTCTACCATTGAACTACACCCGCGATTTTTCACCGGACTGCACCCGGCCACAGCTCCATTTTACTGCGAATATTTAATCGCGGTAGGCAAAAACCGGATCGTTGATCTTAAAGCGGAAACACACCCAAGAAAAAAGGCCATAAATTGCGGTGTGAATCACCACCAAACCGACTACCGCCAACAGGGGAACACCCAAAAACTGCAACGGCCACGAATAAGTCCAAACACCCAAATTGATCGTGACTATCTCCCCCCACGTGGGCAGCGTGGCGGATAAAATGGCGGCGAGGAGCAACTTTTGCTGCGTCTTCTTGATATCCAAGCACGCTATAAAAAGCTC
>JBPOFU010000129.1:0-6399 GCA_051252075.1 Oceanococcus sp. | reverse complement strand
GTGCAGGCGCGGCAGCGTCTCGATGAGCGCTTTCAAAGAGCGGAAAAAATGGCGATGGAAGCGCCCGTAAAATTAATGATTCCCCTGGTTGCGTTCATATTTCCTTTGACCTTTATTATTTTGCTCTACCCGATCGTAGTGAAGTTCATCGATCAAGGCACCTTGTGAAGATGCACAGATGAAACATGGGCGAGTACAGGGTTCCCGGCATCAGAAAATAGCTTATGAATTCAACTGCGACCGTACCCAAACGAGCCTGGAGCGCGCTTATGGTCTGCTGGGGCAAACGGAAGTGGCGGAACCACTCTGGATTTCACCTTGCCGTTCCATACACATGTGGTTCATGAAGATGCCACTGGACCTTGTCTACCTTGATCGTGCCGGCAGCATCTGCAAGCTGGTGGCTTGCATCAAACCGTGGCAGCTTAGTTTTTGTTGGCGTGCCCACTCCGTGATCGAGATGGCGGCAGGCAGCATTGGCGTCTATAGCCTGCAAATTAAGGACGAGTTGCAATGGTGCGAATAGCGCTTTGGGGTTTTGTCGTAGCCGTCGCGATGGTTCTGGCCGGGTGTGCAACCAGCACGGCGCAAGTCGCGGACTATTTGAGCTTGCACGCAGATGCGAAGCGCGCCTATTACGCCGGAGATTGTGTGGCGGCGCTTGAAAAGTACACCCAGCTGGTGGAATTTGAAGTCGAGCAAAGTGAGCCGTGGTTGCACATAGGCAATTGCAAAGCCCGTCAGGACGATTACCACGGTGCTATTGCCGCTTACCGCAAGGCCACCAAGATTAATCCTCAGTACTCCAAAGCGTGGTACAACCAAGCATTGCTTCAGGCTACCGAGCTGGCGCGAACCATGGAGTACGTCTTGGAATATCTGAATCCGGATGAGCCGTCTGCAAAGAAGCTGCGCAGTCTGGCCGTGCAGGTTTTAGCGCCCTTCGAAAATGGGAGCCACAGCGAAGCCGAGCAGGACAATGATTTACCCGGTGTCGCTGAAAAGATAAATTTGCGCTTGGCGCCCGCGATGGACCCGTTGCAAAGGAGCCTTGAATGAAGGGCAAGCCGGAAGATGAAACTGAACGCTAAGCGGCCCTTAGGTCAGGCTATGGTCGAGTTTCTAGTCGTCATTCCTGTTTTGATCTTATTGATCTTTGGCACCTTGCAATTTGCATTCATTTATTCCGCTAAAACAACTTTGAACTATGCAACGTTCCAGGCCGCGCGACTGGCTTCCACGAATCATGCGACCTACAGCTCGATGCGGCGAGGGCTGATTCGAGGTCTAGCCCCGCTGTATACCAATTCTTCAGAGGCTAGCAGCATGCGTGAGGACATAGCCTCCGGCCAGCAAAATTCCAGCGGGCGTCGTGATGCTCAAAGTGAAGTTGATCGCTATACACGCATCATTCGCATAAGCCCGACAGCGGAGCAATTGACGGATTCAGGTTTTGGTGAGCTCAATGTAGACGGCATTGTCGAAATACCAAACGACAACCTCATGTTTCGCTCAGAACGCAAGGTTGAAGGCGCATCCATTCAGGATGCGAATTTACTCAAGATTCGTGTGCAGTACTGCTACAAGCTGATGGTGCCGCTGGTTAATCGTGTCATCGGAAATTTAAGTGAGCTCAATAACCGCAGGGCAATCAATGCCACCACCGCGGATGATCCTGCTGTCTACGAGACCTTAAATGACCCCAGATTCGCCGATGCCAACCGTTATCATAGCGACGCCTCGGCTGGCCGCAGCTTGGCAAGTTATGGAGAACTTTGCGGGGACCGAAGAACCAACAGCGAAGGTTTTATTCTGACGTCCGAGGCCATAGTTCGAATGCAGTCTGCGGCTTACGATTCAGATGATGACGAAGATTTTGAGGACGTCATGTGTGATGGCGTTCGTATGAGTTGTCCGTAGAAAGCGAAGAGCCCACTTGGAGTTGCCGTATTATTTCCGTACAAATAAAAACGGGTCAGCCATAAAATAAGCTAACCCATTGATTTAATTGGTAGTCGCGAGTGGACTCGAACCACCGACCCCCACCATGTCAAGGTGGTAACCTTATATGTTTACATGAGGGGTTTTTTAAATATATTTAATTAAAAACATATATTTATGATTGATTAGATATCCTGATTATTCCCGATTACTCCCGATGTTTCCCGAATAAATGGGCCCAAATTGGGCCTATTCGATTTCTGTCGCTGTCGCAGGCCATTTTCAATGGTGAGAAAACTACTTTTGAAGCAGTGCGCCGAGCGACGTGCCAACAGACCGTTGCGCAACTGTCTAGGCTGTCATGATCTCGGCTGCGGATAAAAGGGCTCGAAAAGAGTGGGTGGGCCGGGTACCTATATTTATATGATACGGCGAGTTCAGCGTCAGGTTCCTAACCATTTGCACGATGGGTCTGAATACGTGTAACTCGGGCTCCGCAATATGCGGGGCCCTTTTTTGGCCGTTGTTCTTGGGCCATTGGTTTTCGCCTTAACAGCTTGGAAGTAACGAATTGCTATCACTAGGCGCATTTACGGCGATGGTGACTGTTGCTGGGCTTTGAGCTTGCGATCTAACGTACGAAAAGGTTTTGCACACAGAGCCCAATTTCGGTCGGCTTCATTTTCATCTCTGCCTCCAACTCGCAGCATTAATGTGCGTGTCGATCCTCCGTAACCATTGGGACGGTTCCATATTTCGAACAGCGTATCGTCTGCTACGTATTCCCAAGGAGCGCCGTTGCCGATTGCTGATCTTGGCTGAAACGGGCCGAGCTTCTGCTTTTTTCGTAGCGGCGAGACAGCGTAACAGGCGAATGCGGGCACAAAACCTTTAGCCCGGACTCTATAACGTACAAAGATATGCCTTTGCGAAGTGTCGAGCACTTTCTCAGCGATCTCCAAACAATCTTTCGCCGCGTATTCTTCGTAGAGTTCACGGTAAACAGAGTTATATGGCGTGAGACTAAATGCCACGTCGATGTGGCACGGCCAATCATGCCAGTGAGCAGGCACTCCTTCGAAAAGCCCCGATTGGTTAAGCACACACATCTCCCCTTGGTTGCTAAGCCTATTTGCTAGTAGAAATATACATACTCGATGCTAGCAAACAATTCGATTCTTTCGTAAATCATTGCTTGGGTAAATTGCAATAATTTTAGAAAAAGTGTGTCACTCAGTGTTGGTGTGGCTTGGAAAAAATAACTGGGATGTTAATGATGCATCACATAATGTTCTGTCTGTGCGTTTGAACTTTGCTAGTAATTGGCAGCATTTTCGCTTCCGTAAAGAGCGCCGGCATCCGTGGCTCCACTAACATGCTTACGTGTGTTGGAGTCTTTAAGGTCGAGAGCCCTTAGCTGATCGTCTATTTTGGCGACTGCATCGATGCGATGAAACGCATGGCCATGTTCTTCAGCGAATTTTGCCAGAGCCCGTAATTTGGCCAGTGCGTCGCCGAGATGGTGACCGTGTGGGTCAACGATGGAAACCTTCACGTCTTTGGAGTTTCCATGGAAGAAAATGAAGTCTGGGCACATGCGACGCCAGTTATCGTGGCCATCTTTCCAGGCCACGGCCAAGGCATCGTCAGAAGCGCGAGCTGGATTTCTGTACCAGGCCAGCAGATCACCTCGGTTCATTTCCGTATCAAGCACGCTTAACTCCCAAGCATTGAGTTCAGTAATAGGGAACTGTCCATTGCTGTCGGCCATCAGGTGTAGTGGTCTGGTCGGGAGCAATTTGCCGGATAAATCCTTTGTGTTTTCAGACCGAATACGGGGGCGCTGTAGTTGGGTGTCTTGCGGCTCGGGTGACATGCCCTTAATGGTGGAGTATGCCGCTTGGCGCTCGTCGCTAAGCCCTTTGATATCAACTCGGTACTGGTCAAACCAAATTTTGGTGAGCTTTTCTGATTCCTGCTCAAGAGTTTCACTGATGCTGGCGAGGCTTTGGGCCTGCATTTTGCCGATAGCTGCGACGGTAATGTGTGCGTCAATCAACGTGTCGTCGTCTTCAGGGTCCGAGATATAGTCCGCGTAGCGCTTGGCCAGCTCTGGGGAAAGAACCCGGCACGCAGCTTTATAGTCACCTTGAATGGCTCGATCATCGGCGGCTTCATAGAAGGCTTCATCCTCTGCAATTTGATCGCCATGAATGCCCACTACGCGGCTGATGCCCGATACTTCCTGAACATCAGCCAGGGCTGCCCTGAGTTCATCGGGGTACCGGGCGCAGAGGCCATCCAGTACCTTGCATAGTTCTCCGTATGCCTCGTTAACGGCGCCCTTTCGTAAACCGTCACGGGACAGCGCTTGCGCCAATGCTGTAAACCGAGAAACTGCCTTTGCAGACTTGCGCGGGAGCGTGTGTGATGGCAATGCGTCAAAAGCGGCCCACACAGCAGCGGGAATCTTGGGGTTTGCAACCATGTCCACTGGTTCAATTAGAATGCGGCGGCCGTCGCCACCACCGGAGCCATCGGCATCATCTCGCCGATCTCCTGTCATTGCGCTGGCGACATTGGTGGCCGTGTTTTTGTCGAATTTCGGCAGAACACAGGAAACGGAATTTAATACATCGTTGCCCGGGATTCGGCGGGCCAAGGGCGTGCGTACCATTCGGCCAAGCAGCTGCGTTATGTAGGTCACGTCTTGCGCTGATCGGAAGGACACGAATACTTCTGCGCGTGGGCAGTCCCAGCCAGTCGAAATGGCATCCTTTGCCAGCAATAGACGAATATGAGTTTGGTCTTGAACCATTTGTGGGCGGACGTAGGGGATGGTGATGCCACCAGGTGCGATATCTGCACCTCCACCAAATACTTGTGCAATAGCATCGTGGCCCAACTCTGGCCATTCGGCCCGTACAGTGTTAATCACCTCAAGCAACAGTTCATCTGAAGGCTTGTTTGGCATCTGTACGACCATGAGTGGCAGTACTAAGCAGCTTTGGTCGTCTTGCTGTTCTGCATAGGTGCGCCAAGATTCGGTGGATTGCCGAAGTATTTTTGTGCCGCGCGTAAGCAGGGCTGTGTCGAAGGTGCCGATCTCGGCTGGGAAGTCTAGGCGGATGTCGTCTTTGAGCAATCCAGATTCTTGCACTCGGGCTGGGTCAACCTCTATATCCGGCAGTTGAGTGCGCCCCTTGACCTGTGCCATGGCGTCTTTGAAGCGTTTTACTGTGGCCGAGATTCCCCAGACAACGGGTACAGGTGGTGCGCCGTTACCACCGTTGATTAGCCTGTGGACAATAGTTGATTTTTCATTCCTGTCATTACTTGTCTGACCCTTCATGCCGCGATGGGCTTCATCCAGAATCAGGTATAGCGTCAAGGAATCATCTTCAATGGTGTTACGCAGGATGTCCCACATTGTGTTTGCACGCTTATCTGGGGGCGGCATACCATCTAGAGGTTGCTGAGGATTATCAGCTTCGTCGTCTGCGCCTCGAACCAGTGTGGCGTTTTTAGACAATTTCTGGCGGTTAAGAAAATACACCTTGCCCGGTTGAAGTTTGTCTTGGCTGAAAGTTGACTCGATGACCTCAAGCCTAGAGTGTGCGATGTTATCGGCGGCATCCATTAGTTTGAAACGAGTTTGTTCGTTCAGCTGCGGGTCATCAGTAAACCACAGCACAACAGCGCCTGAGTCTGCCGTGAAATTGTGATCCGGATTGCCGTCGAACAATGCCTCAATTACGGCCGCTGCCATTACGGTTTTGCCGGCCCCTGTGGTAGCGGCCAATGAAAACGAAGAAATTCGATTCTTGCGGTGCCAGTCATCACATGCATCGGCCAAATTGCAGAGCACGTCTCCAACGGCGTCGTCTTGATAGTCCTTGAGTGTGTAACGCATCAGTCTCGGCACGTGTTGATGGTGAAGTTGGTGAGATAGGATGAGTACAGTCGGACTGCTTCCACCTCACTCGATAGGTCGCCACAAATGGCCTGGTAGCCGCGGTCATCGTCGGTGACGATGAAAGCCATGCGGATTTCCTTGCGGCCTGCTAAAGCTTTCAGGAAGCCCTTCGACGCATCCAGGTCGAATAACACTCCATAGGTGTCGGCCATGTCATATGTGTCGCTGGCTATCTCAATTCGCCGGCCCTGTGCGCCGGCTTTCAGCCAAAGTAACGGAGCTATAGCCGGAAATGAGCGATTGTGAGCAATTGGCCGTGGTGCCTCATAAGTCATCGTGAAAAATTCCACATTTTCCTTGAAACCATCCGACATCGGAAACTCATCGATGAATTTGTAATCGTCAGAGATTGGTTGGCCTTCTGGGCTTCGACCTGTGATGGCAGCTTTGATCCGTGGTTTTGTTATGTAGTCGCAAATGCCAAATTTCTCCCAATCTGGATCGCCAGGGTGGAGGCCGTCGCTTCGAAGTATGTTTTGTTC
>JBPOFU010000128.1:0-6647 GCA_051252075.1 Oceanococcus sp. | reverse complement strand
CCGTGACCGCAAGCGTGCCGATGTAAAACCAGTCTCACCACAAGTCTTGCAACGGTTTGTCTTGGATTGGCAGGGCATCACCAAAGACCGGCCTGAAGGTGCTGATGCCTTGCTGGCGCAGATGGAGCAATTGGAGGGCTACAGCGCACCGGCTCAGCTGTGGGAAGAGGCGATACTGCCGATACGCATAGGCTTGTATCTACCATCACAGCTGGATGCTTTGTGTGCCGCTGGGAAATTAAGTTGGGCGCGGATCAATGCTCAAGCGGGTGGGTCTGGCCGTGGGCCGGTGCGAAATACGCCCATAGCATTTGCGCCACGGGAAACCATGGCCTGTTGGTGTTCAGCATCAGAGGATGAGGACGTTCAGGCCTTGAGTGCACCAGCGCAACAGGTGTGGCAGGCCATGACGCAGCACGGGGCCATGTTCTTTTCAGATCTCATCGGCGAAACAGTATTGTTGCGGGCTCAGCTGGAACAGGCCTTGGGGGAACTGGTGGGAGCAGGCCGTGTGAACGCCGATACTTTTGCGGGCTTGCGTAGTTTGATCCAACCCAGCCGCAGCAAACCGCGTAAAGCACCGCGTACGCGCAGACGCCAAGCCTTGTTTTCTGGGGTGCAAGATGCCGGGCGTTGGTCGCGTCTTCGTCATAATGAGGTGGATGAGGCTGATCAGCTAGAGCATTTCATCTGGACCGTGTTGTCCCGCTATGGCCTGATGAGTCGCAGCATCCTTAATAAGGAATCTTTGCGTATGCCTTGGCGGAAAATATTGCGCGCAGCTTGGCGCTTAGAAGCGCGTGGTGAAATCGTGGGTGGCCGCTTTGTTGATGGTATGGCGGGTGAACAGTTTGCATTACCCGAAGCTGCCAAGGCCATGAAAAAAATGGAAAAGCTTGGCTCAGAAGATCAAATTTATCGTTTAAGCGCCGCCGACCCTGCCCATCTATGCGGCCCTGTGCTGCCGGGTGAAAAAATTCCCATTCAAGCCAATAATTTCGTGGCTTACCGGGATGGTCGTTTAGTTGGCTGGCTGGTGAAGGGCGAGCCGCAAGTGGCGGCCGATCTGCCTTCGCACCTGCATGTCGAAGTGTTGGGCGTTTTAACCGGCAACCGGAGCTATGGGCGTAGCGGACGTCCACCGCGCGATTTAAGCGCCTGAAATCAACTCAGGCGCTTGCCGCTTAATCTTTGGGCTCAAAGGCGATAATCAAACCTTTAGGATCTTCGATCAGAAACGGTTTGTGCTTCAAACCGCCAGTGACTTCTATGTGCATACGTATACCGCGTGAAGTGCGTTCAAGCATGGCCCGATTGACCCCAAACTGCTCTACAACCAGGGCTTTACCAAACTGATCCAGATACCGGAATTCACCTGGCATTTCAATGGTGTAGCGCGTGTTGTTAAGCTTAACTCGATAGTCTGGTATAGCCCCTTTTCCGAATACGCCAATGCGGACACGACCATCCAGGACACCGTAATCAAAGGCATCTAAAGCATGCACCTTGCGGGTATCAGATGGGTTTGATGGCGAGTTGGCAGCGGCGACTTCTGAACCACCGGCTAGGCCATCTTCCAAGGCAATTTTTCGTCCACCGCGTTCGAATAAGTTATCACCAGCGCGGCCGTTGCTTGCAGCCTCGGGCTTCGAGCGTGACGCATCGCTGACCTTGATTTCGGTTTTTTGCATATCCACTGCGGTGAACGGTGCAGGTTCCACATTGAGTACGGCTTGATCTTCCTGCGGTAATTCCGCAGCTTCTTCTGCAGTCTTGGATTGCGCGAGAAAATATACTGCGGTTCCAACACCGACCACGACGAGCGCCGTTAAGGCTAAGTACAGGGACGAACTGCCGGATTGAGAACGTAGAGTTTGCATGATGTTCATAGGCATAGTTGAGGTGATTGGTTTAGAAAAAACAGTGTAAGGCCGCAGCCGCTACTTGAACAGCAGGTTTGCTTACTGGCTAACAGACACCCGCCATTTGGATGAGTTTCATCTGCGTGGTGCTGCTAGACTCTGCCGGGATTTTATTTTGGTTTTTTAGGGGAGTTAAACCATGAAGTTAATTACAGCAGTCATCAAGCCCTTCTTATTGGATGAAGTGCGCGAAGCCTTGTCCGCGGTGGGTGTGCTTGGCATGACCGTTACCGAAGTCAAGGGCTTTGGTCGCCAAAAAGGGCATACGGAGTTGTACCGAGGTGCGGAATACGTGGTTGATTTTCTGCCAAAGACGAAATTGGAAATGGCGGTCAACGAAGATCAATTGGAAACGGCGATAGAAGCCATCCAAAAAGCGGCGAATACCGGCAAAATCGGTGACGGGAAAATCTTTGTGACTTCGCTCGAACAGGTCATTCGTATTCGCACCGGTGAAACCGGCGAACAAGCCGTTTAAAGGCAGCTCTAGGGGAGAGTAAGATGAGATTTTTGTTGTTGTTAGCGGCTGTTTTGCTGCCTGGGACTGCTTTGGCAGATGAGTTGTCCTCCGGCGATACCGCCTGGATACTCAGTTCAACCGCCTTAGTGCTGTTTATGACCCTGCCAGGGCTGGCTTTGTTCTACGGCGGTCTGGTGCGTACACGTAACGTGCTATCGGTACTAGTGCAATGCTTCGCCATTGCCGCCATAGTGACCCTGTTGTGGGTGGTTGTCGGATATAGCTTGGCTTTCGGTGAAGGTAACGCTTGGATCGGAGATTTCAGCAATGTGATGCTGGCGGGTATTGGTCGCGACACCTTGAGTGGCACCATACCGGAAGGTCTGTTTGCCATGTTCCAACTGACTTTCGCCATCATTACTCCGGCATTGATTGTGGGTGGTTTCGCTGAGCGCATGCGTTTTGGTGCAATGTTGCTGTTCTCGGCGGTCTGGTTATTGGTGGTGTACGTGCCTATTACCCATTGGGTTTGGGGTGGTGGCTGGCTTGGTGAAATGGGCTTGTTGGACTTTGCGGGTGGCACAGTCGTGCATATCACCGCAGGTGTGGCGGCTCTTGTTGCGGCTTTGGTCATAGGCAAGCGCTCGGGTTTCCCGACTACACCTATGCAACCACACAATCTCACCATGAGTGTGACCGGGGCCGGTATGTTGTGGGTTGGCTGGTTCGGCTTTAACGGCGGCAGCCAATTGGCAGCTGACGGTGGCGCGGCCATGGCGATCTTAGTTACGCACATTTCGGCATCGATGGGCGCTTTGGCCTGGATCGCGTGTGAACGCGTGCGCTTTGGCAAGGCCAGTGCTTTGGGCTTGATCACCGGCATGGTTGCTGGCTTAGGTACCATCACGCCAGCTTCTGGCTTTGTTGGTCCAGGTGGAGCCATCGTCATTGGCTTGTTGGCCGGTGTGGTCTGTTTTAATGCCACCCAAATCATCAAGCAAAAATTGAAAATTGATGATTCCTTGGACGTGTTTCCGGTTCACGGTGTGGGCGGTATCTTGGGTACTTTGTTGGCTGGCGTTTTCAGTTCGACCCAGCTTGGCGTGTTCTCCGGATTTGGCCATGCCGAAGGCATTGAAAGCATTGGTGCTCAGACATGGATACAGTTGATCGGTGTCTTGGCTACTCTTGGTTACACCGCCATTGCGACCTATATAATTCTTAAAGCGGTTGGCTTGGTCACCGATTTACGGGCAGATGAAGATGCTGAACGTAAAGGTCTTGATCTGACCGAACACGAAGAGCGCGGTTACAGTCTGTAATTCGTAAACAGTTATAAAAGCCCACGGCGATGAAAGTTGCCGTGGGCTTTTTTTATGTGGGGCTCATTTGGCCTAAAGCGGCCAGCAGTTGTGAACTTGCCTCATCAATAGGAAAGAAGCTTTCCACCCGCAGCTCGTCAGTGGTCACATCTTGCGCTGTACCAAAGGTCGTAATGGTGGAAAACAGGCGCAAAGTTTGACCACCTGCATTGAGGTCCATGCTCAGCACCGGCGGGAGGTGACTGGTGAGATCGGGGGTACGCCAGCGTGAGGGCGTGTCCGGGTAGCTCAACACTTCGTCCAACAGTTCTAACAGCTTGGGATGATCGTTGGTTTCGCGAAAGGTACGGTTAATCATCAGTGGCGCTATGTCATCAAAGTTGCTGATGTGTGGACGTAAACCCAGCGGGTGAAAGCTTAATTTGAATAGATTGGGCACTTGATCAGGACAAACGTTCTGCCACATAGTCTGAGTGTCCCCTAGCAACCCAAGTAAGCGCTGCATCGCTTGATTGGCTTGCAACAAATCCCAATGCGCATTGACCACCACCGCTGGGAAAGGCTCATGGTGCTGCAGCATCAAGTCCAAAGCGAGTCGTACCGGCGCCAGTTGTTCATCGCTGAGAGATTGTTCTCCATAGACCGGCGCATAACCCGCTGCATTCAGCAGACGATTACGCTCTCGCAAGGGCAATTGCAGGGATTCGGCCAGTTGAATGACCATGTCACGACTGGGCTGTGAGCGCCCAGATTCCAAAAAGCTCACATGCCGCTGTGAAACATCTGCGTTCAAGGCCAGGTCCATCTGACTGAGACGGCGAAAACCGCGCCAATGTTTGAGCAACTCAGAAAACGCCAAGCTGCCACCGATGATTGCACTCATGCAGTGATCTCCTTAAGAGGTGTTAAGCATTAGGCCTTAAGAGCGGTGCCCTGGTCTATTACCCCAGGGGTAATTGTTTTGCCGCAGCTACTGTATTGAAATAGCGTCATCGAAACAGGAGATGTTCATGAAAGCTTTGCTCGTTGTTGTTTTTGCCGCCTTTGCGGTGTTTTCCGGCTGGGTCATGCTACAGGTTGGGTACATGGGGGTTTGGACTGGCGCTTTGGATAACCCGGGTAGTCAGCAAGTGTTAATCGACTTGGTGATTGTTTGTGTCTTGGCTTGCTCATGGATGTGGCAGGACGCAAAGGCAAGAGGAGCGAATGCTTGGCCATTCATAGTTTTGACCTTGGGGGCGGGATCATTCGGACCCTTGCTGTACCTGATATTGCGTAAAGCCAAACCTAGCGAATAAAGCTTAGGCATAAAAAAGCCCCGTGAAAGTACGGGGCTTTTTTGTGGCCGCATACGCGGCGTATTTGCGTTTACTTAGGGAACAAAGCGCCCAGTTGTTGCGCAAACATCATGTCGCCGTCCAATTGGATTTTTCCGGTCATGAATGCGGTCATGCCATCGAGTTCGCCGGTCAGCATGGCAACCAGATCTTCATCTTCCATGGTGACGGCTACGGTGTATTCATCTACCGAACCTTCAACCACCGAGCATTCGCCGTTTTGGATGGTGACTGTCCGTGGAGTTGAGCAGTTGAACTGAATAACAGCGTCGATACCAGCGGCAGCGCCAGCATCCAAGCGGCTAGGCATGGCGGTAAAAATATCATCCAAAGTCATGATTGGGTTTCCCGATAAGCTACGACGGCGTGTAGAGCTGGCCGTCAAAAAATGGAAGCGGCAGTCTATATCAGCGTTTGCAAAAATAAAAACAGGTACGTCTGCGTACACTGTCTAAAATCAAGAAAATGCCTGTTTTATTAACGCAAATTTGTGGTAGTTTTGCGATCCCCGCACTTTAGCGGGATGTAATGGTAATCAATATTACCCTATATACGCGACCCACTTTACGCGAGATTCAAGATGCAATTTACCCCAGAACATGAAGAAATCCGCCGCACCGTCCGCCGTTTTGTGGATGAGGTGATTAACCCCAATGTGGATGAGTGGGAGGAAGCGCAAATATTCCCTGCTCAAGAAGTGCTGAAGCAAGCGGCTGATTTAGGGATTTTGGGTATTAATAAGCCGGTGGAATACGGTGGTATGGGCTTGGATTACAGTTATCAAATGGTTTATGCCGAGGAACTGGGCAATTGCCATTGTGGCGGTATCCCTATGGCCATCGGTGTCGTAACGGATATGGCGACGCCTGCACTGGCGCGGTTCGGTTCTGATGCATTAAAACGCGAATTCCTAGCACCTACGATTGCGGGTGAGCGGGTGTGCTCCATAGGCGTATCCGAGCCTGGTGCTGGTTCTGATGTGGCCAATATCCGCACAACTGCAGTGAAAGACGGCGATGACTACATTATTAATGGCAGCAAGATGTGGATCACCAATGGCATGCAAGCGGATTGGATTTGCCTATTGGCGAACACTTCCGATGGCAGTCGGCACGGCAATAAGTCCCTAATCATCGTGCCCATGGATGCGCCCGGCATACAGCGCACCGAAAAGCTGCATAAACTCGGCATGTGGTCATCTGACACGGCGCAACTGTTTTTTGACAATGTGCGTGTGCCGCAAAGCAATCTCATTGGCCAAGAAGGCGCCGGCTTTATGTATCAGATGATGCAATTCCAAGAGGAGCGCATCTTCGGTGCAACCAGTGTCTTGCGCGGCATGGAGCAGTGCGTTGAGCAAACCATTGAATACACCTTGCAACGCCAGACCTTTGGCCAGCCGTTGATTAACAATCAAGTCATCCACTTTCGTTTAGCTGAATTGCAAACCGAAATTGAAGCCTTACGAGCCTTGTGCTATCAAACCTGTGAAGACTATTTGGCTGGTAAAGACGTGGTTAAACAAGCCTCTATGGCCAAGCTGAAAGCGGGACGTTTGTCGCGCGAAGTAGCGGATAGCTGCATGCAGTATTGGGGAGGTATGGGC
>JBPOFU010000127.1:0-6749 GCA_051252075.1 Oceanococcus sp. | reverse complement strand
TCCTGATACATCCGGCATATGGGGTATTCATCCATATAACCGGCGCCGCCGTGCAGCTGCACACCCAAATCCACCATGCGACCTGCCAGCTCACTGGTCAGCAGCTTGGCCCGCGAGGCATCCACTGGATTGAGCTTGCCGATATTGTGCTCCTCAACCATACGATCAACATAAACCTGAGACATATCCATTTCGGCATCGATTTCAGCCAGTTTAAAACGCGTATTTTGGAATTTCGATAGCGGTTTACCAAAGGCTTTACGGTCACGCACAAATTCTCTTGTAACTTCAAAAGCAGCACGACAGCCTGTGAGGTTGCCAACCGCCGCAATCAATCGCTCTTCGGCCAAACCTTGCATTAAATGGTAGAACCCTGCATGTGCTTGCCCTAGTAAATTGTTCTTAGGCACCTTGCAATCGCGGAAAAACAATTCCGCTGTATCCTGGGATTTCATGCCCATTTTCTTTAAATTGCGGCCACGCTCAAAGCCTTCAAAACCTTCTTCAACTATGAATAGGCTCACCGCATGCGGCTGATCAGGTTTGGTTTTCGCCGCAACGATGAACACATCACCATTAATGCCATTAGAGATATAGGTTTTGGATCCATTGAGCAACCAATGATCTCCTTTATCCTCCGCGTGAGACTTCATCCCCGCCAAGTCAGAGCCAGCATCAGGCTCCGTCATCGCAATACCGAGAATTTTCTCTCCGGAGATAAAGCCAGGCAACAGCCGCTGCTTTTGCTCCTCACTCCCGAAATGCTCGAAATACGGCGCTACCAAACGGCTGTGCAAAGTCATAAAAAAGCCCGGATCACCGTGTAGACCGTTCTCCTCTATAAGAATCTGCTCATATCGAAAATCCTTGAGCCCAAGCCCACCGTATTTTTCATCGGCCCACATACACAAGTAGCCCATTTCACCCGCTTGAAGAAAGGCCTCACGATCGACCATTCCTTGCTCCCTCCAACGCTCGCTATTGGGACGGATTTGTTTTTGAAAAAATTGCCGAGCGGAATCGCGAAATAACTCCAGATCCGCATCCAAAGGTGGGCGCTTCATGCATACTCTCCGAAGGTAATATATATTACCAATTGATTTAGTAAATTTATTAAGTGTATAAATATAACAGTATATTTTGGGTAATCATTATTACCTTAAGAGATTTTAAGCATCACGCACCCGAATAGACGGAACTTTGACGCCCGACTATTCGTCTTTGCCAGCACCACACGAATACCCATGGAGAATCACATGCTCAAACCGATACTGTCTGCAACAATGATCTTGCTGCTGTCGGCCTGCGCACATCAGCCTGCTGATGACAAAAGCAACGATAGCCAACAAGCCAAAGATTCTCGCTCCCGGGTCGATGATGCTTTTGAAGACGGCCGCTGCGATTCTCGCGAAGCACGTGACCCTGCACGTTCTCAAGATTGCCAACAGCAATCCGCGCGTCAAAAGCGCCAAGACCAATCCGCCCTACCAACCGATGACTTGCTCAACGACCGCAGAATTGGCGACCTTGGCCGCGAACTGGATCGCAGTCTGCCCAACATGCGTAGCGATGGCCTAGGCCTATAGGGGCGACCAACGCAAACCCAGCATCAAGCGAACATGTTCATACTCACGTGCTTCCAAAACACTACGATTGCGCTCATATTCCGCATCAATAAGGGATTCCCAATCTGCGCTTAGGCGACTAATCAAGCGCAGACGGGCGCGTAAGCGGCGCTCTTTCGGCAGCACGCTGTCCTGATAGCTAGACACACGCCACTGAATTGATGGATGCAATGACCACACACTTACGGAAGAACTACGCCAGTAGGCACGTACGCCATGACGACGCGGTGAATTCAGCTCGTCACGGCGCGGGTTCAATTGGCCAAACAATTGCACAAAACCAAAGCCCCCCATGCTACGGCCAAGGCCTGTCAGCGACAGGTCATAGCGCGCCCCAGCAATACCTTCCAAGCCGGGGGATTGTGGCTCATACCAAGCGCCATTAAACGCGGTGGTCATCCACAAGCTATGCCAAGCCTGCTCCCAACTCCCGCCTAAACCTGCACGCAATTGGTATGGCGCACTGGATAGCCAGTCATGCGCGATATTGATACGCCAAGCCAGTCTAGATCGCTGTGAGTGGCTACGCCAGCGCAAACCACTGGCGACAGATTGAATATCGGCCTCATCCACCGTTTCATACGCCAACTGGTAGGCGTTGAGTTGCACCGAAAGGCTTCCATCCGACACCGGTATATCGCCGTAGCTGGCGGTCAGCTGCAACTCCTGGAACAGATCAGCGCTGGCTGTTGGCACTGTCGTGACAAGATCGGTCAGCCCAACAACGGCGGAATCGTAACCAGTGAATAGCTGACCACTAAATTGCCAATCCAACAGTGAAGCCTCATCAAGCGTGGCTTGCGCCCGCCGGGCTAAATCTGAAATTCTCGGGTCCTTTCCTTCGCGCGCCTGCTGATACCAGTTGCGCGCCTGAACTACATTTTTCTGTGCCTGGGCACTGCGGGCAAGATTGTAGTGAGCGATTTGGCGCGTTGCTGGAAAAGCAGCTGCCTGCTGAAAATATTCAAGGGCTTGCTGGTAGTTTCCCAACCGATAACTCACCACGCCCATGTTGTAGAAAAGGCGCGGCGTCTTAAGCCCTGCTTGGTAAGCCTCTAAGAAATAGCTATTAGCTTGCTGCAGATGGTTGCTGCGAAAGGCGTTGATACCGTTAGCAAACGCCTGCTCGGGGCCAGCAGCAGCATGGACAGGCGAGCCAAAGGCACACAGTAACGACACTAACAACGTGCTGACACGCGAATTCAGACAACGCGTTCGAAAATATGTCTGGCGCAATGCGAAAACCGCAGAAAAAAGTTACGCCAGTGTACAACTCCTACATGCGTCAAGGGCAATAGTTATAAGAGTTTTGTCCAAATCCGATTAAAACATGAATGGATTAAAGCTACTTAGGTAGAGCGCCCATTTCCACAGCCGGTTCAATCACCATGCTGTCGCCAACCTCTGCACTGGAAAGCTGGCCATCTACCACGCTGCTAACTTCATCCAATACATCTGCACCGACTGCCGCTCTATCGCGCATCTCAGCACGATCTGAAGAGCTCTGAGAAAATGGCAAAGCAATGCGATTTACGATGACTTCGTCAAACGACTCTTCAGCACCAACAACATCCATGGTGATATCAAACTCGTCAGCAAACGCCGCACTAGGCGCGAACACAGCGGCGACCAGAACAACAAAAGTTTTCAAGTTTTTCATGATTTCAACCCTTTTTCATCTGCCAAAACACGCAGCGGTATGTTCAAGGAACGCGTGGTATTCCCATAGGTGACTGTAGCCACCAATTGCCCACCGGACGACAAAATGCCAACCAACGGCAAGCTCAAGACATTGACTCCGGCCTGCAACTGCCCTGCCCAAGCGAATTCACGCAAATCCGGCTGATTTTCCAATGCCACATTGTCTGGCAAAGTCACTTCAAACTGAACATGCTCAAAAGCTTGCGGTGCATCAATTTTTAGCGCCACCATTTGGGTTTTCCCCAAAGGCACCGAAACCGCCACTTCTGTGGTTTGATTTTGTGTGCCACGCCCCAGCATAAAAGCCAAACCACAGACCATCAGCACGCTAGCGGCAACAGCAAAACGACCACCCACGTGGCGTAGCTGTGATTGCCGCTCAAGCTGATCACCCTGAATCCGCGCTTGATGCAGCGCACGTGCGCCGAAGCCATGAGGCATGCCCGCTACGGGCAAGGCTCTAAGGCTTTGTTGTAATTGGCTTTCGCGCTGCGCAATGGCACTACAACTGCGGCAACTGGACAGATGCTCCTGCAACAGCAAATCTGCCGATGGCCCTAGGGCCTGTCGGGTCAAATCTGGCAGTAATATCTGTACTTCTTGGCAATGCATGGCTTTTTCCGGTTACTGCGCATTAACACGATTGCCCGTAGCATTGGGTTCCCTTTTTGAGCGCTGTAACAATAATTTTTTTAACCGCGCCCTAGCACGATGAACGCGTGATTTTAGAGTCCCTAGCGGAACTTCCAAAATCACCTCAAGCTCCACCAAGGTGTAGCCCTCGACATCGTGCATGATGATGAGCGTGCGGTGATCTTCGTTGAGTTTGTCCAATGCCTCTTGCACATCGCCAATTTCGGTGCGCATTTGCAGATAATCTTCAGGACTGAGATTACGATCCTCAGAATCCAAGCTCTGGTCTTCGCCTAAATCGCTTTCGTTCAACGGCTCCAAACGTTTCCGCCGCCACTTGTCTACGAACATGCGATATAGGACACGGCTGGCCCAGGGCCGAACCTGTTCGATTTTGGCAAGCTCTTCGCGTTTGGGATACAACTTGACTAGGACTTCTTGTAGTAAGTCCTCCGCATCTTGAGCGTTATTGGTCAAGCGGCAAGCCAAGCGAAACAGGGATTCAATATGCGGCGCTAAGCGCTGCTCAAAATCCGAGGTGCCGCGTGATTTGGCCCAAAAGCTGAGTATAGACGCCATGGCCGCTTAACCGACGAGACCCGCTGGCGACCAAAATTGAAATCGTACTACCACTCCACCCACGTCCAAACTCCATTCAATTGCTTGCTCATTTGGCTGAGTCAAAAAACCGTCACTTGCAATCAGCATGCCCACGGCAAGGTGAAGATTGCGTCAACAAAATTTTGACGCCCTAGCCCGACCATTGTTGTAATAAAGCCTGAACGAGTGGCTCCATTTTGGTCAGTCCTGCAGAGCGCCCCAGCGCTAAGGCCTCTTCATTGGTGGAACCTTCTAAAGCAGCACCTAGTGCCAGCAAAGCACCCACTCGATTGCTGCTGGCACAATGGATTAAGACGGTTTCATCCTGGCGCTGGGCTAACCATTGATTGAGTATTCTTGCATTGTCTTGGCTTAAGTCTTCAGCACTGGATATGGGAATCTGCAGATACTCCACTCCTAACTCCCCAAGTAAGGCCGCTTCATCCCAGACCATTTCCGCATCAGGGCGTAAATTCAAAACCGCCTTAACGCCGGCTTGAGCCGCCGCACGAAAGCCCGCTTCATCGGGTTGCCCAGCACACAACAATTGTGCGCTCGGCTGAAATTGAAAGGGCGTGTTGAGTGAAATATCCATATTCATTCGATTAATTGTGCAAAAACAGAGCAAAAATTTTTAGTAGTCTACTTCAAGCTCTAACAAAGCTCGTTGCTGATACCACGCCACACCCTGCTCATCCACCCTGCGATGAATCATTTGCCGGCCAATCAAACAGTTCAAATGCGCCAAAGTCTCACCAACGGCCAACATCACATGGCCACCACGAATGCTGCGTTTAAACAGCACGGAGAAGCAATCTATCGCCCGCCTGGGCTCCTCCAAATGCGCGAACAAACGCTCCAACGCGCGCTCATGTGAACGCATGAGTTGTGTTAGCCGTGTATGCAGCCCATAAAATGGCTCCTGATGAGCGGGTAGCACCAAGACATCATCGGGTATCCGCTGGCGCAAACGCTGACACGACGCCAGCCACTCGTGCAAAGGATCGCCCGCTGGTTCTGTGGGAAATAAACTCACATTGGAAGAAATGCGCGGGATGACCTGATCGCCAGACACCAAAAGCTTTAGTGACGGACAGTACAAACAAGCATGTTCGGGCGAATGCCCCATACCGACAACGATTTGCCAATGTCGATTGCCAATGTCGATGGTTTGACCATCCTGCAGCCTCCGAAACTGACCAGGTAGCGCTCGAATATGCCGGCCGAATTCACCGAAGCGTTCGCGGTACACGGTAAGCGCTTGATCATCGAAACCCGCCTCATGGTAAAACCGCAATGCGATGTCAGGCGCTTCCCGCCCGGTATCTGCGACCAAGTTCCGACACATTAGGAATTCAGTTCGTGACATCCACAATTCACACGCAAAATGCTCGCACAGCCATCCGGCTAGACCGACATGATCCGGATGCATGTGGGTCACCACGACTCGGCGTATGGGCTTGCCTTCTAAAACCGTGTCGAAAAGCCCTTGCCAAATGTCACGACTGGCGTCGTCTCCAATGCCAGTGTCAATCAAAGTCCAGCCGTCGGCCTCCTCCAATAACCACAAGTTAATGTGATCCAGAGAAAACGGCAGCGGCATGCGCAACCACAAAACGCCATCTGCCACTTTCTGCCAACCGCCCGCAGGTGGCGCGGTATCGCAGCCCCACGGGTAGCTAAGGCCCTTTACGGTTTCTACATTCTCGGCCAGGGAAACTGCTTTGTTGTCATTCATCCAAGCAACTTAACCGACTACCAAAACAATTCCAAGGCAAGCCCCTCAAGTTGCCCCAGCCCCCGCCGATACAAGCTCTGTAAACCCACCTGCCAAGGCTCTATCCTCATGGATCTTGCGACACTTATAGGTCTCATCGTCGGCACGCTTGTCGTAATCGCTGCCATTTTGGTTGGCGGCTCTGGAGCTGGCGCTTTTGTAAACGTTCCCAGTATTTTAATCGTGGTCGGCGGCTCGTTCAGCGCTACGCTGATGCGCTTCCCGATGAAAGACTGCTTCACCGCGATGAAGACCGGCTTCGGCCGCGCCTTCCGGGAGCACGTTGACGACCCTATGGCTTTGGTTGAAACCGCCAAAGAGCTGGCCGATGTCGCACGCAAAAAAGGGCTAATCGCCCTGGAAGATGTCACTGTAGCCAATCCATTGATGGCCAAAGGCATTCAATATTGTAG
>JBPOFU010000126.1:0-6781 GCA_051252075.1 Oceanococcus sp. | reverse complement strand
CCTTCAAGGCGCCGACTAATCCTCCAAGGTTTCTTATGTTCTCCGGGGTTTCATTGAGTTTCTTGAGATGCTGAAACACCGGCTTGGGTACCAGGGAAGGTTTTTGCAACTGGTACCTAACGATCAGTCCGCCCAAACGTTTGGGGAGCCTGATGTGTTTTTGCAGCAATTGGTAAAAGTATTGCCCTTTGGATTTTGACCATCTAAGGACTAAGCGGCCATCAATGCCGAGCGTTCTTGGCACCAGCACATTAAAAAGCGCCAGTGCCTTCACTTCCTCGCGTTGCTTTTGTTGGCAATACTCAAGCGCGGCGCCACTGCCCAGACAATTGCCGACCAGTACGACAGGGCCCAGAGACAGCTGCTCCAGAAGTGAAGACAGCACGGTGGCATAGTCGCCCAATGAATGACCATTTGGGTGCCCCCTGCGTTCACCGTAGCCAGGCCAGTCTACTAAGACGGTGCCGTATCGATCCGCAAGCAATGCCGCCACGGGTTCCCAGATGCTGTGGTCTGTACCGGCATTGTGCAGAAAGACCAGCGTTGGTTGCTGCATAGTTTTAGTCGCCGCCGGGCGTGCCCAATAGTGGACATCAACGCCGTTGCAACTTAACTGTTTGGGTTCAATTTTATTCGCTGTAGCCATCCGGCCATCTTCCAAAAGGATAGAGATTTCGGGCGCCGATTATATCGTCTGATGAATTGAGAAGTGCGAGCTACTTCAGCCTTTATCGTCCGGGCTAGACGCTTGCTCACTCATCAACTGTTTACGCCACTGCCGTGCAGACATGCCGGTCCAGCGCTGCACCGCTCGGCTCAACACGCTTTGTTCGGCATAGCCCAACAACTGTGCAATGTCGGTAAGGCTTAATTCTGCCGATTGCATATAAGCTTCGGCCAGCGAGCGCAGGGTTTGTTCACGCAGGCTACGAAAATTAAGGCCAAGGGCGGTGAGTTGGCGGGCAAATTGGCGTGGCGACAATTCAAGCGTATTTGCCACCCGTTCAAGATCGGGCATGCCCTCGCGGGTCAGTTGCACTATGGCGCGGCGAGCATCGTGCTCCAGCCCATCTTTGTCGCTGGTGTTTTTCAGCCAGCTTTCGATTTGTCGGTCCAACTGGGCGGCACGTTTACGATCAGGACTTACCAGCGGGCGGCTCAATATGTTCGCCGCCACGTACAGCTTTGTCGCGGGCTGATCGAACAGCGTCTCGCCACCGAAATAGTCGCGGTAGGGTTTGAGATCCGGCGGCTTGCTGTTCACAAACTCAATCCGACTAATGATGTTTTGAGCCTTGGTCAGCTCACGAGTGACTTGAGTAATCGCGGCCAATCCAAGCTCATCGAACACACGCCCGAAATACCAGGAATTGACTGGCCATTCGAAGACGATGTTCTCACCGTCAGGGCGCACTTCCATGTCGTGGGTGGCATGCAACAGGTCTTTGTAACGCATTAAACGCAACAGCGCTTCTGCCACGCTGCCGCAACTGGCAAAGGCCTCACCTAAGGTCCCCAGATGATCCAGCCGTATCCGTGCCCCCAAGTGAATCCCAAGTAATGGATCTTCCAACCGTGCGCTAACATCAATCAATAGATCGCAAAACGCTTTGGCCGGGTAGCCTGCCAAGGGCTCCAGTTCGGCTTCCGGTTGCGGCACACTGAGGAAATCCACCACATCCAAGCCCCGTTCATTCAAATAATCGAACAGCAAGCGCACAAATAGCACAGGCACCATGCTATCCGGTGGCGGGCGACTCGATGTACTGGTGTTGTGCATGGCAGAAAGTGTCAAGTTTACCTGGCAAGCAGTCAAGCATTTCGACTAGTGAAAAATTATTGTACGCGCCAATTCAACATAACTGGATGAACCATGTTGGCAAGAATTTGGCTTGGAGCCGTGCTGCTGATTCTCAGCGCCTGCGCTCAAGAAAACCAAGGGCAGATCGCAGCTTACGACACGACTCGGGCGGGTGATGAGCTAGAGCTGAGCGCGCCTGTGAAAATCATTCTGGATACCGATTTCAAAGACGATGTCGATGACGTGGGTGCTTTGGCTGTCTTACATGCTCTGGCCGATTTGGGCGAGGCTGAGATTTTGGCCGTCATGGTCAGCACGCTCAGCCCCTGTGGAGGCACAGCGGTGGATGTGATCAACAGCTATTACGCACGCCCCGATATCCCAATTGGCTTGCGCCTGCCTCTGGATGATGAATGCAGCGCTCTGGCGATCGATCCGCGTGCGGATCTGAATCAACGCTACCCACAGTTACTCACGGACAATTATCCGCATGATCTGGACGTGCAGCAAGCACCCAGTGCGCCGCAGCTGTACTGCGATGTGCTGGCAGAGCAGCCGGATAACAGCGTGGTCATTGCGGCTGTTGGTTTTCTACCCAATCTCGCTGCTTTGTTGACATATGACTGCCCCGGCCACGAGCTAAGCGGATTGGAACTAATCCAGTCCAAAGTGCAACGCTTGGAAGTTATGGGCGGCATGTACCCGGCGGGTTTTGAATTCAATTTCTCAGCCGATTTCCCAGAGTATTTCGAGCGCCTGGCCAATCTTGATCCGGCGGTGTTTTTCACCAGCGCCAATGATGTGATGGAGAATTGGCCCGGCCGCATTGTGTTTAATGGTTTTGAAGTGGGTTTGACTGTGCAAACCGGCGCGACGCTGTTCACCGACACGCCTGAGGGCAATCCTGTGCGCGAGGCCTACCGCGTCTATGTCGGTGAAAACGGCACCCGCCCGAGCTGGGACCCGATTACTGTTTGGACTTCTGTACGCGGCGTCACCGATCTGTTTGTGGAAACCGGCCAGGACGGTCGAAATCAGGGGCTAATCTTTGGAGGCAATGTCTGGGTGCCTGATCCGCAGAACGAAAAGGAACACAGCTACCTGCTTAAAACCGCCGAGGACGCCGACATCGCCGCCTTGCTGGACGGTTTGATGGCACTAGGTCCACTGCATGCAGCTGCAAAGGAGAGAAATCATGGCGAATAAAGATTTCTCCAGACGCGATCTATTGTCGATGGGCTTGGCAGCCGGGGCGGTGGCCGTTACGCCGGCTTGCAGTGGTGGGCGCGGCGGCGACGGCGATGCAATGCGCCCGATCGTTCCTCGCGTTGATGACGAAAGCTCTCATCAAGCATGGGGCGAACAGTGGGTGGTTGAAGGCGTCGCGAATCTTGCAACGGAAGGGGATAAAAGCGTGCTGCAGGTCGGCACCGATGTTTATCCTTCTGATGAGCGCGCATCCGCCTTTGTGTTGGATAGACGTTTTCAAGACGGCCGGGTAGATGCCATCGTCAGTGCCAGCGGACGGGCTGCCGGGGTATTGCTACGCCGCAGCGGTTGGCGACAGTATTATTTCGCCCTGTATGAGCCCATTACAGGCATTTTGGATATTCGTGCCAAGTCACCAGATGGCGAAGAAGTACTAGCACAGACCTTGGTGGGGATATTGCAAGCTCCCGTGTGGCTTTCGCTCTCTGCAACAGGTAGTGCGCCGACTCAGCTTGAAGCGACATTGAACACAGAAAGTGGTTTGAGCTTTGACGTCTCAGCTGTCGACAATCAGCCCATGTTGCAAGGCCCCGGTGATGGGGGCGTACTTGGGACAGGCGAAACCCTGAACCCGGAGCATGGATTGCCTCTGGGCTTGCCCAGTGGGCGGGCGATTTTCACCCATGTATTGGTCGAGCCGCTGGAACGAGAGACGATTGTTGGAGAAGTGCGCCCCCGACTCTATACCGCACTGAGCACAGCACGTTTTGAAGGAATACAAATTTTCACTGCCGACGATGATCAGGGGCAGCTCGCCGGAATAACAAAGCCTTCCGTAATCGCGGCCACTACTGGCATCCCCTTACCCGGGGGCGCGCGCTTAAGTGCGATTAGCGATGTGCCAGCAGAGTTGAGCTTTGAGGTTGCCGATAACGCACAATTCGCCGCCTCCAGACAGCTGCAATACGGTCGCACCAATGATTTCAATGCGGGCTTTTTGGAATTGACTGATTTCGCCTTTGATCAGCAGGTGTACTGGCGTCCGATTCTGCGCCGCGCTGGTCTGGAAACTGTGGGACCCACGCGAAGTTTTCGTGCCCTGCCTGCGCCGAATACTGCGGCATCCATCAAGATGGCCTTGGGCACCTGCGCCACGGAATTCGGCCCCACCTTTGAAAAAATCGCTGACGAACAGCCCGATGTGTTTGTCTGGCATGGCGACTTAAACTATCCCGACGGCGCAGGCCCCTTGTCGCAGAACCAGGACGGTTATGCGGGCATCTGGAAGGATTTCATGGCCACTCCTCAGCTGCAGCCAATCCTGAATCATGCCTGTTTTGCACCCCAGCGTGATGACCATGATTATGGGCGCAATGATTGCTGGAAAGACACCCTGCCATCGTTTGGCATTGATGCCTGGGAAAATGTGGTTAACCCCGACATCTATTATTCCTTTGCTGGCGGCCCGCTTGAAGTATGGGTACTGGATGTGCGGCGTTACCGCGACCATCCGGATTTACCGGATGATGACAGCAAGTCCTTGGTCGGTGCCGACCAACTGCACTGGCTGATGCAGGGTCTGGCCCGATCGACCGCTCCTTTCAAGATCATCTGTTCACCCACCGGCGTATTTAACCCGCCGAACAATATGGGCTGGGGCAATGGTTACACCGCCGAGCGGCAAAAGCTGCTGGATCACATCGAGGCGAACGTAAAAGGTCGCGTGGTCTTCATCTCCGGCGATTCGCATTCGCCCGCGGCGATTGAGCACGGCCCTTATGTAGAAGTGCGCACCTCACCGCTGGACATCCCGCATGTGGGTTGGGCTGACCCCAGTTCCGGCGATGACGTGCTGTACTCCGGGCGTGGCAAATTCTACGCCTTGCTGGACGCCCAAGGCAGTGGCGCGGACGCCAGCCTGCATCTGCAAATCCGCGAGGTTGGCCTGTTGGGTGAAGGTGACTTTGAGAACACAGCCTGGGAAGGCCGCTACACACCGCTGAATTGGGATTGATGACCATGCGTGAGAAAACAATCGCCATTGTTTTGCTGGCGGGACTCCTCTGTGCCTGCAGTGGCGGAAAAGATGATCCAAACGCGGGGCAGCAGCACAGGGCCCTATCCGCTTGGGATACACCTAGCTCTGGCTGGGCCGGGACGGCCACCAGTCATGGCGATACTTGGGTATATCAGGATTACGTCTACGATGATTATGGAGCCGACACCTGCAGCTGTGGCCAACCCAGTATCGTACGCAATGCACCCTCAGCCGGTGATTATCGCTATCCGGCAAGTGCGGCTTTTGCCAATAATGCAGCGGACATATTGAATGTGCGATTGCGCCCGATAGGCGCTACCGATGTCGAGGTTCAGGTGACGCTCAATACCCTGATTGACGCCGCGATACCAGCACTACTGGTACTGGCCAATGGTCAAGAACAGATTCTGAGCGCGGCCGCGGGTAATGTCGAATTCGACCCGCTCTCCAACACCCTGCATTTTGTCCTGCGCGATGTCGGTGATCAGCTCACACTGTTCATCGGCGCCGGCTTGGCCGATGAGTCCGGTGGCCTGCAGGCCGGACAACTGGGTTTGGCGCAGCTATCTTCGGAGGCGTTCACAACGGGTGGTCCAGCGACTTCAGGCCCCATCGGTGCCTTGTTCGACGTCGCTTTCAATACCGAGCAACTGGAAGGCCGGGGCGGCGCTTGGAATGAAAATCGGCAGTCTGCTGCTTTGGCGGCAGGCGACATAAGTGAATTTTTTCAGTTAATTGATTTAGCCGCATTGCGCCAGCATCGCGGGCCAGTGTACACACCTGGGCCGGGTTATCACGTGGCGATATTCAAAAGCGACTTGCAACTGGGTGAGGGCGTTAATGACAGTGCCCTTCCTCATTATTTGGGCCAGCATCAACCCTATAGCGTGTGGATTCCGCACAGTGGCCAGCAAGACCGCTTAGTGCTGGCTTTGCATAGTCGAAGCGAACATCACAACCAGTATCGTGGCGGTGAAAGTTTCAGCTTCCGCAGCTTCTATGAGCAGTTGGGAGATGGCACGCAATCCATTGTAGTCACCCCACTGGCCCGCAGCCCCGAAGGCTGGTACGAACGTGAAGCCCTCATCGATACGCTGGAAGTCTGGGCCGATGTGCGGCAACGCTTCCCATCCATCCAGTCTGATCAAATCCATCTGGCCAGCTACTCCATGGGCGGCTACGGCAGTTACAAACTGGCCACCATCATGCCGGATGCTTTTGCCTCGGTGTCGGTCATGGCCGGGCCGCCTTCCAATGGCGTTTGGGCTTACCCCTTACCGCCCAACGGCCAGCGTGCGGATGGCCCGGACAATACCTACTTTCAGTTGGACTCGCTGCGTAATCTGCCGATCTCGATTAAACACGGCAGCAACGACGAACTGGTACCCATTACAGGCGTCATCCACCAAGTGAACCGCATGGCCGAGTTGGGACTGGAATTTCGCTTCGATTTGTATCCCGGCGAAGGCCATTTGTTTTTCCCATTCACCGATGATTGGCTGCTGG
Source organism: Oceanococcus sp. (assembly GCA_051252075.1). GTDB lineage: Bacteria > Pseudomonadota > Gammaproteobacteria > Nevskiales > Oceanococcaceae > Oceanococcus. The sequence goes on along the minus strand of JBPOFU010000126.1, from coordinate 227 downwards.
AACAGGATTGGATAAACGCCCATCCGCAGCGGCAAACCCAGCCCGGGCGGGTGTCACTCAAACTGCGTCCTGCCGCCTGGCTGGCTCAGGGGGCTAGCAGCCTGCTCAGCGACGAGGAAATGCTGCATCAGTTACAGCGGCTGAGCCAGCGGGTAGAAGCCAAGCTTCGCGGCGCTTATTGGCTGAGTGATATCCAGCTTTCTGTCGGGCTTGATCCCGGCGAGGAC
>JBPOFU010000125.1:0-6934 GCA_051252075.1 Oceanococcus sp. | reverse complement strand
GGCGGGTCAAATGTCCGCTGCAATGATTTGTTATAAGTCAACACGTTACGGCACCGGAACCAACAACCTGGATGCTGCACCCAATAATGCACGCATGGTATTTGCGCTGAGAACTTCCCTACGTAACCCTGCAAATTTCTGTTTTAAGGTCAGTGCGTTGTTTGCCAATTCTTCGGCCTTCACTTGGTCTTCAAGATGAGCTTGTATCAACTGATTAAATTCGCTCTTTGGCCTATCCACATTCTCGACGATTAGCTCAAAAAGACGTACTGGGTCAATTTTCAACACCTCGGCATTTAGCTGATATTCAGCATGGTGGCCTTTCTTCTTTAAGAAATTCTCAAGCTCCCTTTTCTCCACTGGATCTTCCAGCGATATCTCAACCTTCCCGGATTCGAAAGACGCAAATTGTTCACTACCAACTAACCTAATGACCACTCGGCCAAGCACTGCCTTGGAATTAATTTCTTCATACTTCAGTGCTGAATTTAGCCGAAGTGTTTTTATCCGAGCCTCCGGAATCTTGAGGATTGACGCCAGTTCATAGTTAGACTTTCCCCGACATGCGGACGACCTCACGAGCATATGAAATACGATGAGATCAACTTCGCTTTTAGGCAGACTACCGAAGCCGTTCTTTAAATATTGCTCGACGAAGAACGCACCGAATTCTTGGTTCTCGCGTTGATTCAGCACATTAGCCTCCTTGACTTATAACGCCGGAATTCAGCGGCGTTGCGCCGCAGGCGGAACGTCCGACTGCAATGACATGTTAGAGGGCGACTAAATGGAAGCCACGACAAACGAACGCGACGAACAACGGCCAAGCCGGATGCTGTCTAGATCATTTTGGTCTGGATTTGTTCTGCATATGTGCCTTGTATGTGGAATACAGGACTGGCTTGGAAAGGAAGAATTTTTGCGCCGAGCTGAGTCAGACTGGATGAACACGCACTGGCTGATGTGGGCATTTTTTGGGCTGATAGCACTCAGCATTTATTCATTGCAACAAGCGAAGGTGAGCAAATGAGTTTGATAAAGGCAGCTTGGGATTTCTTAGGAACGCCACGAATATGGATTGTAATTTTATTTGCTGTGGTCATAACGGATTCTGTATCAGGCCCAACCATTCGGGGCACGATATTGGTTTTCATGTGCCTCGTTTGCTTCTACCTAGAACGTATAGCGAGTGCGGTTGAGAAGAAGGCCGCAAAGCCCTCTAACGCCCCTGAGCTAACCCGCGTTGCGAAAGCAACGTCGGAGTGAATGAAATGAACGTGTTGAGCGAATTGTTAGAGGGCAGGAGCAACAAATGAAAGAAGGATTGCATGTAAGGGCGCACTACTCGCCATACGCAGACCACGTTGAATTGCTGATAGGTCAGGCTGATGCACATGGTCACCGTGACGTGGTGCGTGAACTTACCTTTGAGCGCGTGGAACCCGGCAGCTATCTAGGCCCGACTACGCACATTGACCTGACTGCTGCGCAGATGCTTATGGACGACCTTTGGAATGCAGGCATTCGACCAACTGAAGGCTCTGGCTCCGCTGGATCATTAAAAGCTACGGAGCGCCACCTGAACGATATGCGAAAAATTGCAGGGGCAAAGCTAAATGTTGCCCTCTAACGCCTGAGCTCAGGTGCATTTGAGGCGACGCCTGTTTTTGCGGCAGCAAAAATCGGTGGCGGGTCAAATGTCACCTGCAGCGATTTGTTATGCGACTGCCTCAATCTTACTCCCCTAATGCTTAGCTCTATTCTGAATTTTTCGTACTTGTGAACTGCGGTTACGCTTACTACGAACAGAAAGTTACGCCGTTTTTCCCCTGCCCCATAGTGCCCGAAATCAGGCTCACACGGCTACTAGCTAAAAAGATAGGTAACCGTTGTTTCAGGACGCGAGAGAACCACGTTGCATTGCCGATTCAGCAAAACCACAAATCAGCGCGACAACTGAAAACAGGTGTTCGAGCTTGAGCTAATAAGTGCTACAAGCTACTACCGTTGCGGGACTGAACCACTACGGCGTTTAGCAATAGCATTTGAGCTTCAATGTAGCGCCGATGTTTCAAGGTGGCCCAACAACACGTATGGAGCGCCGCCACAAACCACTGCCTGACCACTTCCCCACCGTCCGCAACAATTGATCGGAAAAACGCTGGCATTAGGCGAGCTCGGTTCCGGCAACACAAACTGCCTGAATTTGAACCGCTGGCAAGGCGATAACACCAAGATGCTTGATAGAGATCAGACTGTTGAAGCTCGAAACGAATTCAGCTCAAAGCGAAAAACCTGTTACGAAATTTTTTCAAGTCGCATAACGCCTGAGTTCAGGGGCGTTTGAGGCGATGACTATTTTTGCGGCAGCAAAAATGGGCAGCGGGTCAAACGTCCCTTGCAACGATTTGTTGGGCGCCTCCCACACGAAGCGCGAATACCTTAATTGGAAAATGCACACCCTTAACATTCAATTCCCCTCTTGGTTCGAGCTGCCGCACCTCACCCAATAGCTCATTTGTGGCATAGCTCACCAAGATTTCACCCGGCTCAGCCGCAGACTCAATACGAGCTGCAATATTCGTTTGTGTCCCAATGGCCGTATAGGTCATTCGCCCCTCAGAGCCATAGCTACCAACACTGGCAATTCCAGTATTGATACCGATTCGCATTTTCAGTGGCTCATCCAGGCCCAGTTTCCGCCACTGAACGTTTAGCACGGCAAGTGCCTCCATCATGCGACAACCAGCATCGAAAGCCTTTCGAGCCTGTTCCTCCGGTTCCATTTTGATGGGCGCGCCAAAGATAGCCATCAGGCCGTCGCCTGCCACTTCATTCAATGTGCCGCCTTCGTTATGAATGTGCTGCGACATGCTGGTTAGGAACTCATTGAGGATTTGCGCTACAACCTCAGGTTCCAATTTGTCCGCTGCTGAAGTAAATCCAGCGATATCGGCAAACATGACCGTTACGCGCAGACGTGCTGGTGCTTCTATATTTTCTGAGGAACCCGAAATAATTTGATCTGCGACCGTAGGCGGAACATATCGGCGAATCAGACGCTGGCCGGTTTCAAGTTGTTGGCGTTGCTGCTCCAGCTTTATCAAATTGGCGTATTCACTGCGAGCAATACGTTCGTTGCTAGCAGCGGTTGCACCAATTAGAAAGATTTGAAATACCCCCATCCATGAGACCGTCCAGGTAAGTGGCGCACTCAAATCGCCAAGCATGACGCCGACAACCCCAGGCACGATAAGGCAGACACCGAAGCCAAGCGCGTAAACCATGGGAAGCCGAAGATACAGTGCCCAATTTGCAAGTATTGCTCCCGCAACCATGGCTGCTACCGGCTCATTCCAGTGGTACCAACATGCGTAAAGCGACATGAGGCAGCTCACAAAAACCATATTGGAAGTGAGCAGGGCTAACACATGCGTACGCCTCACGTTGGCCGCCATGATCGCGAGTGGCCGCCTAAGCCCAAAGGCATGCATCGGTAACGCCAACAGATAGCATGGAAGCAAGATTTCTGGCCCGAAGAGGCTCGGGGCGTAAAACCAACCGACGATGGGGCCAAAAAGCCATGCAGTTCCGGAGACATACACCATTAAAGGAATGCGCCCGAAAATTTGTCTTAACTCCCATGCCCCGAACGCGGCTTCAGTCTTCTGGTCAAGAAAGCGACGCCCAGAGGAGGCAAGAGCCAAAGCCACATCCGATTCTTTCTTCATATCCTCCGGGCCTACTGGGTCAGTTCTAGGATGGGGTAGCAGAAAGGCGCCCAACGCCGGAATTCAGCTGCGTTTGAGGCGACGCCTGTTTTTGCGCCAGCAAAAATGGGTGGCGGGTCAAACGTCCGCTGCAATGATTTGTTCGGCGGCAACACGCCACACCCAAAATTAGTATTCTGAGCCACAGGCACCGGCCTAAATTGTTGCCAACCGCTTCACGGTATCTGGGTACTTCGCCACCAGATGGATTAGGACATTTGCCTGAGCATTGGGCTTTGCTCGGCCTTGCTCCCAGTTCTCCAATGTGCGGTCTTTTGTACGTAAGTAATCAGCAAACACCGGACGGGAAAGGTTGAGCTTATGGCGCAGTGCCACCAATTCCGCCGGTGAAATTTCGGGGACTGGCGCTCCTTCAACTTTATGAGTACGCAGGGTGCGCTTGCCAGCTCGTTGCCCAGCTAAGGCATCCAAACCTTCATCAATCTCTGCGAACAGATTACGTTTACTCATTTTCGTTTACTCCTTGCGGCAATTTCCGCTTTCACTCGCTTACCAATAGCGTTGCGTTCATCCGGCGTTAAATCACTCGCTTCATCTTTATCGTACAAAGTGAACAGCCAGAATTCAGCGCCTTCAGCCCACCAGTAATAAATGACTCGCAAACCACCTCGTTTCCCTTTCCCACGCCGAGGGTCACCAAACCTCATTTTACGAATTCCACCTGCGCCGGAAATTACATCCCCTACTTCAGGGTCTTCCATCATCAGGTGCTGGAGCTTCCGGAAACTCTCGTCAGTGAGATAGTGAGGCCGCCATTTCTCAAACGCGGGCAGTTCTATAAAGACAGCTTTCATACGGCCATAAACTACGCAACTTGCGTACCATTGTCAATGATGCCTATTTACCTAAACAAGCCGGGACCTCGAATGCACAACTGCTCTAGCTTTTGACGCCGAACGCCTGAGCTCAGGTGCGTTTGCGGCGACAGGTGCTTTTGCGGAAGCAAAAGTGCGTGGCGGGGCAAACGTCACCTGCAGCGATTTGTTATGTTTCAGCGGCACCAAGCTACGAACCCTCACGATCAAATCCCGCCCCCGCAAGCGCACGTTCCAACATGTTTGGGCGAATATCTAATGGAGCCTTTTCAATAAGCACCAAGTGATTAATGAACATTTTCGAATCCGCAAAAAAGTTTGGGTAAGCCTCGCGAATACCTCCCGCTGCCGATGCGGATACCAGTGCTACAACCATACCCGGCTGCTCTAGTGCCAATTTCTCAGCCTTGATATAAGCGTCTTCTGCCTCTTGGTTGTTGTCACTTCCAAACAATGTCCATTTCAGCTCGCCCTTAATTGTGTCTACTGCCAAGAGAGCGTACCCAGAGCCTTTAAACTCCCGTAAACCCTGCTCGATAACCTTCAATGATTCTGCATACGCCCGCAATTTATCGAATACGCGCAGGCTTTTGTAGTAATGCTGAGCCTCTGAGCAAGATGCGAGATATATGCCTCTCTTCTGATGAAGAGCGGTACAGTACGCTCGAAATTTTTGGCTCAGATCCATTTGGTCGAAAAGGTGAACACTCTCCATCAAATGAAATTGACGACTTACGTTGACAAAAAAAGCCTTCCAATCCTCATCACCTTGATTGGACTTCAGCGCCTGATTAGTGAAAAGGTCAACAATCTCTAACGCAGTGGCCCAATAATGTTGAATTCTCGTACGAATCTGAACTTCGATGTTTCGTGCGGGAATTTTCCCGTCCGAAAATTTGCCAATTAGGTGATAGCTTCTGTATCCATCCGGCTTGGGGTTTGACACATAATCTTTCGATCTGACCGTTCCACTCGAAGTTTTGAATTCGGGCAACTTTCTCAAATCGCGAACGACTTGTTCTAACTTCTTTTCCGTTGCAACGATTACACGGCAGCCGCCAATGTCTTGCATGTTTTTAAGACTCATGCGGTCAAAGCGCTGCAACTTCCGGGAGATTGAAACGTATCGCTTCAACCTCTTTGCGAACAGGGCGTTCTTATCGCGTTTTTTTGCAACGTTCTGAACCTTTCGAAAAGCCACTTCGAGAGGTTTCTCATGGCAAAGCCTCCAATACGAAAGCACATCCATAGCCAGAGACAGTTGCTCATCACCGTCGTTAAACTTTCCACAACGAAGAACTTCACCAGCCTTGCCAATTTGTTTCCCGGAATATGTCTTTGTCATGTTCGAGAGACTACCGTGAACTCTGGGCATGTGCAGGAAAGTGATTCTGAAACATAACGCCTGAGCTCAGGTGCATTTGAGGCGACGCCTGTTTTTGCGATAGCAAAAATGGGTGGCGGGTCAAATGTCACCTGCAGCGACTTGTTGGGCGTCACCGCGTCAGAATACCCAGGCAATCAACAACCAAAGCACGGCGAAAAATGCGAAGAACCCCACCAGCATAAACTGAAGCTCTCCAATCAGGCCGTCACCTGCCGCAACCGCAAAGACGATTAAAACCAACACCGTGGCGATAAACGCCATAACTGCCGCGTCCTTCAGGCCGACACCGGACGCAAGGTACGTTTGATTAAACTCAGCCAGCATTGGAACCGCGAAAACAGCACCAATGATCAGCATGCCAACAAGAACTATCAACGCAATTGCAACGGTTCTCGCGTCTTTTTCGTCCTTGGAACCTGTCTCACCAACCACAATTATGCTGCCTGATGTGATTTGACAAGATCCCGCAAGTCGTGTGGCCGAGGGAGACCCGCAACTTCAATTTCAGCTGTGTCGCCAGCTGTAAATACTGAAATCTTACCCACTCCAAAAATACGATTGAAGAATGATTGGTAGACCTTAACGGTACGGATGCTGCCAACGTTTAGCTCAGTGTGATCTTTGCTGAGAAGGCCTTTCTCAAGAATCAGGTCGTTTCCGGTGAACTCAAGTTTCGTGGACTTACATTTCACGAACCACCACAGCAGTATCAAAATTCCGATCGCAAAAGGTATCAGAAGTATCGCAACTATGAACCCTAGCGGATTGTTCTTAAACATCGCTGGATGTTCACTGTATTTTGTTTCCACATTTTTCTCCCTATTAATAAATCCCCTGCGGGGATCATCTCACATCTCTAGTGACGCCCAACGCCTGTGTTCAGGTGCATTTGAGGCGATGCCTGTTTTTGCGGAAGCAAAAATGGGCAGCGGGTCAAATGT
>JBPOFU010000124.1:0-6947 GCA_051252075.1 Oceanococcus sp. | reverse complement strand
CCGGCGTGTTTCCGCGCGAAACACCGTTGGAGACGGTTTATATCTATCAGCCGAAAACCGATAGCTGGAAAACCGGACCAGCAATTCCGGAAGGTCGTCGCAGGGGCGGTGCCGGATGTGTTCTGCATTCCGATGGCTGGATTTATGTCATTGGCGGGATCATTGACGGGCATCACTCTGGCACACAGGCCTGGTTTGACCGCATTCATCCTGACACTGGCGAATGGCAAATCCTGCCAGATGCGCCTCACAAGCGCGATCATGCGCCAGCGGCGATTGTTGGCAACAAGCTCTATTTCTTCGGGGGCCGGGAAACCGGCCGCTATAATGGTGCAGACTATGAACGGTTCTTCTTTGCCACCATTCCGGAAGTTGACGTGTATGATTTCGACACGGGTGAATGGTCCATTCTGGCTGACCCGATTCCTATTCAGACAGCCGCTGGTGGGGCCGGGGTGATAGATGGAAAAATTCACTATGTGGGCGGTGAAGCCGGACGCCCCGAAGCGTTTACAGAGCTGCAGGTTTTCAATCCAGTGACAGAAAGCTGGCAGTTCGGTCCGCCTCTTAACCGCGCCCGCCACGGCACAAATGCCTGCATTTTTGACGGCTCTTTATGGATTGCGGTTGGTAGCGGCGCACGGGGTGGTGAGCCGGAGCTGACGTCTTTGGAACGCTATAGGGCTTGAGGCTTTGACTGAAGTCTGACCCCCAGTCCGCAATGCTCTCATCTCTGATTGGAGCAAATTGAGGCTGGCGCCTTAATAGAATTGGTGGGTCTGCGCTGTGATCAGCGCCTCCTTGTGGGACAACGCGCCCGTTGGTGGTAAACTGACAAACACAAAGTGTGGTGACAGAAGCCTTGAATACCCTGCAGCATTCAAGTCCAAAGGCATCTCGTCATTTGTCCCACCACATACGGGCCTTAACAAAGCTGCATAATCCAATACAAGCAGCGTCATACAGGTAAACACATGCCCGGCAAATTCAAAGATTGGAGACGTATAGAAATACGTTATGATAGATGCGCAGACGTATTTATGGCTGTAATAACAACTGCAGCAATCGCAATATTTTGGAGTCAAATAGTCCTTAGCCAACGCTCTCCAATTGCTACATGATACCTGCCGGCTGCAGTCATATGAGGAGATTAGATTCAGTATTGAAATTACCGAGTGAAAGCTTAAAGTGATAAAAAATAGAGATGGTCTCCTTTATGACTGAACCATTATTTGCGATATTTGCCGGTTTGACGGTTAGTAGTATAATCGGGGAACTCACGGCAAATTGTCTCTATGACACTCTGAAATTTGGTGCAGATAAGTCAAGCGCAGCCTTACGGAAGAAACTGAATCAGGCATCTGAAGATGGGCGCATTCCGACCAATCACACAATCGAAAGAGGACTGCGTCGAGCGGCCATCTGTGCCACGCTTAGCACTCTGGACCCGATAAAGGCCGAAGATCTGGCTAGTCTATTGAGCGGTCGCGCACGGACACCGGCTGATAAACGGGAAATTCAGCAGAGCTGCGAACAAGGACTCAAAAGGGTTCGCAAGCTGCTCACTGAATTGAAAGGCCTTTATCGCCACGATGGATGGGATAGGCAGCGTCGGCAAAATAAACTCAATATGCGTCTTGAAGCGGAAGCCTCGCGTTTGGGAAAGGCTGAGACCGGTGTGCAGATGGCACAAATGGCATTGGCACGAATTGCGGGGGCGGAAGAGACCGCCGGGGCAGAGGCGCTCTCAAATTTGATGCTTGAATTGGTGTTCGAGGTTACTGAATGGCCTGTTGAATTGATTGAGAGGCTGCGCGAGCCAATTGGGCAGCGGTTCTTTGGCGATGATGCAGTATGGCCTAGCCTGTTTCCTCTCTTCTTTGCTCAAGAAATGAAGGACGATCCCTCGCTGCATGTGATCCTGGTTCACCAGCGACTCGACTGGAATGTAGAGGCCATAGAACGTGCTCGTTCAGACATCACCAATTTTCTTGGCCTGGCGCAGGATCAAGGAAACAGGCTCATGCACGAGATGTCGCTGAGTTTGACGGCACTATCTTCCTTGATAGAAGGTCAGGCACAGCAAGACCGGACCCTTTCAGAGATTCTCGCAGCGAGTTGGCTTTTGAGCGGCGAAGTTCATGCCACGTTTCAGGACATGTTCCGCAACCCCGAGACGGCCCTTGCACAAAAGGACGAGGGTGTGGACAGTGTCAACAGGTTTCATTACGCGGCCCGTGGTGATGAGTTTCTTGGACGCAAAGATCAATTACGTCAGATAGAAGAAGATTTTCTGGCTTTCAGGAATCCGCTCCAGACACCAATAGATGCATTTCGTTGGATGGTGATTTGCGGTGACGCCGGAACCGGCAAGAGCCGTTTGGCGCAGGAGATCATTACGCGGAATGCTGGGCAGTACAGGCTTTCTGGCTTCGCATCTGACGGTTTGCTGAATGAACGCCGCTTTGGTCGAAACAAGCAGGCACAAATCCAGCACCCGGTGCTGATTGTGGTCGATTACACGGCAGGCCATCAGAACAAATTGCCGGAATTCATCAAGGGTTGGGCAGATTATGCACGCGATGCGGTCCATCGTGGTGGGCCCCCCGTGCGCATTATTTTACTTTTGCGGCGTCCAGATGAACGTGTTTTGCATGATATTCGATCCCTTGGTGGCAATAGCAAAGACGCATTGATAACTGAAGGCGAGATGTTTGGCCCTGAGGATCCCATGTTGTTGGGGAAGTTGAATCCGGAGGACACAGTTGCGCTAATGCGAGCGCGCATTCTCAAGACTGCCGAAAGCCACGATAAGGATCCAATTGATACCTCGGATGAGGAGGCATTGCGATCAGGGCTAAAGAGATTTGACCGGGAACAACGTCCGCTGTTTGCCATCATGGTAGCGCACGCAATGCAAAGAGGCACCTTGCCCGGTGCAGAGACCGGAGAGGATCAGGAGGCGGCCCGTATGGTGCTCTTTGCTCGATATTTGAGGGGGCAATGGCAAAATTCCTGGCGATCGCGCACGGGACAGTTCGCGGCGGATCTGACCACTGAACAAATTGACGATATCGTGTCGCTTCATGCCAATCTCATGCGCATTTGTACGGCCTGTGGTGGTGCTGACCGTGCCGATGTTTTGGAAATGCTTAAAATGCTTTGTCAAGATGATGATGATCTGAGCGAACTACTACCCAGTCACAGAAGACGGGGACGAGGTATGAAGGACCGCCTGATGGTATCCATGGCGGGCGGCCGAGGTGCGATGAATGGTGGCCAGCTTGACCGGATTCCATCACTGGAGCCTGACCTGATTGGCGAGCGCTTCGTGTTGACCTCTTGGGAAGATTTCCAGATCGACGCGCAGATGTGGTGTTCAACTGATGACGTTGTGAAACTGGCCTGGCGGCTTGATCCCGCGCGTTCGGCCAATTTTCTTCGATTGGCTACTTTGGACTACCCACGTAGCATGCATGAGGCGTCGTGGAATCCTGTTGCGTTAAATGATGAAGCTGACGCGCGCGCGCGCGCGCGCTTGCTGCGCAATATCTGCCTGGACACATCGTACTTCAGCAAATCGCGTTGGCTCACCGGTGAAGAGATGACCAGGCTTTTTGATATCTGTGATCTCTTTGATGAAGAATTAGCTGGTTTTGTTGAGAAAGATCCCAAGGTGCGGGGCTATTACGGGCAGGTCTTGAAGCGGGTGACCAACGTTGCGGCTAATGTAGTCAATCGTAATATTATTGTGGATGACGTCGAGACATCTGCTGCAGGACATGAAGCGGACGTCGCTATAAGCCGACGCTTCTCGGGGTTGGCCGGGATGGATGTCACCACCGTATCGACAAACAACTCCGAACAGCCTTCTGCTGATTTGATATCTGTTGTGGTGGAACGCTTGCCAATTCTCGAAGAGCGAGTTTTGCCGTTTCTGTCAGGAACTGGGAGCTATGAAGAACGAGACGCATTTGTATCGAGCGTAACAAGCATCTTCGCGTCGGTCTATTGGGCGATGCGGGACAAGCGTGAGGAGGGTGGATACTGGCCAAAGGCCCGTAGTGAAAAGGAAACCGCTTATCTGGCCGCTTTCCGGGATTTGCAGCAAAAGCGGCTCAACAACAAACCAGATAGCGATGAGATAACGACCGCGAGTTGTCTACTCATTTCTACCAGTTATGCTGAATGGGACGTGTCAGCCTCTGTTTATAGAAATTCTACGAAAAAAATTGGGGATGCGCTCGATCAAATCGACAAATTACCGCTTCAGCATGCTGGAAAAATACTCTCGTTTGTCGGTAATTTCATGCACGGCGTTATGACGGCTCAGAAAAAAGATAATCCGTCGGACGCTACCTCTTCGGTTGAACTGGTTGATCGGATTTTCCAGCGGGTCACAGAGATAGTTGTGTTCGATCAGGGAGCCGATGAAAAACATGCGAGAGAATACTACAATGCGGCGCTGAATTTAGTTCAAAGACGTTTAGATGAGTCACTGTTCGAACTGCTTCATTTTCCTCGAAATATTATGGAAACTCTCATCAAGCAGGTCGAAAGTGTTGAACCTCATCTTAAGATTGGAGCTAACCTTCTTACGTCGTTGTCCGTTGTATTGCAAAAACTGCCTTCAGAATCTGAGCGAGACGCCGTAGATCAGCGGGTGTATGAAACTATGTTGGGACTCGTCATTCGATTGCTGGAAACGGGCGTAGTTGATGCTGATGGCTTCCGTGTACCCTCCTATACCAACATGTCCTACGTTCTTGCACACTGGGTCCTAAGAGCTGGCTCAGAGAACATTTGCCTAGGCGATGCTGAAGTCGCTCGCCTTATTGATCTTCTTGAAAAGAACGTTGGTGAGGCAGCTCGTTCAAAGCTCCTAAACGATGTTAGCAAACTGCACGGATATTCTCCTGAAGTCTGGCAGAACCTTCCTGGAGAAGCTCTATCACCGTACTTCAAGACACTTTGGGAGCGTGAGGGTCCTTCACAAGTGTTAAGCGAAGCAGTCCTTGTGGTGTGGGGGCACTTTCTTTTAACCGAGAAAGCAGAGCGTGTTGTGGCGGAAATCAATGCTCTGTTGCCAGATTCAGAATCTGGTGTTGATGAATCCACGGTGCGAAATATGACTTTGGGATTGCAAGGCATCACGTTGCTAGCAAGTGGATTTACGCCAGCGGACAAGGTGCTTGATCAATTTGGCAATAGAGTCCGTCAGTGCGGTTCGCTGGGGCGGAATGGAGCGGTGCGGCTCTACCAAGCAGGAGTGGGGAACAAAGAAGCCGTGGCTCTGGCGGAGGCCCATGACATGGCGCGGACAGCTGCATTTTCCGCACTTGCACGAAATGCGATTCTGGCTGGTGGTTCACCTGACCGATGGCTACAAGATGGAGATACATAGTTCATGGCAGAGAACCATTCTCAAAACGTTGACCGCGCGATTGCGCGCGCCCTTCGTGATCGCATCAAGTTGCAAACTGACCGCGCGGCGATTGAGCTTGATTTGGAGCGGCTGCGGACAATTACAAGCCGCACGCAGGATTCAAGTCTTTCCGAAGCTTTGAAATTCCTTATCGAATTGCGTAATGAAGAGGACCCAGATCATGCAAAGTTGAATGCCGAGTTGGCCAGCTTGGATGCTGCTCTTATACAGCAAGATACCGCTCCGAAACAAGTTTCAGCTCCAACAAACCAATGGGCGTCCGGTGAAACTTTGGATGTGGTATCTCTGCCGAAGAAACTACCCGCTTTAAGCCAAGAACTCGTTCCATTCGATTCTGAAATTGGCTGGCCCGTGCCACCCTTGTTTGGCGCAGATTGGGTCGCACTTGGCTTTGATGATATGACGAGTGCCGCTCGCCTTGCGCACGCGACCTTTCCAACTGTCTTATCTGCTTCACAAGCGGCCAGTGTCGTCGCTGCACGCAGAGCTGAACTGTCATTCTATCCGGGTTTCCACATCATCGAATTGCTTGTTCAGGAAACAGATGGAACCCAATATACACAAATCGCTCTTTATGGATCGAATAGGGCGCTTCATATCACGGGAAAATCGCCCGGTATTCACAATTTGAATGCGGGTGGCTTTAAGTCTGCAGGAAAGAAGTCCGGCGCAGCCAGTCCGCTGGACATATCCACGGTTCAAAAGGCGACGGACTATCTGAAGTTTTTCTGTGGTTGCGTGCACGGCGAGGAGGGGGGGTTCAATCTTATAGAGAGCTATGAACAGTTGAATGATCGCTGGGCCGGGATTGCTGCTCCTCAGCATTTGGAGGAAAAAATCTCTGCAATAAAAGTTATTCCGGACGAAAATCCGGATCCAGGCGCAGATGAGAGCGAAACTGTGCAGATTGATGGTGAGCCCCACGCTGGGCTAAATGGAAAGGCAAATGGATCAGAGGAGCAGACCAGTGTCTCGGTACCCATGCCAAATTGGCGCCTTGAGGCGATTGTGCTGTATTCAAACGCGTTGTTTTTTTCCACATTTGAGGTCCAGCCAAGTGGTATGGTGGAAATGCTAAATGACGATCCAATTTCTGCGGATCTTCCCATAAGGCGTGATGGTTTTATCAATGGATTACGCAGCTTTGATGCAACATCTTCGGATGCAGACTAGCAAATGATCTTCGGCGAGCGAGGAGCTTTCATGCACCAGTTGAGCTGGCGACAGAAAGTTGGCAGTGGCGCACGGGGCGGTGAGCCGGAATTGACGTCTTTGGAACGCTATACGCCTTAGGTGAGCCGGTACCACGCGGTATGGCAATGAAATGGCTGATTGGTCAGAGCGATGGACCCAGCTGAAATCGTGGGAATTCAAAAGATGGAAAAAGCAGAATTTGACGCAATTGAAGGTGCTATAAAAAAAATTATCAATGATGTTGCACCGGATGCCCGTTACGTTTCCAAGTATGGCGGTGAAGTGATCGTACCCGGTTTTGATGATG
>JBPOFU010000123.1:0-7106 GCA_051252075.1 Oceanococcus sp. | reverse complement strand
CCGATACTTATGCGCTTGGTGCGATGCTCTACCATTGCTTAACCGGTCACTCGCCTCATGGCCAAGGCAGTTCAGACGAACTGATGCAGTGCGCAGTTGCGGGACGTGTAATACACATTTCCATTGCGACACCGGCCATTTCGGTTGATCTCGCCGCCGTCACCATGAAATGCCTGCAATTGCTGCAAAAAGATCGCTACGGATCGGTAGCGGAGCTAGCTGACGATCTTCGCTGCGTTCGCGATGGTCGTCCGGTTACTGTGCGTAAACCGCGCCCGCTGGAACGTCTGCGTTTGTGGGTCAAGCGCGAGCCGCGATTTGCCGCCGCCGCGTCCATTGCCGTCCTTGCCCTATGCTCTGGCACGGTCGCAACAGCCGCACAGTGGAATGAAGCTGCTGAACAGCGCGATGTGGCTGTCACACAGCGTGATGTCGCTGTACAACAACAGGAACTTGCTGAGGGCATGGCGGCACTGGGTTCCTGGATTTATGCCCAACAAGAGCTGGCAGAAAACCAAGCAAACGATGAATCATCTGAAGGTTTTACCAAACGCATGGTGGAATGGTTAAGCCAGCGCTATCCCGGCCATGACGAGCTACAAGCCGCCGTGTTGTCAGCCTTCGTCAAAGGCGTAATCGAAGCTGGTGGTGACCCCGGAAACCTCATGATTGCGGTGATTCAAGTGCTGGGGCGCGAATATCGCCAGCAAATGATTGATGCTTTGGTCGCAGGAACAGCACCGAATCGCTATGCCATGGCCGCTCGACTTGCGTGGAACGATGAACACTCCAGTACCGACCCACAGCAATTCCGGGCGCTCATGGATTCCGCAATAGCTGCACAACCTGACAGCACAGAAGTTTGGGCCATCGCCGCAGTCTACTGTGCTGTTATTAGTGATTCGCCACAATGCCTGTACCCGCAAGCCGCCGCAAAACTGATCGAGCTGCAACCCGACAATGCCTACTCGTGGATGCTACGCGTGGATCAGGTTGATCGCGACGAAACCAAACGCATGCTGAGAGAAGCCGCACAGCGGCCCTTTTTCGACGACGGCTATCGTGAAACCGTGGATGCCTATTTCCAAACGGTAAAAACGGCAAAGGTGCCCGTTCCAAGACTACTCTCTGCCGCAGCGCAAGTATTCGACCCCGACATATCGCCGGAATTCGTGGTCGCAGCTGGAGAAACTAGCGAGTTTCCATTGGCTCACTGGCGTACTTTGGTTCGCCGTTGCGACCCCGCAAGAGAATATTTTAACGATGCTAGCTCTTATGCTGATTGTAAAACTGTGGGAGAAACCATGGCGCGTGGGCCAGGCAGTTTGTTGTCCAACATGATAGGTGTGGTCATCGTCCGACGCCTGGCCAAGGATAGCGCTCTGGAAGCGGAAATGATCGCACTGCGGCGCAATTACATTTATGCCACCGAAACAACCAGAACGCTGAGTATTTCGAAGATACTAAGCTACTCTTGGGAAGACTTTCATCACGACATGATGACCAAGGGGGAGTTGCAAGCTTGGCAAAATAGGTTGGCATACTTAGGCGTTTCGCCACTGCCGCCTATAGGCTGGGAATCGGAGAATCCTTTGAGCCTGATGCTGCCCAGAGAGCGCGAAGCCTATCTAGAGAATAACCCTGATTCCGACGCGCGCTGGCCTTAGGGCTGATCAGGAAACGGTGACATGGCAGTATTCCCAGAAACTCAATGGAGCCTAATCCAACGTAGCGGTGAAACCCCGACGTTGCGTCATGCCGCGTTTTCAGACTTAGCCCGCGATTACCGTCCAGCCATAGCCGCCTTCTTTCGTGCTCGCCTAAGTAGTGCAGATGCCGACGATGCCGTTCAGTCCTTTCTTGCAGCCAGCTTTGAGCATGGCTGGTGGGCGCGCGCACGGGCTGAGGCCGGTAGTTTCCGAGGCTTCCTGTTGTTGCTCATGCGCCGTCATCTTGGGCGTATACGATCGCGTAGGCGCTTTCATGAACCGCTGTCTGATGCCAATGAACCGTCTGATTCAACTCCGGATGCGGAGCGCCTATTTGATGCACGCTTCGCACTCATCCTCGTCGACAAGGCGCTCACCGAACTACGTGCAAGCTACCAGCAGCGTGGTCGAGAGCCCCTGTTTCTAGAGCTCGTGCAATTGCTGCGTGAAAAACCAGAACACGGCGGATTACAGGCAGCCGCAGCGAAATTGGGGCTAGCACCCAATACATTGACCGTAGAAATACGCCGATTGCGCCAACGTTTAAATGAACAGACACGCTGCGAACTGGAGCAACTGTGTGCGAATCAGCAAACCTTCCAGCAAGAATGGTCAACATTACGTTCCATTATCGTTGACAACTAAACGGCTCTTGACTTCACTCTTATCAAGCAAGGATAGTGCCCAGTGGAAACTCCCAATAATCGAGACGACTAGTAAGCCAAGATGCACTCGGAGTCAGTAACCCGCCATTGTGGCGTGCTTATCGTTGATATTGCGCGCACAGTCGAGCTACGAAATCAGCTCGGAGAGATTGTCGCTGGCGAGAAAATCAGGAATTTACTCGCCGATATTGTTGCTTATGCAAAAACTCATGGTGGAGAGTTCATCAAGTCTTACGGCGACGATGTCATGGTGATCTTCCCCTTAGAGCCTAAGCTGACATCGGCTGCCCGAGTTGCCATACGAGCACATCAACTCGCACTAGACAACGGCCTGCAGCTGTACGCCGGTGTGCACGCCGGCGAAGTCGAGTTTCGAGAAACCATGGGGCATCCGGACGCATTGGGCCAAACCATTAATGTGGCTGCCCGCCTACACAAGCTCACTGAAAATGCCCCTGGTCGAATCTATCTGACTGCCACCAACGCGCGAGAACTGCCTCCAGATTTACAAGCCCTTAGCTCAGCGTTTGGCGCTCACAATCTTAAAGGTCTAGGTCCAATCGATGTCTGGACACTCGATTGGCGTAGCAGCGATTCCACTCCAAAAACCGTGTTCTCGACCACCGCATCACATGAACTAAGCGATTTAGCGCAACACTCACCTGAGTTGTGGTTAGAACATCGCTCCATGAAATTCTGCTTAAGCTCAGAGACACCCAGATACAACATCGGACGCGACCCAGAAGCCCAACTTTGTATCATGGACCATGAGGTTCGCGTGTCTTCGCAACACCTACTGATTGAATCGGCCTCCAAGCATTGGTTTGCTCAGGATGTGAGTCGCAATGGCACCTGGCTCTATGATGAGCGGGTGCAAGAAGAAACAATCCTACCCAAAGGCCATCCGTTCTCGCTGCCATCCAAAGGAAGGCTGTGTCTTGGCCGCCCCTTCGAGGCTGACCCCGACATGAACTTCACAATCAAGTTCGAAATAAAAGCCGCCTAAGTCGAATTAAACCGCAGCGATCCAAGCCTCATCCACAGCGTTCGACGCCCGCTTTGCTAGAGATATTTAAAAGCTTGTGTTGGATGATTCCTTGTGAGCTGCCCCAGATGGTGCGCCTGGGCCGAGCAAATGTTCTTCAAAAAATGCCAAGGTTCGGGTCCACGCTTGTTGTGCTCCTGCCGTGTTGCGCGCTACCGAGCGAAATCCATGCGGAATATTGTAGATATGCGCGTCCAAGCGTTCACCTAATTTCTGTTGCAGGCGGTTTCGCCTTTTTGCCGGGCAAAACGGGTCCAAACGGCTCCAATGGCCTTGCATGCGTTTGATGCTCTTGAGGTTCTCTTCTTCCACAATCGGAATACCTGCGCCCTGTAAACCCAAGGAGTGGTGAAACACCACCGGCGCTTCCACATCATCGCGCATGGCCGCTTGAATGACGTAACCACCGGTCAAGCACATACCAACCACGCCCAATTTTTCGTTGCACATCGAATCCGCTTTTAGCGCATCCAACAGCTCATGCACTTCTTTTAACAATGGGTTGTCTGCGGCGTTGTTGCGCGCGACTTTTGGCACCAATGCACGCACGCAATATGCGGCAGCATCGCCGCTGTAGAGATCCGGCAAAAACACCAGATAGCCTTGCTTCGCCAGTTCCTGAGCATCCCGCTTGTAGACATCAAGAGGACCATACAACTCGTGTAAGTACAGTATTCCTGGGCCCGGCTCTTGAGATTCTGGACGATAGATTTCCAGACGAATATCCCGTCCGTTTACGCGCAGGGTGGAAAGTTCTATAGATATCATAGTGACGCTCAGAGGGTTTACGCTTAGCTCGGCACATCGCAATCGCAATGTGACTTTTGGCTAAGCATAAACTGCTAACACCACCATCTGTAGCACAAACTTAGCTTAACTTTGAATTTCCGAGCGCGGGCAAACGCGTCATTTCTGCCAGTTTTCAAATTGCGGCGCAGTGCCACCAATGTGGTCCCAAGGCGCCTTCGAACCCACAAAAATATGGGCTTCGATTTCGACCCCGGGGTCGCCAATCACAGTGCCCAAGGCCACGCCATGAACCTGTCCTTTGTGGGTGCCACAGAGCGTCGTGCCACAAGTTTTGCAAAACGCCAGGCCCCAATCAATTTGTGATGAGTAGAACTGCAAATTGGCTGCCCCCGACACCCAAGCGAAAGATTCACGATCTACCAATTCCGCATAGGCCGAACTGGCACCACTAAAAGCCTTGCGGCAACGCGAGCAATGACAGGCCCGCGCGTTGCTCAATGCACCGGCTATGCGGTAATGGACAGCTCCGCAAAAACATTCCCCTTTGATCATTTTTTCTCCCTTTTCGAAGCGGTTTCTCAACCAGTCCTTAGCAAAATCTCCGCCCTATAGCTCGAGCTGCCAATAGCCA
This sequence comes from Oceanococcus sp., assembly GCA_051252075.1. Lineage (GTDB taxonomy): Bacteria > Pseudomonadota > Gammaproteobacteria > Nevskiales > Oceanococcaceae > Oceanococcus. The sequence goes on along the minus strand of JBPOFU010000123.1, from coordinate 2,306 downwards.
ATATCCACCCAGCGATCATGCTTAAAACCAACTTGTGAAAATGTTCCCACAAGTTGAAATCCTAGGCTTTCATGCAAACCAACGCTGGCTGCGTTCGGCAACGAAATACAGCCTATCGCCATATGCATACCTGCGGCACGGAGCTGCGTTAGCAGTTGCGTGTATAGCGCTCGCCCTATCCCCCGCCCCGGACATTGGTGATCAAGATAAACCGTCGTTTCTACGGTGTAGCGATAAGCGCTGCGCCCTTTCCAAGTGCCTGCATAGGCGTAGCCAAGGACCAGGCCTGCCTCTTCCGCCACCAGCCAGGGCCGCGTTGGCTCAAGTAACTCTGCCATTCTTAGCCGCATGATCGCAGCCGTAACTCGTTCTTCTTCAAAGGTTGAAACCGAGTTATCTATGTAATGGTTGTAGATACGCGCAATCTCATCCGCATCCTCCAGCGTAGCTGCTCGTATGTTGAATTTATTCATCGCCACACTGCTTAGAAATATCAGCACTTAACTTTTTCAGAAGCACTTGAACGGGCCTGTCATTTTCAGGACCAAGTTTAGCAATCGACGCACTGTGTCCAAATACAACAATGCGGGCAACGCCTGAAGTTTCGGTGCTTTTCACCAAGGCGTCGTATGGGCCCGGCAATTCCAGCGTAATCACTTGGTCAAATGGAGGCACCTTCACAGCGGGCCAGTCCGCCACCGCCATGGCAACACATTCCCCCAAATTATCCGCTGTATGCGCCACGGTAAGACTTCTAGACCAATAAGTAATATCACGCCAAACCCAACGGGTCGCGGCAAGAGCGCTGACACACAAGACCAAAACCAGCCCGTAACCAATGCATTTTTGCCATAGCCGTGCACTCATCGTGTTGCCTCAAACATTAGCTCCCAACTAAGTTGTAGCCGCATAAGCACTGGCAAAATCACCGTTTTAGTCAGCCGAGACTTGATCTGGGCACACATGGACCTCAACGGAAACATGTACCAAACCCAGCGATTCAGGAATCAGAGCTTTGTACTCGTCGGGCGCCAGGGGCTGATGAGTGACCAAAGCAATTTGAGCCGAGTAGATTGCAGGGCCTATCGACCACACATGCAAATCCGTAATCTGGGTGTCGTCGTCAATTTCAATCCATTGTCGAATCTGTGTTTGAAGACTCTCAGATGCCTGCCTATCCAGTAACACCGCCGCTGTGGAAACCAATAATCCATAAGACCATCGCGCCACCAAAATGGCACCAACGATACCCATAGCGGGGTCCATCCAAATGAGCCCAAAATATTTCGCTGCCAGTAAGGCAAAAATAGCGAGAACGGAAGTCAATGCATCTGCCATAACATGAAGGTAGGCAGACTTTAGATTGTGATCATGGTGGTGGCCGGAATGATCGTGACCGTGATGATGGTGATCATGGCCGTGATCCGCCACCCCAAGTATGAACACGCAAGCACCGTTGACCAAGAGACCAAGCACGGCGACAACAATGGCTTGATTAAACACGATTTCGACTGGATTGAGCAGCCGCGACAGGCTTTCAAAGCCCATAGCTACGGCAAATATGGCCAGCAATACAGCACCGGTAAAACCGCCTAAGGCATTCACTTTGCCGGTACCAAAACTGTACTGGCGGTTGCGTGCATTTCGCCGCGCATACACATAGGCAAACGCAGTAATGCTCAAAGCAACTGCGTGGGAGGCCATGTGCAAACCATCCGCCAACAGCGCCATAGAGCCAAACAGCACACCCGCTGTTAATTCCACAGCCATCATGATCGCGGTTATTCCTATTACGATCAGAGTGCGTGATTCTCCCGGCCTTTTGCGGTCTTGAGAAAATGTGTGATCGTGCTGCCAGCGCTGGATATTGTGGCTATGCATAGTGTTTTGAAGATCGCCTGAAATCAGAGGTATTTATGCTGAATTATGAGGAGGAAACGCTCATGTATAGGCCTAGTATTTTCACCCATGAAGGGCAATCGATGGTCTCTCTAAAACTGCCTTTGAAACACCGCACTACGACTCTGCAGCGAACCAGCGCAGTTTATTTGGCACCATCACGATGTTTGATGACAGCCTTGAGTACAAAAAAAGTGACCACCAAAAAAATGGCTGTCGCAACATGCTTAAAAACCACTTTGTCAGCTGCCTGAGCCTGCATTGCGAGCCATGCATCTGTAGCGGGCATGACAACTCCAATGATTGAAGCAAAGGCCAGTGCCTTGTATTGCTTTGCGTAGAGTAAATATCCAATGATTAGTGCAATGAACATGGTTCTGGAGGCGTATATTTTGACCCAATCAGCA
>JBPOFU010000122.1:0-7241 GCA_051252075.1 Oceanococcus sp. | reverse complement strand
GTCCAGTTGACCCGCTATTTGGAAACGGCAGGCTTCGAGGAAGGCACGCATTACAAAAAACAGGTCACCATTGTGAGTGCCGACAATAGCGGACAGCAGCGCCCTGACGTGGTTTTGTACTTGCCGGAAAACCGTCAAATCATCATTGATTCAAAAGTTAGTATTAAGGCTTGGACAGGGACCAATCAAACGGATGACGAGGCGGAGCGCAAGGCTTCATTGAGGCAACATGTCGAATCTTTACGTCGTCATATTAACGATTTGCATGGCAAGGATTACTCCGCGTCGCCGGATATATCCAGCTTGGATTTTGTGGTGATGTTTGTGCCCATCGAGGCCGCATATTTAGCGGCAGCAAATGAAGATGCACATTTGTTCCAGGATGCTTTTCGTAAGGGCGTTATTGTTGCCAGCCCAACCTTGCTGCTAGCGATACTGAAGTTGGTCAGTACTCTGTGGAATATGCACAAGCAGGAAGAGAATGCGGCACAAGTTTTGGAAATGGCCGGCAAAATTCACAACAAACTTGTCAGTTTCGCGGGCAGTTTCGAAGACATAGGAAGTCGTCTAGATGCGGCACAAAAAGCCTATGATTTAGGCTTTAAGCAACTCGCTGAGGGGCGTGGGAATGCCATGTCACAGCTGCAGAAAATGGAAAAGCTGGGCATTAAAGTAAAGAAACCCTTGCCTGACAGTGTGCGTAAAGCCCTGAACAATGGTGATACGGAACTCATTGACGACTGATTTGAGTGGCGCCTAAACGCGTGCCATTAAGGTTGTAAGCGTTGGATGGCCCAAGCTTGCTGTTCACGTAAATACTGCACTCGGTCGTGGAAGCGATTGTCGCGACCTTCCCAAAATTCAATGCGATTGATTTTTAGCGCGTAGCCGCCCCAATGTGGAGGCCTGCTGACTGAGGCGTCATCAAAGCGCTTTTCGACATCGGCAAAAGATTGTTCCAATTGCCCACGATTTTCCACCGTTTGGCTTTGTTGTGAGGCCCAGGCACCCAATTGGCTGCCGCGGGCGCGTGATTCGAAATACGCATCAGAGCTCTCATCATCGAGTTTTTCGCAATGCCCCTCTATGCGGATTTGGCGCATGAGTGGGTCCCACCAAAAACACAGTGCCGCATTTTGATTGTGCTCCAATTGCTCGCCCTTGCGACTGGCATAATTGGTAAAAAACCGAATGTCATCGTTAACCAATCCCTTAAACAGTACGATGCGGCTGCTGGGTGTGCCTCGTGCCGACACCGTGGCCAAATTCATTGCCAGGGGTTCGTTCAAGGGCAGGGTTCGCGCATCATCCAGCCAACTCTTGAGCCACACAAAGGGTGTACTCGGGGGGAGGTCGAAGGTTTTATCACTCATAAGCCTGTTTCTACTTCGCAGAGCAGTTCTTCGCGACAAATATCGCCGTGCAGGATAGGCCAGCTTTGAGCATTTCCCCAAAGCTGATTGGTTTGTGCTCTCACCGTGCTGGCAAGATTGGTATCACGTAAATATACCCGTCCATACTGTGCCAGTTGATGCCACGGCTGCTGCAGCTGTTGGCTTGCACACAGCGCTTCAAGATTGCAATCGATGTCCTGCAGCTGGGCGTCGACGTTCTCAGGATGCTGACTGTCGGAGCCGCGAATGGCGGCGGTCCCAGAAACGAAAAATTGATGCTGGGATTGCAAGGCCCTGCTGAACGAAGGGCTGTTCGGGCCATAGTCGCGCGGATACTCGTAGGCGGACGTTTGCAAGGGGTTTTCTACCGCTGTTCCGCTTTCGTCGCATAGCAATGCGTGCATGCGTATAGGGCCGGAGTGGCTGCCGATCACTGTCGCTGCAGGAAAATTAGGCGCGCGAATGCCAAGTTTTTCATAGGCTAAGTGTCTGCCAGTGCAAAATAATTTATAACGTTCTTTATCCGCGCAACCATGATGAATGTTGGGGATTATGATCCACAATCTTGCTACGAATGGTTTGTTCAACTGAGTGCAAGTTTGGTGGAGTTGGTGAAATAGGTTTTGCGTTAGATAAACCACATCACTTTGTTCCGAGCAAGCGGCTTCAGTGCCTACCCATGCCCAACTTTTACTGTTGCTAACGCTAAATTCGCCAACCTTCAGGTCATTAACAGGGCCTTGAACAAACCAGCGTTCGCTCATAGGTTGCTGACCTACAGCGGTCAGGCCTATGGGCCAAAGGCGCGGATATTCATTGTTATGGTTTGAGGTATCAAAACTCACCTCTGCCAAAATGTTTTCGTCATCATCGGGGCTGGCATTGCCTGTCCCGACGCGCAGCTTGCCCGGCATCGTATGGGGTTTCTTAGGGTAATTCGGCATTATAGCGGCATCAGCCGGTACTCATAACAGCCTGTGGGTAATTCTAATTTGTCGATGCAAGCCTTGATTGTGGCTCTCGTATAAAGTTATTCGAAAAAGCAGATGACGGATAGGCCTGTAAATATGTAGAATGCGCGCCTCGGAGAGGTGGCAGAGTGGTCGAATGCACCGGTCTTGAAAACCGGCAAGGGTGCGAGCCCTTCGAGGGTTCGAATCCCTCCCTCTCCGCCAAATACCAAAGCGCGGGTGTCGTGGTTTTCTGAGGTTTCTCAGTTGAATCAAGGCTTTCGCGTTTTTTCGTTGCGTGATATGGCGTGACAGGAGCGGATATACCCAAATTTCACCGCTAGCCCTGCTTCGGGGGCAAAGCGATCGTACCCATTGCTGGCCCGGGAACTCTGTTCCCCCTTCCTATGCATGCACCTTCTCGTGTTGTAACAAAACAATTCGCGGAAGGCTGACGCCCACGCGTTGCGAATCGCATTCGGCCGAAATCCAAGTTCGTTGCGTGCGGACAGCATTTGAGAATCTACGGCTACACATTAATGTGATGATTTGTTTGAATAGAGCGAGCTACTTTGCGAAACGTTCTTGTGCGGCGACCGGATCCTGCGAAACAAACTAAGCTAGATTATTGCTCCAAGTCGCGACTCGATGTGTTGCAGCACGGGATCGCTCGCGCCGCTCTCGATTGCGGCTGAGAAGCTCGCTTGCGCTTCTGTCTCTCGTCCGAGTAAGCGTAGAACCTCGGCGCGGGCAATGTGATAGGGCGCATATCGCTCTGTGGCGGTGGTTTGGGCAAGCTCATCAAGGCGCTCTAAAGATGCCTGCGGCTGGCCTGAGTTGGCAGTCGCCACACAATGACTTATCGCAATAACCGGCGAATTTGTGAACTTTTCCAGGCGTTCATACAGACTCAAAATCGCCGGCCAGTTGATGTGTTCCCAGCTCGGCGCGCTGGCATACAGTGAGGCAATCCCAGCTTCCAGATGGTAACGGGATAATACGCTGCCGGCTTGGGCTTTATTCAGATAGATCAGACCCGCTTCGATATAATTTTGGTCCCACAATTCACGATTCTGGTCCTTCAGCAAAATGGGGTAGCCGACCGAGCTTTCTCGGGCGTCGAATCGAGAGGTTTGAAAACACAGCAAAGCGGCTAATGCGTGGACTGCTGGCCGGGCGGCTAATGTATGCGCCGCTAACTCCTTGACCAGTCGCAGCGCCTCCATGGCCACGTCTCGCCGAATCAGCTGCGAGCCACTGCGCGGTGAATAACCCAAGCTGAACATCAGGTAGGTCACTTTCAAAACGGCGCCAATTCGTGACTCGATTTCGAACACCGTGGGGGTGTCCAACAATCCTACTTCCAGAACTTGAAGTTTGCGTTTGCTGCGAGACAGACGTTGCGCCATGGCTGCCTCTGAAGACAGGAACAGCAATGCGATTTCTTTAGCCGTGAATCCACTCACTATCCGCAAGGTCAAGGCCAACTGATCAATCCCAGCCAATGTCGGATGACATGACAAGAACACCAGATGTAGCTCCGGATCACTGATGACCTTCTCGTCCAGTTCCTGTGTTGCTTCTGCGCGTCTATCCAAATCGGGGTCGTAGGGTAGCTCTCGATTTTCCCGCCGCAGCCGATCCAGTGCCGCGTTGTGGGCAACGCGCGTCAACCAGGCCGCTGGGTTATCAGGTATGCCGCGGTAGGGCCAGGTCGTCAACGCTTTGATCAGCGCCTCTTGCGCAACATCCTCGGCCAGTTGCAGATAGCGTCCACCCAAGCGATGAACCAGGCCAGCGATCAGCCGGCCTCGTTCGCGTCGTGTCAGGTGATCGAGCTGCTGCCCAATCTCACTAAGCGCAACCGTATCAGTCTTCACCATCAATCTGTCTGACTTCAATCGTCTTGTTATGAACCATATGCGGATGATGCCGCGCCAGTTCGACAGCCGCCGGGTAATCCGTAGCTTCCACAATCATGATACCCCCGAGTACTTCTGCCAGCTCTGTAAACGGGCTGTCATGAACCTCGATGCCATTGTTGGTCACCGTCACCGTCTTCCCTGGCCCGGGCGCTAATTTGTGGCCGCTCACATAAATGCCATCTGCGCTGGCTTGCTCGATCCAGGCTACGTAATCCTTGATGATCGCCATGTAGTCGTCTTCATTTAAGCCGGTGTAGCGATCCGGGGCGTGGTTCAAAAGTAGTGCAAATTTGGCCATGGGTTTCTCCTTGAATGTGTCTTGGCACTGATACGACGTATCGGGCTAGTCATTGTTGACACGATAGATGCGCATTCTAAGAATAACGCTGCACCCCGCACTCGGCCGATAAACCACCGCGCAAGACGCACATCGCCAAATTACCGTCAGAAGCTGTATGACTGAAATGCTCTGGTTGGAGACCTCCAAGATTTCGGGACGATTGTCGGCTTCCGGGAAGCTGTCGTTCAGGCTTACGAGGTCAGCCGTCACTTCGTCCCGATTTCGGACCTTCCCAAAATTCAACTCAAATTTTCCATTTGATCTGCAAGCAGATGCTTGGGAATCTCTGCCAATCGCCAACTAGAACCGAATTCCTTGAATAACGCGGGGCAGCTCGGGGCCGAATATTGAATGGAGTGCCTTTACGGCATCGTAGTTGTGTCGCGTTAGTGCGGACTGAATAACTTCGTGTTCAACGGGAACATTGCAAATCTCGTGTAGGAATCTCGTTAACGAGTCATCTTCAGATTCATTGGGGCTGCATGGGAGAAGTTCCATTTCCAATTGTTGGAGTTGGGAAGCAAAACCGATATTTGGGAGAATTTGGGGGCGCTTTGCTTGAACCTGGCTAAAAGCCTCAAAGAATGCCTTGTGCTCTGATTTCATCAACAACGCGATTGCCAAGGTGGCTGACCGGCTGACGCCGGCCTCGCAGTGAATAAGGATCTTCGCCCGTGAGTGGCTTTGTAAAGCTTCGAAAGAAAATTCGAAAAAATCAGGAAATATTGCTGAGATCTCCTGGTTCACTCGGTCATGGATGCCAAGAAACAATGATTCAAATTCAGGCTGCAAAAATGCCATCTTCGACTGGTCATTTTCACTCAGGACGCTAACAACGTGAGTGATTCCGGTTTCTTTGAGCATTTCACAGTGCTCAATACTAGGGCGAGCGCCGAGAAACAGGGTCTCTGTGATTTTGCTGAAACGCTCCCCGTGTAACTCAAGTGGGAGATCTATATCGACACCGAGCAGTGCGAGAAAGCGGTCGAAAATTGCGTCGTAGTAAGACTTCATTAGATTAGAGCACTAACGTTTGCAGACAAAATCCCGTCTGAATTTTTGCGTCTTTCACATTTAAACAGGGCCATTGCTCTATGCAAAGAAAATAAGGATCGCAACAAGCAATAGACCAATCCAGCCAGGGTGCATTCCCTTGGTCGCAAAACATACTAAAACTGAACTGGCAAACATAGCTGCCGCGGTTGAATTTAGAGCAACGGTATAGAGGGTTGGTATGTTGTCTGGATTTGACGCATGGAATAGAAAAGCAGCAAAGCCAAACCCAAATATCGTGACCACATGCCATGTGGCCCAAAGTATTCGCACATGCCGTTCACGCAATGCAGGCCTACCGACTTTAGGGATCAGTGTGCCGTCTCGCATGCGATTAAAAATCAACACTTCGCCGAGGATGGAATGAGCAATGCCAACCAAGATTATGAGAATCGCCGCAGCGATCAATCCATTATTCATGAAGACCTACTAGTCAATTGCAAGTGGGAAAAAGGCCGCTGTATCAAATTTAGTTTGCATTGGAAGCGGGGTTTGCGAGGTCTAGTACGCCTCGATTGGCCCACTCAACCATTCCAAGTCCTGCAACAAATACGGCCTATAGGGACATGTGTGAATAAGCGTGACGACAAGGCCAACAGTGGCGCCAGCCAAGCAATCTATCCAAAGAAGATTCGGGGCAATGCTCATTGAAAGGGGCAGAGTTGCTCTTGCATGATGCTGCTATTCGCCTAGCGATTTGTTCTTGACCAAACCAGCAAGCACTTGGATCGAAGCGACGATAATGGCTAGCGAGCCTGAATAAAGCAGGCTGTTTACAATGAGTTCTTGCAGTTCACTTCCGGTGTAGCCAGCCCCTGCAATTGGGGTCGCTGAACTTGTGCCCCACATAGCGGCCAGAACCAGGGAAAACCAGATCGCGTACATGCTATAGATGCTCAGCGCGGAGCAAACTCTCAGCGCTTTGACAGACAAGTCGAGATGCTTCCACATCAAGCCAAAAGCGAATAGGACCAGGGCATTTTGGACGCCAGCCAAGTGCGATGAAAGGCCCATTCGAGGGTTTTCAAAGTAGGGTACGGCTACGCCATTTAGAAGTCCCAGCAAAAATAAGGCAGCGCCAAAGACAAGTAGTTTTTTCATGAAGTGATAAGCCTTGTTTAGGTGCTATGTATTTTTGTGATTTTAATGCTATCAAACGTTCTTTGTATCATCGTGGTTTTTTACTTGGGACAGCGACATTTGAAAATTCAATCTTTCGCGGCTTGCAAATACGCTTTCGATTTTTGTTCAACTGTCGACCGGCAATGGCTCATGAATTTTTGTCTGTCATGAAGGTACAGACTTCGAATGTCATCTGGCATGGCGGTACCGGGCAAATGCCGTAGGCCCCAAGCACCCAATTCCATAAAGACGGGGACCAAGTCGAAACCTTTAGAGGTGATTTCATAATAGTACTTGCGTCGATTGGCGGGATGTTGGTGCTTGATAAAGATGCCAGTATCTACTAGCCACTTTAAGCGGCTGGCGAGAATGTTGGTCGAAATTCCCTCCATCATTTGTAGGAATTCGCCGTACTCTCTTCGACCCATAAAAACGAATTCGCGGATGAGCAGCAAGC
>JBPOFU010000121.1:0-7245 GCA_051252075.1 Oceanococcus sp. | reverse complement strand
GCACAAAGCGCTCTACAGCAGTTGCAGCAACTGTGCGAAATTGACCCTCGCTTTGAAGCCGCGTTAAAGCTGTGTGACCAAGCCCAAATTGATATTAAAGAAGCCGCCAGTCTGTGTGAGGATTTGGCTTCAGATATCGATCCCGATCCGCAAGCACTGCAAGCGGTATCGCAACGCCTAGACAGCTATCAATCTCAAGCACGCAAGCATCGTGTGCAGCCCGAAGACCTAGGCACACATTGGCAGCAACTGCAAAACGAACTTAAGCATTTAGAATCCGGCGAACAAGATTTGCAAGCGCTGAAACAGCAACGCGAAGCGTTGACTCAACAGTACCAAGAACTCAGCCTAAGCCTGTCAAAAGCACGCCAGCAAGCGGCCAAAACATTGGGGACGGCTATTAGCGAAGCCGTGCGTCCACTGGGCTTGCCGCACGCGGCATGCGAAATCGTTGTGGAATGGCAGTCTGACGCCAAACGCAGTCCACATGGACAAGACCGCATAGAACTACGAGTGGCGATGAATCCAGGTCACCAAGCAGCCCCTTTGGCCAAAGTCGCCTCCGGAGGCGAATTAGCGCGCACCAGCTTGGCCATACAAGTGGTTTGCTTAAACCAATCCCCAGTGCCGGTTTTGCTATTTGATGAGGTGGACGTCGGCATTGGTGGAGGCGTGGCAGAAACTGTAGGCCGCCGCCTGAAGGACTTGGCCGCGGGTTATCAAGTGTTTTGTGTGACCCACCAACCCCAAGTAGCCGCTTTGGCTGACACCCATTTCCAAGTCAGCAAGCAGGTTGTATCCGGACAAACCCAGACTGAGGTGCATGCCTTGACGGAAACAAACCGTATCGAGGAGCTAGCACGAATGCTGGGCGGGGTGAACATCACCGCGCAAACCCGTTCACATGCTCAAGAAATGCTGGAACTCGGCGGTCAATAATTTATTTGTGCCCGCCGCATTCAGCGCTTTGGCAATTGCCATACATCACAAGACTGTGATCAGTTAGCACAAAGCCATGCTCCTTGGCGATCGAGGTCTGCCGCTCTTCGATAACTTTATCGACAAATTCAACCACCTTGCCGCAGTGCACACAGACGATATGGTCGTGATGCTGGCCCTGCTCCAACTCAAACACCGCTTGGCCGCCATCAAAGTTGTGGCGCGCGATCAAACCCGCGGTTTCGAACTGGGTAAGCACCCGATAAACCGTCGCCAAACCGATTTTTTCTTCGCTCTCTTCCATTAAATGGCGATAAACATCTTCCGCGCTCAAATGCTTTTCGGGGTTGTCCTCGAAAATTTGCAAAATCTTGAGTCGAGGCAAGGTGACTTTCAGTCCGGCCTTGCGCAAATCCTTGGTATCCAATACCCCTCCCAGGCTTACATCAGCACGATCACCGACGTGGACAAGCTCTATTTTGGCTCTACGCACACATCCGCTGTAATACGCCGTGCATAATCCGGTATTATCGCACGCCTTCCCCTACTGTGTTTGCTTATGCGCTTACTGATTCCGCTGGTCTTGGTTGCTGCCACGGCCTGTTCTCCCGTTTTCAAATTGTCCACGCGACAAGGCAACGTCATAGACGAAAAAAAGCTGGAACAGGTAGAAGTTGGCATGAACCGCGAACAGGTCGAGTACCTATTGGGCTCGCCCCTGTTGGCAGATGACTTCCAACCGAATCGCTGGGATTACGTGTCTTACTACCGCAGTGGTGCCGGCACCGAAATCAGTCGCACTGTTAGCCTGTATTTCGATGGTGACATCCTAATGCGTTTGGAAGACAGCAAACCCACGCCAACGCCGGCGCCAGAAAAAACAGCTGAAGAAGCGGCAGAGCCAGCAGAAGAAGCCTAATCAGGCTGCGGCTTGCTTCGCCCGCTTACGGCGTGCGTCTTTAGGGTCTGCTTTCAGCGGCCGGTAGATTTCTACTCGGTCGCGTGGATTCAGTATTTGCTCCGCTTTGGCTAACTTTCCCCAGACACCAAGCTTGTGGCTGCCCAAATCGATGTCTGGGCACAACTCACAGATGCCACTGCGCTCTATCGCCTGTGCAACAGTGCAATTCGCTGGCACCTTCAAGGTCAGCAGATGCTGCTTTTCAATCGTGGCATAGGCCACTTCAACGGCAATTAAATCACCGGCCAACTCATTCGACATAACTGTCCCAGGGCTGAAAAAAGTCCAAAACTGCGTCCATGATACCGCTGGTTTGCAGCAGTAGCAGTACCAACAACAGACGAACCGGGAAGCGTAGCCAGATATACCACGGCCCCATAATGCTTAAACGCGAACCACTGGCAGCGACAACAAGCGTTGGTGGCAACGCGCGCCCTACAAAACTGGCTATCAGTAAGCAGTTCAGAGGCACCAACAAGTTCACCCCCAAATAGACCAACCAATCAACCACCCCCATGCCGTACCAGCGCACATGCTGCCACGGACCAAAGCTGAAAATCGCCAGCAGTCCAAGCAACCAAGCCAGCAAAGTCATGGTCCCGGCTGCAGCCACCCGAGAGCACTGAAAGCGATCCCGTATCGACTGTACAAACGGCTCAATTAACAGCACCGCGGAACTGGCCGACAACAGCAATAACAGGCAAAAAAACTGCACCTGGACGGCTTTGCTATGCGACAAAGCAACCACCATGTCGACAAATACCAAGGACACGCCACTGGCAACTTGAGGTTGATCACCCAACAATGCGGCAACGGCCATGCCAATGATGAGCGAAAACACAATATCGATGGCGACCACGCCCAATACGATACGTGCTGTATGACTTTCTGCCGGCAAATGCCTTCCCGTCACAAAGGCAATACCCAGTCCTACACTCAAGGTAAAACAAGCCTGACTGACCGCATCCCACACTCCTTGACGACTGAGTTCACCCCAACGAGGTGAGAACAAGGCTTGCATGCCGCCGCTTTTGATCTGAAGGCTGGGCAAAGCATCCGCCAAGCTCAGGCTGAGTAACACCATCAAGCCGCCGAACCACATCGAAGCACGCAAAATGCCGTGCCGCCAACCCTGTGCACTGGCAACGCCTATGCACAACCAAAACAAGGTGTGCCACACCAAGCTTCGTTCAGGGTCAGACGCCAGCTGCAAAAACAGGCTTTGTGCCTGCTCGGTGTTTAGCCCTTGAGTGATACCACCGGCTGCGCGAAAGACATAGCCAAAACTCCAACCCGCCATGGCCCCATACAAGGCAATAACGGCAAGTCCCGCCAGCGGCATGCTGTAAACGCCGATCAACCACCAACGTGACGCCCCCAAACTCTTCACTGCGGCGCGCGTGGCCTGCGAATAGCGCGCGCCGGCCAATTTACCAAAAGCCATCTCAGCCATCAAAACCGGCGCGCCCAATAACAACAAGGCCGACAGATAAATAATTAAGAAAGCACCGCCACCATTGTTCAAGGCCAAAGACGGCAGACGCCAAATATCGCCCAGCCCAATAACGGCAACGCCCATAATGATGACGGCCTGGGTATCGGTAAGCTGCCAGCGTGCAGATTTTACGGTCATACGGCTCCCCAAGCGCCCGCGCGGCGCGTGCATCTGCGACAATACTGGAATGTAATTAACAGCAAGGCTTTGAGTCCCCGAAACTAGCCATTTCGACTGCAAGATCGCCGGAATACTTCCGGGAAACGCATTGAAGTCTGCAATCTACCCTATTGATGAACAAGAAGAAATCGAAATCCGGTGATGACCGTATCATCGCCAAAAACCGCAAAGCGCGGCACGAATACAAGATCGAGGAAAACTTCGAGGGTGGATTAGTGCTGGAAGGTTGGGAAGTGAAAGCTTTGCGCGACGGTCGCGGCAATATCGCTGAAAGCTATGTGGTGATCACAAAATCAGAAGCCTGGCTCATCGGCTGCCACATCACTCCTTTGGGAACTGCCTCTACTCACGTCAACCCTGAGCCCACACGTAGTCGTAAAATCCTGCTGCAACGACGAGAGCTCAGCAAGTTAATCGGCGCCGTTGAACGTGCGGGTTACACCCTCATCCCGCTTGATCTGCACTGGACTCGCGGTCGCGCCAAGCTGGACATAGGCCTCGCAAAAGGCAAGAAAATGCACGATAAGCGTGCCGACATCAAAGAACGTGACTGGTCACGCGACAAACAACGCTTAATGAAAAACGACGGCTAAGCGCCTTTGCCGCAAGTATTTCAGACCGATTGTCGAACACAGCCACGCAAGCACAAGAAATAGGCCTATAATTCTTGCATTGCGGCATGGCTGCCACAATAAAACACCAACGGGGACGACATGGTTTCGACAGGATTCGCGAAGCCCCAGGTGCATGCCGAGGCTGCTTAGACCCTCGCAAAAAATCTTAGCAAACTTAGTATAGTTGCCAACGAAGACAACTACGCTCTAGCCGCTTAAAGACGGCTTGTGCCCTCCCGGTCATTGCTCATAGTGCCGGGTCAGGGTATCGACTATATGGGATCGTCTAGACACTGGCTTCTTGTGAAAGGACTAAAACAATATAGAAGTTAAGCTTTCGCGTTCTCTGCTGACTGGGTAGCGCAAGTCGAAAATCTTACAGTGAGCTAAGCATGTAGAGCCGAAGGTAGAGGTCTTCTGGACGCGGGTTCGATTCCCGCCGTCTCCACCAGACACGAAGAGCCACCGCAAGGTGGCTTTTTTGTATGTGATGCTGAATTCACACATTGCATGTAGATAACGCCCCATTACGAGAATCGAATGACTGCAAAATTCACCACATCACAAGCGCATACTCTAAGAGCGTTCCTGTCTGATTCACATCGACCGGACGGCACCCTAAGCTATCCTCAATTGGCCGGCTTCTTGTTTGCGATTTGCGCGTCACCAGAGCAGGTGCAGGTCGATGACTGGATGTCTGTCATTTTTGATGATCAGGATCCTGCGTACTTCAATGAAAAAGAAGACACGCAGATACAAGAGAATCTCATCGCGCTGTATCAGTGGGTACTGCAAGGAATAGCGACGGAAACAGCGTCCCTGCCCCCCTTATGTGAAGCACAAGAACAAGTTCTGGAGAATTTTGCAGAAGATGGCGGGTTAGCGCAGTGGTCGCAAGGTTTTCTTATCGGCCACGATTGGTTGGAAGAAGTGTGGAATGACCTGTTGCCAGAAGATCGTGATGAAGACTTGGGTGAATGCATGATCAGCCTGTCATTTTTTGCCAGCAAAGAGTTGGCATTGGAATGGCAAGAGGAACTCGGTGAAAGCCCAGATAACTTCGAAAACCTTACTCAGCAGCAAATCCTTGCTATGCCCGGAAGCATGCGCGATTACGCCGCCTTGGGCGCATCGATTGCCAAGCCAGATAAGACAGACTAGATGGCAAAACACCCGCCCTGTCACTGGGCTTAACTGCACGCCATTGATCTATCAAGCAGCCAACTGCCTGGTTGCTTGTTCCTGAAAAGCCCAGACGCAGCATATTCAACGTAAAATTAGCGTGAAGCCTTGCTTTTTCAACTCAATAAAGTAGTTTAGGCTCACTAAAAAAATATAAATTTATGCTGAGGAGAAACCCTATGAAACGAATATCGTTTGCCGCCGCAGTGGCTTTGATATCTGCTATTGCGCTGTCCGCTTGGGCCGCCACCACGACCAGCACTTTTACAGTAACCATGACGGTTCTGAGCACCTGCGTCGCTGCTTCCACGCCTTTGGAATTTGGCACAACTGCAGGTGAAATTAACAATCCGGTCGATGCTACAACCTCCGTTGCTGTCACCTGCACCAGTGGAACCCCCTACGCACTTGGGCTCAGTGCCGGTAGCGGCGATGGCGCTGATTATGCAACTCGTTTATTGACCAACACTAGCGATGCGACAACCGCAAGCTACAGTCTGTTCACAGACGAAACCTATTCAACTGTGTGGAATGACACCGATCAAACCGTAACCGGACTCGGCGATGGTGAAGCTCAGTCTATACCGGTATATGGCCGAGTTTTTGCTCCGCAAACCGTTGCTCAGGGCGTCTACACAGACACCATCGTCGCTACAGTGACATTCTGATCGATTCAGGTGATTAATAAGCACCCGTTTTCTCGGGCTACGACATATTGCAGGGCAGCGTTGGCTGCCCTGTTTATTTTTGTACCGCTAATAGCGCCAGCTGCCCAGTTTGATGTTGCTCCAACTCAACTGCATCTTGACCCAAAGACGGGCAACTCAGCGCTCAATCTGAGTAACCGCTCTTCAACTCCGTTATTTGTCCAAAGTCGGGTATTTCTTTGGACTCAGGAAGATGGCCTGGACAAACTGTCCCCCAGCGATCAGCTCATAGCGAGCCCCGCTATTGCGAAAATAGATGCTGGTGAAACCCAAACCGTTCGCGTTGTTGTAGCCAAGAACAGTGCACGCACCGGGCAAAGGAGTTTTCGACTATTGCTCGATGAACTACCATCCCCAGACCCAGAATCGAAAGATCTAAGCCGAGGCATCAGTGTTTTGCTGCGCTATTCCGTACCTGTCTTCGTTGGCGACAATCAGCAACTTGTCCGCGCTCGCCTAACGTGGACAGCGCATAGAAAAGACGATGGGATTTTGCTGTCTGCGCACAACCTAGGCGATCAATTTGCCCAGCTCACTGAATTCAAATTGAACAACAACGGCGCGATCTCATCGCCCTTCGGTCAAGGCTTGCTGGGTTACGTACTCTCAGGTAGCAAGAGAACCTGGAGCTTGTCAAAAACGCAGTATCCGAATTTGGATAAACTCCAACAGTTGCCATTTCAAGTGACTCTAGGCGGCAAAAAACTAGACGAGCGTGTTGATATTACGTACATACGCTAAGCGCTTCGCCTACCTATTGCTCGTGCATTGTTTTTTTTCGAGCGCAATAGCACAAGCGCCCGAGCTACCGTTAATCCCGTTGTACGGCGAGTCGCTATACCTTGCGGTCACGCTTAACGAAATTGACACGAAGCAACTGGTACGAGTCGAAACACTAAAATCACGCGTCTATGTATCAAAGACTGATCTCCTTAATATTGGCATCACCGAATCGATCGATACGCCGCAACAAGTCGATTTGGGAAAGTTACCGGGACTTGACTACCGCATCGACTTCCCAAATCAGCGCCTCATTTTGACTGTTCCCATTAATCTGCTTGCGAATCAGCAAATTCGGCTGCAGGATCGAACGAATATTAAACATGTACAAACCCATGCGGGCTGGCTCATTAACTACGACGTGCTGACCAGAGAGCAACGCAATTT
>JBPOFU010000120.1:0-7253 GCA_051252075.1 Oceanococcus sp. | reverse complement strand
AGCCATGACGACGATGGCAACCGCTGCGTTACCAAGTTCGGCTATCAAGTGGAATCCGACGTTCCAGCATTTGCCAAGAAAATTTTGGGCGAAACCTCAGCAGTTGTACATACCGAGACTTGGGATCGTTCCAGCGGGCGTGGTGTTATTTCCATTGATGTTGCGACCTTACCGGGCACGATGGAATGTGTGGCCCAAGTGAGCGATGACGGAAGTACCTGTCGCAAGGATTTCGAGTGGGAAATCAAAGTGAAAATACCGCTGATTGGCGGAAAAATTGAAAAGGTAGTTGCGGAAGATATCCAACGCAAAAAAGGGCCGGATCAAGAAGCCGTTAATCAAATTTTGGATGCCGCTTAAACGGTCCAGTTACCGACTAAATTGTTCGGCCCATCGGCGAGGTTTATCCTCGCCGTTTTTTATTCAATGCCCTGAGTTTCACACGTGAATTATTCTGAATTGAAGATCACGCGCCACGATCATGTGGTGCGTGTGCAAATGTGCCGTCCTCCTGATAATTTCTTTGATTTGCAACTGCTGACACAGTTGGCCGACTGCTTTGAAGCCTTGGATGCTGATGCGGAATGCCGCGTCATCGTTCTCGCATCCCAAGGTAAATGCTTTTGTGCCGGTGGCCGCTTGATCGTTGAAGCAAGCGCTAGCAACTCTCCTCTTGCTGGGGAAGATGGCAATAGCCCACTGTATCTGGCCGGGGTTCGTCTCTTTCGTATTGCCAAGCCGATAGTGGCCGAGGTGCAAGGACCGGCGATAGGCGGCGGCTTGGGTTTGTCATTGGTTGCTGATTTTCGCGTGGCTTCGCAGCATGCCCGTTTTGCTGGGAATTTTGTCAAGTTAGGTATACATCCGGGCTTTGGCATTAGTCACACGCTGCCGCGTTTGATTGGTACGCAAAAAGCGGGGCTGATGCTGCTCACCGGGCGTAGGGTCAAAGCTGAACAAGCGCTGCATTGGGGGCTCGTAGACGAGCTTGTGCAAGCTGATGAGCTCACGCAGGCGACGTTGGCATTGGCTCAAGAAATCGCAGCAGGCGCACCCTTGGCGACGCAATCAACACGCGCCACTCAGCGTGCGGGCTTGGCTGATGCGGTATTGCAGATGACTCGGCATGAATTTGCTGAACAGACGCGCTTGGCGGCCACGGGCGATTTTGCCGAAGGTCTGAAGGCAGTAGCAGAGCGTCGACCTGGAAACTTTAGCGGTCAAAGCTAGTAGGTATTTCCATTTTCTATGTGGCAGATACAAAAAAGCCCCTGCAATGCAGGGGCTTTTTATTAACCTAAATGTTGCTTATCGGGTACGGCGACGCAGGCCGGCTAAGCCGAACAGCATCAAGAGACCATAGCCCATAGCGCCACCGCGGCTAGCACCGGTGGTGACGTTGGTGTTGTCGCTAGGAGTCGTAACTACACTCGGCGTTTCACCGTTGCTGCTAGGAGCACCTACCACGCAATGGCTGACGCTGATGTCGTCCACAAACCAACCCAAGTTGCCATTGCAGCCATCTTGACCGAATTCGAAACGGAAACGGATGCTGTCGCCTGCTGACACGCCAACAGCGGATAAATCAACATGACTCACGCCCCAGGTGCTGATGGATTCGCCTTCGTCAGAACCGGACCAACCTTCTTCACCCGCGAGTGGGCTGGTGTTGCCGCCGCTGATGAGGCCTGCTGGATCAGGTACTGCGCCCGCGCCAGTTTCCATGGTGATGTTGTACGGATTCCATGAAAAAGCAGTGCCCGGCACGATAGCGAAATCGCCACCGTTGATGCTGATTTTTAAGTTGCCACCATCAAATGCTGCTTCAGATTGGACGAAATGGTTCATGGCGAATTTAGAATCAACTTCACTCACAACAATTTCTGGGCTGTCTAGGCGGAAACTAGCGGAAATATCGCCACCCGGTGTGCAACTGCCGCCAAAGGTATTGGCGACAAATGCGGCTTGTCCGGTATGAGGCTCTGGTAAATCGCTAACGATTTCCCACTGGGTGCCTTCCGAGGTGTCACCAGCCAAGTTCTCGGTGAATTCCCAGCCTGCTGGCAGCGCATCTAAGCCTTCCCATGTTTCGGAGAAATCAGCAACGGGACCTTCGCCTTCAGGACATAATGCAGGTGTCGCACTTTCTGGCTGTAGCAAAGGTTGGTAATCACATTTCTCTGTTGGACTTTGGCGCATTTCAACAGACAGCATGGCCGCTTCAACAGCAGCGCAGGTGCTGGCATCAATGACATCCGGAGATGGATTCCCCAGTACGTCATTGAGTGCAACGCCGGTCAAATCGGCACAAGACTGTGCCAAAGCGTCAGCGTGTTGGATAAAGTTGGTGCTCGGAATTTGATAGTGCAAGGCTGCGTGGAAATAGATATGCGAGGCACGGGTCATGCCGATAGCTGGAATGTCGACGCCATTGAAAGATTTACCGTCAACGAGCATGGCAAACGCATGGTTTGGAACGGCAGAATTAGTATGAACTCCACCGCCGTCACCAGCTTCACAGTAGTAATTTTCTGATGTAATCACGCTGCCGGGCGAGCCTGTATTCAAAACTTGAATGCCGGCTTGATGCACATTGATGCCGAAGTTATCCGGATCCCACATGTCGCGCAGCAGTACGGCAGCGGCGGCTTCGCCTAAATCTTCACCCATTACCCAGCGACTACCGCCATTTTCGAAGTATTCACCTTCAGTCAAGCTCACACCTAAGGGGCCTTCGAGGCCATTCACCAGGTCATAAACTTCGCCAAAAATATCGGAGTAGGCCTCGTTCAAAGCACCAGATTGGTACTGGTAGATCAGTCCGTGGGTGTATTCGGTGTAGGCGTGGCTCCATTCGTGGCTGACCACATCATCGGCATCAAAGCCAGGGCAGTAATTGGTGGAGTCGCCATTCCAATAGGCGTTCGGGCACGCATCATTGATCAAGTAAACACTTTTTTGCACTTGATCTTCAGATGGAAGGTCGCCATCGTCGTAGCCTTCTCGGCCAAACAAATTGGCATACAAGTCATAGGTGCCACCGGCGAAGATGTACAGGTTATCGGTAGGGGCCTGGGGAGCGCGTGACGCTGGATCGCTAGGACCATCACCAGTGAGGGGGATATCCGTAGGAGCTGTTGCACCACCTTCCGTGATAACGGGTGGTACATCTTGGTTTGGCGTGTAGATTTCACGATTCTTCAATGAGTGAATCTCGTTAATCTGATTGATCACGCCGCCTTTAATCGCATCGAGGATGACGCGTTCACGAATGCTGCCATCAACGCTGCGAACCATGACCTCATAGGCTAGGTAATTCTCACCGGTATAGCCTTGAAGCAGGCCTGAGCGGTAATACATCAAGCGCGCCGCTTGCACGGCGAGCTCTGCTTTTGAGTTGCGCTTTTGTACGCTGCGCAGCGCCTGTGCTTGTAGTGCTGTGGTGTCCTGGCTAGCTGAGCGAGGCATGTCAGCAAGGGCAGGGATGAAAGCGCCGGAAACGCCGGTAATGCCGGCCTGACTCATATGTACAACCATGCGAGCGCCAAACACAGGCAGTCCGTTTTGTACTTGATCCAGATGTACATGCTGGTTGCCAGCCCGATCCGTTGTCGTACGGTTCAATGTGACCTGGTTCTGCGCATCAGCGATGCCAACCACGCTGCCAAATTGAGCGAGAAAAGTCATTGCTCGACTTAACGCTGGTGCATCCGTTTGGTCCGCCAGCAAAGGTTTACTTCCGGCCGCACGCAGCATGGTGTAAGCGTTTGCGGGAGTGGTCTGTAACACCAGTTGTTGGCCGCTGTTATTCCGCAAAGTATCAATGAGGTCATTTGACGTGCTATTCGCCGCAAAACCCGCTGTGCTCAAACTGAGCAAGCCAAATGCCCAGGCAGTGTGTCGTAGTGTCATGAATTCAACCGTTTTATTAGGGAAGTGGCGGCTATTTGTTGGATGCCGAAAAAAAAGTTTAGGCCTGCCGTGCCACGTGAATAAGTTTACACGGCTAAGCAGGCAAATTGGTTGCATTGAAAGAGCGCGAAAATCGAGTCAACAGCGATCGGTACTCACGGAGACCTTTAACCTCAAGGGGCAGCACAGAACCGATTGGCTTGGCCCGTCGGGCTCAACGCTTGGCAGAAGGGCGCACGGATTGCCATTGCCTGATTTCCGGGGCAGGGACATCGGGTTTGGCGTCTAAATGAGCTTGTAGAAACTCCAAATCGTCGTACCCCCAATACAGATCGTCGTTAACGAACATACTGGGAACTCCAAATACGCCAGCGTTGATCGCAGCTCGTGTTTGATCGTGCAGAGCATCTTTGGTATCTGGATCTTCTGCGAGCTGCAATAGCTGCTCTGCATCTACTCCTACATCAATGGCGCATTGGCGAATCGTTTCTATGCTGCTCGGGCTCATGCTTTGTGCCCAAACCGCAGTAAACATACGGCTTACAAAGGCATTGCGTTGCTCACGGTCGTCCAAAGCCAATGTGGCGCGCAGGCTTAACAGAGGATTAAACGGGTGGCTGGCGGGTGGCTGTATTGGAATGCCAGCCCGGCGCGCTTTGCGTAAGACGTTTTTTAACATCCACTGAGATTTTGCTGGAAGTTCTGCTGGGCCTTTGTTGCCGTAGTGATTGAGCAAACCGGCAAAAACGACCGGCTCGCTGACAATTTCCAATTCGAAGTCGGCAGCAAGTTTATCCAGTCCGTGCCAAGCCAAATAGGCGTTGTGCGAAATGTAATCGAACCAAAAATGTACTTGTGTCATCGCAGAACGTCCGCGGCAAAAGCACTCAGCTTACCTGATATGGCTGGCTCATCAGAATAGGGGATATCAGATTGGCAATATTCATGAAAAAATCAGCTTTCCTCATGGCATAGTGGTCGCATGACGACACCCGTATCCCATTTTGTTCTCAGTTTTCGTTGCCCGGATCAAGCCGGCATCATCGCCGCGATTTCTGGGTTTTTCTTTGAGCAAGGCTGTGACATACGCGAAGCGGCTCAATTTGGCGATCCAGAAACCAAAATGTTCTTTGCGCGTATGGAATTTGCAGCGCCTGAACAGGTTGATCTAGCTGGTATCGAGCAGCAATTTTCGGGCTTGGCCGAGCGCTTCGCATTGGAATATCAATTGCATGATATGAAGCGTCGATTGCGCACCTTGATTGCGTGCTCAAGGCAAGATCATTGCGTGGCCGATTTGCTGCACCGCTGGCATGCGGGTCTATTGCATACCGATATTGTTGGCGTTGTTTCCAACCATGAGGATATGCAACGGCTGACGGAGTGGCATGGCTTGCCATACTTCTATTTGCCGGTAAGCAGCGACAACAAGCAAGAGCAAGAGCGGGCCTTGCTGGCTTTGATGGAGGAGCAGCAGGTCGATTTATTGGTACTGGCGCGTTACATGCAGATTTTATCGAATGATATGTGCCAAGCGCTGGAAGGGCGTTGCATCAATATCCATCATTCCTTCTTGCCCGGTTTCAAAGGCGCTCGGCCGTATCATCGCGCGCACGAACGCGGGGTGAAGTTGATCGGGGCAACGGCGCATTTTGTGACTGCTGATTTGGATGAAGGGCCCATTATTGAGCAGGACGTAGTGAGAGTGGACCACGCCACTAGCGCTCAAGATATGGTGAATCTCGGGAGGGAAGTTGAAACTCGCGTATTGGCCAGCGCCGTGCGCTGGTACGTTGAGCATAGGCTCAATCTCAATGGGCCTCGCACCATCATTTTTTCCTGATTGTTGCTATGCACAGATGTCTTGAGAGGCTGTCGTTTGGCTGCGGTGTTTTTCGTACATTTCCAGCACCCACAGCGCCCCTGGATGATCCGCCCAGCGTTCCAGCCATTGCTGTAGGGCTGGTGGATAGGGCTGCGGCCATGCGACGGGGTATTCTTGGGGCAGCACACAAACATGCATGAGTGAGGCAGCGGTCAAGTCGGCGAGACTAAAACTCGATCCAACTAAGTATCCTGTTTGAGCGCTGCGCTGAGCGATTAGATCAAGCAGGCCCTTGGTGATTTGCAAGCCAGCGTCCACCCCTCTGGCGTTAATTGCCATGTCGTGCCGCATAAGGACTCGAGTGATAGGAAACCCCCAGCGGTAGAACCGTCGCGTACGCTCAGGAAATCCGCTGCTAAAGCGATCAGCGGCATAAGAGTTCTGTAAAAAAGCGCCAAAGAAGGCCCGTCGAACGGCGGGACCGGCGTCTAGAAATTGCTGTTGTAATTCAAAGATTTCCTGCGCAAGGGCCATGGGGCACAGCGTAGGCTCCGGATGGCGCTGTTCGAGGTGGCGGCTGATTTTCGCAACACCTTTAACTATTTTCTCCTGGTCGACTAAAACCGGTGTGGCTTTGTAGCCAAAACGTTTCAGCATCTTTGGAACGTGCGGGCCGGGTAGAAGGCTATATCGGGCGTGATGTATGCCCTTGAAATCCAAAATCCAGCGCGCCGCTTCTGGGTACATGGCAGCACGGAACTGCCAGAGCTGTAGCGAGGACGTCATGTGGAGTGCCTGTGGAATGCATAGTCATCATACCTTGGCATTTTCAATGCTTGAATGCTCAAGGCATTAGGCGGCTCGAGCTAAAGCTTGATCTATCTTGCGGCCCGATGACAGCCAATCCACCAACAAAAGCAAGGGAGGCAAGAACAATAAATCCAACAGCAGGGCCACCATGATGATGCCAGCCGTTAACGTGCCGAGTTCTGAGTTAAGGGTAAACACGGAAAAAATCAGCAAACCGAAATTCACGATCAAGACGATGGTGGTCACTACCAGTGCTGATCCTACTGTGGAAAAGGCATAACGAATGGCATCAGGTGTGGATAAACCATCTCGTTTTTGTCCTAGGCGGTATTTGCTGAGCAGGTGCACAGTAAAGTCGACCACAATGCCCATGGTCAGTCCCGAGACCACAGATAAGCCCAATCCTATACGGCCATGCAGCAAGCCCCATAAGCCAAAGCCAACAATCATAGGCAGCAGGTTGAGCAATAAACTCAGCAAGCCATCCCAGACTGAGCGCAGGGCTATTGCAATGATGATTGATATCGCCAATAAGCCCAGTAAGCTGCCGTACAACATGCTCAATACATTGCGCTTTCCAGTGTGCGCGAACATGGCATCCGAGCTGGCGCCAGGGTGGAAGAAGTGTTCTGGAGCATTGTTGCGTTGCCACTGCACGGCACGTTCTTGTAGGCCCAGAACTTCTAGAGTGGAGGAACTGTGTAAG
>JBPOFU010000012.1:0-53298 GCA_051252075.1 Oceanococcus sp. | reverse complement strand
GATCTGGCCCGTGCTCAAGGCAAGTTGCAGATTCAGGGCGGAGTAAAATACGCCAAACGGCATTTCCAAATCGTTGCCATTGTTAGCCGACGCTGCCGTATCTTTCTGGGCAAAGTAATAGTCAGTTAGTACAAAACCGTCAAAGCCCCATTCCTCGCGCAAAATCTCCATGAGCAGATGGCGGCTGGAGCAGGCCGGTTCACCGTTCACATAGTTGTAAGCACACATCACGCTGCCAACGCCGGCTTTGATGACGGCCGCCTCGAATGCGGGCAGATAGAGTTCGCGCAAAGTGCGCTCATCAACCACGGCGTTGTAGAGAAAACGGCTGCCTATGGCTGAGGTAATCGGTGGCACCCCGATCAAGCCTTCCTGGTGGTAGACGCTGTAATGCTTGATGTTAACGATAACGCCTTCTGATTCTCCGCCTTGTATCCAAGGCACGGCGAGTTGCGCGGCGAGGTAGGGGTCTTCGCCGTAAGTTTCAAACACCCGACCGCTGCTCAAGATGCGCACGTTGTCGACCGTAGGGGCATGCAAAACATCGTTGCCTTTGTGCTTCACTTCATTTGCAATGGCCTGCCCCACTTGCCGAGCCAGCTCACGATTGAAACTGGCGGCAAGCGCCAGCGGAGCAGGGTGTGCGGTGGTCATGCCTTCACGCACACCGACCGGGCCATCCGAGTAGTACACCGTTTTCAAACCAATCCGTTCTATGCCATTGGCTACACCGACTGCAGGCTCGCCATTGTTGGCGCTTTGCGGATCATCCCCGGCCATGAGCTGTATGGTTTCATCCAGAGTGAGTTCATCGAGCAGTAATTGCGTACGTTCTTGCGCGGACAAATCAGTGTCGCACCATGGCCAATTCCCGCAGTCAGGGTTCGCGTTGGCGGCATTGGAAGGTGGCCCAGAGCCAGCGCCGCAGCCAAGTAACCCAAGACAGAGCAGGTAGAGCGAGAGTTGTTTTGTGATGCGCATGTGCAAGATTCTTCGATGGGCGGCGGTCAGTAAGGTTTGAAATCTTTGTGTTTTTGCCCGCAGTCATTCGTAACCGGATTTGAGCAATTCGAACAACTTTTAATGTAGCTTAGAATAATGAGACTGTCGCGGCTTACTGTGGCGTCATTGCCGACTTTATGGTGAATTGAATATGACGCTTACACGCGTTTGTCTTGTTGTTTTTAAGCCAGCCCATCTGCGGCGTACCGGCCTCATTGCACTCTTGGTCGGGAGCTGGTTGACCGCTATTAATGTGGGTGACCAAATCATCTTGGCGCAATGGTCTGGCGGCTTGCTGTTGAAGATCGCGATGAATTACCTGACACCCTTTGTGGTTGCCAATATGGGCTTGTTATCGCGTGATCAAGCGGCATGAGCGCAGTGCACAATGACTTTGACAGAAAATTTATGTGCGCTTAAGTAGGCTCTAACTTCGGAAAATCCCTCTTTCTAAAAGGGTGAGGTGAGGGCATGTTGAAGATTGCTGTGTTATTGGTTGTTGTTTCGCTCAGTTTCATTTGCTGGCGGCGCATATCAGCGCGTGGCAATCCTAAGCCGGTCGGTGTTGCCCGCCAGGCCAAGCCTGCATTTTCAGCGGTTTCGGTCGAAGTTGGCTTAGATTGTTGCCAGGCAGTGCAGGAAATTTCTGATCAGGTTTTTCTATCAAATACCGCGCCTCAGCTGCCAGTTCCAAAATGTGATGCCGCCAGTTGCGCTTGCCGATATGCCTTTTTGAAAGATCGTCGGGACGGTGAACGGCGTAGCCCTGTATTGGTTTTGCAAGAACGATTTACTGCACCGGAACAATGGGCGAATAGAGGTGTGCGAGGGCGGCGTATGGATGATATTGATGAAGCGAAACGCTCTCAGAAAGTGCTCAAAGATGCATTGCGCCAACCTTGAAGTTGGGGCATTTTCTTTTACTAAGCAGTAAAAAGCCCGAGCAAGATGCTCGGGCTTTTTGTTTAGCGTGCGCGCCTACGCAGTCCGAGTAGGCTAAAGACTAGCAAGGCCCAACTGAGTGAACCAGATCCTGAGTTGGAACTCTCGCTGCGTTGTTCTGCTTCCGGCTCTTGGCTGCCAGGAACAAGAATGCCGGTTAAGCCCGTACTGTCGCCATCTTCGGATTCTTCGTCTAGCTCAACTGGGTCACCAAGTATGACTTCAGCACGGCCTATAAAGCTGTCGCCCGCGGCAAAGAACGGAACGCAAGTTAATACATGGTTATTCACGCCGCCATACAGTAGGAAGCCGGCTGATTCAGGGTTGTTGGATCCCGCGCCACTGGTTTCTTGCAGATTGCCTTCACCGTCAAACACCCAGCAATCAAAATCGACCAAGCCGGTGCCAGTAATATCTTCCCAGCCCCAGCTGACACGAACAATGGCAGATGGATAGACGTCCTCTATCGCCTCAGGAAAGTCCAGAGTGAGTGCAAACTCATCGCACTCCAACACCGGGGACAAACATGTGGGGCCAGATGCGCCGCCGTCGCTTTGGTGGGCCGCATTGGCATTAACAAAGGGGCCGCTCAGGTACTCCAGGCTCAGTTGTTCAAGGCTTAAGGTGCCAGATGCAGGTTCGGCTGCAAACAGCGGCATGGCCGCCATTAAGGCAATCGGTGCCAAAATAATTTTCATGGTGTTCTCCCATTCTCCAATTCATGATATCCCCAGCCTCTAACGGGTTCGGGGCGTTCTTCGCTTGGCGGGGCCTGCCAATACAAGGGAGGTGGGCCCGATCATCGTTGGTATTTCTTAGTGTTACCTTAACGAAGCTGCGATGCGTGAGTACTCATACACATGTTTTACGTTGATACAGATAAAGCGCACGATCTCATAGCCTATTACAAACACGCTTAGTTTGTCGCCTGCTGGCGACTGGGCGCGTGGGAACTGGGCTGGTTCAACGAGCCTATGGAGAGGAAGGGGCGTGCAGTAGATTTTCTTCTTCGCAGTCTAGTTCTGACCGGGTTTCGTCGAGTTGAAGATTTGGCAGTAGCAATTTGAATGTCGTTCCGGAGCCAAGTTTACTCGCGCAACTGATCGTGCCTTTGAGTTTTGTGACAACGATGTTGTACACAATGTTGAGGCCCAAGCCGCTGCCGCCTCGGCCGCGACGTGTAGTGAAGAAGGGATCAAAAATCCTTGCAATGTTAGCCGCATCGATGCCATTGCCATCATCGTGAAATTCTATGCTGACGCGCCCTCCAGAATTTGCGAAAGCGATTGTTATGAGACCTTTATTTTTTCCATCGTATGCATGAGTAAGCGAGTTCATGACGAAGTTGATGATGACTTGGGATAACAATCCCGGGTCGCTGAAGATTGTTAAATCGTCTGGCCCCACCAGTTCCGTCTTAATCCCCATTTTCTTAATTGGGGCGTTTATTGACGTCAGAATGCTGTTTAGGTATTCCGCGACGTTAAATTCTCGCGGCCCTTCGAAGGATCGGTCAACAGCAATTTGCTTGAAGTTACGCACTAGATCCGCGGCACGCTGAAGATTGCGCAAGATCATGTCCGTGGACTCTTCGGCACTTTCTGCGAATTTCATCGCTTCATTTGCGGTCAATTCCTTGTTTTTCAGTGCCGCGGTAAAGTCTTCCGTAATGGCTTGCAAATGTGATGCAGCGGTTACGCTGACACCCACAGGGGTGTTGATTTCGTGGGAAATACCGGCCACCAATTCGCCCAAGGCGGCCATTTTTGCCGACTGGATTAGCTCATCTTGAGCGGTATTGAGCTCACTCAAAGTGTTTTCCAGTTCGCTGCTCTTTGAATTGAGTTCTTGCTGGGAAATTCGCAGTTCGAGAATAACCTTGCGTAGCAAAGTTTCGTCTTTTTCCTTGTTGGTCTCCAGTTCTTCGCGATCCGCTTCCGAGCGAGTGAGCTGCTTTCGCAGTATGCGGATTTCGCGTTGTAAATTTTCGCTATCCATAGCTTAAGACTTGTTCGTTGCGGGCGAAGGTTCGTTCGGTCCGATTAGCAATGAAATAAAGGTTTCATTGTGGAATTGTGTGGTGCTTCCAAGGCTCATGGGGCTGATTTCGCCGTTGGTGTAGAAACCACAGATGGGAAGTTCTGTGCGTGCACATGCTGAGGCTAATGCAAACTCTTCACGCGTGCGGGTGCCGAGTAGTTGGCGTCGACTGGCGCAGGAAAAGAACAAAGCCGCAGCTGGTTCCTCGTCGCCGTAAGCCTCAATGGCCTGGCGCATGGACGCTTGAGTTGCTGCCAGAATATCATCGCGAGATGACTCGCTCATCTGAACTTTTGCTCCCTGCGGAACATCAGCAAAGAAACTGACGCTGCCCTCTTCTTCACAATATTCTCCGCTGGGCGCGCGCAGGTAAAATTGCTCTTCATCGGTAAACACCGCAAGCGGGTAGTTCGAGGACGGCGTGTGTTCACCAAGATAGGAGCGGTAGTAATCCAGTGCGGATTCGTCATCAATGCGGTAAACCACATTGTCTTTCGCATGCGTGACCACGCCAGGATTGCCTATAGGCCGCCAGCCACTTGCGACGCCGTGTGAGCAGCGTAAATTGCCAGAAAATAGCAGCACGGGAACTGCATCGCTGTAGATATTGCGGCCACAAAATTGAAAGGTTTTTTCGAATTGCCAACGATCAGCGGCCAAGCCGCCGACTATGGGTATGTTGTCTGGCAGCGCGTTACGTAGGCCATCCAAAATTGACTTGCTGTCGGCGGTTAAGCTTTCCGGCAGGGTTAGGCACAGGCGTATCGGCTCGCATGCGCCAGACTTGGCTTGAGCAATAGCAGCATGTGTGGAGGCCAGTGAATCCTGCGATGCCTTGGGACCGATGCCCGCGCCGATATGGATATCATCGTCGGTGCAAAACAGCATTAAAGTCACGGAATCTTGCTGAAATTCCAGTACGGAAGACACCTCACCGTCTGTGGTGCAACCGATCAAGGCCAACTCTGGCCAAGCGTCGCAAATTTCATCCAGCAGAATTTGATGCTCGAAGTCGATCGCTGCGAACAATAGCCCAGCCGTGGGCTTTGAAGCGCCTAAGCTCTCTTGGCATTGCTGCTTGATGTCCGACACCGCCGACAGGGTGTCAGGATCGTTGCTATGAGCTACACAAACTTTAAGCATGTCAACAACAGTTGCAAATAGTGCTTTAGGTTTTACCGAATTGTGCGCAGTGGAAATGTGAAGAGCGCTAGTCGACGGGGTTAACCCTCCGGCGTGTCGGGATGCTGGCTTTCGACAACCCGTTCGGGTTCGATTCTAGCCGCATTGCATCGGAAGTTGCACCAAATCCGCTAGGCTACACCCCTAATTCGATTGTCACCAAG
This sequence comes from Oceanococcus sp., assembly GCA_051252075.1. Lineage (GTDB taxonomy): Bacteria > Pseudomonadota > Gammaproteobacteria > Nevskiales > Oceanococcaceae > Oceanococcus. Next base: position 47,968 of record JBPOFU010000012.1, on the reverse strand, counting down.
GCTTGGACTACTGTTGCTTAGGCGACCGAGCGCGTATGTTCTGCCTATACTCGTCGCTTATTAGAATCCGAGGGGATTTATGGTCTATCTCAAGGCGTTTGGCGCTGGCTTCGTGGCCACACTGAATTTTCTGCCAGCTGTATTGGCTCTGTTGTCTAAGCAGGCCAGCGAGGCCTCAGCATGACGCAGGCCCCTGTTTTGCCGCAACTCACCGTCAAAGCCGTTGTACTCGGTGCGCTGCTGTCCATGGTGTTGGCCGGGGCCAATGCTTATCTCGGTCTGTTTGCCGGGCTGACTGTTTCGGCCTCGATACCCGCCGCCGTGATTTCAATGGCTGTGCTCAAGCTGTTCAAGAATTCGAACATTTTGGAAAACAATATCGTCCAGACCGCGGCATCGGCAGGCGAGTCGCTGGCCGCCGGGGTCATTTTTACTATGCCGGCGCTGATAATTCTGGGCCACTGGAATGTCTTCGATTACTGGTGGGTCTCGGCCATTGCGGGTCTGGGCGGCTTGCTGGGTGTGCTGTTCACTATTCCGCTACGGCGCTCGCTGATTGTCGATCAGCAACTGGCCTTCCCGGAAGGCGTGGCCACCGCCGAGGTACTGAAGATCGGCGATGAAGGCGGCAGTGGTGTGAAATATTTGGCTTGGTCGGCTGTAATCGGCGGGGTCGTCAAATTCTGTGAAACCGGCTTTCGGCTGTGGCCCGGATCGGTGTCTGCCAGCAGTTGGGTGGGTGGCAACTCGATTGCCTATGTGGGCACGAATTTATCCCCGGCATTGCTGTCAGTGGGCTATATCGTCGGCCTGAACATTGCTGTGCTGGTGTTCGTGGGCGGCGCCATTTCCTGGTATGTCGCGATTCCGATTTACGCCGCGCTGTATGCCGCCGCAGATCCGGCCATTGCGCCCATGTTGGCAGCCGGCGCTGGCGCTGAAGATGTCGCCTGGCAGATCTGGACCTCCAAGATTCGCTACCTGGGCGTAGGCGCCATGCTGATTGGCGGCATCTGGGCGCTGATTTCCATGCGCGGTTCGCTGTTTTCGGGAATCCGCGATGGGCTGAAATCCTATGGTGCCAGCCATGTCGCGGAAACCGAGCGCGACGCCCCAATGCGCGCTGTGCTAATCAGTATCGCCCTGTTCGTGCTGCCGCTGTTTGTGCTTTATCAATCGGTGGTAGGTAGCGTGGGCATCGGATTGGTCATGGCTGTGATTATGGTAGTAGCCGGATTTCTATTTTCCTCAGTGGCAGCCTACATGGCCGGCCTGGTGGGCTCCTCTAACAATCCGATTTCAGGCATCACTATTGCCACAATTTTGTTCGCCTCGCTGATTCTGCTCATGCTGCTGGGGCCGGGCGCTGAGATAGGCCCATCGGCGGCGATTTTGGTGGGTGCGGTGGTCTGCTGTGCGGCCGCCATCGGCGGCGACAATATGCAGGATCTCAAAGCCGGTTATATCGTCGGCGCCACACCTTGGAAGCAGCAGCTGATGCAGGGCGTGGGCGTGGTTAGCGCCGTGCTGGTCATGGCCCCGATCTTGAATCTGCTGCTCAAAGCCTATGGTATCGGTGCGCCAAGCGCCGAATATCCGGACGCCCTGCTGGCCCCGCAGGCGACCTTGATGGCCTCCGTTGCCCAAGGCGTTTTTGGCGGCGGCTTGCCTTGGGGTATGGTCTGGATCGGCGTTGGCATCGGCGCCCTGGTGATTGTGTGTGATGAAATTCTCAAAGCTCGCAAGGCCACGTTCCGCACGCCAGTATTGGCCGTGGCCGTGGGCATATATTTGCCGCTGGAACTGGCCGTACCCATTTTCGCAGGCGGCTTGATTGCGCACCTAGCGCAGAAGCTCAACCGCAACGCCGCGGACCGCGAAACCCGAATGCGCCACGGCATGCTGTTTGCCGCGGGTCTGATTACTGGCGAGGCGCTCATCGGAATCTTTATGGCCATTCCCATCGTGCTCAGCGGTGACGGTCAGGTCTTTGCCCTACCCGAAACCTGGCAATTGGGCGGCTGGCTGGGCTTGCTGATCGTTGGCGGCGTGGCGCTGACCATGTTTCGCGTCGCAACCGCGCCAAGCAGTTCAGCTTAGGCCCCACCAAGGTCAGGCCGGCAGGGGTGTTCTGGTCTAATTGAACTTGATTGGGGAATTCATCTGAGCAAGTCTCATTCCGCTATTACAGGAGCGTATTAGTGGAATTTGTTCTGTCGGATTTGTGTGACTAGGTGATTCTGCTGGGAGAGGCAGGAGGATTTTTTAAGTTACCCCTGAATTTACTACAAAGAAAAAGCCTTACAACAAATTGCTGTAAGGCTTTGATTTTTTGGTGGGCCTACAAGGACTTGAACCTTGAACCAACGGATTATGAGTCCGCTGCCTTGCTGTTCGTTGGCGTTCTGTGTCATGTCGAAAGTGGCTAAGTAACTATAAATATACAACAAAAACATCATTATATGGATTTCCATGTTCGCGAGCGTTCGTGATCTTCCGTTCAAATCCGGTGTAGAATAGTCACCCCTATAGTCACCCCTAAAAGCAGCTAATGCCTCGATCAGCTTCAGATATAACCGACATAGCGGTAAGGCGACTTGTCGTGAGAGACGGTAAGAGATATGACAAGCGCTTTCGTGGAGGACTCGAGGTTCGGGTGTTTCCGAGTGGAGCCAAGGTTTTTCAGTACGTTTATGAAAGCCCTGTCACATCATCCCGGCGGCGGATGACGCTTGGAACATACAGCGGCAAGGGTAAAGGTGGGCTAAGCGTCGCCGAAGCAAGGCGTCGAGCCGATGGCGCGCGCTTGAAAGTCTCGAGTGGTATTGATCCACAGATCGCCGAGGAAGATCGGCAGAAAAAAATACGGCTGGAATACGAGAAGGAGCAGCGAGCACTTAGCGTTAACGATTTGATCGATTTGTTTGAGCAAAATCCGTCTTCAGACATTAAGGTGGATACGCACAAGGAGTATATCTCTCGATTGCGGCGTCATGTAGCCCCGACGCTGGGCGAGATGAACGCGAGTGACGTTACCGCTGTTGACGTACGGCGGCTGATAACCCGGTTGTTTGAGTCGGGAAAGAAGGTTGAGTCAAACAAAATACTGACTCGGATTAAGCTGCTATTTTCATGGGCGGTTGGGAGAGCGAGGCTGGAGTCCAATCCGGCTAAAGAAGTTGAGCCTCTCTTTAAGGAGAAGCCGAGGAAAAGGATTCTCTCGCCAGAAGAAATGAATAGCTTGTGGTCAAGGCTACCTCAACTTCCAGGTGATGATAAAGCCGAGGTGCGCGGTGACCAAGCAGAGGAAGTTATTCAAGAATCGTCGCTGATGTCTCCAGTAATGGGTGTGTTTTTTCGGCTGCTTCTTCTAACTGGGCAGCGGAGCGGGGATATCCGCAAGGCGCGTTGGTCAAATATTAACTTCGAGTCGGGGGAGTGGTTGTTTCTTCCAGAGGACACGAAAAACGGACAGGGTCAACGTTTTCGCATGACGCCAATGATGCGTAAGGAGCTTATGTGGCTATACCGAAATCGTGTTTCTGATCGACTGTTTCCACATCGTTACGCCGAGCGAAAAGAAGAGCCGATGGTGAATACTTCGCCCGATAAGGCGATTTCGCGGTGGAGGTTGGAGGGGGACTGGCCTTTCGTTGATGCTTGGGTGCCTCACGATCTGAGAAGGACGTGTCGTACTCAGCTCTCAAAATTGAAGATCCCGATGTGGATAGCCGAACGGGTACTTAACCATAAGCCGAACAAAATGATTCGTGTCTATGATCTGCATGATTATTATGATGAGATATCAGACGCGCTTGCTGCTTGGAATGTGCGCCTTGAGGAGATAGTCCAATCTGTGGAGTCTGTTAAATAGATTAACAAAAACAATGGGTTGAGATTTTTCAAGAATGCGCGTACATTAGATTCCGGTCAGCAACTTACTGCGCCGGCAGATCCCGGTTTTCCCCGATTTAGGAGGCGGGGTGTTGTATGCACGGTGTTTATTTTGAATATAGAAAACCCTCCAGCGTTACAAGTGCCCGTCATCCTTCTTGCTATCGAAGACGTCATGCGCATAGTGCGATGTGGTCGAACGAAGCTTTATGAGCTTATTACCGAAGGTAAGTTCCCGCCGCCAACGAAGATTGGAAGTTCCTCGCGTTGGCGAAGTGATGACATTGAGTCATGGATTAATGAAGTGACAGGGCGGGCTGCGTAGTGGCTGCCCAAAAAGATGCCAACAAAAAAAGCGGTGTCGGGTAGAGGCCACATCTGATGTCCCTCGTCGCCAGACAATGTGGAATGTGGTGCTTCTTCCCCCAGTCACAAACACTCAACGATGATGTGAGGCAGGTTCAATGTATGTGCCGCCCCCGCTTCCCGGCGGAAACATGACGTGGCTTGAGTGTCGTTATTTTCGCATGACGGGGCTAAGTGTGAGCGGACGACATTCCAAAAAATTTGCAGTATTGGGGGTGCTCGTTTAGTCGCCTCGAATTGAGTGTTTAGTTGTGTATGGCCGCGAGTTCTTGCATTCACCGCCGTGATATTGTTGTTCAAACCAATGAAACCAGAAGCATGGATGTTGGAGGGGATATGCAGATTCGTACTGGGGTGATAGGCGGGCAGTGTCCACCTAATAGGCGTTAGGCGAACAACATGCTTCTAATGGGCATCGGGCAGCTATAATCACTTCTATGGAGCGCGTACAGAACATTAACCCAGCACGAATTCGTTGGTGTTGCAAAGACCGAGGGGTGTCGCCGGAGCAGCTTGCTTCGGATTTGCACATCTCTGCTGTTGGTCTGGCTAAAGTGTTAGAAGGCGAGGACGGTCTCACTTTCAACCAGCTTCAGAAAGTGGCGTCCTTCTTTGGGCGTGGGGTGTTGTTTTTTCTGGACGATAGCCCAGTAGATGAGCTTCAGGTGCATAGCCCACAGTTTCGGACTTTGGCCAATCAAAAGCTCGACATCTCTCCGAAAACTAAAACACTGATAGAGCGAGCCGAGAAACAGCGGGCCGTCTATCTGAGCCTGCTTGAAGATCTCGATGCTGAAGACGAACTCAGCTTCCAACCGCCCAATATTGATCAGCTTGACTCCGCATCCGCGGCACGAGTGGTCAGGGATTGGCTCGAACTCGGTGATACGAACAACTTCGAATCCTATCGGTCTGCAGTAGAGTCCAAAGGTGTTCTAGTCTTTAGAACAAACGGATATGCGGGAAAGTGGCAACTGGCCAAAGAAAATCCAATTTTCGGATTCAGTTTGTACGATGATCGGTGCCCATTGATAGTAGTGAAAAAGCTTGATGCAGAGGTGCGGCAAAGCTTTACACTTTTCCACGAATTGGGGCATCTCCTTCTGCATCGGACGAGTTCTATTGACGAAGAAGTAGACCTGTTTTCTCATTCTGGGCAAGAGCGTGAAGCAAATGAGTTCGCCGGACATCTACTAGTTCCGCCGGCATTTCTTAAAGAAATTGACGACAAAGAACGACCAGCGAACGTTTCCGAATTTGACAGTTGGCTTGAAGATTACAGAAAGGCTTGGGGCGTTAGCTCCGAGGTGATATTACTTCGCCTTATCGATTCCAAACGCCTGCTGAGGGGACATTACCAAGCGTACCGGACCTGGCGTGACAGTCAGAAGTATGAAACAAAAGATGGGGGTAATCGCGCCTTTAGGCACCGAGAGCCGAGACACATGTTCGGTGACGGGTATGTCAAAACAGTCTTGGACGCGCTTGGTAATCGTCATATAACTCTGACGAAGGCCAGCAGCTATCTAGATGGCTTAAAGGTTCAAGACCTTCATAGGCTTGAAGCGTTTTATGCGGGTCATTGATGCCTCATCAATAGTCTACGGGTGGGATAACTATCCGATAGGTCAATTTCCCCCGCTTTGGGCGTGGATCGAATTGGAAATTGAAAATGGCGATTTGGTTATCCCAAGCGTGGCGTTAGACGAGGTAGTTGCAACCGCTCCGGACTGTGGAAAGTGGTTGAAAGCAGCGGGAATTAAAAAGCTAACGGTGACTAACGAGGTACTAACTCTTGCAAATGCTGCGAAATCGATGATTGGAGTCGTTGGGGATGCCTATCATCCCAAGGGTGTTGGAGAAAACGACCTCTTAATTATCTCCACCGCCAAAGCTGAGGGGGTTGAACTGATCTCGGACGAAGGGCGGCAGAAATCTGTTCCTAAAGATTCGAGAAAAATGAAAATTCCGGCTGTATGTGATCTGCCAGGTGTGTCAGTTAGCTGTATCAACTTCATTGAATACATTAAGCAATCCAATCGCGTGTTTGGCTAGCGTCCGGGGCGGTTCGCCTAACAAATCTTTCAGGTGGCATCCGTAATTCGATAGCCAGTAACTTTGACCAAAATCTGGAGAAGTTTGACAGATTAAGTCATAGGGGTGTTTACACCCTTGTGAGCAAATACGTCTTGCAGTTCGCTCAAATACGCAAATTTCTACCTTTTTCCCCACCGAAAACCTGCCTGCTGCTGCATGATTGCTATGGCGGGCTTGCATGCCCCATGTAATGGATTTGTTGGGGAATCGTAGGGAGGCTAGTACTCACTAGGATCAACCATTCTCAAGATGAAACCTATTGAATAAGTGCTCTGAGGGTTAGGTATCTTTTCCCTATTGGCGATTTTCTCGATCGGCCACCAATACTAAGTCTCCCCAGTTTCATTGTTGGCAAGCATTCTGTTCAGGAGAGGGGCCGGTGGAAATGCAGTGCTAGGTCGTCCTAGAGGCGGCCTACGGAAGGCCCGCTGACGCGGTATCAACATCCCCGATTTGTTTGAGGATTTACCCTATCAAGCCCCTTGATAGGGTGGAACACTATCCCCATCAAGGGGCTTCATAGTGGAGTGAGCCCAAAGTGCATACTTCCAAGCGCTTGATCTAAAAAGTGGGCAAGCTTACGTTGCTAGGCAGAGTCGACATATAGGGCGTGCGTTCTGCGATAAGTTCTTTTTTGCACTTTCATACATCTCGATAAGTGCCCTACATGAAAGATGCTTACCGCAGGGTGTCGAGTTTTATGCCGTTCACTCCACAGTCAGTTCATCGAAGGCCGCGAGAGTTTCGGCGTGACGTTGTTCACAAATGAGTTTGGCATGTTGGACCGCGATTTTGCGTGATTTGCCAATGCCGTAAGTGAACCCTGCGGGCTGACTGCGAAACCCTCCAACGTGGGCATACACAAGTCCCGTTCCGCGCTCTTTCGGCGCGCCCTTAAATTCAATGTGGTCGCCGCCGCCTGACAAATTATCATGCACGGTAAACGGGGTGACCCAATTTGCGTTGGGATCAGCAATCCAAACAGCGCCGCCCTTTTTTATCTCTAGCTTATCAATGCTCATTTGGTGTCCTTTTTGATTCATAAAATATGTATTTTGATTATGTTGTAGTCCGCCAACGATTAGAACTACAGCACTTTGACTCAATGCTTTTTTCCATATCACTCGTTGTGCGTAGTGCGTCGCACACTCTGGGGCATAGATGAGGCCACGCAATACGGGGGCGGCTGGAGGAATTGGATCGGTTCAATGACTGACCGACCTGCTCGCCAAAGCCGGAGCGGCGGCGAAGCGCCGACAGGTCGATATCTCAGCCACTGCTCGCGGCGCGCCGCAGCAGTTCCAGGGCAGCGGGGTCAATCGTCCAAGACACCGTTCCTTTATGCGTATCGACCCGAGTAAACATGGGTCTAATTTGCCGCGACTGCCTAAAATACAACCGCCCTGCGTTCAGCACATTCTTTGCTTGTTGCGCGTGCTCCGGGTTGCCAAAATCGTCTGATCCGGACAAGTTAACCGAATCCATGACAGCCCCGAAGCAATAGTCGCTGGCGGGCGAACTCAAGACGTCAACGGTTTCCATGACCCGCTCAACTCCATAGAGCATGTCACTCTTTACAGACCGGAACTCCTCCGAATCAGGAAAATAAAGCCGGCTATCCACGTCTAAGAGCATCCGATCTGGTTGGTAGATGCCCCATATGGATAGAGGCCAGGAACTCTTCAAGACTGCCTTGTCTCAGCGCTTGTTCTGCCAAGTACAGAACCCGGCAAGCTTCTTTCCCGTCCCGCACCGCTTAGTACGCCTCATCCACTTTCAAGGCAATTCGTCTGTGTACTGCGGTAATTGTTTTTGGGTCCTTGGTTTTGACCGCGTTTCTTGCGGCGTCGGTTAATGGTTGGCTCATGTCCATTTCTCCTTGTTTTCGAACCTTGATGGTGAGGAATATGCCACAAGACGCAAAAGCAACGCAAGCATTTGATTTTACTTGTATATTTATACAACACGAGAGCTTTCAACTGCTAGCAAGGTTGGATTTGAGCTACCACCATTACCAGTTGTACCAACGAAGGAAGTGCAGACACAAATCTCACGGATCACCTGGCATCACCCAATAAATGCTTCGACAGGTGTGGGATATGCGGCTGCCTACCAGGCATCGTTCGACATTAACTGGCACGCAAACGTTCGGCGCTCTACGCCGTGTTTACAAAGCCGGTTTGTGCCAACAACAGACATACAACCTGTCAGCAGCATATTCGGTGAGACTGGGAAAGCTGACCTTCAGGCATCGAAGGTTAACTACCTGCCCAACAGCGGCCAGTCGCTAGAACTGGGATACGCCTCAGATGTGCCATCAACGGCGACTGAAGTGAAAGAGGCCAACTCACGCTTCGGGCGCATAGCGGTCCTCGCCATAGCCACAGCGAATAGTGAAATCCGATCCATCGTGGTAGTTGGCTATTTCTTCGTGATTTGGGTGAACTACTCGATAGCGGACATTCCCGTCCAGTTATATACGCGACAAACCGTCAATCACCGGATTTCGCCTAAGTCACTGCATCAAACCTCAGTAGTTCTTTGGCATTTCCGGCTGAAGTGTGGCGTGTTCAATTCCAAACTCAGCTTTCAGCTTTTCGTGAATCAACGGGAAAACACGAGTCCAATCGTCAGAAGCTGATAAAACCACATGTGCGGAAAGCGCATAAAGGTCTGAGGATACGGCCCATATATGCAAGTGATGCACCTCTTGAATCGCCGGGTCTGATTGTTCCATGCGAAGCCGAATGTCTTCCGGCGAGAGTTCGGGTGGAACGCCTTCCATGACAACGTGCACTGATTCCAGCAAAAGTCGTGTTGACGAGACAAAAATTAAGCCACAGATGGCTAAAGAAAGAATCGGATCTATCGGAGTCCAGTCCGTTAGCCACACAATCAGGCCGGCGGCTAAGGCTCCAACTGAGCCGAGCAGATCTCCAATGACATGGAGCATTGCGCCCCGCGTATTTAGGGATTGGTGTCCACCGTGAAGGATTCGCAGCACCAATAGATTGATCAGGAGACCTATTGCTGCAATGACCATGACCGCTAATCCTCCAACCGGTTGGGGGTTTTGTAGGCGCTCTACAGCTTCAATAGCAATGACCGCGATCACGCCATACATAAACAGCACATTGATCAAGGCCCCAAGTACCTCGGCACGACGCAGACCATATGAGTAGCGGCGACTGGCTCCGACGCGACTGACCGTAGCCGCGATTGCGCCGAGCCCCAACGCGAGGGCATCTGTTGCCATATGGCCCGCATCACCCATCAATGCTAAAGAGTTGGCTAACCAGCCTCCGGCTAATTCGACTCCGGCAAAGCCCCCGGTGATGAGCAGCGCAATAAGCAAGGTATTGCGACTATCTGTGGAATGATGATGTCCCATTAGCGTACAAAAGGCAGTGCAAGCCAGCGCGGCGTGCTTTTTAGGTAGGCGGCATAGCTTTCGCCAAACAAACCCTTGAGAATGCGTTCTTCTGGTTCGATCTGAAAACGGTTCATGTACACGATGAATACGGGAACCAGAAGTAGCGACCAAAGCTGTGCAAGCTGGCAACCCCAGGCGATCAACCACATGGCAAATCCGACGTACATAGGGTTGCGACTGAATTGATAAACACCCGATGAGACCAAAGCATTGCTCATATCAGGCTGTCGAGGATCGACCGTAGTTTGTGCCCGGCGAAACTCGATCACACCAAGCAGGGCGACCAGAGCGCCAGAGAACGCAAGGGTAAATTTCAAACCGCGCATGGCCGCGTTGAAACTTTCTGGCAGCCACAATGGTGGCAACCCGGCCTGAAGTAGCCACATGCTAAGGGCTGTTATCGCCACCAGTAACAACGGTGGGATGCGGGTATTTAGGAAATGATCATTCATGGCTCGAATTTAAGGCTGGAGTGAGGTCTAGGGTCAAGCCTTGCTTCTCGCATCGGGGGAGTGAATTCAGTTTTAAGCAATAGATTGTGGAACGATCTAAGTTATAGTGGGTCTGTTCATTTCCATGATTAAACCCGCTTTATCGTGCGCAACCCTTCTCGTAAATTCATCTGGCTAATGACCATCTTATTGATGGTGAGCCGGGTCGTGGGCGCGCATGCCCATGGCTGCTCAGATGGAAACTTGGATTGCCTGCAAGATACCCATGCCGATGCGATTGTGCATGTGAGCGAGTCTTGCGCTGATGAAAGCTGCGTGGACACCAAGGTCGAAGTGGCGGACGGTGTGTTAGTCAAATTGCTCGACCTTGATGATGGTGAGTTTCTCGCCGTTATTGTGGCGGGCCTACTTGGTCTACTGCTCACGCCACGCATTGCCCCGTTGGTTCGGCGGTCGGCTCCTCGGGTCAGAGCCGCTGCTGGGCTTCATCCCCCAGCGAGAGCGCCTCCCTTAACACTCTAGACATCATCACCGGTGCCGCTATGGCACCGCCTTGCGCCGTATGGCGTAATGATTTCTGGAGTCATCATGTTGATTTCTTTCTGCCGAGTGGCCTTATGCGCCACTGGTGTGATGTGGCTTGCAGTGGGCCACGCGGAAGCGCAAACCCCTGACAATTTAACGCTGCACGAAGCTGTACGCCGAGTGGCTGAACATAACCCGTCTTTGATGGCCTATGCGCCGCGTATAAAAGCGTTGGCAGCGGACCGCATAAGTGCATCATTAACGCCACCGATGGAGCTATCTGTAGAGGCGGATGAGTTTGCGGGCTCCAATGAAGCACGAGGTAGAGACAGCATTGAACTGACGCTCGCCCTTTCCGGAGTTATCGAACTCGGTGAACGCCCCGCAAGTCGCATGGCCATGGTGGATGCGCAAACGGGATTGAGCGCGGCACAGCAAAGAACGCAGCTCCTTGACCTTCAAGCCGAGGCTGCTCGCTTGTTCGTGGAACTTGCGACATTGCAGCAGGAACTGGTGGTGGCCCGCGATGCCGAGTCACTGGCGCGTGAGACTGAAAAGACCGTGAATCTGCGCCTGCAACGCGGGCGCGCACCGCAAGCTGAGCTACGGCGTGCCCAGGCGGCAATAGCTCGTGCCAGTTTGGAAGTTGGCCATATCGAACATCAGCTTCCAACCTTGCGGGTCAAGCTGGCAGCACTTTGGGGCCAGGAACAGCCTGATTTCGAGCGAGTAGATGACGACGCCTTGTTTCATCCAGGCCGTGCGGGGGGCTTTGAGCCCTTGGTCGCTGCGTTGGCGCAAAGTCCAGATTTGCAGCAATTGGTAAGCCGGGAACGCATTCTTGCGGCGAATCTAAGGCTGGCCCAATCATCGTCTCGTGGCGACCTGCGTTGGAAAGCGGGTGTTCGTCGACTTGAGAGCAGCAATAGCACTGGACTGATTGCCGGAATCAGTATTCCGCTGTTCACCGGACGCAGGGCACGCGGTGAAATTGATGCCGCAGCGGCGCGCGGTGAAGCCGCACGCTTTGATTCACAGGCTGCACGAATCGCGGCGCGCGCCACTTTATTTGAAGCGTGGCAACACCGCGTTCACGCCATTGAAGCCTTCTCAATGTTGCAAAACGACGTGATCCCCCAGCTCGCATCGGCACTGAGTGACACCAGTGACGCCTATCGCGCTGGACGCTACAGCTATCTCGATTTGATTGCAGCACGAAGGGAGCTGATCGACGCAAGGCTGGCCCTGCTAAACGCCGCCCGTCGAGCACATTTGAACCGTATTGAATTGGAACGTCTTGCCGGCGCGGCATTGTCCGCTGCCGATGGCGATGCCACAGCCAAACATGAGGAACAACAACATGACCACTAAACACATTTCTTCATCTAAAGCGATGCTCGCAACAAGCATTTCGTTGATTGCGATGAGTTTCATTTTCAACGCATCTGCATCTCAAGATAGTCATGACCACGCGAACGAAGGAAAGGCCGACACTCAGGCGCGCGATGATCATGGTCAGGGGCACGATGAAGCGGATGCCGTTGAATTGAGCGAAGCCCAAATGGCCTTGGCGCAATTGCAAATGGCGAATGCCGGGCCTGGCACTTTGCGCCAGACGGCACAGGTCTACGGGCGGATTGAACCTGTTGCTTCACGTACGGCGGTTGTCCACGCGCGTTATCCGGGCCGGATTGTTCGTCTTGATCCTGAGATTGGGCAGCGTGTTACGCGGGGTGACATCATTGCGATGGTGGAAGCTGACGACAGTTTGCAAGCCTATTCTCTACGTGCTCCGATCTCAGGTGTTGTGATTGATCGCATGGCATCTGCCGGTGAGGCCACAGCCGGACGAGCCCTGCTTCGCATAGCGGACTACTCGGAAGTTTGGGCGCAGCTTGCGGTGTTTCCCTCACAACTGAGTGCGGTCAAGCCAGGGCAGGCTGTCATGGTCTATGGCGATGGGGTGCAGACTAAAGGCGATATCGATTGGATCACACCGGCAGCCAATCGAGGCCCTGCGCGTAGTGCTCGCGTGGTGTTGCCGAATGCTGACGGTCGCTGGTCTCCGGAAACCACTGTGAGAGCAGAGATCGTCACAGCTCTAACTGAAGTCGGTCTATTGGTCGACAACCAAGCTTTGCAAGACATAGAAGGTCAGCCATCCGTGTTTGTGAGGCACGAGGATCGCTTTGAAGCACAAGCACTCAAGCTTGGTCGCAGCGATGGCCGTGTTACAGAGGTGCTGGAAGGACTTCAACCAGGAGCGCAGTACGTTACTGCCAACAGTTATTTACTGAAAGCCGAGCTGGAGAAATCCAACGCCGAGCACGATCACTAAGGGCTGACTATGATTAATTCAATTGTGCGCGCTGCCGTCGAACAGCGTTGGCTGGTACTCGCCCTGATGTTGGTGTGGATTGGTATCGGTGTGTGGAGTTATCAATCTCTGCCCATTGATGCGGTGCCCGATATCACCAATGTTCAGGTACAGATCAACACTTCAGCCCCCGGTTATTCACCGCTGGAAACTGAGCAACGGGTGACTTTCCCTGTGGAGACAGCCCTGTCTGGCCTGCCGAATTTGGCCTACACGCGCTCGCTTTCCCGATACGCTCTGTCGCAGGTGACGGTGGTCTTTGAGGAGGGAACAGATCTCTACTTTGCCCGCAATCTGATCAACGAACGATTGTCCGCAGTTCGTAGCCAATTACCTCCTGGACTTGAGCCAGAGATGGGGCCGATCAGCACGGGGCTCGGTGAGATCTACATGTATGCCGTGCGAGCGGAGCCCGGTGCGTTACAAGCAGATGGCCGACCTTGGGATGCCATGGGCCTACGCGAAGTTCAGGAATGGATTATCCGCCCGCAACTTGTGCTCACGCCCGGCGTCGCTGAAGTCAATAGCATTGGTGGTTACGACAAGCAGTACCACGTATTGCCCGAACCGCAACGCTTGCTCGCCTGGGGTTTGTCCATGTCGGATATAACCGAAGCCTTGATGAGCAATAACAACAACCGTGGCGCGGGTTATGTGGAGCGAAATGGGCAGCAATTGCTGGTGCGCTCACCGGGCCGCTTGCAGAGTATTGAGGACATTGAGCAAGTGGTTGTCACTCACCGCGATGGCGTACCTGTGTTGGTGCGGGATTTGGCTGACGTCGCACTAGGGCGTGAACTTCGCTCTGGAGCCGCCACGGTGGGAGGTGAGGAAGCGGTGCTAGGTACCGCCATGATGCTGTTGGGGGAAAACTCACGCGCGGTCGCCCGCGATGTGGCAACGCGCTTAGAAGCCATCAATAGATCACTACCCGAAGGCGTCTATGTTCAGCCTCTTTATGACCGCACGACATTGGTCGACAAGGCCATCGCGACCGTGCAGAAGAACCTATTGGAAGGTGCTTTGTTGGTCATCGTCGTGCTGTTTCTACTGTTGGGTAATGTCCGGGCAGCACTCATTACTGCCGCAGTGATCCCGCTGGCGATGCTGGCGACGGTGACTGGCATGGTTCATACAGGCGTATCGGCCAACCTGATGAGTTTGGGAGCCTTGGATTTTGGGTTGATTGTCGATGGCGCTGTGATCGTGGTTGAGAACTGTATTCGCCGCTTATCAGAAGCACAGAATGGAAACCGCCAACGCCAATTGGCACTGACAGAGCGACTCAACGTCGTTTACACCGCTACCAGTGAGGTGATTCGGCCCAGTCTGTTTGGGGTCGGCATTATTACCGTGGTGTATATCCCGATCTTTTCGCTGACGGGAGTCGAAGGCAAGATGTTTCACCCCATGGCGGCTACCGTCGTCATGGCTTTGCTGGCAGCCATGCTGTTGTCTTTGACCTTGGTGCCTGCTGCGGTTGCTGTCTTTATGCGTAAGCCAGTGGCTGAGCAGGAAAATCTACTCATGCGTAGCGCCAAGCAGGCGTACGAACCACTGTTGGCTGCGGCGATGCATTTGCGTTGGGCACTGGTGGCGGGCGCAACAACTTTGGTGATCACCAGTGGATGGTTGGCTACGACCCTGGGTTCAGAATTTGTGCCGCAGCTCGACGAAGGCGACATTGCCGTCCAGGCTCTGCGTATAACCGGCACTGGGCTTAGTCAGTCCTTGGAGTTGCAAGCACAGGTTGAGCAAAGAATCAGCGAGTTTCCACAGGTCGAGGTCGCGTTTGCTCGCTTAGGTACCGCCGAAGTCGCCACTGACCCCATGCCACCGAATATCGCTGATGGCTATGTGATGCTCAAACCGCGAGACCAGTGGCCCGATCCTGACCTGCCCAAAAATGAACTCGTTGAACAGATGGAAGAGGCGTTGAGTGACTTGGTAGGCAACAACTATGAGTTCTCTCAGCCCATTCAATTGCGTTTCAACGAACTCATTTCAGGGGTGCGTGCGGACCTGGGCATCAAGGTGTTTGGCGATGATTTGAGTCAGCTATTGCGTGGGGCACAGGCGATCCAGAAAGTAGTTCAGGCCATTGATGGCGCGGCTGATGTGCGAGTGGAGCAGGTGAGCGGCCTACCGGTACTGTCTGTGATTCCTGATCGTACGGCCTTGGCGCGCTATGGCATTAACGTACAGGCAGTGCAGGATTTAGTCGCGACCGCCGTGGGCGGCACGGCTGCCGGCCTGATCTTTAATGGTGATCGCCGCTTTGAATTAGTTGTTCGCCTGCCCGAGCGTTTGCGCCAAGATCCAACGACACTCCAAAATCTGCCTTTGCTATTGCCCAACGCTGCTCAAAATGCGGATGGCCCGCACTATGTGCCGCTGGGCGAAGTTGCACGCATAGAGCTGGCTCCCGCGCCAGCACAGATCAGTCGGGAAAACGGTAAGCGACGGGTTGTGGTTACGGCGAATGTACGTGGGCGTGATCTAGGTTCGTTTGTAGAAGAGGTTCAGCAGAGTATTAACGATCAGGTCGATTTGCCTGCCGGTTATTGGCTGGACTACGGCGGTACTTTTGAGCAGCTTCAGTCCGCCAGCCAGCGGCTGTCCGTTGTCGTTCCTGTCACGCTCATGCTCATTCTTGGCTTGCTGTTGATGGCCTTTGGGTCTTTGAAAGACGCGTTGATCATTTTCACCGGTGTGCCCTTGGCGCTCACTGGTGGTGTGGCCATGCTTTGGTTGCGCGACATGCCATTGTCCATCAGTGCAGGCGTTGGTTTCATCGCGCTATCGGGTGTGGCGGTGCTCAACGGATTGGTCATGCTCTCCTTTATTCGCGAGCTTCGAGCAGAAGGTCAGCCGCTTGAAATGGCCATCCGCTTAGGGGCGTTGACCCGGCTGAGACCGGTGCTCATGACCGCGTTGGTTGCCAGCCTCGGTTTTGTGCCCATGGCGCTCAATACCGGCACCGGGGCGGAAGTGCAGCGACCGTTGGCGACCGTGGTGATCGGTGGCATCGTATCCTCGACGCTGCTGACCTTATTGCTACTGCCCGCGCTATATCGCATTGTGCATGGGCGCGAGGAAGAATTGGTACAAAATGCAGTAGTTGAAGGAGAGGCCCCATGACAGATTGCGGCTGTGAATTCGAAGCGAAAAACCAAGCAGAGCGCCGCGTGTTGATCGCTTTGTTGGCGATCAATGGCGCGATGTTCGTTGTAGAGTTTCTGCTCGGCTGGGTTGGGCAATCCACCGGTCTGATTGCTGATTCCTTGGACATGCTGGCTGATGCGCTGGTCTATGCGACCAGCCTCTATGCGGTAGGGCGTGCAGCCAGCATTAAGCGTACGGCTGCACGTCTTTCCGGTTGGCTTCAGATCATGCTCGCCGGTCTGGTGATCCTGGACGTTGTGCGCCGTAGTTTATTTGGCAGCGATCCGCTGGGTGACTGGATGATTGCCGTCGCGGTAGTGGCATTGATCGCCAATGTGACTTGCTTGTGGTTGATCCGAAAACACCGTGACGGTGAAGTTCATATGCGGGCTGCGTGGATCTTTTCTGCCAACGATGTCATTGCCAACAGTGGCGTGATTCTGGCAGGTATTCTTGTGGTGGTGACTGGATCACGCTGGCCAGATCTTGTGATTGGTTCGGTGGTCTCGTTGATAGTGCTGCGAGGAGGCATCCGTATCCTTCGTGAAGTTGGCGAAGACGGCACGCATTCTGCGAAAGATGTTTCTTCATCTTGTGGTGATGAGGCGTCGTGATATCGGTGCGCTCTCGAATGAGTAAAAATCTCGACAAAATTGCACCAATCCACGGGCCTTCAGAAAAATGAGGGAGTAAGGTCGGCTTTTCAAATTGCGTCACTAACATCCATAGATAGAGGATCGCCTACTATTTGCCAAGATCAACTGAAAGTTGGGCCGGACGAAATGTCGGCTTCAGGCACGAAGCGCCAGTTCATCTCAGAAAGCTGGATGACTGAAATGTTCTGGAACCGGAAGACGCTTGAAGGTCTGGTCTCAGTTAGATAGCCAACCTTCAGAGACTCGGTCGCATTAGCCTTGCGTTACCTCAGTGAACGTCCGTTACCAGGCTTGGAGTGCGCGTTGGCCGTACAGTCGATACCAGAACACAGCTGCCGACCCCCTGAAAAAATCTGAACGTCCGGTGTTACTGATCATGTCCAGTGCGTTTGGCCAGAACTGACCAGAGCAGTGGGGAGCCTGATCAATTGTTTGACGGAATCCATGTTCTTGATCGTCGTCAGGGCATAGCCTGACTTGTTACTTGACGGCTTCAAGTTGTACGTCTTTAGGCCTTTCTAGTCGTCCGAAAACGGGAGTGAGGTGGCTTGGTTGCGTGATTGCAATTCTTGCTGCAACGCTCTTTCAGCGCGCGTAATTTGCGATTGTAGGTAGCCGCTTAAACTGCCCTCAAGGTCGATCTGATAGCCGTTCTTTGTCGCTTTTTTTTTCAGTTCATCGAAGCGACTCCAAAGCTCGGCAGGCAGCTCAAGGGTGATTTTTCGTTTGATCGGCGCGGGTGTTTTTTTTAGCAGCATTATCTGAATCCGTTTGTGGGGGTTCAGAGCCGATATCATCGCGTTGAAGGTTTCCGGGAAACCATTCGCTGCGACATTGCTGAGAGCGCCTTACAAGAGTCGATAGAGGCAATGTCACGGCCTTCTTTCCTGTCACCCAGCGAATCGTTGGTGGTATGTAGGGCGGGGTGCGTTTTCGCTTTTCGTGCTGCTTCTTGATGTAGAAGTACAAGCCCGATACATCGGAGCGAATACCGCGAAAACCGGGGCTTTTGAAAAGCGACCTGATAAGCACCGGTAGGCGATTATCTTGGTACTGCGACCAGTGCCGGATTGATGCCTTCAAGCGATCTACTTCGTCGCGTTTTATGCGCCATGTCCAGGTTTGTGAATTGATAGCCTTCTTGCCACCTGGTCTTTTGTATTTATCTCGCAACTTCGGATCTACAGGGGTTCGCACCAGTTCATAAAGCCATAGCCATTCAATACGGTTCTTGCGCGCATCGCGCCATTTTTCAAGGCTCAGCAATGGGTGGTGAGCATCTGTTCGCAATAGCCACCAGCGCAGCTTTTTTTGACCGGCAATCGGCCAGACAAAAAAGCGGAATGTGGCCTGGCCCTTGCGCCGGGTGTGATCCCTCTGGCCGGTCGTTTGTGTAAGCGAGTAGCGCTCATCAAAGCGAGCGGCGAGAGCCAGTGCTTTGCTGGCTTCTACTTCACCGGTCACGTAGTAAAAGGAGCCACGGGATACATGGCGCTGCAGCGCCTGCATGGTCTGTGTGACGGTAGAAATAACGGCTGGATCGTAAGACATGATGGTGCGATATCTAACGGTACCGAAAGGGCGCGCGCGCGGTGATGCTATAGGCGGAGAAAAAGCGCGGGGATACTTAAAGAGATTCCTTATGGGCTCGCCCATAAGTCAAAAAAATACCAGCACATAGATACCGTAAGGGTGCTTTGATTTGATCGAGGCAGCGGCCACCAACCGTTACTTGCAGCACGTACTCACTGACAACCATCAGTGCTGTTGCAAAGGGGGTGCGCCAACGCCCCGACACTCAACGCTACGACCAGGCGTTAGCCTGGACGCTGGCCTTACCAGCCAGCAGACCGCCGTAGCCGGATGCCCATAATAGGGGCTCGTCCGGTTGCAACGGGAGCCGGGGGGTGTAACTCCCCCCGACGACCCAATCAAAATGAGAGTCAACATAAGAAGATTGGGCGACACGGAAACGGGAGCGTGGTGACACGTTGATGCTGCCCCAAGCCGACAAAAAGGCGAGGGGGTGTATCTAGGTTCTTCGGAACTGAAACCCTGATTTCACAATATGCAATTCGGCACATACCGTAAGGGTGTGACGGAGCAGCAGCAGGTGGGTTCGCTCTCAATGAAATGACTGCGGTCTATAAGTTGAGGGGACTCTACGAAGCTCTAATGTGGGTTAGGTAGAGAGGGCACTCCAATGATTCTAATTGGGTCGGAGGTCGGTGATAGCTGAAGCCTGTAATTGCGCCCAGAAAATGGGTGCATCTGTGAAGTGTCTGAAATGGCGTAGCTGATCCATCAGCGATCAGTAATTGCACGCATAAGCAACACAAGGGTAGGGGAGATGCTTGGGAATCTCGGTCCCCCGAAACCGTCCATTGGGCGGGTAAGCGTAGCTACTTTGTGATTGTGAGCGAGCGTCTATAGATGCGATTAAAGTTGTGATTTTTAACGTGGGAAAACACTGTAGGGCCCGGTGTGGTAACTGGATACAGACTTATAGTGAGGAGCGGAAATGATTAGGAATTGGTGAGAAAGCCAGCCGTTTCATAGCGATGCAATTGAAGTTATGAAGTGGTGCTTGGGCAACCTGGCAGACGAAAATATCCAGCGGTCGAAAACGTAGTAGCGCGTGAAGCGCTAATGAGTGGAGCGACGGAAAGAAGATAGCGGGTGGTGCCGATCTTTGGTCAGTGTCTGGGATGGTTCCCGACTGGCCCCGTCATGGGAGTGCGTGATGCACAAACGTTTCAAATTAGGAGCAGCAATGCGAATTGAACGAGCCGTTGTAGCTCTAATAACAACTCGATGACTGAGTACAGTCTTTTGATACAACTTCGGTTGTTTCTCAATTTAGCTGGGGGTTCGCCCCCAGCTATTCCTGAGGGTTTTTACAGGACTTTTAGTGCGGTTTTCGTAAATGTCGGTGTATGCGACATGCACGCCAGATAGGTACAGTGGCGCTGATAAAACGGCAGTTTATATGCTGCCAGCACGAGCGCTGTAAAGAAGAAAAAACTCCCTGCAATGATGTGGGGATTTCGCGTGATGCAACTCCAAATCGTAGGCAATTCAGCTGCGCCGGACTTATTGGAATATAAAAGTGTGTTTGCAATCGATGTGAATTAATCATTGCAAATTGGGTCTTCGCCCGAGAATTTTTTGCTTCCGCGTGGAAGCAGATTAGCAACATAAAGCACCTTCAGGCTAGTGGCCGGCTAGAAAGGCCCAGTTCTTCAGTGCTGGAGTTTGTGCCTTTATAGGGGCTTCATGGGGTAGTTGTGCTGAGTCTCGAGGTCAGCATATTTCTTGAGCTGGCTTAAGATAGTCCGGCAACGAAATTGCCGAAAATTTAGCGCACAAGCCCCCCAGAAGATTCTTGGGGCTAGCGTGGGATTTATAGTCACCCCTTAAGTCACCCCTGACTGGGTTTTGAGATGCGGGGGTTGGCTTGAAAATAAGCTAACCCCCTATTTATATGGTGGGCCTACAAGGACTTGAACCTTGAACCAACGGATTATGAGTCCGCTGCTCTAACCAATTGAGCTATAGGCCCGTTAAATCTAAAAGGTGCCGGGCATTGCGCCGGGCACCTTATATTCCCTAGTTTTCGTCGAGGAAGCTGCGCAGATGCTGCGCGCGGCTAGGGTGACGAAGTTTACGTAAGGCTTTGGCTTCGATTTGTCGAATGCGCTCGCGGGTGACGTCGAATTGCTTGCCGACTTCTTCCAGCGTGTGATCAGTATTTAACTCTATACCGAAGCGCATGCGCAAGACTTTGGCTTCACGCGGAGTGAGTGTGGCCAATATATCGTGGGTGGTTTCTTGCAAAGATTCCACAGTGGCGGAGTCCAGTGGGGCGACGGCGTTGCCGTCTTCGATGAAATCACCCAGGTGCGAATCTTCATCGTCACCGATGGGGGTTTCCATGGAGATGGGTTCTTTGGCGATTTTCATCACTTTGCGAACCTTATCTTCTGGCATTTCCATCTTTTCAGATAACTCTTCCGGCGTCGCTTCGCGACCCATTTCCTGCAACATTTGACGGGAAATACGGTTGAGTTTATTGATGGTTTCGATCATGTGCACCGGAATACGGATGGTGCGCGCCTGATCCGCAATGGAGCGGGTAATCGCCTGGCGTATCCACCAAGTGGCATAGGTCGAGAATTTGTAACCACGACGGTATTCAAATTTGTCGACGGCTTTCATCAGGCCGATGTTGCCTTCCTGAATCAAATCCAAGAATTGTAGGCCGCGGTTGGTGTATTTTTTAGCAATCGAAATGACCAAGCGCAGGTTGGCTTCCACCATTTCTTTTTTGGCGCGGCGGGCCTTGGCTTCGCCTATCGACATGCGTCGGTGAATTTCTTTGATTTCGGAAGTCGGCAGCAAAGTGTCGGCTTCGATTTGTAGCATCCGCCCTTGCAGTTCCAGCAGTTCTTCCTGATGTGAGCCGATGCGCGAGGAATATTTGCGTTTGGCGCGAATCAATTTTTCGATCCATGCCGCATTGGTCGCATTGTTTGGGAACTGCTTGATGAAATCTGCGCGCGCCATGCCCGCATCACGCACGATGATGCGCATCATGTCGCGTTCGATGTCTCGGATGCCGCCGACTTGAGTGCGGATGTTTCCAGTGATTTCGTCAGTCAACTTCGGTGGTAGCTTGAAGCTCATGTACACGGGAATCATTTCGGCGTGAGCCGCTTTGGTTTCCTTGTTCTGATGGCCTTTGTTTTCCAGCGTTGCCATGAATTTGTCGAACAAAGTTTGTAGCTTGGCAAAGCCTGCGTCGACTTCTTTAGGATCTGGGCCGTTATCCACCGGCGCTTCAAATTCTATGCCTTTCGCCTCGGCTTCAGCAGCGGCAGCAAGTGCGGCGGCAGAGCCAGGACCACTCAAGGGATCGCGTGTTTCCGGATCCACAAAGCCGACAATGAGATCGCTAAGGCGCCGTTCACCAGCTTTTACTGCGGCGTGGCATTCCAGCAAAATGGCGACCGTTTCTGGGTGCGCAGTCAGCGCTCGCATCGCTTCAGCCAAGCCTTCTTCGATGCGCTTGGCAATGCGAATTTCACCTTGGCGATCGAGCAATTCTACGCTGCCCATTTCACGCATATACATGCGGACTGGGTCGGTAGTGCGGCCAAACTCTGCGTCCAGCGCGGCCAATGTGGCGACCGCTTCTTCAGTTTCTTCATCGTCGTCGTCGTCGACGTCGGTGGCACCTTCAGACAGCAGTAAGTCTTCTTCATCGGGTGCGACTTCATGCACCTTGATGCCGAGGTTATTCAGCTGGTTAACAATTTCTTCGATTTGATCGGGATCGACAAAGTCATCTGGAAGATGGTCGTTGACTTCCGCGTAGGTCAAGTAGCCTCGTGCCTTGCCTTTCGCAATCAGAAGCTTGAGCTTTGATTGTTTTTCTACACTCATGGAGTATGGGAATCCCGCTGGGAAGGCGGCATCGATGCGATGCGCGCGCCTAAATTAGATAAAGTTCGTAATTATACAAAATATGAGGTGTTTTGCCCACAAAGCAAGGCTTTATCGGTAGCACTTGCGCAAGTCATTGCGCTAACACAATTCACTTCATGTCGTCGTGTTGGAGGCATTGTTGCGACTCTGGTTCAGTGCTTTGAGTCGTGCTTTGCCTTCATCCGACAACCGTCCTTGACGAGCGTCGTCCAGTAATTGTTCCATTTCTGTTTTGCGAGATTCACGCCGCAGCTTCTCGCAGGTGGCGACAAACTCACTGATAGCGGAGCTTTCATCGATTTCTGGGTCGACCATGCCGAGGCGTTCTAGGATGTCTTGCTCTGGGCGTCCTGAGTAGCTATTGACTAAGGAAGCACAGTGCATTTTCGGTTGCGAGTGGAGTCGATCTATCAATTCGCCCAGCAGTGGTGCGCCCGCGACGGGGCTGGCGGCGACGCCTTCGACATCTTCAAAGGCTTCTGCGCAACTGGGAAAATTTAGCAACAAAACGATAGCGCGCCGAACCGGGGTCATTCGCTGTGGGGCACGTAAGCTGCGGCGCTGGATCTCGCGCTGCTGTGGTGCGCCGATCAGCTCACTTACGGTGCGCTTGTTCAGGCCGGCCTCTTGTTCCAGTTGTTGCAGCATCAGTGCACGAAAAGCTGGGGCATCGATAGGTGACAGGGTTTTCTTGGCAGCATTCATTAAGGCTGCTCGACCTTCGGCGCTGCTTAAGTCGTGGCCTTCGCTGAGGCGCTCCAGCAGGCGTTTTGACAACGGGACTGCAGCGTCTAGGCGAGTGCGGAAGCCGTCGGCACCTTCGCTGCGCAGCAGGCTGTCTGGGTCCTCGCCGTCCGGTACAAACAGAAAACGGATGTCCATGCCGTCGCGCAGCGAGGCCATGCAGATGTCTAGCGCGCGATCAGCGGCGCGCAGGCCTGCGGCATCACCGTCGAAACAGAACACGATGCGGCTGCATTGGCGGCTGAGTAGCTGGATGTGGTCGCTGCTGGTCGCAGTGCCCAGAGTCGCTACCGCTTGGTCAAAGCCGTATTGCGCCAGGGCAATCACGTCCATGTAGCCTTCAACGATCAGGACTTGCTCGAGGTTGGCGCGCGCTTGTTTGGCTTCAAACAGGCCGTAGGCCATGCGCCCTTTATGGAAGACTGGGGTTTCTGGGGAGTTGAGGTATTTGGCCGGGTCGTCATCCAGGGCGCGGCCACCAAAAGCCACGACACGACCACGTGTATCGCGTATAGGAAACATCAGCCGATTGCGAAAGCGGTCATACACTTTGCCGCCGTCTTTACGAATCAACAGGCCGGCTGTTTCGGCATCCGCTAAGGGGCTGATTTTATCGGTGAGAAAGCCCCAGCCTGGCGGAGCGTAGCCGAGTTCGTAACGGGCGATCATTTCTGCGTTCACACCGCGTTTTAGCAGGTAAGCCTGGGCCGGACTGTCGGCGCTGAGGGCATCACGAAAGCGTTGATGCGCCCGATCTAGGACTTCGTAAACCGATTTGTTGATGGCCGCGGTGTTGTCACCGGCTTGGCGTGGGATTTCCACGCCGGCGAGTTGCGCCAAGACCTCTACCGCAGCAGGAAAATCCAGGCGGTCGTGATCCATGACAAATTGCAAGGCGTGGCCATGCGCACCGCAGCCAAAGCAGTGATAGAACTGCTTTTGCGGTACGACGTGAAAAGATGGCGTCTTTTCATTGTGAAATGGGCAGCAGCCCTTCCACTCTCTACCGGCCCGCTTGAGTTCCACGCGTGGGCGAATCAGCTCAACGATGTCTGTGCGGCTGAGTAGGTCGTCGATAAAGTCCTGGGGGATCAAGCGGCCAAGATCAGCCTGTTAGGGCGGCCTTTACCTTTTGGCTCACGCTGCCCATATCTGCTTGTCCCTGCACGCGTGGTTTTACCAGTCCCATGACCTTGCCCATGTCTTGTGGTCCGGCGGCGCCGGATTGGGCAATGCACTCTTGGACTATGGCGCTGATTGCGGCCTCGTCCAATTGTGCTGGGAGGTAAACCTCGAGCATTGCGGCTTCGGACAGCTCCGAGCTGGCAAGCTCGGGTCGACCGCCATCTTGGTATTGCTTAGCAGCGTCACGCCGCTGCTTGATGAGCTTTTCCACAATCGCCAATACGGCGGTATCGTCCAGCTCTATACGCTCGTCGACTTCTCGCTGCTTGATCGCAGCAGACAGCATACGCAGGGTAGAGAGTTTTTCTTTCTCTCGCGCCCGCATGGCGTCTTTGATGTCGCTTTGTAACTGAGAACGCAAACTCATGTTGCGCTCCGCTTAGTACATCCGTTGCCGACGCATCACGTCACGCGACAATTTCTTGGCGTGGCGTTTGACCGCAGCGGCGCGTTTGCGCTTACGTTCTTGGCTGGGTTTTTCGAAAAATTCTTTGCGACGAACGTCAGTAAGCACGCCGGCTTTTTCGCAGGAGCGCTTGAAACGGCGCAGGGCCACTTCAAAGGGCTCGTTCTCTTTAACTTTTACGCTGGGCATTCAGGACTCAATCAGTCGGATATAAAACACGCCGGACGGGCCGACGGAAAAAGGGCGCAAATTTTACGGGCACAGGCTCAGAAACACAATAGCTTTGATGATCTGCCAAAATGCACTCCAAATTGTTGAGGTGAACTTTGTGAGCACAGACCGCGCAGCTTTGGTGCTGGGTATTGAATCGTCTTGCGATGAAACCGCGGTGGCTTTGTACCACACGCAGCGTGGTTTGTTGGCGGAAGTCCTGCACAGTCAAATCGATTTGCATGCGCTTTACGGTGGCGTGGTGCCGGAATTGGCCTCACGTGACCATGTGCGTCGCTTGCCGGGCTTGCTCACTCAAGTGTGTGCGCAAGCCGCTGTTGAGCTGCGCGATTTGGATGCGATTGCGTATACCGCAGGGCCGGGTTTGGTGGGTGCTTTACTGGCCGGCAGTGCGCTGGCGGCGGGTTTGGCGCAGGGTTTGGGCAAGCCATTAATTCCGATACATCACATGGAAGGCCATTTATTGGCGCCGCTGATTAGTGACAGGGATTTGGAGTTTCCCTTTGTTGCACTGTTGGTTTCAGGCGGGCACACCCTGTTGGTCGCCTGCCACAGCCTGGGTCAATACGAATTGCTAGGCCAGAGTTTAGATGACGCCGCTGGCGAGGCGTTCGACAAGACGGCTCAGTTGTTGGGTTTGCCCTATCCCGGAGGCCCGGCGCTGTCCGCATTGGCCGCTAGCGGCACCGCGGGGCGCTTCCCATTGCCGCGCCCCCTCACCAAGCAGCGTGGCCTGGATTTTAGTTTCAGTGGCTTAAAAACAGCAGTCGCCAATCAGGTGGCAAAATCCGCTGGCCCGCAAGATTTTGCTGATTTAGCCGCAGATTTTGAGTTGGCTGTGGTCGACACTTTGCTCAAAAAATGTCGCTGGGCGTTACAGGATTCTGGCATGCAGCGGCTGTTGATTGCCGGTGGTGTGGCGGCAAATCAGCCTTTGCGTCGCGCATTACAGCAGCTGTGCGATGAGCAATCTGCGCAATTTTTCGTGCCGGCGCCCGCATTGTGTACCGACAATGCGGCCATGATTGCGCATGTGGGTGCTTTGCGTGTAGACGATGCGCAAACTAGCGGCGCACCGGTTCGTGCGCGCTGGCCATTGGCAGAGTTGCGGATGCCTGGAGTGGCGGCATGAGCGATTGGGTTTTCGTGCACGGTTTAAAGGCCGACACCGTGATCGGTGTGTTTGATTGGGAGCGGCGTATCCGCCAACGCGTAGTTTTCGATTTGGATATGCAAGTCGATGTGCAAGCGGCGGGGCGCAGTGATGAATTGCGCCATACGGTGGATTATGCGGCGGTGAGTGAGCGTGTAATGGCCTTTACCTCTACTGCCCGCTATGAATTGATTGAGAGCTTGGCGGAAGCCGTAGCCGCTTTGTTGCTGAAAGAATTTGCCATGCAGTGCGTGCGCATACGCCTGAGCAAGCCCGGAGCGGTGGCCCAGGCCGAAAACGTTGGTGTACTGATCGAGAGGCAGGCTTAAGCGCTTTGTTGCTGTTTAAAGGCCTGTAGGGCCTGTTCGCGCGCCACTTGCAGTGCTTCCCCCAGTGCCACGCCGCTGATGCCTTGGGCGATTAAGTTTTTTGTCGTGACTGCATTGGCTGCAGCAAAGGCTTGCCGTAAGAACTCAGCCTGCGGATACGGTGTGGTTTCGAAACCTTCGCGGCCGCGTGCATCCGCGAGGCAGGCATTGAGGAAGATTTCCATGCGTTGTGGGCGGCGAAAAGCGTCCAAGTTGTGCATCAGCTTAAGCAGGGTGGCAGGTCGTAGCTCGCGCGCTTGATGGCATAGCAGATGATATTCGGCAACCACCAGCGCGCTTTGTTTGAGCGCTTTGGGCACACGCAGACGCTGGCAAAAAGCTTCGATCAGCGGTACGCCACGATGTTCGTGGCCGCGGTGGCTGGGGAGAATGTTTTCTGGCGTTACGCCTTTGCCGAAGTCATGGCAAAGCACGGCAAAACGTGTTTCCAGGTCGTCGTTGATCAGCGCACTTTGGGCAATGGCCATCAAGGCATGCACGCCGCTATCGATCTCTGGATGGTACTTGGCGGTCTGGGGTTTGCCGAAAAGGCGATCGAGCTCTGGAAATAAAATCTTTAGCGCGTCGATCTCGCGCAACAGACGAAAGTATTCGGCGGGATGATCGGATAACAAGGCCTTTTCTGTTTCCCGCCAGAGGCGTTCTGGGGTGAGATGATCCAGTTCGCCACTGGCCGCCATGCGCGTGAGCAGGGCGCGGGTGCCGTCATCTGGACGAAATCCTAAGGAGAAAAAACGCGCCAGAAAGCGCGCCAGTCGCAACACCCTTAGCGGGTCTTCTTCGAAGTGCGCGGACACCGCGCGCAGACGGCCTTGCTGTATGTCGGCTAGGCCGCCCCAGGGGTCGATCAGTTGCCCCTGATTGTCCATAGCAATGGCATTGATGCTTAAGTCACGCCGTTCCAAGTCTTGTTCCAGCGTGACGCTAGGATCGGCATACACCGTGAAGCCAGCGTAGCCATGCCCAGATTTTCTCTCTGTTCGAGCCAGTGCAAATTCTTCTTGGCTTTGCGGGTGTAAGAACACTGGGAAGTCTTTCCCAACCGGGCGAAACCCAGCATCCAACATAGCTTGCGGCGTGCTGCCGATGACCACCCAATCACGTTCTTTGACTTCTAATTCCAGCAAGCTGTCGCGAACAGCGCCGCCGACCAAATAGCATTGGCCGGGTACATTTGCTGGAGGGGTGCAGAGCGCGGGATTCAAGTTACGGAGTCCCTGATCGAATCATGAACCTGGCATCGCTGGCTAAAAACCGCCACTTCTTCGTTGCAAAGCTCGCCAATAGCCAGCTATTGGCTTCGCTTCGCGCCTCAAATTGGTAGTTTTTCGTCATGCGCTGCTCACGCTCAGATTCAATCAGAGCCTCCTAGCCGGCTGCGCAGACTTTCGATGCGCTTACGATTGGCATTCATATCGGAGTAGCCCAGGCGCGATGCGCTACGCAGGTGCACAACGCCTTCATCGGCTAGCAGTAGGAATTCCACATCATCGACATAACCCATGAGCGGGCTGGTGTATTCCGCGTATAGATAGTCGTCCGAGGATTTGATGATGCTGGCTTCTTGTTCTACTAAAGCCTTGAGTTTTTCCCAAGTGCCTGCGGCATCGCCGTGGCAATTCAGCGGCTCAATTTTGGCGTAGCCGCTATCAGATTGGCTGCACACCGAGTTGGGCTTTTTTGATGCCGCTTTGAGTTTTCCAGCGGTAACACCAAGGTCGTTAGGGCGTTTGCCTGAAAATTTAAACATGATCTATTCCGAAATTTGAGCTTGTGGCAACCAGCTTACACCGTGCATGCGTGATTGCAGTATGGCTTGGTGTAAGGCCTGTATGGCTTTGATGCGGGGGAAGCTGCGCCGCCAGGCCAAGCTGATGCGGCGTGTTGGCGGTGTGCCAGCGAAGGGGCGAGTGACCAGAAGTTCGCCATAACCCAATTCTGCGCCCAGTGAGCTTTGCGGCAAAACGGTAATGCCCAGCCCGCTGGCCACCATGTGGCGAATCGTTTCTAAGCTGCTGCCCGCCAAGGGGGCATCGGCTTCATCCGATATGTGTGCACAATTTGGGCAGCTCTCTATCACTTGATTGCGAAAGCAATGGCCCGGTCCCAGCAGGAGCAGGTTCTCATCCGCTAAGGCGTTGGGATCAATAGAAGTCTTTTCTTCCCAGGGGTGCTGTGCCGGCATGGCCACCACAAAAGACTCGTCATACAGCGGCCAAGTATTGATGCCATTGCCGGAAAAAGGTTCGGCGATGACGATGACATCCAATTCATTGCGGCGCAGTTGTAGGTCCAATTCGCTGGTGTAATTTTCCTCAATAACCAGCGGCATCTGCGGGGCAATTTGTTTTAGCGCTGGAATCAGCGGGGGCAACAAATACGGGGCTACGGTGTAGATCGCACCTAAGCGCAGGCGACCTTTGAGTTCATCTTGACCTTCGCCGGCGATGGATTGCAGCATTTCCGATTCCATCAACACCTTGCGTGCCTGCTCGATAATGCGCAGTCCGGTCGGCGTGGGTTTTACCTGTCCACGCTGGCGTTCAAAAACGGTAATGCCCAACTGTTCTTCAAACTTGCGCAAGGCCACCGACAAAGTCGGTTGGCTAACAAAGCAGCGCTCAGCGGCGCGACCAAAATGTCGCTCGCGATCCAAAGCAACGATGTAGCGCAGTTCGGTAAGGGTCATGCGTGACTCAAGCTTGCAGCCAATCTTGTGGTTTCAGATAGCGCTCATACAGCTCTGCTTCCGCGGTATCTGGCTGTGGGCTCCAGGCGTAGTCCCAGCGCACCAACGGGGGCATGGACATCAAGATGGATTCTGTGCGGCCGCCGGATTGCAGTCCAAATAAAGTGCCACGGTCGTGAATGAGGTTGAATTCTACGTAGCGGCCACGGCGATAGAGTTGGAACTGGCGTTGTTGTTCTGTCCAGGTTTGATCTTTTCGGGCTTGTACGATGGGAAGATAAGCGTTGATGAAGCTGCGTCCAACATTCTGAGTGAGGGCAAAAGCGGAGTCGAAGTCAGTGCCGGTGAAATCATCGTAAAACAAGCCGCCCACGCCGCGTGTTTCGTTGCGATGGGGCAGAAAGAAATATTCATCGCACTGTTTTTTGAACTGCGGATAGAGATTTTCTCCACAGGCCTTGCGCGCGGTTTCATGCCAAGTCAGTACATCACTGTGGACTGGGTAATAGGGGGTAAGGTCGAAGCCACCGCCAAACCACCACACATCGTCGGCCTGAAAGAAACGCACGTTCATGTGGGTCGTGGGTACGTGGGGGTTGCGCGGATGTATCACCAAGGACACTCCGGTAGCGACGAAATCGCGTCCCGCCAAGTGCGGGTGTCTTTTGCTTGCTGCGGCCGGTAGGTTGCTGCCGTGAATCAAGGAAAAATTGACCCCAGCGCGTTCAAAACAATCGCCGTCATTGAGCACGCATGAGATGCCGCCACCGCCTTGCTCGCGTTTCCAGGGATCGGCAACAAAGCGTGCATCGCTGCTTTCTACACTCTCCAGTGAGGTGCAAATGTTGCGCTGTAATTCGCGTAAAAATTGTTCTACCTGAGCAAGCTGTTCAGTCGGTGTCATGGGCGCAAAATAGTTCCGGAAGTGGGGTCAATGATACGGCTGGCTTGCTGAGCGTGCCCGCAAGCACCAGGCACGATGCTATCGACATCCTTTCCAAGCTGTCGCCACAGTGCCCACGCATTGCGCGGAGTGGCTCGTCCGTGCCGATTGGCACTGGTGGAAATTAAGGCGCTGCCCGTCGCATTGCACAGGGCGCGCACTAAGGGATGTGCGCTCAAGCGCACAGCAACACGCGGGTGTTCACCGCAAATTAAAGGGCTGATGCCATCGGCGGCATTGACCAAGCAGGTGACGTGACCTGGCCAGTATTGAGCGGTGGATAGTGGCGCTTGTGCATCTGCGACCCACGGGTGCAGTTGGGACCACTCCGCTGCGATCAGAATCAGCCCTTTATTAGCGGGGCGACGTTTGATCTGCAGGATGCGGGCAACAGCGTCGAGATCGCTGGGCAGGCAGCCTAGGCCCCAAACGGCCTCTGTGGGATAGGCAATGACACCACCGCAGCGCAAAACATCACGGCTGCGGCGGATATGCCAACTGGCCGGCGTGGGCCGGCTCATCCCTGTTGCAGGCGTTCCTGCAAAGCGGCGTCTTTGGCGATGACTTTTTCGGCTTCCGCAGCGCGGTCAGCAACCACGCGCAGATGCAGTTCGTCGTCTGCTTGGGCCAGAATCTGTGCTGCCAAATAGCCTGCATTTTTAGCCCCTGCGCTGCCTATGGCCACGCCCGCGACAGGAACACCACCTGGCATTTGCACGGTGGACAGCAAGGCATCCAGGCCGTCCAAAGCGCCGTTCATGGGAACGCCAATCACAGGTCGTTGAGTGATGCCTGCAACTGCACCGGCCAAATGAGCGGCCAAGCCAGCAGCGCAGATGAACACGCGGCAGCCGCGCGTTTCAGCGTCGGTGACGTAGGCATGCGTGGCAGCCGGAGTACGGTGCGCTGAGGTAACTTTGACCTCGAAGCGAATATCGAAATGGCGTAACACGTCCAGGGTTTTTTCCATGGTCGGAAAATCCGAGTCTGAACCCATCAATACGGCGACAAATACTGAGTTACTCATGCTTATACTTTTGCTTTGGTTGGTTTTTTAACAGCAGCCTTTTTAACCGCGGGCTTCTTCGCCGTTGATTTTTTAGCTGCCGGCTTCTTGGTAGTCGTCTTCTTTTTGGCGGCCGGTTTTTTCGCCGCTGGCTTTTTCTTTGCCGCAACGCCGCGTTTTTTCTTTTCCGGCGCTTTGGCCAATAAATCCAAGCAGGTGGCTAAATCCAGGCTATCCACATCGGTGTCTTTGGGGATGCGCGCGTTCTTTTCACCGTCGGTGATATACGGTCCCCAGCGCCCTTTAAGAATTTGTATGCCTTCTTCTTTCCAAGACCGAATCAATTTTTCTTTATCGGCTTGGATTTTTTCGGCAATCAATTCCTTGGCACGTTCTTCGGTGACGGTGTACGGATCGTCTTCCTTTAGCGATACGAATTTATCTTTCTTTTCTTCTGGATCGCGGAATCGGACGTACGGGCCGAAGCGGCCTATGTTCGCGGTGATCTTGTGACCGGTGTCGGTGGTGCCCACGTCACGCGGCAACTGAAACAGGATTAGAGCATCTTCCAGCGTAATGGTGAAGATGCTTTGGCCCGGGCGCAGCGGTGCGAAACGCGGCTTGTCTTCGTCATCCTTGGTGCCAATTTGCACCATGGAGCCGTAAGGGCCCAATTTGGCAATCACGGGGCGACCACTATCCGGATCTGGCCCCAGCTTGGGCCAGACGGGAGGTTCCACGTCTTTGCCTTTTTCAATCTGGCCTTCAAAGCCTTGCCAAAATTCGCTTAGTAGTGCTTTCCAATCCATCTCGCCGCGCGAGATCGCATCGAGCTTGTCTTCTAGCCGGGCGGTGAATTCGTAGTCGACGTATGTGTTGAAATTGTCGGTTAGGAAACCACTTACGACTCGGCCCATATCGGTGGGCTGAAAACGACGCGAATCCAGCGCTACATATTCCCGAAACAGCAGGGTGGAAATGATGTTGGCATAGGTTGATGGGCGGCCAATGTCATACTCTTCCAGGGTTTTTACCAAACTCGCTTCAGAATAACGTGGGGGTGGTTCAGTGAAATGCTGAGTGCTGAGTATGTCGAGCAGGGAGACGTCTTCGCCTTCTTTCAGCTCTGGTAGCTTGGTGTCTTTGTCATCGTCGTCAGCATCATCACGGCCTTCCAAATAGACGGCGATAAAACCGGGCTCGACCAAGGTGGAGCCTGTGGCACGAAAAATACCGACATCGCCGGCGGCCAAATTCGCACCCACTTGAGCGTAAACCGCGTGCATCATTTGTGAGGCAACGGCACGTTGCCAAATCAAACGATACAGTTTGGCTTGGTCGGCGTTGAGTTGGCTGGCCATTTTGTCGGGATGGCGTGCGGCAGAGGTTGGGCGAATGGCCTCATGCGCCTCTTGCGCGTTTTTGGATTTTGATTTGTAACGACGTGGTTCATCCGGCAGTGCTTTGGCACCGTAATGCTCACCAATCAGACTGCGGATGTCAGCAATCGCGTCATTCGACAGGTTGACTGAGTCAGTACGCATGTAGCTGATGAGACCAACGCGTTCGCCATCAATTTGAATGCCGCCTTCATACAATTGCTGCGCCGTTTGCATGGTACGTTTGGCAGAAAAGCCCAGTTTCCGTGAAGCTTCTTGTTGCAATGTCGAGGTGGTGAACGGTGGCGCAGGGTTGCGCTTGCGCTGTTTGCGCTCTACGTCTTTAACCTGCAGATTGCCATTGGCAGCGCTGTCTAAGCGCTGGCGAGCATCGCGTGCGGTGTCGCCATCGGTGATGGTGAACTGTTCAACTCTGCCGCCATCCAGCAGGCTCAGGCGTGCTTCGAACGTCTGGCCTTGCTTGTTGAGTTGGGCCTGGATTTTCCAATATTCGCGCGGAACAAAGGCTTCGATTTCAGCTTCGCGCTCTACGATTAAACGTAAAGCAGGGCTTTGAACGCGGCCGGCGGACAGGCCGCGCTGTACTTTGCGCCACAACAAGGGCGACAAATTAAAGCCAACCAAGTAATCCAAGGCGCGGCGAGCTTGTTGTGCATCAACCAGCGGTGAGGACACTTCACGTGGATTGGCGACAGCCTCTTGCACTGCGGTTTTGGTGATTTCATGGAATACCACGCGCTGGACTGTCTTGTTCTCTAAGCGTCCGCGCTCCTTAAGTAATTCCAGCAAGTGCCAGGATATGGCTTCCCCTTCGCGATCCGGGTCAGTCGCCAGCAGCAAGTGTTCGGCTTTTTCCAGCTTGTCGGTGATTTTCCGCACATGCTTTTCATTGCGCTCGATCACGGCGTAGCGCATAGCGAAGTCGTCGGCCGGGTCGACCGCGCCTTCTTTCGGCACTAGGTCGCGAACGTGGCCATAGGAAGCAAGAACCTCGTAATCGGGGCCCAAGTATTTTTTGATTGTGGTCGCTTTGGCGGGCGACTCTACGATGACGAGATTGCGGCTCATGCCGGTTTCGTACGCTCTAGGGTAGGGTTGAAAGGGCGCAACTTGAACCAAGCTAGGCCATCAAGTCAACTGCTAAAGAATCTTAGCGGGTGATCGCGGAGGCGATCTAGTGCATCAAATCGCCTTGCGGGTCATACACCAAATCTTCCATGCGGGCGAAGTTATCTTCACCGCCGGGTTGGGCAAACAACACCATAAGAATGACCCATTTAGCTTGGGTTTCGCCAATGTCATTGTCATCCAAAGCGAGCAGCCTATCGATGACTGTTTCCCGTGCATCGGCGCTTAAGATTCCTAAGCGTTCAACGTGCAATAAAAAACCGCGGCAACTGGTATTGAGGCGCAGCAATTCCGCTTCTGTAAAAATTCGTATTGAGTCTTGCGCGGTAAAGTTCGTTTGTTCACGGTGCTCTTCCAAATCAGCCAGCCAGTCAAAGGCGTGCTCGATTTCTTCGCGCGGAAAGCCCGCAGCTTCGAGCTCGGTTTCTAGCGTGACTTGGTCGGTGACGGCTTCAAGCTCATCATCGAAATAGTTCTCGAACAAATACAGCAGTACGTCGAGTATGGATTCTTTACTTTGCATTCAGGCTTGGAGTTTCTGGAATCCGCCGCTTTTTGTGCTGGCCACTGCGCCTTGCAATTCCAATATCAATAGCATGGAGGATATGGCCTCTATGGACATACCTGTGAATTCAACCAGTTCATCAATGCTGCGTGGCGCATCATCCATCGCATCCAGCAAATGCTGGTACTCCGGATCGAGTTCTGCACGGGTTGTAACGGCATCTACCGTTCGTTTAACCGAAGCATTATCCATGATTGGCCCCAGTTCTTCCAGAATATCGTCGGTGGTTTCCACCAATTTGGCTCCTTGACGGATCAATTTGTGGCAGCCTCTAGCCATAGGGTTGTCGACAGATCCGGGCATGGCGAACACTTCACGGCCCAATTCCGAAGCGAGCCTAGCGGTGATGAGGGAGCCACTACGCAGGGCTGCTTCGATCACTAAGGTGCCCATGGCCAAAGCGGCAATCAGGCGATTGCGGCGGGGGAAGTTTTCCTTACGTGCAGGAGTCCCAGGTAAAAACTCACTCAGCAGTAAACCCTGGTGGGCTATATCTTTGGCCAAGGCTTTGTTGCTGGCAGGGTATACCCGATCCAATCCGGTTCCGGTAACCGCAATGGTTAAGCCATTCGCGGCTAAACAGCCATGGTGCGCCATGGCATCAATACCCATTGCGAGACCGCTGGTGACTGTGAGTCCTCTGCTGGCAATGTCTTGGGCAAATTGTCGGGCGTGGCGCGCGCCCGCAGGGCTGGGATTGCGGCTGCCCACCATGGCGATCTGCTGGGTGTTCAGTAGATCGGTGTCGCCATGACAAAACAAAATCAGTGGAGGATCGGCAAGATCGCGAAGTTTGCTTGGGTAGCGTGGATCATCGTGCAATAACACAAGATTGCCGGCTTGCTGCAACCAGTCGTGGCAGTGTTGCAACTCTGGCGTGTCGCGGGCTTGCCAATGGTTTAGTTGCTTAGAAGTGAGTTTGAACTGCGCGGCTTGACTGGGCGCGCGTTTAAAGGCGGTTTCGAGATTACCTTCAAATGCTTCCAGTAGGGCGCGTTGCCGCGCCGGGCCGAAGCCCGGCGTGCTGACGAAAAGAAACCAGGTGTCTAGCCTGCAGCGGTCAAGCTCCGGGGACAGGATTAACGACCTTGTCTTGGACGTGAATCGGCCGCGTGGCACGCATAATCAAACCATAGCTTAGACGCTCAAAGGTTTTGAAGACCATGAGATGCCCTGCGTCCATATCGGGCAAGCGAACGCGTGGTGACAAAGCCCATGCTTTGGGATCTTTTACTTTCTTCCCTGCTTGCTTCACTTGCAGCACGTGCCCAGGTTGCACTCCGTGGCTAGTGCCACGGTTCAAGGTGACGATTTGATACTGACCAATTTGGCTGACGCCATTAAACACCGCGATGATGCGGCCTTCGATCTCCTGCCCTGGGGCGCTAGGGAAAAAGTCGGCACGAAACTCGCTGTAGCCTGTTGGGAATAGCCGATCCAGAATGCGCACTTCTCGATTACTTTCGCTCAGTTGAGCTGAAGAAATCTCGCCAAACTCTTCGACCGTCGCCAGTGCAACCGGAATAGCTTCATAACCCAAAATATCGCCGTCGTCGGGATCGCGGTATTTTTGCCCTATGCGGATGACGCTATAGGCAAAACCGTTGGCCTCATCACCGCCGCGGACGTAAGCAGCCGCCTCATCGCTACCCAATAAGCGATCGTCTTCAAAAGCAATGATGTGTGGAGCGATTTCGTAACTGTCCTTGTCGATAACCCGCGGACCATTTAAGAAAGCGAGGATTTCATCCAGCGGAATAGTAGGGATGGCGGCTTCAAGCGACGAGCGCCGAACTTGAGGGCTCATGCGCTTCAAAGTGGAAGCTTGTTGGAGCGGGCGTTCGCGTTGCAAGCGCGGTTTGCCATCAACCCAGACGAGATAAAGAATTTCGCCAGGAAAAATAAGATGTGGGTTGGCGACTTGTGGATTGGCATTCCAAAGCTCGGGCCACAGCCAAGGGTCGCGAAGGTAATATTCGGCTATATCCCATAGCGTGTCACCACTTTTGACCACGTACTCCAGTGGCACATCAGGATTCAGTACCGGACTATCTTGTGCTTGCGCCTGCGCGCTGAGACCTAGCGCAGCGCAAAACAACATCGCACCGGCCCACAGCCTCTGTCGGCATAAGCCTTTATAATTTGCCACGAAATTCCCCTCTCGCTGATACGCTCATTGTCTTGCGTAACTTTATCAGCATTAACGAAAAATCAAAGGGTGCGGACCGATGTCGCAACTGCCGATTCTTAAGTTTCCTGATCCGCGCTTGCGCGAAGTGGCAAAACCACTGGACCGAGTTGACCGATCTTTATGGAAAACCTTCGACGATATGCTGGAAACCATGTATGCCGCGCCGGGCGTTGGTCTAGCAGCCAATCAGGTCGGGATCATTCAACGTTTCACAGTCATGGACATTTCAGAAGCGCATGACAGCCCCCTGATTTTGATTAATCCACAGATTGTTGGTGGTGACAATTTATGCGACGTGGAAGAGGGCTGTTTGTCGGTGCCCGGTGCTTACGAAAAAGTGAAACGCTACGACATAGTGCGGTTTACTGCGCAAGATCCCGATGGTAAGCCCATAGAAATGGAGGTCGATGGTTTGTTTGCGCAGTGCATACAGCATGAAATCGATCATCTGGATGGCAAGTTGTTCGTGGACTATTTGTCGCGACTCAAGCGCGAGCGTATCCGTAAAAAGCTGGAAAAAGAGCTGAGGGCCGAACGCGAGTGAGTGCGTTCCCACGATTGGTTTTTGCGGGGACTCCGGATTTTGCGGCGCAGCCGCTGCACGCTTTATTGCAGGCGGGTATTCCCGTGCATGCGGTTTACACTCAACCGGATCGCCCGGCAGGTAGAGGGCGCAAGCTCAGCCCTAGCGCGGTGAAGCAAATAGCCGAACAGCACGGTATTCCGGTCTATCAGCCTAAGAGTTTGCGCGAAGAAGCTGCGCAGCAAGAACTGCAGGGACTACAGCCCGATATTTTTCTGGTGATTGCCTACGGCCTGATTTTGCCGCAAACCGTTTTGGATATTCCCAAATTGGGCTGCATCAATTTGCATGCATCCCTGTTGCCGCGCTGGCGTGGCGCTGCGCCTATTCAGCGCGCTATTGAAGCTGGGGATCGCACAACAGGTTTGTGTCTCATGCAAATGGAGGCTGGTTTGGACACGGGGCCGGTATTGGCCAGCGCGGAATTGCCCATAGAGACAAACATGAGCGGCGGTTCATTGCATGATGCGTTGATCGCCTTGGGTAAACAGCGGCTGACGACTTGGATGCAGCAGTACGCAGCGGGTGAGTTGCTTGCTCAAATTCAAGATGAAACGCTGGCGACTTATGCGCATAAGTTGAACAAATCGGAAGCTGCATTAGATTGGCAGCAATCGTCACAGATTTTGGCTAACAAAATCCGAGCGTTCGACCCGTGGCCGGGAACCGTGGGGCACTTGGACAAGCAAAACGTAAAGTTGTCTGGCCTGCTCGCGCTGCAGCAACAGACTGAGGGTCGGCCGGGCGAGATTTTGAGTTTAGATGAAAACGGCATGCGCATTGCCTGTGGTCAAGGTGCCTTGACGGTTTCACACATACAATTCCCCGGTTCACGCCGTATGCCGGTGTTGGACGCGGCTCGTGGCAGAACTCTACTAGGCTTGTCTTTTGACTGAATCCCTTTATAAAAAGAAGAAATCCTTTGCGCCAGCGGATAGCCGTGTGGTTGTTTGGCAAGCGCTGCAACTGGTAGCGCAGGGGCGAAATCTGCCTGACGCCTTAGCCACTGCAGGCTTGGCGCAACTCACACTGCGTGATCGTGCCTTTGCGCGTCGTCTTGCGCTGCATACGGTTCGCCACCAACGCCGATTGCAATTGGACATGGCGGCCTACTTGAAGCATCCGCTGAAGGATGCCGAGACGCAGGCGCTGCTTTGTCTCGGGGCCGCTCAGATTGAGTTGCCGGATATACCGGAGCACGCGGCCGTGCATTCCACCGTTGAATTGGCGCCGCCGCGTATGCGCGGCTTTCTCAATGCGCTGCTTCGCCGTCGCTTGCGCGAGCCGCCGTCGGCGAGGGATTCCTGGGGTGAACTGCATTCCTTTCCAGAGTGGTTGGTCAGCGCAATTAAGCGCGATTGGCCGGGGCAGGCTTTGCCGATTTTGCAGGCATTGAATGAAGAGCCGATTCAGTGTTTGCGCATCAATCGCCAGAAGGTGAATCGACAGCAGTGGTTGCAGGCCTTGGGTGAGGACGCGGCTATCGAAAGCTTGGGGGACAACCCGGGGCAAGCTGACGGCTTAGTCTCACTGCAGCATCGTGTTGTCGCCGAATTGCCTGGCTTTGCCGAAGGCCAAGTGTCGGTGCAAGGCGCTAGCGCTCAAGCGACGGCTGGATTGCTGAATCTACAGCCAGGTCAGCAAGTGCTGGATGCCTGCTGTGCCCCAGGTGGTAAAACCGCACATATGCTGGAGATTCAGCCCGACCTGCAGTGCGTGGCCATGGACGTGGATGAACAGCGTTTACAGCGGGTTGAGGAAAATTTGCAGCGTTTAGGTTTGAGTGCGCAAACCAAAACTCAAGATGTCATGACTGCGCAATTTCCCGAGGCTCAATTCGATCGCATTTTATTGGATGTGCCTTGCAGCGGCACGGGCGTCATAGGACGTCACCCCGACATCAAATGGTTGCGTCGAGAAAGTGATATTCCCAGTTTTGTCGAGCAGCAGTTGGCCTTGCTGCAGCAGGTCTGGCCGTGGCTGAAGCCGGGCGGCCAGTTGTTGTATTGCACCTGCTCTATATTGAGCGCTGAAAATGATGGAGTGGTTGCCGCATTTGTCGTGCAGCAGATGGATGCGAAAGCTGATCCTTTGAATCTACCGTTCGGTCAGGCAAGCGAGTATGGTTGGCGTGTAGCCCCCCAATCGCCCTACGAAGGCTTTTATTTTTCGCGTCTCATTAAGAAGCCCCTGATCGAATCATGACCATGGCATCGCAGGTTAACAATCGCTGCTTTTTCGTAAAAACGCTTGCCAATAAGTCAGCTCTTGGCTGCGATGATCGCCTCAGCCCAGCGGCTATATCTGGTGCGTTGTTCATGCTCGGAAACAATCTCAGGCTGCTGAACGCATGAAGATCATTATTCTCGGCGCTGGGCAGGTTGGATCCACCTTGGCGGAAAATCTGGCTGGTGAGAACAATGATGTCACCGTGGTCGATACCGACAGTGCCTTATTGCAAGAGCTGCAGGATCGCCTAGACATTCGCACGGTCAGCGGGTTTGCTTCGCATCCGGATGTGCTCGCCCGCGCCGGCGCTGACGATGCCGATATGGTCATCGCGGTTACTGACAGCGATGAAATCAATATGGTCGCCTGTCAGGTGGCGTATTCCTTATTTCACACGCCGACCAAGATTGCCCGTGTGCGTGCCTCGGAATATCAGCGCAGCGGTGGCATTTTGTTTGCGCCGGATGCCATGCCGGTGGACATGCAAATCAGTCCCGAGCAGTTGGTTACCGATTACATCACACGACTTATCGAGTATCCGGGCGCATTGCAGGTGGTGGATTTTGCCCACGGCCGGGTGCGCTTGGTCGGGGTGAAGGCCTTATTTGGCGGCCCATTGATTGGGCAAGAGCTACGCGAACTGGCTTCACATATACCCAATGTAGATTGTCGTATCGCTGCGATTTATCGCCGAGGCAAGCCTATTTTGCCGGAAGGTGACACTGTCGTTGAGGCGGGTGATGAAGTGTTTTTCGTCGCAGCCAAAGAAGACATCTCCAAGGTGATGGCCGAATTGCGTCGCTTGGATAAACCGGTCAAGCGTGTGCTGTTGGCTGGTGGCGGCAATATCGGTTTGCGCTTGGCGAAAGCCTTAGAAACGCGCTGTCGTGTGCGTTTAATTGAACGTGACCGAGATCGTGCGCGCTATCTGTCTGAACGGCTGAAGAACACCATTGTATTGGCCGGTGACGCTGCGAATGAAAATCTCCTGATGGAGGAGAACATTGAGCATGCTGATGTGTTTTGTGCGGTCACCAACGATGACGAAGCCAATATTCTTTCAGCGATGCTGGCAAAGCGTTTGGGAGCCAAGCGGGTACTGTCGCTGATCAACCGGCCAGCGTATTTGGATTTGGTGGAAGATAAAGATGTTGATATCGCCATCTCACCGCAACAGTCCACCGTCAGTGCTTTGTTGGCCCACGTGCGCCGCGGTGATGTGGTACGTGTTCACAGTTTGCGTCGTGGAGTCGCTGAGGCGATCGAAGCGGTGGCTCACGGCGATCACCGCAGCTCCCGCGTGGTTGGCAAGCGTATCGATGAAATCCGATGGCCGCCCGGTGCAAGCGTTGGCGCTATCGTGCGTAAGGACCAAGTCATCATTGCTCATCACGACACGGTGATCGAAAGTGAAGATCACGTCATCGTATTCATGGTCGACAAAAAATACACCCCGCAAGTCGAGCGTTTATTCCAGGTTGGGATTACTTTCATCTAATGGCCGCATCGCTGATGAATTTGTGGCGCTGGCAATGGCAGCATTCTTACGTCGCGGTGCAGCGAGTGTTGGGGATTTTGCTCATGGTGTTTTCCTTCACCATGTTGACCCCTGTGCCAATTGCTTTGTTTTCGCACGAGCTATTGGCCATTTTTCTCGATGCTTTTTTCGTTACTTTCATTACTGGGTTGATCATTTGGTTTCCAGTGAGGCATTTGCGTAACGACTTACGCTTGCGTGATGGATTTTTGATCGTTTGCTCGTTTTGGGTGGTATTGGGCATCTTTGGGGCAATACCTTTTTTAGTCAGCCCGGAACTTGATTTGTCGGTCAGCGACGCTGTTTTTGAGTCCGTTTCCGGCTTAACCACGACCGGTGCAACCATACTGCGAGGCATAGATGAAATGCCGCGCGGCTTGTTGTTTTATCGTCAGCAGCTGCAATGGTTAGGTGGTATGGGCATCGTGGTATTGGCTGTTGCCATACTGCCGATGTTGGGCGTTGGTGGTATGCAGTTGTATCGCGCAGAGACCCCAGGTCCGGTTAAAGACAACAAACTCACTCCTCGTATCACTGAAACCGCAAAGGCTTTGTGGTTTATATACCTCGGTCTGACTTTGATTTGCGGTTTGGCCTACTGGTTTGCCGGCATGTCGGTGTTTGATGCCGTTGGTCATGCGTTTTCCACTGTGGCGATTGGTGGGTTTTCTACTCATGATGCGTCCATGGCCTGGTTTGATAGTCCGGCGATTGAAGCGGTGGCGATTGGCTTTATGTTCTTTTCTGCACTGAACTTTGGCTTGCACTTCACCGCTTGGCGCACCACCAATGTGTTGGTTTACCTGCGTGATCCTGAAGCTTTGGGTTTAA
The DNA here is from genome assembly GCA_051252075.1 of Oceanococcus sp. Classification (GTDB taxonomy): domain Bacteria; phylum Pseudomonadota; class Gammaproteobacteria; order Nevskiales; family Oceanococcaceae; genus Oceanococcus. Next base: position 6,306 of record JBPOFU010000012.1, on the reverse strand, counting down.
CCGTTTTATTGCTGTTGGTAAGTTGCATTACGATCGCGATGTTGTGGTTATCGGGTACCTATGGGCACTTCGACCAGACCGCGCTGAAAGCGGTCTTTCAAGTCGTGTCCATTGGCACAACCACCGGCTTCGCCTCAGCCTCGTATGCCAGTTGGCCCAGCTTTTTGCCGGTTATGTTGCTGTTTATTAGCTTTGTCGGTGGCTGCGCAGGCTCGACGGCGGGTGGTATGAAGGTCATCCGCATGCTGCTGTTAATCAAGCAAGGTATGCGCGAAGTGTCACGCCTGATACATCCTGCCGCAGAGTTTCCGGTCAAGTTGGGGCAGCGCGCTGTATCCAATCACGTGGTCGAAGCGGTGTGGGGGTTTTTCTCCATTTATGTGGCTGTGTTCGTATTCATGCTGTTATTGCTCATGGCCTTGGGCTTAGATCAAGTCACCGCGTTTTCCGCAGTTGCGGCGTGTTTGAACAATTTGGGCCCCGGCTTGGGTGCTGTGGCGGAAAACTTTGCCCAAGTGCCGAGCGGCGGAAAGTGGGTGCTGGTGCTAGCCATGTTGTTAGGCCGTCTCGAAATCTTTACCTTGCTGGTGCTGTTTACCCCCACTTTTTGGCGTCGCTAGTAGGCCTCGTTCATAAGTGATGCGCGCTCGCTAGGCTTTGCTGAGCTATTATTCGCGGCTATCTCACTCCGGCGACTTGCATGAGCGTATTTACGCCTGTTTCCGAACCCGAATTAACGGCCTATCTAAAGAACTACGAACTGGGAGAGTTGCGCCAGTACCGTGGTATTGAAGAAGGCATTGAAAACAGTAATTTCTTCCTGAGCACCAGCCAAGGCGAATTTGTTTTAACGCTGTTTGAACGGACGCCTGAAAAGGATTTACCTTATTTTCTAGGTGTCATGAATCACCTTTCCGCGGCGGGCATTCCCAGTGCGGGCGCTATGACACAGCGTAATGGCCAGATTTTAGGGCGACTCAACGGGCGTGCAAGCGCGATTGTTGAGCGCTTGCCGGGTGCAGGTGTTGATCTGCCGAACGCATCCCAGGGGGCAGCCTTAGGTGGGATGCTAGCGCGCCTGCATGTTGCCGCTGCTGACTTCTCGGGGCAGCGAAACAATTGCCGAGCTTCGTCGTGGTGGACACCAGAACTGCCACGTTTGTTGGATGTTCTTCCGGCGGAGCAGGCTCAGTTGCTACAAGATGAAGTCGCCTTTCAGGCTGCGCATGCACAGGAGGCTTTGCCCGGCGGTGTCATTCATGCCGACTTATTTCGTGACAATGCTTTGTTTGATGGTGACAAGCTCACGGGAATCATTGATTTCTACTACGCATGCAATGACGCGTGGTTGTACGACTTGGCGGTGTGCGTGAACGATTGGGCAATCAATGCCACAGGTCAGCTACAAGTTCGGGTCTATCAGGCTTTGGTGACAGGCTATCAACAGCAGCGAGCACTAAGCGAAGCTGAACAAGCGGCATGGCCGGTGCAATTGCGTCGTGCAGCCCTGCGCTTTTGGCTATCGCGTCTGCTGGATTGGCACTTCCCACGGGGTGGCGAATTGACCTACAGCAAAGATCCCGCTGAGTTTGAACGCGTCTTGCGTGACCATCGCGCACAGGTTCCGAGCTTGCTTGGATGAAACCCTTGCTGCACATGCTTTTAGGTTTGGAACGTTTAAACCGAGCGGTGTTTTCGCTGGCGGCAGTGTGCTGCGTGTTGATGGCCTTGTTAGGCATGAGCATCGTCATGGCGCGTTATGGGTTTTCGCTGGGTTCCATCGCCGCACAAGAATTGGTGATGTATCTACACGCTTTTGTTTTGTTAGGGGCTGCGGCTAGCACTTTGGCTAGCGATGGGCACGTGCGCGTGGATATCTTCTATCGTCAGTGGACAGCACGCAGGCGTGCCTTTGTGAATATTGCGGGACACTTCATTTTAGCCTTGCCGGTGATGTTGTTTGTGCTGTGGGAAAGTTGGGACTATGTGGCGCAATCATGGGCGCGCTCGGAGGTATCCTCTGAAGCTGGTGGCCTGCCATGGGTCTATGCGCTGAAAAGCCTGATCCTGTTATTCGCGGTACAGATGATTTTGCAATCTGTTATCGAAATCACCAAGGCTTGGCGCGGCCGCGGCGCTACCGAAGGCGCACAGCAATGATGGCCCTGTTGATGTTTTTGGTGGTGTGCTGCGTGCTGTTGTTGGGTTTTCCTGTAGCCCTCACCTTGGCGGGCGTGGCTTTATGGTTTGCCGCCATCGGCGTCGCTGTGGGCAGCTTTGATGGCAGCGAAATGCTGGCTTTACCCAGTCGACTATTTGGCATTATGGGCAACGAAACATTGCTCGCTGTGCCTTTGTTTGTGCTCATGGGCGTTGTTTTGGAAAAAGCGCGTCTGGCCGAGGATTTGTTGGAATCTATGACCGCGCTCATGGGGCGCTGGCGCAGTGGCTTGGGATTGTCCGTGGTGCTGGTTGGGGCCCTGTTAGCAGCATCCACGGGCATCGTAGGGGCAACCGTGGTGACCATGGGCTTGATGTCGCTACCGACTATGTTGCGGCGCGGATATGACCCTTCCTTGGCCAGTGGGACCATTGCTGCTGCCGGTACTTTGGGACAAATCATTCCGCCATCCATCGTTTTGGTTTTGCTCGGTGATGTATTGTCATCGGCTTACCAACAAGCTCAGTTAGCGCAAGGCATATTCAGTACCGATACGGTGTCAGTAGGGGACTTGTTTCTCGGCGCCCTCATACCTGGTTTTTTGCTGGTGGCAGCCTATATGACTTATCTGTTGTTGCTTGCCTGGTGGAAGCCTGAGCGCATGCCGCGTTTTGTCGATGAGCAAGGCCAGGGTTCTTTGTTCAACTTGCTTAAAGGCTTGTTGCCGCCACTGTTGCTGATCGTGACGGTTTTAGGGTCCATCGTTATGGGCTATGCCACACCGACGGAGGCTGCTGCAGTCGGGGCATGTGGGGCGATGCTATTGGCCTTGCTACGCGGCCAACTGAGTTTCAAAATTTTGTTCGCTAGCGGGGAACAAACGGCGCGCGTCACCAGTATGGTATTTCTCATACTGATTGGGGCTTCGCTATTTTCGTTGGTGTTTAACGCCTATGGCGGCGACGAAGCGGTTCATCAACTGCTGACGCAACTGCCTGGTGGCGCATTTGGTGCCATGGTTTGCGTCATGTTGTTGATGTTTTTACTCGGTTTCATACTCGACTTTATCGAGATCACCTTTGTGGTGGTGCCCATCGTGGGGCCTGTCTTGCTACAACTGGGGCTAGACCCCGTGTGGTTGGGCGTTATGTTGGCGCTGAATTTGCAAACCTCGTTTTTGACCCCGCCCTTTGGCTTTGCGCTGTTTTATCTACGCGGCGTTGCGCCGCCAGAGGTGAGTACGGCACAGATCTACCGAGGTGTGGTTCCCTTTATTGCCATTCAACTTGGGATGTTGGGTTTATTGGCCCTATGTCCGCAACTGGCGACGTGGTTACCGCAGTTGGTTTACGGCTAACGGGTTTGGCCGCAGTTCAGTAAGTTGAGAAATTCTGCGCGAGTGCGTGAATCTTCACGAAATGCGCCCAGCATCATCGAGGTCATCATGCTGGAATTTTGCTTTTCCACGCCACGCATCATCATGCACATGTGACGTGATTCAATCACCACGCCGACACCCTTGGCTCCCGTCACTTTCTCTATGGCTAAGGCGATATCGCGGGTTAGACCTTCCTGGATTTGCAGGCGCCGCGCATACATATCGACGATGCGCGGTATTTTGGACAGGCCAATCACTTTCCCACGTGGCAAATAGGCAACATGGCAACGTCCAGTAAAGGGCAGTAGGTGATGCTCGCACAGGGAGTACAATTCTATATCTCGCACGATAACCATCTCATCCATTTCGGATTCAAAGATGGCATCGTTCACCAGCTCTTCGAGCGTCTGCTGATATCCACTGGTTAAGAATTGCATGGCCTTGGCCGCGCGCTTGGGCGTATCACGCAAGCCTTCGCGCTGCGGATCTTCGCCGATGTCTTGCAAGATATTTAGGTAGTGTTTTTCCACAGTGCCGCTATCACGCATAATTGAGAACATGAATTATCCCGTATTCCCGCAGTGCTTGCTCGGTCTTCATTAATGGGGACGGAAATTTACACCGAAGACCAGCTTAGCGGCGTCGGCAGTCAAGTGCTGCGGGTGCCGGTTGAGTTGATCCGTCCGGGTAAGGCGCAAATGCGCCGCATCTTTGACGCAGAAGCCTTAGATAACCTTGCAGAATCCATACGTTCGGCCGGTTTGATACAGCCTATCGTGGTGCGCAGCGTGGAGGGTGGCTACGAGTTGGTGGCCGGTGAGCGCCGCTGGAGGGCCGCGCAGCGTGCCGGCTGGCATGAGATTCCCGCCATAGTGCGTGATGATGTTGACGATGAAGAAGCGGTTGTTTTAGGGCTGATAGAGAATTTGCAGCGCGAATCGTTAACCGCCATGGAAACTGCGCATGGCCTGAAAGAACTGTCGGCGCGTTTGTCCTTGACCCATGCTGCGGCAGCCGATCGCATCGGAAAATCGCGCGTATACGTCACTAATTTTCTGCGTTTATTGAATTTATGCGATTCCGTGCAGCAGCAGGTGAATGTCGGCGAGCTGAGCATGGGGCATGCGCGTGCGCTGGCAACATTGCCGCCCAGTGATCAGGCGAAATGGGCGGCATTGAGTGTAGGCCGCTCTTGGTCGGTGCGCACTTTGGAAGCAAAATTACGCCAGCGCGGCACCGTGCCCGAGCATCATGGAGATGATGCCGAATGGCAGCGATTAGCAAAAAAGCTCACGGAACTATTGGGAAACCGCGTGGAATTGCACGGCGATGCGCACGGGCGCGGGCAGATGAACATCAAGTTTCATTCTTTCGAGGAACTCGATGGCATTCTGGATCGTTTAGGGTATAGCAACGACGATTTTTAGGCGTAGGCTGAAAAGCGCTGCACTTTAATTTAGTCTTGTCTTATGCTGAGACTTTTCGGCGATAAAATGTGAACAGGAGACACCTTATGACCAGATCCAGAATTGGGCTGGCGACTGCCATTGTTATTGTGGCAGGTAGCACTTTGAATTTTGCAGCACATGCCAAAGTACCGGCAGCTGAAGCGGATCGCTTGGGTAACGATCTCATGCCTTTGGGCGGAGAGATGGGCGCCAATGCGGATGGTTCGATTCCTGCTTGGACGGGCGGAATGAAATCGGATCTCGGACCTGAAAAGGGGCGGAATCCTGCTTCCTACGCAGAGTTCGGCGGTACCGACAAACCGTTGTTCACCATTACATCGCAGAATATGTCTGAATACGCCGATATGCTGACGGAAGGCCATAAGGCCATGTTCAAGCAATATCCAGACACGTTTAAAATGCCGGTCTACCCCACGCGTCGCAATGTATTGGCGCCTGATGCGATCTATGCCGCAACCAAACAAAATGCCTTGAATGCGGAATTAGCCAATGAAGGTGAGAGCCTGGTTAATGCGGTAACGGGCATCCCGTTTCCGATTCCACAAACCGGCAAAGAAGTCATTTGGAACCATAAAACACGCTACCGCAGCATTGGGGTTACCCGTTACAACACCCAGTTAGCGGTTCAGACCAATGGTTCTTTCACGCCCTACAAGCTGCGTGAAGATGTGATGTTCTCCTACAGTCAAGACGGCATTGAAACCGCAGACTTGGAAAACGTCATTATTTACTTCTTGCAAGTAACCACCGCGCCGCCACGTCAAGCGGGTCAAGTCTTATTGGTGCATGAAACTATGGACCAAGTGAAAGAGCCGCGTCGTGCGTGGTTGTATAACCCAGGTCAACGTCGCACCCGTCGTGCACCGAACGTGGCCTATGACAATCCGGGTACGGGTGCAGATGGCCTGCGTACCAATGACCAATTGGATATGTTTAACGGTGCCACTGATCGTTACGATTGGAAATTGGTGGGTAAAAAGGAAATTTTTGTTCCTTACAACGCCTTTGGCTTGGCGGATAGCAGTAAATCTTACGATGACATTACTGCTATTGGTCACCTGAACCCGGACGTAACGCGTTATGAAAAGCATCGTGTTTGGGTGCTGGATAGCAGCGTCAAAGACGGCACCAGCCACATCTACAAACGCCGTACTTTCTATGTCGACGAAGACAGCTGGACTGCCGTAGTTGCCGATATCTATGACAAGCGCGATCAATTGTGGCGTGTACAGGAATACCACCAGATCGTCATTCCTTGGACCAAGGCAGTCGGTCCTGCTGCGGGCACGGTATATGAC